>NZ_CP106952.1:0-600000 GCF_030419005.1 Eleftheria terrae
AACTCGCGCAGCCGGCGGATCCAGGCGCCATAGCGCTCGGGCGGCAGCCACATCACGCCATCACCGGCGATCTGCTGGAACACCCGCCATGCCGGATGCGTGGGCAGGATGTCGATGCAGGCGAAAGGACCGCCGTTGCCGTCGAACCGGAGCTCGGTGAACGGCCGCACGGCCGCCAAGCCGCCGGCCCCGGTCGATCGGCCCGCGCCCAGCACCAGGGGCGGCTCGCCGAGGGCGATCAGCACCTGGGCGTTGTGCCTGAGGATCGGTCCACGGAAGCTGCACAGCGTGAGCAGGCAGCCCTCGCCGCTGTACATGCGGATGTGCCCTTCGGGCTCCCGCCGGGCACTGCCCGGGGACGCCGCCCGCCGGTCCGCCGCCTTGCCGCCTGCCTTCGATGCCATGCCTGGTTCGCCGGTTAGTCGTGGTTCAGGTTCAGCACCAGTGTGACCCATTGCCCGTCGCGCCACACCTCCACCTCGATCGTCGTTTGCTGCGTCAAGGCCACCATGGATTGCTCGTCGACGGCGGTATTCGCTGCCGTGTCGAGTGTGTAGAGGAGATCGCCCGCGCGCAAGCCGAGCCGCGCCGAAGGGCTGCCCGGCTGCACATGCCGCACGACAAAGCCGCCGCGGGCGCCAGGCTGCAGCGCCACCTCGCGCAGCAGCGCCTCGGCCAGCCGCGGCCTGCGCGAGGTGAGGAGCGCGACGTTCACATCCCGGTTAAGGGCACGGAGGTCGCCTTCCAGCGCTTCTTCAGCGCGGGCCACCGGGTCAGGCCGCCGCACGCTCGGGGGCGTGGCGGCAGACGGCTGCCCCGCACCACCCGGCCCGCGCGAAAGCGCCGCGTGCGTACCCGTTGCTTCCGCCACCGCCGGCAACTCCCCGGCGGGCCGACCGGTGGCCGCTTCAGGCAGAGGCTGCCGGCCAACGGGCAGCGGCGCCTGCGCGACGGGGCCGGCGCCCCACCATGCAAGTGTCGCCGCGAGCGCCAGTGCAACGGTCACGGCAGCCGCGGTACGTCCACCAGCGTGCCAGCCTGGCCTGCGTGCGCCGGCCGAACCTGCGGCCTCGCTCATGGCTGGGTGAAGCTCTTCAGCCAGTCCATCGTGGCCGGCAGCGCCCAGGCGCCGGACCCATACTCGTAGTACGGGTCGACCAGCAGGCCCAGGCACTGGTTGCCATAGAGGCCGCCGGTCCCCATGAAGCAATGGTCGGCATAGAGGTCGGCCACCTGTGCGTCCTTGACCACTGCCCAGCCCGAGCCGTTGCTGCGGAAGCAGCTGGTGCCCGAGCACCCGGTGAGGCCGGTGACGCGCTGCGCCGAGGCGCGCGCACTGGCCTCGGTGCCGCCGACGAACAGGTCGCGTTCGCCGTTGATGATGCGCAGGCGGTCGCTGCTCTGGGTGTGACGGCCGTCGGCCATGCAGGCACTCAGGTCGTAGACGCTGTAGGCCGTGCCGGTGCCCTGGCCGAACGAGGCCTGCACCCGCGGCTCGTGGTTGCGCGAGAGCACCGAGATGATGGAGCCCTGGCTGAGCCCGCCGGTGACCACGCCCTTGGCGCAATCGGCCTTGTCCCGCGCGCACAGGCGCGCGATGGCGCTGCTGGCCCTGGCGGGGTCGAAGATGCAGCGGGCACGCGAGCTGATCGTCGTGCAGCTGCCGAAGGTGCCGTTGTCGTACTCCACGCTGGCCGCCACCATGCCGCGCGCCACGGCGGCGTCGATGGCGGCCTCCGCCCAGTTGCTGCGGTAGCTTTCGCCGGTGCCGCCGATGTAGACGAACACGGGGTACTTGCCCGGCGCACTCGGCTCCTTGCCGGTGATGCGGTAGGTGCTGCCGCAAGACCCGGTGCCACCGGTGTACGTGCTGCTGAAGCTGGTCTGCGCCGCCGCCATCAGCGCGCAGGTGCCGAGCACGAGGCCCGTCATCGCCTTCAGCGCTCGATTGAACTGCATGGACATACGTCTACTCCTTCTGCGTGGATGTCGACGAGCCGGTGCATCTGCGCTGTCCCTGCGGACCCCGGCCGCCAGCGCAAAGTGTCATCGCCGCGACGAGGGATGACTTGTATGGAGCCGGCGCCTCAAACAGGTAAACGTGCGGGTTTACCCGGGCGGCGTGAGCTGGCCGCGCTGCATCTCGCGTCAAGCCATGCCCGCCCTCCCGGCAGCGCGCTCAGCCCGCGCCGCGCCCCTCATCGACGGCAAGCGACTCGATCACGCCACAGAGCCATTGCAATGCCGGATCACGGTCGCGGGTGCGGTGGTGCGCGATCGACACGGTGAACGGCGCGATGTCGAAGGGAAGCGGCCACGACATCAGGCCGAAGTCGCGCTGCCAGAGGGGCGCCAGCACTTCCGGCACGGTGGCCAGGGCGGCCACCTGCTGCAGCACCGGCGGCAGCGACGAGAAGCGCGGGCTGGTGTACGCCACGCGCCGCGCCCGACCCAGTGGCGCCAGCGCCTCGTCCACCGTGCCGTGGAAGGCGCCGCGGTAGGTCACCAGCAGGTGGGGCAGCGCGGTGTACTGCTCGAGCGACAGGCGGGCCTGGCGTCCGCGCACCAGACCCGGCCGGCAGACGCAGCGGAACCCCATGCTGCGCAGGGGCCGGGTGCGCTGCCACGGCGGCCCCTCGGCGAAGGCGCCGACGGCCAGGTCCATCTCCTCGCCGGACAGCATCTCGGCGACGCGGAACGGGTCGGTCGCCACCACCGACAGCTTCACGCCGGGCGCCTGCTGTTGCAGCGTCGCAAGCAAGGGCGGCAGCAGCCAGGCATCCACCCAGTCCGGCAGGCCGAGCAGGAAGGTGCGGGTGGCACTGCGGGGCTCGAACACCGGCACCCGCGACACCGCGGCCTGGATTTCCTCCAGCGCCGGTCCAAGTGCCGCCTGCAGCTCGCGGGCGCGCAGGGTCGGCTGCATGCCACCCTTGCTGCGCACCAGCAGGTCGTCCTTGAACCACTCGCGCAGGCGGGCCAGGGCGCCGCTGACGGCGGGCTGGCCCAGGTGCAGGCAGGCGGCCGCTCGGGAGACGCTCTTCTCTCGCAGCAAGACCAGCAGCGTCACCAGCAGGTTGAGGTCCAGGCCCCTGAAATCGCGTTCCCTGATATTGGTCATCAGATCAATCGATTGGCGTGATGAGAAGCCGGATTGGATCATTCCTCCGGTCTGTTCCGCAACCTTGACGATCCCGTGATCGACATACCGATGAGCACTCCGTCCCTCTCCCTTCGCCACTCCCCTCGCGACTCCCTTCGCCGCTCGCTGCGCAACTTGCTTCTCGCGGCCGGTACCGGCCTGTCGGCGGCACTGGCGCTGACGGCCGCCGGCGCCGCGCTGGCAGCGCCACCTCAGGTGCGCACCCAGGCGCCGGGCTACTACCGCATGATGCTGGGCGACTTCGAGGTCACCGCCTTGTCCGACGGCACGGTGACCATTCCGCTGGACCGCCTCTTGAAGCGCGCCACGCCGGCGACGATCGAAGGACTCCTGCAGCAAGCCTTCCTGACACCGCAGGTCGAGACCTCCATCAACGCCTACCTGATCCACACCGGCAGCCAGCTGGTGTTGATCGACACCGGTGCGGGCGCCCTCTTCGGGCCGACGGCCGGCGGGCGCCTGGTGAAGAACCTGCAGGCGGCCGGCTACCGGCCCGAGGACGTGGACCTGATCCTGCTTACCCATATCCATGGCGACCACTCCGGCGGGCTGACCATCGACGGGCAGGCGGTGTTTCCGAACGCGGTGGTGCGCATGGACCGCCGCGACCATGATTTCTGGCTGAATGCCCAGCACGCGCAACAGGTGCCCGAGAGCGAGCGCCACGCCTTCGCAGAAGCGGCCGCCGTGCTGGCGCCCTACCTGTCACGCCAGCGGGTGCAACCGTTCGAGCCGGGTGCCGAGATCGTGCCCGGCATCCGGGCCGTGGCCGCACACGGCCACACGCCGGGGCATTCGTTCTACGACATCCGCAGCCAGGGACAGCGCCTGCTTGTCTGGGGCGACCTGATCCATGCCAAGGACGTGCAGTTCCCACGGCCGGGTGTGACGATCCGCTTCGACATCGACCACGACGGAGCCGCCGCGCAGCGCCGGCAGGCCTTGTCTGCGGCCGCCCGCGAGGGCACCTTGATCGCCAGTGCGCATGTCGCTTTTCCGGGCCTGGGTCGGGTGCGGGCCATCGGCCGGGGCTACGGTTGGGTGCCGGTGAATTACTCGGTGTCCGGGTTGCGGGACTGAGCCGCCGGCACGGAAAGGGCGAGGCCACACGGGACGACTCCAGTCCTGTGCGCGGTGGCAGCCACTGGATGAAGAGCGCCGGCACGGCCAGCCCGGCCGGCAGCGACCGAGCCCGAGCTCGCGCGCTATCACGCGCCGAGGAGGGCGCTCCGGTTCAGCTTGCGGTGGGCAAGGTCACCAATGTGTGGTCCGCGCCCTGCATCTCCGCATCGATGATGGCGGCGATACGCGTCCAATCGCCCCTTGCAAGACCGGCGCCTATCAAGGGATAGCCCACGCGCCGGCCCGCAAACTGCTCACGCACCGCGGCGAAGACGCTGCGAATGGCGGCGTAGTCGGCCTTGACTCCCTCACCTCGCCAGTCGTACTGCGTATAGGCATTCACGATCACGAAGCTCACGCCCTCGGTGTGGACTTCCGCGGCACTGAAGGTGCCGAGCTTGCCGCGGTCTCCTTTGGTGGTGGCGAGATCAGCGGCATAGGCGGCCGGGAAGCGCTGCTTGATGAGCCGGGCGATGCCGGCGCCCATGTTGCAGAAGCAATTGCAGCCATGGACGATGACGTCGAAGCGTCCCTCCACGGCAAGATCCAGGAGATCACCGGTGATCGTCTTCATCATGTGTAGAGGGTGAGGCGTTGACTCAGTCCGATGGCGCTCGGCATGAGCACCCTCGGTACACGGCAGGGTGCGATCGCCGGGGATCGATTGCCAACTCGGCATTTCGGTTGTATTGTACAACTTGTGAAAGTTGCATTGTACAACCAAGGTGGCGAAGCTGGCCGTCTTTCAAGTGAGCCCCGATCCTCCGTGGTCTGCCCCAACGAGCCGCGTGAACCGACCATCGTGATGTACCGCCCGACCGGCCCGAAGGAGCTCGCCCTGGTCGCTGCTTCCGGCTTCAAGCGCTGGCCGGCGCGCCTGCCGGACCAACCGATCTTCTATCCGGTCAGCGATGAGCGGTATGCCATTGAGATCGCGCGCGACTGGAATGTGCGCAGCAGCGGAGAAGGGTTCGTCACCCGCTTCCGGGTGCGGCGCGCCTTCATGGAGCGCTATCCGGTGCAGCGGGTGGGCGCCAGCCACCACACCGAATGGTGGGTGCCGGCCGAGGAGCTGGAGGCGTTCAACGACCAGATCGTGGGGCCCATCGAAGTGGCCTGGCAGTTCGATGCACGGGGAAGCCATCTTCTGAAGCCGCCCCTTCCGGTCGCGCCCTACCTCGAGCAGCAGGCAGTGTGGCCGGCATCGGGCGAGCACATCCTGGCGCACCATGACGACGAGTCGGTGATCGTCTACCAGGCATACCGGCCGAGCATTGCCCGCTATGCGATCGAGCATGGCCGCTTCGGTGGACCGGACTACCGCTTTTCTCGCATGAGCTGGATCAAGCCGAATTTCCTGTGGATGATGTACCGCTGCGGATGGGGCACCAAGGAAGGCCAGCAGATGGTGCTGGCGTTGCGGCTGCGGCGCGCGTTTTTCGACGAGGTGCTGGCACAGGCGGTGGCCTCCTCCTTCAGCGCCAGCCACCATGCGACGCGAGAAGCCTGGGCTGAGGCGGTCGCAGGGTCGGAAGTCCGCCTGCAATGGGACCCGGACCACGCGCCCAGCGGTGCCCCGGTCACGCGCCGTGCGGTGCAATTGGGACTGCGCGGCTCGATGCTCAAGGCCATGACGACGGACGGCTTGCTGGAGGTCATCGACATGACGGAGTTCGTCGCGTCGCAACGCCCGTGGGCCACCGACGGCTCGGCGGAACTGGTGACGCCGGTGGAGCGGGTGTACAGCGCAGGCGCCGATGCGGCCCGCGCATCCGGGTGAACCGATGCTGGCGCTACCTGGCCACGCGGCTGGCCAGCGACGGGCACTCGCCGAACCCGCCAGCCGCCTCCTTCCACGCCAGCGGATCCGACATGCCGGTGCGCCCTGCATCTTTCGCCGGCCCCTGCGTCTCCTCTCGCCGCTGGCTGCCAGGCCGGTGCGGGGCGGGCCACAGCGTCGTCAGCGCAAGCTCCACGATGGACTCGGTCCAGCGAGGCCGTCTTCCGCAGCAAGAAGATATGCCAGGTGACCAAGTTCCAGCCCTCCCCCAGAGTGGACGTCCCGTGCGCAATCAATCGCCGAATGTGAACCGTCGGCGTTTCCATGCCACGCGGATTCCATGTCTGCCCAGATGAAGGAACTGCCCATGTCCACCCGATCCGCCTTGCGCTTTGGTGCGCCCCTGGTCGCCGCGCTCTGTGCGCTGCACGCCGACGCCGGAAACCGACGCCTTCCGACCGTCGATTTCGACGACGCCCCCCATGTCGTGCTGGAGGGCATCGGTGCCCGGTACTCCGAAGCCGGCTTCGATTTCACCCTCACCGGAGGAGGCTACTTTGTGATGGCCGGCTCGTATCAGCCGGACCTGATCAACAACGGAACGCCCAACCTGTTTTCGGCGAACGACTCGGTGTTTGAAATCACGGCCAGCAACCACCGCCCGTTTTCCCTGCGCGCCTTCGACATCGCCGGCTCCTGGACCGAGCCCTCGCTCTGGTTCCGTTGGGCCAGTGCCGTCGTGCTGACCGGAACCCGTGCCGGGCTGCCCGATCTCCACCACACCGTCACCATGCCGCAGACGGCCCGGTTCACCACCGTGCTGCTCGATTGGGAGGGGCTCAGCTCGGTCACCTTCACGCCGATCGTGAATCCGAGCGGCGGCCCGGCAGACTACGAGTTCACGCTGGACAACCTCTACCTGGCCACCGTGCCGGAACCCGAAACCTGGGGCCTGCTCCTCGCCGGACTCGGCGCCACGCTGGCGCATACCGCCTGGAGGAACCGCCGGCAGCGGCATGCCGGCTGATGGCGTGTGGCCGACCGTGCCGAAGGCGCCGGCCCAGCCGGGGACCACGCGGTACTGCCGCGCACGGCAGTGCCGGTGGACTGGCCCGGGCTGCCATACGCCAGCGTGGTGCAAGCGGCCGTGCGGCTTCGGCCCCGTCCTCGCCTCCATGGCCGACAGGCCGGTCCGGGCCACCACCGGCCGGCTCGTTGGGAGGGCGCCCCCCGTTCCCGACGCTTCCCGGCCCCCTTCCATCACGGGCAGCCGCCCTTGGCGGGAAGCGGGCTCGCGCCGCCGGCACGGCTCTGCCTGGCCAGGGCCGGCACACGGCCTACAGCCGCACCTGCATCTCGCCTTCCACCCTGAAGCGATGGGCCAGGCCGATCGGGTTCACCGGCCGGTCCCGGTAGTGGCGAAAGGCCACGTAGTGCTCGGCAGGCGACAGCCAGTGGCCTTTCTGTGCGTCCACCAGCCGCCAGGCGCCGTCCCAGTGCAGTTCGGCCCAGTTGTGATAGTCCTCGGCTTTGGGGGCAGCATTCGCATCCACCACAAACCCACCGACCATCCGCCCCGGAATGCCACACGCACGGGCCAGCGCCACCACCAGGTAGGCGTACTCGGTGCAGTCGCCGCGGCCTTCCAGCAAGGCTTGCTGCGCACCCTGGTCGCTCTCGACATAACCCGCATAGCTCAGGCCTTGGCGCACCCAGTCGTAGATCGCGCGCGCCGTGGCGGCTTCGTCGGCACGGCGCAGCTGGGCCGCCAGCCGGCGCACCGCTGGCGCGTCCGCTTCGATGTAGCGCTCCGCCGCCAGCCAGGCCGCACGCTCGGGCAGGTCGCCCGGCAGCGGCGCGTCCCGCATCTCCAGATCCAGCAGCAGCGTCAGCGTGCGGGCACCGTAGGGCGGGAGCCGGTCCAGCGGCAACTCCAGCACCGTATGGCGCAGCGGATCGCGATGCAGGCGGTGCTCGCCCGAGACCCGGGCCGCCACCAGCCGCTGCGTCGGCGTCTCGGCCAGCGGCAGGTACATCCACAAGCGCTGTGGTCCCAGCTCGCGTCCGAAGGGGTTGCTCAAGGTGAGGGCAAAGCGCAGCTGCCGCGGCACCACCACACCGGCCGGGCCCTGCAGGACCGGCGGAGATGCCCGGGCAGCACCGCCTGCCAGCGCCAGGCAGGCGGCACCGGCACGCAGCCAGGCACGACGGCCGGTGCAAGGCGACCGGTCCATGCTCACAGGCCGCAGGGCGGTTGTTTGGGGCCGCGCTGCTGCGCCAGCCACACCGCGTTCTGGCTGCGCAGGTAGCGCAAGAACACCTGCGCCGGCTCGCGGTACACCCACACCGGCGCCGGCTGCAAGCCCCGCTGCCATTCGGCCACCGTGGCGTCCGGCGTGCCGGCCGGCGCCACCAGCACCAGCGCGGCAAATGGCGCGCGTCGCAGCTCGGCAGCCCGGCGGGCCAGTGCCGCCTTCAGCGATGCCAGGTTCATCTGCGGCAGCAACAGGGCCTCGGGCAGGTCGCTCTGAAGGGCCGACTGCTCGGCAGCGATCAACACGACATTGCCCTCGAAGCGGCTCTCCTGCCACAGGCCCGCGGCATCCAGGAGCCCCGGGCGGCCGGCCGCCGGAGGACGGCCTTCCACCGGCTGGCCTTCACCGAGCCAGCGCGGCATGCCGCCGCGCAGCACGTGCACCTCGCGGAACCCGCGCTGCTTCAGCTCGGCACAGGCGGCGTACAACTCGCGCTCGCCCTGCCCGTTGCCAACCAGCACCACCGGCTTGTCGCGCCAGTAGGGCTTGCTGCGCAGCTCCGTCAGGCCGACGGGCATGCTGCCCGGGATGCGGTAGCCGTCCCGCTCGGCCGCACTGCGGGTGTCGGCCAGCAGCAGGCCGGCACGGCCGCTGGCCGCCTGCAGCTGTTGGACAGTCCAGGCGCAGGACAGGTCCGGCGCGGCCTCACGGCCCGCGCGAGCGGTATCGGCTGCGGCCACCGGGTCGCGCCGGCATTGCTCGCCCGCCGGGGCAATGCCCTGCAGCGCGGACGGCATCACGGTGCCGTCGTGGCGCTGCGCCCGGGCACCGTGGAGGCACAGCGCAAGGCAGACCAGCGCCATCGATCGGGCAACGACGGAAGCGGGAAGAGGCACTCGGGTCATGGCAAAGGCGGCGGCACCGCGGCACTGGCCGCCGGCGCGAGGCCGGAGGCGGTGTCCGGCGGCAGGCGCAGCAGCAGGTCAGGGGGATAGGTGAACACCCAGTCGCTGATCTTCCGGGCGTTGCGAAAGCTCATGTCGTCGGGCTCGAAGCGGTCCTGCTTGATGGGCGTCCTGGTTGACAGCGAATGCAGGCCGACCAAGCGGCCGTTGAGCCGCACCTCGCCCCACTCGGCCTTGCCGGTCATGGGGTCCACGAACACCTTGCGCAGATGCCGCGTGATGCCGGGCGTGCGGTTGTCCTTGAGCAGGTCGTCCAGGCTGGCCGGGTACTCGCCCATGCCTGCGCTGTGGCGCGAGTAGTACCGGCCCAGTGCGTTGCGGAACTGCCGGCCGATGGCCAGCAGCTCGCGCTCGCGCTCGCGCTGCTCGGCGGTCGCCGCCACATCCAGGCCCACCGCGGTGCCGAGGCCGAGCAAGGCCACCAGCAACAGCATCCACACATAGGTGAAGCCGGCCTGGCGGCACCGGCGCAGCGGCTGCGAGCTAGAAGGCATCGAACGAGCGGCCGTCACTGGCTTGTCCCCTCGCGCCGCTCTTCACATCGGCAATGCCCGGTTGCTCCGGGTCGCTGGAAGGCACGGTGATCCAGCTGCTGTCGGACTCGGTCATCGGGTCCACCGGCACCGCACGCAGGTAGCGCTGCTCCACCAGCTCGCTCAGCTGCTCCGGGTAGCGGCCCTTGTCGGCGTTGAAGCGGTCGATCATCACGCGCATGACCCTCAGGTTCTCCTGCAGCGCGACCTCCTTGGAGCGCTCCAGCGCGCCGAAGTAGCGAGGCAGGGCCACCGTCATCAGCAAGGCCACCACCGCCATCACCACCAGCATCTCGATCAGGGTGAAGCCGCGCCGGGCAGGGCCCACGCCGGAGATGGACCGGGGCTGCTTCACCATTGCGCGTACGGCACGCCGTTCATGCCGACCTTGGATGACTTGGAGTACACGTCGAACACATCCTCGCCCTCGGCCGGGTCATCGGCCGGCGACGCATAGCTGCGCAGCCCCCAGGTCGCCGCCGCCGGGGCGCTCGCGTCGGGATGGAAGGGGTCGCGCGGCAGCTTGCGCAGGAAGTACATCGGCTGGCGTACCGGGCTGCGCTGGTCCGGCACACCCTCCACCAGGCTCTCCAGCGTGCGGGGATAGCCGCTGTCGCCGATCTTGAGCTCGATGCGGCCCTGCTCGGCCGCGCGCTTGTGGGCGTCGATGGCTTCGCGCAGCGCGATCAGGGCGGAGCGCAGCTCCCGCTCCTTCTCGCGCTGCAGCGCGGTCTGCGCCAGTGGCACCGACACCAGCGCCAGCACCGCCATGATGGCCAGCGTCACCATCAGCTCGATGAAGGTGAAGCCGCGCTGCCCGCGCCTCATGCCCGGCCCCGCCTCACGGCAGCACCTGCACCGACCGCTCGGGCGGCAGCGCGGCCGGCACTGCGGGCGCCGGCTCGGGCGAGACCGACAGCAGCCGCAGCCTGGGCGCGGTACCGGCCTTCAAGGCCTTGAACGTCACGGCCACCACGCTGCCCGAGCCGTTCACGCCGGTGTCGCTTGCCGAGGCGGCCTGCCGCACCGCGGCGACGAACACCCGGCCCTGGGCCGCGTCGATGCGGTGGCTGAAGGTGGTGGTGGCATTGCCCTGCTTCAGGAAGCTGCCTTCCTGCACGTTCACCACCTGCAGCGACTGTGCGTCATAGCCCAGCAGCAGCGGCAGGCCCTTGAGGGCCTCCGGCGCAGTGACGTTGAGCACCGCAGTGAACTGCTCGCCGGCCTTCACCTGCTCCGGCAGCTGCCAGCTCAACTGCGGCGCCGCGCCGGCACCCGCAGCAGCCGGCATCGCAGCAGCGGCGCCCGCACTCGCTGTGCCAGCCGTTCCAGCCGTGCCGGCCTGCGGGACGGTCGGCGCCGAGCCCGTTGCCCGCTCCTTCGCAGCACCGGCCTCGGCCGGCGGCGGGGCGGACAGCAGCCGCAGGCTGTCGCTGCCCACGCTGCTCTCGGTGCCCGATTCGAACTCGGCGCTCAGCAGGTCGGGCCGCCGGATGGAGCGCACCACCCGCGGCGTGATCGACAGCAGGATCTCGCTGCGCTGCGTGTCGTCCTTGCGGCTGCCGAACAGGCGACCGAGCATCGGCAGCTCGCCGGCCAGCGGCACCTTGTTGGCGGTGGACCGGTCCTCGTCGCTGATGAGGCCGGCCAGGATCTGGGTCTCGCCGTCCTTCAGCCGCAGCACGGTGGTGGCGCCCCGGGTGCCGATCTGGTAGGACAGGCTGCCGCTCTTGCTCAGCACCTCGCGCACCAGGCTGGAGACCTCCAGGTTGATCTTGATGGCCACCTCCTCGTCGAGGTAGATGTTGGGCTCCACCTCCAGCTTGAGGCCCACGTCCACATAGTTGACCGACTCGGAGACGAAGCCGGTCGAGGTCGAGGTGGTCGTGATCACCGGCACCCGGTCGCCGATCATGATCTTGGCCTTTTCCTTGTTGCGCACGCGGATGCGCGGGTTGGCCAGGATGTTGCCGTCCTGGTCCTCCTTGCGTGCGCTGATGGTGAAGCCGCCGGTCGAGGCCTGGATGCTGCGGCCGTCCAGCCCCCGCAAGGCGTCCAGCGTCAGGCTGGCCCCCTGGGCCTGCAGCGGCGAGAGGCTGAGCCGGTCCGGCCACTGGATGCCCAGCTCCAGCAGGCGGGAGCGCTTGATTTCCAGCACCTCGACTTCCAGCATCACCTCGGGGTCGCTCAGGTCCTGCAGCGCGACGATGCGCTCGGCCATGCGGATGGCGTCCGGCGTGTCGCGCATGATGATCAGGCCCAGCCGCTCGTCGACCACCAGGTCCTTGGTCTTCACGATGGTCTTGATGGTGTTGGACACCGCCTTCACGTCGGCATTGGTCAGGTAGAAGGTGCGCACCGACAGGGTCTGGTAGTCCTTCAGCTTCTGCGGCGTGTTGGGGTAGATCAGCACGGTGTTTTCGCTCAGCACCTTCTGCTCGAGCTGGTTGGTCACCAGGATCAGGCGCACCGCCTCCTCGATGGAGGTGTTCTTGGCCAGGATGCTGGCCTTCAGGTCGGGCCGCAGGTCCTTGTCGAAGAAGAAGTTGAGCCCCGACACCTTGGCGATGACGTCGAACACCGAGCGCAGCGGCGCCTCGCGGAACTCCAGCGTGATGGGCTTGCGGTAGACCGCCGCCAGCCGCGCCTCGGCCTTGTGCTCGCGCACCTGCACCTCCTCGATGCGCGCCTTCAGGTGCAGCGCCTCCTTTTGCCGCGGGTTCTCCGCCAGCACTGGCCGCAGCGCGTCAAGCGCCTGCTGCAGGTTGGCCTCGCCGCCTTGCTTGAAGAGCGCCTCGGCCTCGGCCACCCGCTGGCGGTGCCGGCGGTCCACCACCACCGCCTCCACCCCCTGCTGGGCCAGCGCATGGTGGGGGTCAATGGCCAGTGCCTGCCGGTAGGCCTTCTCGGCATCCGCGGGGCGCCCCTCGCGCCGGGCCGCCTCGCCGCTGGCCACCAGGCGGTTCACGGCCGAACCGCGCTGGGTGGACAGCGCAATGCGGTACTCGGCATTGCGCGGCTCGTGCTTCACCGCTTCCTCGAGCTTGGCCAGGCCTTCGTTGACCTTGCCTTCGGCCAGCAGCTCGCGGCCTTGCCGGTAGGCCGCCGGGCCGGCACAGCCGGCCAGCAGCGCCAGCAGGCCGAGCAGCACGGCCGGCCTGCGCCACGCCCCCACGCCGGTCAACACCCGCTGCTGCCGCGGTCTTGCTTCTGCAATTTTCGTCAAGCTCTCACCCTCCCTGCCCGCTGCCGAGGTCCAGGGTCTGTCGTTGGTTCGTCGGCAGGTGGAGCAGGGTCAGGACCCCGCCCTCCAGTCCTTCCACCTTGTAGTGCTCGGCGATCGTGTCGCCGACGCGCACCACCAGGCTCTCGTCGTTGTGCTGCAGGAACACCACCGGCTCGCCGCCACCGGCCTCGGCATAGCGGCCCAGCACGGTGAACGGCAGCGGCGGCGGGCCGGCGGGCTCGGGCGGTGCCGCCGGGGCCGCGACCGCCGCCACCACCGTGGCAGCCGCCGCCGGCACGGGCGCCGCCGGCGCGGGTGACCACCCGGCGCGCGCGAAGGGCCAGTCGCCGGCGTCTTCGCCATCGGCCGGGCCACCGTCGCGCGGCCGGATGCGCAGCACATGGGCCGCGGCCTGCCGTGCCGGCGAAGCCGGCGCCGAGGCCGCCGACGGCGGCGCGGCCCCGCCGCTGCGCGCCACCGGCGCCACCAGCTCGGCCTCCTCCTGCGGCGCGAAGTAGGCCGCCAGGAGGGTGGCCGCCAGGGCAATGCCCAGTGCCAGGTGCTGCCGCTTCATCGCCCGCTCCCGGCCAGGGCGGCTGCCGCCTGCGGTGCTGAGGGGCCGTCGGCACGCCCCGGCAGGCGGGTCAGCAGCACCCATTGCATGCGCGCCTCGATCTCGCCGCTGCCGGCATGCTCGCGCTTGAACTGCACGGACTCCAGCGCCAGCGTCTTCTGCTGGCGCAGGGCGCCGGTCATGAACCGATGGATGGCCTGCGCGTCGCCGCGCAGCGGCAGCGTCATGCGGTAGCGCAGGAAACCGCCCTGCGGCTCCGGCTGCGCCTTGTACTCGCCGCGCTTGAGCACCAGGCCCTCGCGCTCGGCCAGCTGCAGCAGGTCCTGCAAGGCAGCGGCCATGTCCTGCGATGGCGGCAGGTAGGCATCGAAGGCACCCAGGCGCGAGCGATCGTCGTCCACCGGCTGCAAGGCCGGCTGCGACGGCTCGGCCTGCGCAGCCACCCAGCGCGCCTGCACCTGCAGCAAGCGGGCCAGCTGCTGTCGCTGGCTGGCCTGCGCGATCGCCGCCGCGAGCAGGCAGCAGGCGACGAGCCCGCCCAGGGCGCCCCAACGGCGCCAGGCTGCCCGCAGGGCCCGGCGCACGGTCCATCCGGCGCGGCTCGCGGCGATGCCGCCTGCGGCCTGCATCAGTGCGGCCATGTCAGTCCTGCCATGTCACGTCCACTCGAAATCGATACCAGGCGCGGCCCTCCACCTCGACCACCTCGTGCTGAACCAGGTAGGCGCCGGTGAAGGGCGGCCGCTCCGCCAGGAAGGCGAGGTAGCGGGCCATGTCGCCGCCGTTGCGCGTCTGCGCGGTGAGCTTGGCCGAGAACTGCGCGCTGGCGCCTTCGGGCGTGGAGGCGGTGTCGATCGCCAGCAGCGCCACCTCCAGGTCGCGGGGCGGTTGCGCAGCGCGCAGCAGCGCGGCCATCGGAAAGTTGAGCTGCCGGATCGCTGCGTTCACCACCCGGACCCGGCCCTGCTCCTCGCGGCTGAGGGCCTGGGGGCCACGCTCCACCGGCCGGGGCCGCAGCTCGGCCAGGGCCTGCTCGGCCGCCGCCAGCTGCCGCACCGTGCCGGCGGCCTGCCACAGCGCGGCCGACGCCAGCAGCAGCGCCGCAGCGACCATGGCCAGCTGCAGCGGCGTCGCGGCCACCGGCCGCTGCACCGCATCCAGCGGATGCCGCGCCCGGCGCCCGGCCAGGGCGAGCGCGGCAGCCGTGTGGACCGGGGTGGCGCCGCGGGGCGACCAGGCCTGCATCGAGAGCGCCTGCAGCGCCGGCACGCCAGGCTCCGGCGGCGCGCCGCGCAGGTCGAGCACCGGCAGCTCCGGCAGGCTGGCAGCAGCCGGCTCGCGCAATTGCAGGCGCCGCCACTGCACGGCCAGGCACTGCTCGGCCAGGCCATCCTGCCCGTCATGGCCTTGTTGGGCGCGCGGCGCCCAGTGGCCCTCATTGCCCAGCGACAGGCTCAGCCAGCCTGGCTCCAGGACGCCAAGCGCCGGCCGCCGCGGCCCGCCTTCCCGCTGCAACGCCTGCCAGGCAGCCGCACCCAGCGGCATGACGGACTCCAGCCGCAGCCGGTGCCGTGCTGCCACCGACCGCAGCGTATCGACCAGCAAACGCGGGAAAGCCACGGCCGCGCAGGGCTGGCGCCAGCCCGCCTCGTCGCAACGCACCTCGTCGTCGGCCCCCAGGTCGAAGCCGCCCGCGAGCAGCTGCGCCCGCAGGTAGGCGGCCGCGCTGGCCGGGCGGGCCAGCTCGGCGCTCCAGGGCACCGTGTCGGTGGCCAGCCAGCGCTCCGACACCAGCACGCGCAGGCCGCCGCGCGGCCGGCTCCCGCGGGCGGACTCGGGCACCGCGGCGGCGTGGGGCGCAGCTTCGCCGTCGGCTCCCGTCTCCTGCATCGTGTGCTGCAGCGTCCCTTGCACCGCGGCCTGCACGGCCGCCTGCACTGCGGCCAGCGCCGCCGCCAGGCTCGCCCCCGCCGCCGCGTCCATCGCAGCGGCGATCGGCACCAGCGATCCCGCATCGTCCAGCAGGCGCGCGCCGCGATGCCACGCCCCCTGCACGGCGGCGGCGCCGATCACCAGCACCAAGCCTTCGTCAGCCCGCCACACGGCCCACCTCCTCCAGCGTGGTGTCGCCACTGGCCACCCAGCCGAGGGCCACGCCACGCAACGGGCGCAGGCCGGCGCGCTGGGCATGCTCCTTCAGCACCGAGATGGGGGCCTGGGAGGCGATCAGCTCACGCATCTCGTCGTTGAGCTGCAGCACCTCGGCCACCGCCTTGCGGCCCTTGTACCCGGTGCCGCGGCAGTGGCCGCAGCCGCTGCCGGCGCGCAGCCGCCAGCCGGACAGGTCCTGCCCGAGCAGGCCGGCGTCCTGCAGCGCCTCAGGGCTGGGCTCGACCTCCACCAGGCAGTGCGGGCAGTTCATGCGCAAGAGGCGCTGGGCCACGATGCCGTTGAGCGCCGCCGCAAAACTGTAGGCGTCCACCCCCATATGCAGGAACCGGCCCAGCACGTCGAAGACGTTGTTGGCGTGCACCGTGGTGAACACCAGGTGGCCAGTCAGTGCGGCTTGCACCGCGATCTGCGCGGTCTCGTCGTCGCGGATCTCGCCGACCATGATCTTGTCGGGATCGTGCCGCAGGATGGAGCGCAGCCCGCGGGCGAAGGTCAGGCCTTTCTTCTCGTTGACGGGGATCTGCAGCACCCGCGGCAGCCGGTATTCCACCGGGTCCTCGATGGTGATGATCTTGTCGCGGCCGTTGTGGATCTCGGTGATGGCGCCGTACAGCGTGGTCGTCTTGCCCGAGCCGGTCGGCCCGGTCACGAGCACCATGCCGTGGGGCTGCGCCGCCAGGCGGCGGATGGCGGCCATGGTCGCCGCATCCAGCCCCAGGTGGTCGAGCCGGAGGCTCTTGGCCTGCTCGGTCAGCGACTGCCGGTCGAGCAGGCGCAGCACCGCGTCCTCGCCGAAGATGTTGGGCATCACCGAGACGCGGAAGTCGATGTCGCGGCCGTTGACCCGCACCTTGAAGCGGCCGTCCTGCGGCACTCGCCGCTCGGCAATGTCCAGCTCGGCCATCACCTTGATGCGCGAGACCACCTGCTCGGCCATCTCCTGGCCCTGCACCTGGGTGATGGGCACCAGCACGCCGTCCAGCCGGTACTGCACATGCAGGCAGCCCGCGTCGCATTCCAGGTGGATGTCGCTGGCCTGCAGCTTGAGGGCGTCGTAGATGGTGGAGTTGACCAGGCGCACCACCGGGTTCTCGTCGTCGCTGATCGAGGACAAGGTGATGACGGCGGCGACTTCCTCGCTGCTGGCGCCGTCGGCCTGGGCGGCGAAGCCGTCCATCGCGCGCAGCTGGCTCTCCTGCTGGGTCAGGTAGGCCTGCAGGTCGTCCGGATGGGCCAGCACCACCCGCACCCCGGCGCCTGGCTGCAGGCCGATGCGGGCCAGCGCCCAGCGCTCCGAGCCGGCATCCAGGGGGTCGGCCAGCACCAGGCAGGCCCGCCCGCCCGAGGGGGCGCCGTACAGCACACGGCGCTGCACGCATTCGGCATAGCCGATGCGCTCGAAGCGCGGAAGCAGGCCGTGCAGCTCGGCCATCGTCAGGACGGGGTAGCCGAACAACTCGCCCAGCGCCGCCATGACGGCATGGCCGTCCAGGCCGGTGAGCGTTTCCAGGCAGGCCAGCAGCGGCCGCTCCTGGCCCGCAGCGAGGACCCGCGCCTCAGCCAGCAGGGCCGGCGTCACCGCGGCCTGCGCCGGGCGCGGCTGCACAGGGTTGGCGAGCGTCATTGCAGGCTTCCGGCAAGTTCGAAGATCGGCATGTACATCAGGACCACCACGGTGCCGATCACCACGCCGATCACGGTCATCAACAGCGGCTCGAGGAGCTTGGAGGCCCAGTCGATCCACCGCGCGAATTCATCGTCGTGGAACCGCGCGGCGCGCTCCAGCATCTCGGCCATCTGGCCGGAGCGCTCGCCCACCTTCAGGAGCGATTCGGCGATGGGGCTGGCCAGCCCGGCCGCCACCAGTGCCACCGACAGGCTCTGCCCCTGCTCCACCGCCAGGCGGGCGGCCGCCAGCCGCACCTGCTGCGCGGAGCTCAACAGGCCCTGCACCATGCCCATGGCGCGCGGCAGCGAGATGCCGGCCGCCAGCAGCAGGCTGACGGCACGGTAGAAGCGGGCCAGCCGGAACACCTCCGACTGGCGTGCCAGCCAGGGCAGCCGCAGCACCTGCGAGAGCAGCGCCGCCCGCCGCTCCGGTGCCGCCAGTGCCCAGCCCAGCAGGACCAGGCCGGCCAGCAGCGCGGGCAGCACCACCATCCAGTGGCGGTGGATGAGCTGGCCGAAGGCGAGCAGCAGCGCCGACATCCACGGCACGTCGCGCCCGGCCGACTCGTAGACGGCGCTGAAGCGCGGCACCACGTAGCCCAGCAGGAACAGGGTCACGAAGCCGCCCACCGCGAGCAGCATCAGCGGATAGATCGCGGCCGACACCAGCTTCTTGCGGATCACCTCGAACTGCAGCTGGTAGGCGATGTAGCGGGCCAGCGCATGGGGCAGGTCGCCGGTGCGCTCGGAGGCACGCACGGTGGCCACGTAGACGGCCGGGAAGTGCTGCGGCCGTTCGCCCAGCGCGTCGGACAGGGCCCGGCCCTCGCGCAGCGCCGTCAGCAGTTCGGCCAGCACGCCCTGTACCGCCGGCTGCCGCTCCTTGGCCTGCAGCGCGGCCAGCGCCTCGGTGAGGTTGAGGCCGGCCTCCAGCAAGGCCAGCAGCTCCTGGCTGAACAGCAACAGCGGAAAGCGCCCGGCCCGCGTGGCCGCCGCACTCGCCTGCAGCACCGGCGTCTCGATGGCCAGCACCTGCAAGCCGCGCGACGCCGCCTGCCGCACCGCCTCAGCGGTGCTGGCGGCACGGAACTCCAGCACCTCTTCGCGCGATGCCGCACCGCGCACGCGCAGCCGCACGCTGGCCGGGGCCATGCTGCCGGCGGCGGCAGCCGGCGCGGCAGGGCCGAGGGAGGGGGCGGCTTTCATGTCATCTCAAGCTGCCGGGCCGGCTGGCGCCAGCTCAGCGGTAGGACACATCGGCGCCATCACCTTCGCCACCCGGCTGGCCGTCCTTGGCCAGGGACAACAGGTCGAAGTCGCCGCCGTCCTGTGCCGGCGAGCGATAGACATAGGGCCGACCCCAGGGATCGGCCGGCACCTGCTTCTGCAGGTAGGGGCCGTTCCAGCGGGCCTCGTCGGCCGGCTTCACGACCAGGGCATTCAGGCCCTGCTCGGTGCTGGGGTAGTGGCCGGTGTCGAGCCGATAGGCATCGAGCGCCTTGCCGAAGCCTTCCACCTGGGCCTTGGCCGTCTGCCGCTCGGACTTGCCCAGTTGCGAGAAGTAGCGTGGCCCGACATAGGCGGCCAGCAGGCCGATGATGACGATGACCACCAGCAGCTCCAGCAGGGTGAAGCCGCGTGCGCCGCGCCTGGACAGGGAGGCGCTGCATGCCGGCTTCTTCGGTTCGAACGTCGACATAGGTCCTTTCAGGGAACGATCTGCAAGCCCCAGCGCGAGCCGGCGCCGCCGAAGAACACGCTCTTGGGAATGTTGATGTAGGAGTACACCGCGATGGTATTGAGCGAGCGCACCGTCTCGCCCTGCGCCACCGCGCCGAAACGCAAGGCTTGCGACGGCCGGGCCGGCCGCAGGCCCATCGTGCCGGACAGGAAATGCGCGTTGACGCCCTTCACGGCCGGCCCCAGGTTGGTGAGCTCGGCACTGATGATGTACTCATAGCCTTGCGCGGTGTAGCGGCCGGTCGGGTTCACCACCACCAGCCGGCAGACATGGATCTGCGGGTCGGTGGTGCCCCCCTGGTAGCTGGCCTGCGGCTGGTTGGTCACCGGCACCGGTGCACCGGACAGGCCCATGTAGTTCGGGTCCAGCGACACCGACTTGCCGGTGATGACGGCGTGGTTCACCACATCGTCCGGCGTGCAGTCGTACTGGCCGGTCACGGTCACCGTCTGGTCCACCGACCAGTTCGCCGGCGTGAACGTCAAGGCCTGCGGCGTCACCTTTCCTTCATACGGGTTGGACGGCGCCACCGGCACCTGCACCGGCGCGGTTGGCGCATTCGCCAGCCGCACGGTGAAGCTCGCCGTGCCGCCCGCCTCGGTGGTCACCAGCGGGCTGGCCGGCGCCGTCACGACGATGCGGCCGGCCGGCGTTGCCGGCGCGATGACCACCGCGCCCGGCGCGTAGGCCCGGCCGATGCCGCGCGCGTCGTAGATCTCGGCGTAGAGGTAGTAGGTGCCGGGCTCCAGGCCGGTGACGTCCCAGACATGCGAGCCGGCGTGGCTGCCGGCCGGCTGCTTGATGCCGTCGACAATGCGGGTGCCGGCATAGCCGCTGTTGCTGCGCGAGTGGTACAGCGCCACCGTGGGGTCGATGTTCGGGTCGTTGCCGAGCCACTGGAGGGTGACCTGCCGGCGCTCCACACCGCCGCTGCTGACCACCTCGGGGGCCACGATGGCGTTTGGCGCGGTCATCTGGATGCTGGGATCGCTGTACGGACCGGTGCTGACATACAGCACCGTCGCCGGCCCCCAGGCACTGGTGGCGCCCTGCGCGTCGATGCTGCGCACGCGCCACCAGTGGGTGGCCTTGTCCTGCAGGGCCACCGGCACCGGCCAGGCCGTGCTGGTGGCCACGCCGTCGATGACGCGGCTGCCCAGCTTGGCATCGCGGTAGACCTCGAACTGGTAGCGCACCGCCTCGCCCTCCGGGTCCTGCACCGCGTTGGCTTCCAGCGTCGGCTGCACGGTGGCGGACCAGGCGCCGTTGCCCGGGTTCTTCACGGTGGGCGCTGGCGGTGCGTCGTTGCGGGCGTTCTGCAGGAAATCGCCGGCCACCCAGGCCGACTCGGCACGCCCGTCCTGCGCCTTCACGCGCCAGTGGTAGTGCTTGTTCTCCAGCAGCTGGCCGACGGTCCACGAGGTGACGGCGCCTGCGCTCTGGATCACTTCGCCCGAGCTGCGCTTGTCGCCCGAATCGAAGGTGTCGGCGGTGTCGAGCTCGAACACGTAGGTGACCAGGTCGCCCTCGGCATCGGCACTGTTGTGCAGTGACAGCGTGACCGTCTCGGCCGCGTTCTGTGCGCCCGCGGCCGGCCCGGCGATCACCGGCGCCGCTGGCGCGGTGTTGCCGGTGTTGACGATGAAGGGGCGCGCCATGCTGGGCGTCTGTGCGCCGTGGCTGTCCTCGGCCACCACCACCCAGTAGTAGGTGCGGTGGTTGAGGAGCGCGGCAGGCACGGTCCAGCTGGTGCTGCCGCCTTCGCCCGGCGGCAGGCGGCTGGCGCTTGCCGCCAGGTCGGTCAGGGCAGCGTCACGGTAGACGGCCACGCTGTACACCAGCGGGTCGCGCTCGGGGTCGACGCTGTGCGTCCAGCTCAGCACCGGCCGCTCGCTCGCCACTTCGGCCTTGGGCGCCGGGCTGGTGAGGTTGAAGCTGCCCGGCGGATCGTTGTAGAGGTTCACGAAGAACCGTGCGGTGGCCCAGGCGCTGTAGGTCTGGGCACCGTCGAAGGCACGCGCCCGCCACCAGTAGGGGGTGTTGTCGTCCAGGTCCTGCGGCAGCGTCCAGGAGGTCGGCATCGCCACCGGCCCGGCCCCCTCGCCAGGGGCGTGCGGCGCCTTGTCGACCAGCGCGCTGGCCACCAGCTGCGTCATCGCCTCGTCCTTGTACAGCTCGAACTGGATCTTGACGGTGGGGTCGCGCGACTGCGTCGAGGCCAGCACGCTGAGTGCCGGGCGCAGCTTGGCGATCTCGGTGCCGGAGGCCGGCGCGGCGATGGCCGGCGTGCCGGGGCCCGGGGGCGGCTCGCTGCTGTTGACCTTGATGCTGGCGGAGCGGCTGGCGCTGAGCTGGCCGTCGGTGGCGGTGTAGACGATCAGGTAGCTGCCGGCGGCGCCCTTCGGGGGTGTCCAGTCGAAGACGGCGCGGGAGAGGCCAGGGGCGGTCGGGTCGATCGCCTGCGGGGTGAAGCTGGCGCCTGCAGGCAGCGGCGCGGCCGAGAGGCTGACCGCCTTGCCATCCGGACTGCTGGCTTCGACCAGGAAGGAGACCTGCTTGCCTTCCTCGACCAGGCGGTCCGGCACGAACTGGACCTGGGGCGGCCGGGCCGTCGCCGGCGGCGCTTCGAATGCAGCCTCGTAGACCCCCGTGGTGTTGACGTCGAAGACGTTCACCCAGTACTCCCACTGCTTGCTCTGTGCATTGCGGGTCTTGGACAGCCAGGCGTTCTCCGGCAGCAGGGCCTTGGCGTCCGAGCGCAGCACCTGGCCCAGTGCCTTCTGGCCCTTGAAGGGATCGGGCAGCCGTGCGTACACGAAGCCATCGGTGGCCGGCATCGACAGCCGGTACCCCCCCTGGCCCCCGGTGCCGCCGGTGAGCTGGGCCACCGCACTGCGATCGGTCACCAGCGTGTCGGTGCTGTCGGACTCGTAGACGCGCAGGAAGTCGCCGTCGCGGGCGAGGAAATCGCGCACCGGGTCCCGCCCGGGCAGGTCCACCCGCACGTCGCGGATCAGGAAATGGGTGTGGGTCGCCTGCATCAGCGAGGTCAACGCGCCGCCCAGCTCGTCGGCATGGCTGAAGCGTGCAGTGAACTCGGTGAACTTGCCGGCCAGCGTGGTTTCCATGTTCCAGCGGCCCATCTTGCTAGAGCCGGCGGCGATGTCGCCAAAGTCGATCAGGAGGCTGTTTTGCGCCGGCATGTCGTCGACATAGCTGCCAGTCAACTTGAAGTTGATCAGCAAGCCTTGTTGATTTTCAACGATTTTCGGCTGGGCGGAGTCTATCCTGAGATGCTTCGCGGCGGCCATGCCCGAGTTTTTCACCCGAACACCGAGCGTGAAAGGTTCGACAGGTTCGATCTCCGCGGTCAGCGGATCGTCGGCATTGACGGCTTCCGGCAGGAAGTAGTCGAGCGTCAGCAGCGGCATCGGCTTGACGGTGATGACGTCGGGCGAGACCTCCAGCACCGTGTCCTCGCTGCCAAAGCGGTACTTCAGCGTCGCGCCGACCAGGTACTTCTTGCCGAGCGGCGAGCTACCCGCCGAGCCGGGCGCCGGGATGATCAGCCAGTTGATGGTGGACGTCGTCTTCGCAGCCACCGAGCCGGTGCCGTCGACGTCCGAGATCTTGTCCTTGGCCGAGACGCGGACGAAGAACTTCGCCGCCAGGTCGTTCGGATTGCTGCTGACGGGCACCGGCGTGCCCAGCTCGTCGGTGATCTTCACCACGACCGAGACGTTCTGGATCGTCTCGCTGTCGGTGGTGTTGTTGATCTTCATCTCCGCGTCGAAGGCCTGCCGCTCCAGCGTCAGCTCTTGCTTGATCTCGATCTTGACTCGTGCGCAGACCGTCTCCTGCGCCTGGACCGGGGCGGCCGCGGCCAGGCCCAGCCACAGCAGGGAGGCAGCAGCCGCACGGGCCCAGCCGTGCCAGCCAGCTCGCAGGTACGGCCACGACGGTCCGCCTTGGTGAGGAGTTGCTCCCATTTCGCCCTTCCCTCCTTGAATCTCGCTTCGCGGTTGCTGACGGCTGCTGGCTTGCGACATGACGTTCATGGCCGGCCCCCCACGCCTGCAGCGGCGGCATCGGATGCGGCCGGGCAGCTGGCCGGGCCGGTGGTGGCGTTCGGGAGGCGCGCCGGATGCTGTGCGTCGGGCACAGTGAGACGCGGCTCGCCGAGGTGGCGGCGCACGGGAGATGGTGTTGACATAGATCGGTGGTGGTCGGCGCTTGGCGATGCCGGCGGCGCAGGGGCCGCGCTAGGCCGGCCGGCCTCGCTGAGCGAACGGTTTGAGCAACTCGATGGCGGCCGGATCGTCGGCGAAATCAAAAGCGGTCGGCCGATCCGGATCGGCCGAAGGTGCCCAGGGGTCCGCCCCGCTCTCCAGCAACATACGGGCATGCGCATGCTGGCCCATCACGATGGCCAGCTGGACCGGCGTGTAGCCGGAATAGGTGAAGCCGTTCACATCGGCATGGGCAGCGATCAGCCGCCGCAAGGCCGGCAGCGTGTCATGACGGTCCCGCGATGCACCGAGCACCGTCTGGCCAATGGGCGTTGACCCCGGCTCCAGGCCGGACCCGAACCGGACATCCGTGCGCCCCATGTTGCGGTAAGACGGATCGGCGCCCCCCAGGACCAGCGCGTCGATCAGCTCGGGCGGCGCATCGAAGTAGGCCACCGAGCACAGCAGCAGGGAAAGCCCGTTCCCGTCAGCGTCGACGCAGAGGTCGTCGACGTAGCCGAGGACCGCCTCCCACCGCCGGTTCTTCACATCGTCCAGAGGCCATTCCTTGCTCATGCTCGTCCTCCGTCCTTCACAGCCGGCAGTATTGCTTGCAGCGCCGGATCTTCTCCCTGGCGACCCGGATTTCCTTCTCATGGTCGGCATCCGCCTTGCCGCCATAGCACACCTGCTTGACCATGCTGCGCAATGCGAGGCAGGCCCTGGCCGCGTTCAGTGCCACGTCTCGTCCAATAGGCGTTTTCATGCCGTCACAGCCCGGAAGATCGCACACCGGGTGATAGAGCGTCTTGCTTCGCATGACCCGGCAGAAGCGCTTCTTGCAAGTCGCCGGATTGGTGAGACAGCGGTACAGCTCGCGGCACACCCGTGGCGACGCCCGGCAGACGAACCTCGCGATCACCGGGATCAGGCGAATGACCACCGTCACCCACTCCCCGGTCGGGTCGGTGAGCATCATCGGGTTGCCGTTGGCGTACAGGAAGAGGTTGGGTCCCCCTTCGAGGCCGATCGGGTCTTCGGTGATGTAGCGGCCCGTCTGCGGATCGTAGTAGCGGCGGAAGTTGTAGTGCAGGCCGGTTTCTTCGTCCTGGTACTGACCCGGCAGCCTCAGGTTCGACTCGATCGTCGGCCGGCCCGGCGCAGCGGCCGGCGTGATCACCGACGCCGCGCCAAAGGCGTCGTAGTGCGCGGCCCATACCACGTTGCCCGCTTTGTCGGTCGCCTGGATTGGCGTCTGCAGGTGATCGTGGTGGTAGTAGGCGACGACCGGCTGGCCATCGCTGCCCAGCGTCTTGACGAACAGCACGCCGGTAGTGAAGTCGCTGTCGGGCTTCGGGCCGTACTGGGTCGTGATGGACGGCGAGCCGGCCACCGCGACGCTGCCGTCCGCCTGCAGCGAGATGGCCTGCACGGCCTCCGCAATCAGGCCTTCGTCGGCATACAGGTAGTAGGTGCGCTTTGCCTGCGCCAGGGCACGCCCCGCCTGGTCGCGGAACTGTTCCTTCCACAGCCGGCGGTCCTGCGGGTCATACCCATAGCGGGCCACGATCTCACCCGAGCCGGTCTTGACTTCCACCAGCCGATTCAAGGCGTCGTAGGCAAACAGCGTCGTGCCGAGTGCACTGGTCTTCTTGACGAGGTTGCCAGCGTCGTCCCAGTCGTAGCAGGTGGTGCCGACATCGGTGCAGGCGCCATCCCCGCGCTTGAGCAGCCGGTTGTTGGCGTCGTAGGTCCAGGCGCCCGGCTGGCTGCCCTGCGCCACCCGGTTGCCGGCGGCGTCCAGGGTGTAGCTCTCGCTCTCCTCGCCCAGCATGCCCGCCTGGGTGGTGGAGCGCACCAGCCTCAGCTCGGTGTCGTAGCCGTAGGCCTGGCTGCGCGTGCTGCTCTTGCCGGCCATCGCGTCGGTGCGCACACGGCTGTCGAGTTCCTGCAGCTTGCCGAAACGGTGCTCCAGCTCCAGCACGCTTTGCTGGGCCGGCGTCTTCACCTTGAGGCCTTCGACATTGAGCAGCCCGTCGTGCACCTTGTTCTGCGTCACGCCGCCGGGCAGGGTGATCTTTTCCGGCACCGTCCACTTGAACTGGTTGACGCTGACGATGCCTTCACCCGGGATGGACACCGACTCCAGCTCGCCATGGCTGCTCCAGCCATACTCGATCACCGTGCCGTCGGGCCAGGTCAGCCGCGTCTTCTTGCCCGCCGGGCTGTACGCCTGCTGGTAGCCCAGCGAATAGGCAGCCCCGTCCGGGGTGGGATAGGCCACCGCCTCGGCGGTCTTGCGGTTCGCGTCGTCGTAGGTCGCCGTGGCGGATGCCGTGCGCGGGGCGCCCGGCCTGGACGTGTCGGTATCGGTCCAGGCGGTGAGGTTGTCGTTGCCGTCCCAAGTCTGGGTGGTCGTGCGCAGCAAGGCGCCATCTGTCGCGTACTGGCGGGTCTCGACCAGCCGGTTGGCCGCGTCGTACTCATGGACATGCCGCACGCCGGAAGCCAGCACCTTCTCGACGAGGTTGCCGGCCCCGTCGTAGGCGGACCGCATCACCTGCCCACCGGGCAGCGTGCGCTTGACCTCCCGATTGTTGCGGTCGTACTCGAAGCGGTAGGCGTTGCCCTTGGCGTCGACGAGCCGGATCAGGTTGCCGCGGACGTCGTAGTAGAACTGCGTCTTGCCCCCAATGGTGTCGCGGGTCTCGGTGCGTTGGCGCAGGGCATCGTAGCTGTGCTCATAGGCATGGCCGCTGGGGTCCGTTTCCTTCGTGACCAGCCCGCGCCGGTCGTAGGCCACGGCGCTGTTGACCGTCTGCGACTCCCGGCTGTTGGCATAGAGCAGCGTCTGGCTTGTGGGCCGCTCATGCTCGTCCAAGCGCAGCTGCTGCGTGTAGGTGGGGTAGGCGACCTCGGTCGGATCCGACAGGCTGCCCAGCTGCCCTGCAGCGCTGCCGTCGGCCACCTGGTAGCCGAACCGCGTCTCGTTGCCCGCCGAGTCGATCTGCCGCGTCATGCGCAGGAAGTTGTCGTAGGCGGTCCGCGTGGTGCGGCCGTCCTCGTCGGTTTCCAGGACCGGCAGGCCCTGGCCGTTGTACTGGGTCTTGGCGGTGCCTCCAACGGCGTTGGTGGTCTGGACGGCGCGGTTCATCGCGTCGTAGCTCGTCTGCACCGCCTTGCCCCGCGCATCGGTCTCGCTGATCCGGTTGCCGACCTTGTCGTAGGCGAAGCTGCGCACCCGGCCCAGGCCGTCGGTCGTGCGAAGCAGCTTGCCGCGCGCATCCACCTCGTAGCGGGTGGCCTTGCCGCGCGGGTCCACGTAGCGCACGAGGTGCCCGGCCCGGTTGTAGGTGTAGCGGCGAACGTGCCCTTCCGGATCCGTTTCCTTCGCTACCTGGCCCAGCGTGTCGTACTCGATCAAGGACACGGCGTCGGCGGTCACCGTGCCGTCCGCCTCCGTGCGTCCCTTGACGGTGACGCGGATCACCTGGCCCAACTCGTTCAGCCCGTATTCAGTGACGCGCTGGGCCGGCGTGCCGGCGGCCTCGGTCTTCTTGAGGAGGTTGCCCTTGCTGTCGTGCTCGTAGAGCGTCTTGACGCCCTCCTCGTCCGTCTCCTCGGTCAGCTCGAGGTGGACGGCTGAATAGCTGCGCTTGATCGAGCTGCGATCGGCGTGGACGATCTCGACCACCTGCTCGAACTCGTTCTTCGTCGTGCGGGTGCTGAAGCCCCGCGCATTGGTGCTGACCTCGGCCCGAGCCCCGGTGTCGTAACGCAACTCTTCGTCGATGCGTCCGTTGACAATGCGCCGCACCAGCTGCCCGGCGCGGTTGTGCGTGACGTCCTCCACCAGCCGGCCGGTCTCCGTCTCCGGCCCCTTCACCTTGCTGATGAACTGCTTGTGGGTGTCATCGAACTCGAAGACGTAGTCGGTCACCGCGCCGTCGGGCGCGGTGTGCCTGCTGATCGAGGTGCCCGCGTAAGCGAAGTTCTCCTGCCGCCCTTCGGCATCGGTGATCCGGGTGAGCTTGTGGTTGGGGTCGTAGGCGTACTGGGTGTCGTGCCCCTGGACGCCGGTCACCTTCACCAGGCGATTGAACTCGTCGTACTGGTACTTGACGCTGCGCGCCGGCAGGTCCAGGGCGTTGTCGGCGCGGGGATAGTCGCGCACCTCGGAGATCAGGCCGCCCTGGTAGTGCAAGGTCAGCAACACATGGCCAGTCGCATCGACGACGCCCCGCAGGATGCCCTCGGTGTCGCGCTGCAGCCAGACAGCGTTGCCATTGCGGTCGCCGTAGGCCACCACCTGGCCTGGGGTGTTGTAGTCGATCCAGTCTCCCGAGCGGTCGACCCACCGGTAGCCCTTCTCGATCACAACGGGCGCCAGCTGGACCTGGCCGCCCTGCAGCGGCGTGGTTCCCGCGGTTGACGGCGTCGCCGGCAAGGCCTTCACCGCCCGCTTCTCGAGCGTGCTACGGTTGTTGAAGGCCATCCGTCCGCCGTCACCGACGTAGAGCTCATTGATCCGCCGCACCGCTTCCATGTCCTGGGCACCGCCCGCTATCCCGGTGCCCATGCACAGCGCAGCGTAGTCCACATTGACCCGCACCAAGGGCGCATAGGTGTCCTGTGACGCCAGCACGTTGTCGCCGATGGTTCGATTGAAGGGCGCCGTCCGCGCGGTCAGCATCGGCTCCCGGTGGGGAATCTGCCCGACGAGAACGGTACCGGTGGAAGGTTGCCAGTCCTCGTCGACCCAGACCCAGCAGCCGGCACTGCCCGGCGAGCCGGAAGCCAGCTTGGGATCACTCGCACTGCCACTTCCAGCCGACCCCGACGACACGTTTGCTCCGCTGTCCGCCGTGGTACTGCCGGTGAGATTGCCCCAGCTGTGGCTCAGGCTCTCCCAATGGGGGTTGAACTTCCATTCGACGCCGTCCCAGGTCCGCAGCCACTTCACCGGGCCTGCTGGCGTCTGCAGCTCCATGTCCTCCACGGTGACGGACACGAAACCGTTGGGCAGCGAGATGTTCGCGCCATTGTCCGACTGCGCCTGCGACGCCTGCGGCATGCACAAAGCGAAGGCTGCGGCGCTGACCGCGGCACTGCGCCGCGCCAGCGCCATGGCGCCGTGGAAGGCGCCGGTGGCGACAGATCCGGTGGTATCTAGGATTCGCATGGTCGTTTTCAGCATCGCCATCGGGTTCAACCGCGTTTGCATGAGTAGTCGCCCTTACCGCCCCCCTTGGGCACGAACACGCACTTCTTGCCGGGCAGGGGAAGTGTGGTGCTGCCGCCGCCGCCACCCCAGCCGCCACCGCCGCCCCAGCCGCCACCACCACCACCACCACCGCCGCCCCCGCCGCCCGGGCAGGAGCTATTGCTGACGGCGAACCACGACATGGAGGAGCCGCAGTTCGAGGTGGCGCCGTTGGCGCACTGGAAGGTGCAGCTCACGCTGAGGCGGCTGCTGTAGCTGTAGCAGCCACCGCCGCTGGCCGTGCCGCTGGTCGCTGCCTGGTCGAGCGGCTGCAGCGCGATGACGCGGTAGGGGATGGTCACGCGCTGCTTCGGCTCAAGCTGCGCCGGCACGTCCACCAAGAACTCGTAGCGGAAGTAGGCGTCGCTCTGCGGCAGCGTCTTCTGCACGTTGTCGGCGCGCACCAGGCCATGGTTGGTCAGGCTCAGCTCGCCGTAGTACACATCGCCCGCGCTCATCTTCGGCAGGTTCACGCTGGCCGGTTGCAACACGACCACCGCGGCCGGCACATCGGTCTCGAAGGTTGCGTTCAGCACGATGTCGTAGCGGTCCTGGATCGTGATCTCGCGAACACTCCACTCCACCGTGATGAGGTTGTAGTCGAGGAACACCGGCTGGTTCACCGTGATGCCTGGCTTGACCAGCAGCCGGCCGCCCACCTCCTGGTGGTTGGCGGCGTGGGCGCGGAACTTGTACCGGCCGGCCGGCAGGTTCTGGAACAGGGCCTCGCCCAGGCTGTCGGTCACCAGCTCCTGCGTCACCGAGGCCACGTCCTCGTTCTGCACCGTGATGCGGGCGTTGGCCAGGCCCTGGATCAGCTTGCCCTGCTTGTCGACCGTGGCGGTGTAGATGTCAGAGGCCTTGAACAACACATGGCCCTGCCCGCTCTGCGTCACGCTGGCGAACACGTTCATGGCCTGTGCCGGGACGTTGTCGCCCTGCACCTGCAGCTTGAACTCGTAGACGGCTTCGGCGGTGTCGGCCGGCGGTGTGAACGAAAGATCGATCACCCGTTTGGCCCCTACCGCCAGCGAGCCGTTCGCACTGCTGACGATGGCGGCCCAGGCCGGCGCCGGGCTGCCATCGGCCTTGGTCAGGCTGAAGCGCAGGTTCAACGCATCCTGCAGGCCCTTGTTCTGCACCGTCACGCTCTCGATCTCGCTGCTGCCCCGCGCCAGGCCCGTCTCGACGAAGCTCGGCGTGTTGGTCAGGTAGGGCTTGGCCTCCGACAAGACATAGTCGACCTTCACCACGGCGATCGGGCTGCCAGGATGCTCGTCGCTCACCACGTTCAGGATGAGGCTGCCCGACGGCTGCGCCTCGTTGTTCGCGGTGAATTTCACCGGCACGTTGAGCGTCTGCCGCTCCGCCAGGCTCACCGGCGCCGGCAGCTCGACGGTCACGCCCTCGGGCAGGCGGCCGGTCGGCTGTGCGGCGGCGTCGAGCACAAAGCGCAGCCCCGTCGCCGCGGTGCCCGCCCCCGCCTTCGCCGTGAACGGAATGCTGAACGTGTAGTTGCGCGGAATGTCCAGCTTGTACGGCGTCGGCCCCACCGTCACGCGGTTGATGGTGAACGCCTTCTGCTCCGGCCGGTCGGTGATGTCCGGGTGCACCGCCGACACCTTGTACAGGCCGGCGTCGGTCACGGTCGGCTTGAAGGTGTAGGTGAAGCTGCCGGTCGCATCGGTCAGCACGCTGAACACCCGCTCGAAGCCCTGCTGGTTCAGCACCAGCTTGAGCCGGGTGTTGGGCAGCGGCTGGTTGCTGCGGCGGTCCAGTGCACGGCCGGTGATCAGCACGTCCTCGTCGCCGAACGAGTTCAGCGGTGCCACCTGCGTCACCTCGCCGACATAGGCGGTGTCCACCAGCGATACCGTCTTCTCCGAGCCACGGCCGGCAATGCGGATCTCGTCCGCCTCGCCGCTGTGGTAGCGCAACGTGTCGACCTCCAGCTTCACGCGGATGCTGTTCGGGCTGGACGCCGGCACGTTCAACTCGAACACGTCGGAGACGTAGTTGGCACCCGCCGGAATGCGCGCCACGGTCAGGCCGTTGGTCAGCGTCACCACATTGGCGCCCAGCACCTGCCGGTAGGACTGCACCGCCAGCACGTTGTTGTCACCGTCCAGGATCTTGAAGCGCAGCTCGGTGGACTCGCCCTTGCCGTTCTGGGTGGCGGTGAGCAGCTCGACATCCACCTCACTGGTGTTCTCGATCGTCAGCTTGACCTTGCCGCTGCCGCCGCGAGTGAACTCGTCGGTGGCCATGCCGACCACCAGCGCGCTGTCGGTGGCCTCCAGCGTCTCGCTGCGGGTGATCTTCACCAGCTCGCCTTCGGCCGGCTCGATCTCCACGCCGAGCTGCGCCGGCACCCGCGACGGCAGCTCGGTGTAGCCACCGACGATCACCGGCACCAGCAGGGTCTGGTTCGGCGCCAGGCTGACGGTGGCCGACTTGTGGTCCTTGAACTGCGTCGCCTCGCGGTCCACCGGCAGGCGCACCACCGCCCGCACGCCGTCGAGCGTGGCCGCAGAGGTGTTGGTGACCTGCACCTGCAGCTTGTTCATCACGCCCCGCTTGAGCGGCAGGCCGGCCGCGATCTGCGTGTTGAGGCTGGGCATCAGCACGCTGCGCGGCAGTTCCACGCCATTGGCATCCACCGTGGCCACCGTGTAGCGGCGCTCGCCGCTGGTGTAGCCGGTGTCCGTCAGGCTCAGTGCGCTCACGGTGCCGGGGGTCAGCAGGGTCCGCGCACCGTCCGGGCCGACATAGACCTTGTAGCCCGCCACGTTGCCGTTGGGCGCGCTCCAGCGGATCACCGGCAGCTCCTTGCCGAGCTGCTCCACCCGCAGGTCGCGCACCGGCAGCAGGCTGGCGTTCAGGTAGGTCGAATTGGACGGCGCCGATTCGTTGCCGGCCGCATCCACCGCGGTCACCACGTAGGCGCCCTGCGTGGGCGACGGGGACGCGTCCAGCGCCGCCGTCTGCCGGATGCCGCTCTTGAGCGGCGTGAGGCCATCGATGCTGCCAATGGAGGTGCCCGAAGCGCGGTACAGCCGGTAGCTGTCCACCGTGCTCGCCAGCGGCGCCTGCCAGGTGGCGACGATGCCCTGGCCGGTCAGGCGCAGGCTCAGGTTCTGCGGCGCACCCGGCGCATTGGCGCTGCTCTGCACCTCCACCGGTGCGCTCTGGCCCGAGACCGCCTCCTGCCCGTTCACCATGCGCACCGAGGCGATGGCATAGCGGTAGCTGCCGTCGCGCGGCGTCTGGTCCACATGGCTGGTGCCGCCTGCGCGCACCAGGGGCTGCAGGCCGTCCTCGCCCGGCGCCTGGCGATACAGCTGGTAGGCCTGCGCCTCGTCCACCGCCTGCCAGTCCAGCCGCACCTTGCCGCCAGGCTGGGCCTTGGCGGTGAAGCCGAGCGGCACGTTGGCCGGCGGCAGCTCGCCCTGGTAGACCTGGAAGCGGTTGAAGGCCAGCACCTTGGTGGAGATGTTGTCCAGCTCGTCGATGGCCTGCACCGAGAAGCTCAGCGTCTCGGGCCCGCCCAGCCCGGCGTCGCTCGGCAGCGTGAAGCTGCCGCGCCAGGTGGTCGCATTCACCGCGCTCAGGCTGTCGATGGCCACCGGCTGGCGCACCGGCCCGGACAGCAGGTAGCGCAGCTGCGGCGTCGCACCCGGCTTGGGCGGCTTGCTGAAGGTGAAGGTGGCGACCACGGCCGCGCCGCGGTCCACCTTGATGGGTGCGCTGGGGGTCAGCTGGATGTTGGACAGGGCCGGACCTTCGGTGTCGATGCGCAGCGTGCCGCCGGCGTCGATGTCGGTACCGCGGTTGCCCACCAGGTCGCGCGCCGAGAACAGCACGCTGGCCAGGCCGGAGGCGGTGCCGGCGTCCACCAGGAAGCTGCCGGCGTAGGAGGTGTCGCCGGTCTTGCTCAGCTCCACCGGGATGGGCACCCCCCCTTGCGGCACGATGGACAGGTAGGGCGGCGCCTGCAGCGCCTCGCTCACCGTGGCCACCAGGTTGACCCGGCCCTGGCCGATGCGGCCGCTGGCGGCATCCACCTTGCCGAGCGGCGTGTAGGCGATGGACAAGGCCTTCGGCAAGGTGCTGTCCGACAACGCCTGCACCGGGTTGGACGGCTCCGACGGCGTGCCGGCCGCATTCACCGCCACGACGCGGTAGTGCCAGGTGCCGTCCTGGGTCGGCAGGTCGTCCAGCGTGGTGCCGGCCAACCGGCTGCCGTTGACCTTGACCGCTTCGCCAATCACGCTGAACGGGCTGGACGAGCGGTAGACGTCGTAGCCGACCGCGTTCGGGTCGGTCGCGCGTTGCCAGCTCAGGCGCACCTTGCCACCCGCCTGCGCGGCGGCGCTCAGCGTGCCGGGGCTGCCCGGCACGGTGACGTCAAGAGTCACGCTGACCGCAGCAGACAGTGCGCTGGTGCCGTGCGTGTCGGTGGCACTCGCCTGCAGGCGGTTGCTGCCGGGCAACAGCGTCAAGCCGGCGCTGAAGCGGCCGTCGCTGGTGGCCTGCACGCTGGCGGCGGGCTGGCCGTTCTGCAGCACCTGCACAGTCGTGCCGGCCGGCGCCCGCCCGGCCACCACCAGCGCCGCAGTGCGAGTGACGAAGCCGTCGCTCGGCTGGGTGAAGGCCGGCGCCTCGGGAGCCGCATGCGCCACGGTGACGTTCCAGCTCACCAGCGTCAGGTTGCCAAGCGAGTCGGTGGCACGCAGCGCCAGGCTGTGCGGGCCGTTGGCCACGCTGTCCAGCGAGAGCGCGGCCGTGTAGCTGCCGCTGCCGGTGGCAGTGGCCACCACCACGCCGTCCAGCAGCAGCTCGATGCGCGAGATGCCGCTGCGGTCGCTGGCGTTGAAGGTCAGGCTGCCGCCACGTGCCAGGGTGGCGCCGTTGGCGAGCGGGCTGCCGCCCAGGCTCACGGTGGCCAGCTGCGGCCCCTCGGTATCCGGGGCGGGCGGCGTGCGCGAGAGCATGACCGTGCTGGTGGCTTCGCTGACGCGCCCGGCGGCGTCGGTGGCCACGGCCCGGATGGTGTGCGGGCCGTCGCTCAGGGCCTGGTTGTCCCAGGCCTGGGTATACGGTGCGGAGCTGCGGCTGCCGAGCAGCTTGCCGTCCACATGGAAGTCCACCCGGCTGATGCCGGAGGCGTCCGCCACGCTCGCCTCGAGCGTGATCGGCTGGGCCACCACGCTGCCGTCGGCCGGCGTGGTGAGCGAAACGGCAGGCGGCTGGGTGTCAACCAGCACGCCGCCAGCCAGCACCGCGGTGGCCACGGTACCGGTGGCATTGCGGAACTGCACGCTGATGGCCTTGCGGCCATCGCCTTCGGAGACGGTGTACGGCACCGTCAGGCGGCCGTTGTCCAGCGGCTGAAAGGCGACGCCGGCAAAGCCGCTGCCTTCGGCAACGCGGTACTCGGTGGCGTTCACGCACGACAGGTCGAGCAGCACGCTGCGCTGCTCGAAGTAGGGCGCCGGCGCCGCCAGCAACACGCTGGGGTTCAGCAGCGGCGCCGAGGCGAGCCAGTTGCCATAGCCCACACCGGCGGACACCGCATCGCCCTGCCCTTGCGGGTTGCCTGTCGCGTCGCGCGGCCCGCTGTCGTGGCCCCACCAGTTGCCGGTGGCGGTGATGGGACGGGCCGGGTCCTTGTTGTCGATGGCCAGCCGGGTGTTGCCCGAGAACTGCGTGCTGGAGATGCTGGGGACGCTGCCGCCCAGGGCCTCCAGGCCGGTGCCGTTGCGCAGGAAGCTGGAGCCGGTGATGGCCGGTGAGGCCAGGTCAAGCAGCCGCAGGCCGACCGTGTTGTCGGTGAATTGCAGGTACTGCAGCTCCGGGTTGTAGCCGCGCACTGCCAGGCCGGCGCCATCCGTACCACCGGCAAAGCGCAGGCTCACGCCCTTCAGGGCGGGGGTCTGCACGGCGGCCGATTTTTCCAGTCGAAGGCCGCGCCAGTCGCCCGCGGCAGGGCTTTGCGGCAGCGGCAGCGCCGGGCCACCGGTGCGGTCGTCCTTCTGGCTGGTGAGCGTGACGGCGGCGCCGGTGGCCAGCTTGTCGCGCACCACCAGGCGGGCATCGCTGCCGAACTTGACGACCACGCCCTCTTCCAGCGTCAGCTCGGCCGCCACGGCGCCGAGGGACAGCAGCGCGGCGATCGCCAGCGACGCCCGGCCGAGTCCACGGCCCAGTGGCCCGAGCACCCGAAGGCGCGCACGCCTGCGCTCGTTCGCGTTGCCGTGCGCGCCGCTGGAGCGCGCCGCGGCCTGCCTGCTGACCTCGGTAGTCGTCATGGTGATCGCTGTTGTGTTGCTGCCCGCCCCGCGGTCCCTGCTGCTAACGGATGCCCTGCTGCCGCATCAGCCCTGGAAGCCGGCCGCGCGCAGCGCGCCGTAGGGCACGCTGTAGGACTTGCCGCTCGCGGTGATGAGCCGGGCGGTGGTCTCGCCGGTCAGGGACACGGTCACTTCCACCTTCTCGACCGCCTCGTTCTGCGCCAGGTGCGAAAGGCTGTGGCCCTCGGCCACCACCACCGTGTAGGTGGCCGTGGCCTGCAGGGTGCTGGGGCCTTGCGGCAGCGTGACCGACACCGAGGCGGTGCCCGACGCCGTGCTGCCGGCAATGGCCGGGCTCAGCACCTCGGTGGTGTTGCCGTAGGCCGGCACCACCCGCAGCAGCACGGTGTTGCCCACCGGCACGTTGATGGTCTGGAACTGCACTTCCACCGGCCCGGTGGTGGTGGCCGGCAAGGTCACGTCGGCATTGCCGGTGGGGTTGGCGGGCACGGTCTGGCCGGCGATGGAGGCGATGCGCAGGCTGGGCGCCTCGGCAATGAAGACCGGGCCCGGGGTGTCGCCGACATAGGCGGGCTCCGAGCTGCCGTTGAAGGTGATGGCCTCGCCTTCGATGCGGATGCGGCCGGGCGAGCCACCCTGCTCGCCGTAGTTGCCCTGCCAGCCGCAGCCCTGGCGACGCTGGTTGCTGACGTTCAGGCAGCCACCGTTGGCGTACAGCTTGCCGTTGCCAGTGACCGTGGTAGCCACCAGCCGCACCGCACCGCCGGAGCCGCCCGCGCCATAGCCGCCGGCGTTGGCACCGGCCACGCCGCCCGCGTCGCCGCCGGTGGCGTCGATCGAACCAGTGATGCGCAGCGTGCCGGAGGACGCGATCAGCAGGGCACCGCCGCCGCCACCGCCGCCCGAGCCGGGGAAGGAGGAACCGCCGCGGCCACCGCCACCGCCCGAGCCGCCGATCAACGGCTGCAGCAGGGCAGAGCCGTAGGCCTTGGACAGCGGCGGCATGATGTTGCCGCAGTACGCCTGGTTCGAACGCGACGAATAGGTGTCGGCCGCATAGGCGCCGCCCGAGCCGATGTACTTGTGGTAGCGGCTGATGTTGCAGCCGTCGGCGCCTTCGATGCCGCCCACCCCGCCGCCGGGGCCCAGGCCGCCGCCGGCGCGGACCACTTCTGGCCGCTGGGCCGCGTCTTCACGCCCACCGCGGCCGCCGTCGAAGCCGCCGGGGCCACCCTGGCCCGGCAGGGCGTCGTCGCCCAGCACGCCGTCGCCATAAGTGCCGGTGGCGGTGCTGTCGCCGCCGCGGACGTCAATGGCGCCGGCGATCGTCACATCGCCGCTGGCCAGGATATAGACCGGCGTGTTGGCCTGGTTGCGCTTGAACTTCACCGTGACGCCCGCCGGGATGTTGACGCTCGTGTAGTTCAGGATGCCCGATGGCGGCAACTGCACCTCGGTGTTGACCACCGGGTTGAAGGCGCCGTCGGCACCGGTGCTGCCGCTGTTGAAGGCGGCCTGCGCGCCACCGGCGCACAGCATGGCGATGAGGGCCGCGACCGACGCACCGAGTTTCGGAGTCGGCGTGAGCTTGCGAATAGGCTGGTTCATGGTGTGACTCCTCGAACGAAGGAAGCGAAAGACAGCGGCGCGCAGCGGCGCCTGGAAAACATCAGGGGAGAACAAGGGCAGGGACATGGCGGCTCCCGGGTCCTATTGAGGACCCACGACCTTGACGGTGTTGATCGCCGATGCGGCAGCCGGTGTGGCGCCCCCCGGCACGAACAGGCGCAGCGCCCGCTGGCCGAGCGTGGCGGCGGCATCGAGCTGCACCGTCACGGTCAGCAATTCACCCAGCGCGTCCTGCGACCACTCGGGCGCCGAGACCTCGGCCACGCCGTCGGCCGGCTCCAGGCCGACGCGGGCCACACCCTGCAGCGCGGTGCCGCGCACCGTGAGGCGCACCGCCTTGCCCTGCTCCAGCACGATGGGCGAGACCGAACTCATGCTCGGCAGCCGCCCGATGCCGAACACCGGCGTTTCGGGCAGGACAAAGGTCAGCGTCCCGCCAGCCGTCAGCAATTGCAGGCGGCGCTGCACCAGCGGCGCGTCCGGAGCGACCGACAGCGGAATGCGCAGGCGACGGCCCTGGTCCTCGACCACCGGAGTGCCGAACAGCAGGCCCGTGGGCGGCAGCGCGGCCGCCGCGGTGACGGCGTCCAGCCCGCTGCCGGTGACGACGACCTCGCCCGACGCGCCCTGCAGCCAGCCGTCCGGCGTCATCGAGCGGACCACCTCGCCCACGACCAGTCCCACCCGTGTGCTCGTACCCGTCCGGGGGGTGGTGACCGGCTCCTGCTGGAGCGGGATCACCACGCCAACCGACGTCGCCATCACCTGGGTTGCGACCGGGTCCTGCGTGGCCACCCGGCCGACCAGCACGCCCACTTGCGGCGCCACCAGTGCGCTGTAGGTCGGGCCCGCCTGCTTGGCGATGCGCAGCGTGTTGGCGGGTGTGGCCGCGGGGCTCGATTCGCCGGCAGCAGTGGCGACGATCACCGTGCGGGTGGACGAGGGCGCCGCACCGCCCACGCTTGCCGTGAAGCTCAGCACCGTGTTGTCGGCGCTTGACTCGAAGGGGCCGGACACGGACACGCCGTCGGCCGGCACCAGCCGGACGCCGACCACGTTGCCCAGGTTGCGACCGCGCAGCGTCACCTTGGCCGAGGCCTGGCCGGCCAGCAGCACCTGCGGCTCGACCGAGTCCAGCTCGGGCACCGGCGCCGAGACGAGGAAGCTGCCGTCGCTGGCGCGGGCGAAGGCCACCGGCCCGGCCGCGCTGTTCAACACCAGGCGGCGCAAGCCCAGCTCGGCCGCGGCATCAACCTTCACGACGAACCGCAGCAACGTGCCTTCGTCATTGATGCTCGGCGAGCCTTCGATCGTGAGGCCAGTGGCCGGCTGCAAGGCCACCGAGGTGATCCCGCGCAGGCCCACGCCCCGCACCTCGACCGTCACCGAGGTGCCGATCACCGCGCTGGTCGGCGCGACTTCCGCCACGCCCACGCCGCGCAGCACACCCACCAGCACCGTGTGCTGCGCCATTGACTGGGGCTCGGGCGGCCGGGTGGCCTGCCCGACGACCACTCCCACCAGGCGGGAGGCAACCGGCGTGACGGTTTCACGCAGCGCACTGACGATGCGCAGGCGGTTGGCCTCGCTGCCCTCGGCCGTGCTCTGCCCCGCTGGCGTGGCCACGCGCACCAGCCGCACGCCGGTGGGCGCACCAGGCAGCACCTGCAGGGAGGCGGTCAGCTCGGTGCCATCGGCGTTCACCTGGGGCTGGGCGTCCAGCACCAGGCCATCGGCCGGTTGCAGGCTGGACAGGCCCTGGTGCAGGTGCTGGCCGCGCACCACCAGGCGCACGGTCGAGCCGGGGACCGCATCGATGGGCGCCACCGATACGATGGTCGGCAGGCCGGACATCAGCTGCACCATCGACTGGGCCGGATCGGAGAAGGCCAGCAGCGCGCCAGCGGCGTCCCTCACCTCGATGCGCTTGGCGCCGGTGGGTGCGTCGGCCGCCGCGGACACCGTGAACTGCAGCTGCGAACCGTCCGGCGACACCACCGGGCTGTCCAGCGTCAGGCCGGCGGATGGCACCAGGGCGACACGAGCGCCGGCCGGAATGCCACGCCCGCTCACCGTGAAGCTGGCACGACTGCCCAACGCCCAGCCACGCGGCGCGCTGCCGGTCAGCACCGCGCCCACCGAGACGCCCACGCTCGAATGCGTGACGGTCACCGGCGAGGTGGAGACCACACCACCACCTTCGACGAACACGCCGACAGGACGGGCGAAACTCGTGCTGGCGCCGCGGAAATCGGTGGTGATGAACACCGGCACACTGATGCGCGCCAGCGTCTCGGACTCGCCCGTGAGCGTGACCGAGCCGGCCAGCTTGGACACGATGGTCAACTTGCCACTCGTCTGGCCCGCTGCAATGGTGAGGCGGCTGGGTTCGACGCTGGCCTTGCCGGGGTCGGAGGTCGAGAAGACCAGCGTGTGGTCACGGTAGTCGGCCTTCGAGAAGCGCACCGTGATTTGCCGCGGCTTGCCGTCTGGCGGCAGCGCGATGGGATTGGGCTCGATGTTGACGGTCGGCGGCACCGGTGCCTCCACCGTCAGCAACTCGCTGTTGGAGGTGAGGTACTGCCCCGGGCTGCGGGGATCGGGCGACCGCACCTGCGCACGCAAGGTGCCCGGAGCGCTCTGGCTCGGAACGGTGGCGCGCAGTTCGGCAGCGCTGACGTACTCGGTGGGCACGACCGTGGCATCCAGCAGCACCTGGGATTGCGAACCGAAGTTGCGGCCTTGCACCGACAAGCGGGTCAGCCCGGCACCGGCCAGGATGGAGTTGGGGCTCAGCGCCGTCACCACCGGCAAGGGTGGCGTGACGGTCAGCGCCTTGTCGAGCGTCACCTCCCCCGCGTCGGTTTGCAGCCGCAAGCCGGCCGTGCCCAGTGGCGCGGCCGCATCGACCTTCAACTGGAAGTGCACCTGGCTGGCAGAGCCCCCGGAGAAGGGCGTCAGCGCCAGCCCGGCCTGGTCGAAACTGGCGGCGCCCGCGCCCTGCAGGCGACTGCCGGAGACCGACAGCGTCACCGTCTGGCCCTGCTCCACGCTGGCGGGGCTGATACCGCTGATGACCGGCGAGGCGCCCACCGAGACGGTGCCGGACGCCACCACGTAAGGAATGCCGCGCAGGCCCCACTTCACGGTGCCGGTGATGTCGCCGGCCGGCACCGCGATGCCGTTGAGGCTGTTGTCACTGGCCTGGTTGCCGATGCCGCTCGGCGAAGCGGCCAGGTCGACAGTGATGGCCGCCCCCTGCTGGTGGCGGATCGCCAGGTGGTTGAAGACCGGCGAGGCACCCAGCACCACCAGGCCGCGGCCATGCTCGAACACCACATGGTCGAGCCGCGATGCCGACGCGCCGCTGGTGAACACCCACTGCCCCCAGTCACCCGGCGCGGCCGGCTGGCCCAGGCGCGTCTTGTCCGACAGCACGCGGATCGGCGCCGCCGCGGTCCCCGTGGCCCGCACGGCACCCGCCTGCACTTCCAGCTGGCTGCCTGCGCCCATGTAGAGCACCACGCCGGCGTCGATGGACAGCGTCGCGCCGCCCTGCACCGACACCGGCCCCTCCAGCAGGTAGGGACTGCCTTCCAGGCTCCATCGGGTGTGGACCTGTATGGCCCCCGAGACGCGCGTCTGCGCCGCTGCGTGCGGCACGGCAAGCAGCATCAGCAGCAGCACCACGAGAGCGGCCACACACCGCCCTGCGCCGGCCACGACCATCGCTGGGTGAAGAACAGGCGTCCGCGGGAACGCCACACGCGCACACGACCACATCAACCGGGCTCCCGGTGGGTTGGCAAGAGGGAAGGCAGGAGGCAGGACGGGGCCGCTCAACCGAGCGACGCCGCTACCTCATCCCGCGGATGGAGATGCAAGTGCCGGAAACAGGCGACGCGGCATTCGCGCCGGCCCCTGTTCGGCGGCAGGGAGATGCGTGCAGCACGCGGCCATGGATGCCAGAAGCACTGACATCCTTTGCACAGCCATGGGCCGTGCGCCTCGGGGCGATTTCTGGCGCGATGGGTTTGGCACGTTTCCTCACCTATTTTTCTTGGCTCGGCGAACTGTATCCAAACTCGCCCCTCTCCCGCCCCCACGAACAAGGGATTGCTCCTGCTTCCACGGGAGCGATGCCTCCAACGAGGCACAAAACCGGGAATTGATCACGAATGGCAGGGAACTTCGTGGGAAATGGGCCATTCGCCCTTTGGTGCGGTGCGGTGCGGTGCGGTGCGGTGCGGTGCGGTGCCTGCATGAACTCCGGCTGGGAGGGCCGCTTGGATGTCGGCCCGATGTCGGACGATCGGGACTCGCAGGGCAGGTCACTCCCCTTGCGGGAGCGCCAGTCAGCCAGGCCGCCACGCAGCGATCCCGCGTTGCCCTTCTTGTTCCGCCAGTGCTGCCGTGTCGCACGGACCACGCGAAACGCGCCGATCACGCACCTCGTTCGGACGCCGGCGACTCATGGAGGGTGGATGCCCAAGGGGCGGCGGGATGGCTCACCGAAAGCAGAGCAGCCACAGGCAGCAACGCGCAGTCACGCGATGCCGACGGGGCTGCCATGGGGACCGACAGGGGGCCCCCACGGCGTCCTTGATGGATCACGCCGCCGGACGCTGCGGCCGGCGTTAGCGGCGCAGGCCCGGCGGTGGCTCATCGCCAGCCGGAGCGAGTCGCTCTGTAGAGGGTCTCCGCCACCCGCCCGCGGCTCGAGCACGCGCTGCCCTCTGGTTCTGCGCGTGGCCGGTGCCCGTCCGACACGGCCCGGGCCCTGCAACATGACGGTGGCTCGACCGCTCAGGCCGTGGCCTCGGACAGCTGGAACACCGACACCATGCGCGCCAGTTCCGCCGCCTGGTGCTTGAGGCTTTCAGCGGCTGCAGCGCTCTCTTCGACCAGCGCCGCATTCTGCTGGGTGACCTGGTCGAGCTGGTTGACCGCATCACCGATCTGGCCGATGCCGCTGCTCTGCTCCACGGTGGCCGAGCCGATTTCCTCGATCAAGTCGTTGACGCGCTTGACCTGCCTGACGATGTTGGTGATCGACTCGCCCGCTTCGTTGACGAGCCTCGAGCCACTTTCCACCTTGGTCACGCTGTCACCGATCAGCACCTTGATTTCCTTGGCCGCCTGGGCCGACCGCTGCGCCAGGCTGCGCACCTCGCCGGCCACGACCGCGAAGCCCCGGCCCTGCTCGCCAGCGCGTGCGGCTTCCACGGCGGCATTGAGGGCCAGGATGTTGGTCTGGAAGGCAATGCCGTCGATCACGCCGATGATGTCGGCGATCTTGTGCGAGGCCTGCGTGATGTCGTTCATCGTGACCACCACCTGCCCCACCACCCGGCCTCCTTCGGCCGCGGCTTCGGTGGCGCCGTGGGCCAGCTGGGTTGCTTCGCGCGCGGTGTCGGCGTTCTGCTTGACCGTTGCGGTCAACTGCTCCATCGAGGCTGCGGTCTGCTGCAGGTTGCTGGCCTGCTCTTCAGTGCGCTGGCTCAAGTCCTGGTTGCCAATGGCAATCTGGGTGGAACCGGTCGCAATGCTGTCGGAGCTGTTGCGGACTCGCGAGACGATGCCGACCAGGCTCTCGTTCATTCGCTTGAGTGCGGCCAGCAGCTGGCCGGTCTCGTCGGAGGTGGTCGCTTCGATGCGCTGCGTCAGGTCACCCTGGGCGACACGCTCGGTGATGCGCACGGCCGTCGACAGCGGGCCGACGATGGAGCGCACCAGCCACACGCCAAAGCCCAGCGCCACCAGCAGGCCGGCGATGACGGCGGCGGTGCATGAATTGCGCACCAGCTCATAGCGGGACTGCGCCTGGGCACGCAGGGTAGCCGCCTCTCGCAGCTGCAGGCTGATGAGGTGGTCACCGGCTTCCCGCGTCGGCGTGAACATCGCTGTCACCGGCCCCAGCATCAGTTCCGTCGCCTTGGCGGTATCGCCGCTTCGCAATGCGGCCACAGTCGGCTGCACGCCTTCCTGGAGCATCTTCTGCCGTGCCGCCTCGAACTCACTTGCCTGGGCTTTCTCTTCCGGCGTGAGGTAGGTGGCCATGTACTCCTTCCACACCCGGGCGATGACAGTGTCGTTCTCCTCCACCGCGCTCAGGTGCGCGGCCACCTTGTCGGCCGGCAACACGAGCGCCTGCGACAGCAGGGTCTGATTGCGGTTCAACAGGCGGATGACGCGGTCCAGCTGACCCAATGCAACGAGCCGGTCGTCGTACATGCTCGCCATCAAGGTATTGGCCTCGCGGAGGCTGAAGATGCCGATGAGGGCACCCGTGGCCAGCTGAAGGGCGAGGAAAGACAGCACAAAGACGAGCCGTGCTTTGATGGAAAGGTTCTTGACCAAGATCGTTGTTCCTGTCTCGATGGCGGGGCTGCTCTCTGGCCGCGCCGGGCTTGCCATGGCCCCAAAGAGGGCCGCAACGACACGAGCTGGGGCACGCGAGCTCAGGTAATTTCGGCCGCGGGCCGGCCAGCTTGAGCACGATCGCCCGGTAGGAATGCACACTTCGCACGGTGCTGACCAAGGACCTCGCACGGCCGCCGGCCGCTCTTGCCTGAGGGCCGGCGCCCTCTGCGCCCGGCAGCGGCACTGTCGCCGTCCGCGGCGGCGCCGCCCGCAACACCCTGGGCCGCCACGGGGGCCCCGATCGTTCAGCGCGTTTTCCGCCTCGCCCCCGGCGCGGCAGACCCGGCCTGTGGCAGCGGCCGCGCCCGGAACGCCTCGGTGATGAAGTCGACGAATGCCCGCGTCTTGGCCGGCAGCAGCTTCTGGCTGGTGAAGTAGAGCGAGACGGGCCCGAGATCGGCGTCCCAGTCCGGAAGCAGCCGCTCCAGCTCGCCGCCCTGCAGGTACGGCATCGCATGGGGCACGGCCACCAGGCCGACGCCCAGCCCCAGCACTGTCGCGCGGCAAAGCGCCACCGGGTCGTTGACCGTCAGCACCGGCTTCTGCACCGCAGCCATCTTCGCCCCGGCCGCGTTGCGCAGCAGCCGCGGCTGCACCCGGCCGCTCAGCGGCGAGCGCATCACCACGCCGGCCAGCTGGGCCAGCCCGGCGGGGCCGGGTGGTGAAGGCCTTCGGCCACCTGGCGGCGGAGGTTCTGGCCGCCGACCCGCGGGCCGACGGTGGCCGGCGCGCCTTGTTCTTGTCGGGGGCGGATGCGCAGGCCAAGCGCACTGTCAGCGAGCTGATTACGCGCCTGGGCTTCGCGCCGATCGACCTGGGCGGCGTGCAGGAAGGCCGGCTCACTCAGTTTCCCGGCGGCCCGCTGGCCGTATTGAATCTGGTGAACGTCGGCTGAGGCACTGACGACCTCTTCGCGCATCAGCGGCGATGGGTGGGCTGGCGGCGCCGCACGTGGTGCGGCCGCAGCATTTGCTGTCGATCTGCAATATCTACCTTCACCGGTGGAGCGCATGTCGAATATATGCACTTTCTATTTCGCAAAGCCAACCCGGCGGACGACCGAGGCCTTCCGTGCATGGCTCGACAGGCCTTATCTGGCCGGCCAGCGTTTGGCGATCATCCCTGGCGCCTCGACCCGCGCCTGCTTAGAGCGGCTAACAAAACTCTTCTGGCGTCGTTGCGCCGCCTTGCCGTACCGGTCGTACTGTCTGCGGCGGCGCGCCTAGCCAGAACCGCTGCGCTGAGTTTTGTTAGCCGCTCTTAATATTTCCTGAACGGCCTTAGGCGAGCGCTGGATTCTCCAAGCAGCAGCGTCGAGTACCCGCGACCTGAATCGGTGCCGGCTTATCCCGGCACGCTGGCCCGGCAGCAGCGGCCGCTATTGCGCCGCCATCGGTTTCGCTGCCGGGCTGCACCCGGCGGCAAGTCCGCCTCACCCGCTCTCCATTCCATCGCCACCGGCAAGCAGCGTTGATTGCCGGCGCGCGATCGCCGGTGTCTTCACTCGCCGCCAGAGTGCCGTGCGATCAGGCAGACCTTTTCCTCGCCGTCGGAGCGGTTTTCTCCCATGTCATCGAAAAAGGCCGGGCGACGTGCTTTGGCCGGCCCACGCCTTTTCCGCTTGATTTGCCAATTTGAAGCGTCGAGCGGGTCGCCTCCTATATCGCACCCAAACCGACCGTCAAGACCAACACGCGATACGCCGGATTAGTTCAGCCCCAAGAATGGCAAAACTAATTCAACACGCGGGCCCCGCACCTGCCCCGCGCGCTCAAATAGCACAACCCACCTGACTGCTTTCTTATCGAAGCCAGGATCCCTGTCATCTCATCCACCTGCCTGATGGACCAACTGTTTGATGCTGCTGCTTTTCAGTACCGTTAGATCCGGCAGTGAATTCATTCCTTAATCACTTGAGGAACACATTTGTCGAGTTGCTAAGAACATAAGCAATTCGTCTTTCCACACGGACCCAAGCCATGCGATTGCAGGACACCCCGACCGTCGCCAAGGGCACGGTTTCCCCGACCGACGAGCCCGCAGGCTCGATCCCCCTCCCCGATGCGGGTCCGGTCACCGTGGCGCCACCCGGCCCGGCTGAACTCGATGCCTCCCGCCGCCACCTCCGCCGGGCCGCCTACCCGCTGCTGCTCATGGCCTGCTGCGGCACCACAGTGCTGGCAGAGGCCTGGCGGCTGGACCGCGGGACGGTCAGCTTCGCCTTCCTGCTCGCCACCATCGGCTACCTGGCGCTGCTGGAGCGGTTCATTCCCTACGACAGGAGCTGGCACCCCACCGCACGCGAATGGGGCCACTACGGCATCTACTTCCTGCTGACCGTGGTGGGCGGTGCGATGGCCCAGGCCGTGCTGCTGGCGGTCTTCAGCGGCGAAGGGCCTGAGCACGGCAGGTTGCCGCTGCCCCTGGAACTGCTGCTGGCCCTGCTTGCCGGCTCCCTGGCGAGCTACTGGGTGCACCGGCTGGGCCATACCGTGCCGTGGCTGTGGCGGCTGCACGGGGTGCACCATGTGCCGCAGAAGGTGAACGTGGCCAACAACGGCGTCAACCACCTGGCCGACGTGCTGATCGCGCAGCTGGTGGTACAGGCCACGCTGTCGCTGCTCGGGCTGTCGCAGACGGCGCGCTTCGCGGTGGGACTGTTCGTCATCGCGCAGGGCTACTTCACGCACGCCAACATCGACGTCCGGCTCGGCCGCCTCAACCACCTGCTCGCCAGCCCCGAGCAGCACCGGCTGCACCACAGCACCGACCTCGATGAAGCCGGCCACTACGGCTCCGACCTGTCGATCTGGGACCGGCTCTTCGGCAGCTTCACCTGGCAGCCGCAACGCCGTCCCCGCGGCATCGGCCTGGCAGAGCCCGACTCGTTCCCCGCCACCGGGGCCATCGGAGCCACCCTGCTGCATCCCTGGCGCAAGCGCCGCCCCACCCGCCACTGAGCCCGAAGGAGCGATGCGTCTCGCACCGTGCGTGCGAGGCCCGCCTTCGCCCGACTTTCGGGCTCGCCCACCACCGCCCCCCGCATCACGACCCATTGACGGAAGGACCCCGAGCATGATCGACCCCAGCAACGCCGCGTCCGATGAACGAATCGCCATCATCGGCATGGGCTGCCGCTTTCCCGGCGACGCGTCGGACCCCCGTGCCTTCTGGCGCAACCTGATCGAAGGCCGCGACTGCATCACCGCCACACCGGCCGACCGCTACGACGTGACGACGCTGCGCAGCGCCGACAAGGCGAAGCCCGGCCGCCTGGTGGCCGGGCGCGGCGGCTACATCAGCGGCTTCGACGAGTTCGACCCGGCCTTCTTCGGCATCAGCCCCCGCGAGGCGGACTACATGGACCCGCAGCAGCGCAAGCTGCTGGAAGCGGCCTGGGAAGCACTCGAAGACGGCGGCCAGCATCCGCTGGAGCTGGCCGGCAAGGACGTCGGCGTGTTCGTGGGCGGCTTCACCCTGGACTACAAGATCGTCCAGTTCGCCGACCTCAGCTTCGAGACCCTGGCAGCCCACACGGCCACCGGCACGATGATGACGATGCTGTCGAACCGCATCTCGTACTGCTTCGACTTCCGCGGCCCGAGCATGTCGATCGACACGGCCTGCAGCTCCTCGCTGGTCTCGGTGCACCTGGCGTGCGCCAGCCTGCGCCGCGGCGAAAGCAGCCTGGCCCTGGCCGGTGGCGCGCTGCTGCACATGACGCCGCAGTACACCATGCCGAGACCAAGGGCGGCTTCCTGTCGGCGGAGGGCCAGTCGCGCACCTTCGACGCCAGCGCCAACGGCTATGTGCGCGCGGAAGGGGTGGGCCTGGTGGTGCTCAAGCGCCTGAGCGACGCACTGCGCGACGGTGACCCGATCTATGCCGTGATCATCGGCAGCGGGGCCAACCAGGACGGCCGCACCAATGGCATCACGGTGCCCAACCCCGATGCGCAGGTGCGCCTGATCGAGCGGGTCTGTGCCGAGGCGGGCGTGCTGCCCGGCAGCCTGCAGTACATGGAAGCGCACGGCACGTCCACGCCGGTCGGCGACCCGATAGAGGCCAAGGCGCTCGGGCGGGCGCTGTCCATCGGCCGGCAGCCGGGCGCCAAGTGCTATGTGGGCTCGGTCAAGACGAACATCGGCCATACCGAGGCGGCCGCTGGCGTGGCCGGCCTGATCAAGACGGCGCTGAGCCTGAAGTACCGGAAGATCCCGCCCCACATCAACCTGCAGCAGCTCAACCCGAGCATCGATCCGGCCTCGCTGCCGTACGAGATTCCCACCCAGCCGACCGACTGGCCGGCCCATGAAGGGCCGGCGCGTGCGGCCGTCAACTCCTTCGGATTCGGCGGGACCAACGCGCATGTGCTGCTCGAAGAAGCGCCCGCGACGGCGGAGCCGGCGCCTGCCGGGCCCGGGCAAGCCGCCCGGCCCGACTGGCGCGTGCTGCCCTTGACGGCGCGCGACACGGCGGCCTTTGCCGCGATGGTGGCCGGCATCCGCGATGAACTGGCCCGCAGCGGTGAGGCGGAGGTCTCGCTCGACGACCTGGGCTACACCCTGGCGCATCGGCGCCAGCACCTGGAGTCGCGGCTGTCCTTCGTCTATCGCGACCGCGAGGACCTGCAGCAGCGCCTGTCCGGCTTCCTGCAGGGCGAGTCGCACGCGCACGTCGTTGGCGGCCAGCGCCGCGAGGGCGAGCGGCAGCGCCTGGCGTGGGTCTTCACCGGCATGGGGCCGCAATGGTGGGCGATGGGCCGCCAGCTGTTCGAGGCCGAGCCGGTCTACCGCGAGGTGATCGAGCGCTGCGACCGCGAGATCATGCGCCAGGCCGGCTGGTCGCTGATCGAGGGCCTGCAAGCCGGCGAAGCCGAGTCGCAGATGAGCGAGACCTGGCTCGCCCAGCCGGCCAACTTCGCGGTGCAGATCGGGCTGGCAGCGCTGTGGCGATCGCACGGCGTGCAGCCGGACGCGATCGTCGGCCACAGCACCGGCGAGGTCGCCGCCTTCTACGAAGCGGGCGTCTACACGCTGGAGCAGGCAGTCATGGTGGTGCTGCACCGCAGCCGCCTGCAGCAGAAGCTGGTGGACACCGGCGGCATGCTGGCGGTCGGCCTCACAGAGGCCGACGCACTGCAGCGCCTGCAGCCTTATGGCAGCCGGCTGTCGGTGGCGGCCATCAACAGTCCCACGGCCCTGACCCTGGCGGGCGACGAGGACGCGCTCGAACAGATCGCCGCCGAGCTGCGCGAGGAGCGCCTCTTCGCCAAGCGGCTGGCGGTGCGGGTGCCGTACCACAGCGCCCGGATGGAGCTGATCAAGGACGAGCTGCTCGCCGCGCTTGCCGAGCTGGCGCCCCGCCCGGCGCAGGTGCCGCTGTACACCACCGGCCAGCCGGGCCGGGCCGAGGGCAGCGAGCTCGATGCGCACTACTGGTGGCTCAACGTGCGCAACAGCGTCGGCTTCCGTTCGGCGGTGGACCGGATGCTGGACGACGGCCACGACCTGTTCCTGGAGATCGGCCCGCATCCGGTGCTGGGCCACTCCATCCAGGAGTGCTTCGCGGCCCGCCAGGCGAAGGCGACCACCGTCCCCTCGATCCGCAGGCAGGAGAACGAGCAGGCCCGCTTCACCGCCTCGCTGGCCGCGCTGCACGGCTGCGGCGTGGCGATCGACTGGCGGCGCCAGTATCCGGCCGGCCGGCCGGTGCCGCTGCCCTGCTATGCCTGGAAACGCGACCGCTACTGGGTGGCGCCGCAGCCGGTGGAACAGATCCGCCTCGGCCAGCTGGATCACCCGCTGCTCGGTCGCCGGATGGCCCATGCCGAGCCGACCTGGGAAGCCCGGCTGGACGCCGAGCAACTGCCCTACCTGCGTGACCACCGCATCCAGGGCAATGTGCTGTTTCCCGCCGCCGGCTACCTCGAGATGGCGTTGCAGGCGCTCAGGGCCATGACCGGCGGAAGCGCAGCCGCCATCGCCGACGTCGAGTTTCGCAAGGCGCTGTTCCTGCCCGAGCAGGAGGCCAAGGCGGTGCAGTTCTCCTTCTCCTCGGACGGCGCGAGCTTCAATGTGGCCACCCTGCCGGCGGCCGGCCAGGAGCGCACGGTGCATGCCACCGGCTGCGTGCGCGCCGGGCAGTACAGCCTGCGCCTGCCGCCGCTCGACCTGCCGGCCCTGCAGGCCGGCGCGCTGCGCCACCTGGACCGGGCGGCCTGCTACGACGCGCTGGGCACGCTGGGCTACCACTATGGCCCGGGCTTCCAGGGCATCGAGCAGGTGTGGATCTCGGCCGACCAGGCGCTGGCCCGCATCCGGCCCACCGACCTCCTGGGCCGGTCGGCCGCTGGCCACCACTTCCATCCGGTGCTGCTGGACGCCTGCTTCCAGGCCCTGCTGACGCCACAGATCCTGCAGCAGGAGGCGCAGCCTGGCACCACCGGCATTCGCCTGCCGCTGTCGCTCGAGCTGCTGCGCACCGAGCCCATCGGCGACCAGCCGCTATGGGTGCATGCCAGCGTCACCACCGGCGGGGAGGACGAGCTGCTCGGCCACCTTGCCCTCTATGCCGACGACGGCCGGCCGCTGGGCCAGGTGGTGGGATTGCGCGCGGCCAATATCGAGAAGGCCGCTGCCAAGGTGAGCCTGGCCACCATCGACCAGTGGCTGGCCGACCTGCGCTGGATCGAGCTGCCGTCCGCCGAAGACACCCAGGCGCCGGCTGGCAGCGAGGCCACCGCGGCCCCTTCGCCGGCCCAGTCCGGCCCGCAGCGCCTGCTGGTGTTCGCCGACACCACGGGCCTGGGCGACGCGCTGGCCGCTGAGGCGCGTGCGGCCGGCGCCCGGGTGCACCTGGTGCGCGCGGGTGCTGCCTATGAGCTGGCCCGGTCGCATGACGAGGCGACCGTGGAGCCGGGCAACGCCGAGCACTTGCGGCGCCTGCTGGCCGACCTGGCCGCTGCCGATGGCCCGCCGCCCGACACGCTGGTGCACCTCTGGAACCTCGACCTGCCGGCGCTGGACGCGAGCGAGCCGGCGCAGCTGGCGCGGCTTCGCACGCTGGGCAGCCAGTCGCTGGTCGCCCTCGGCCAGGCCCTGCTGGCCCAGCCGCTGCCGGCGCGGCTGCACGTCGTCACGCGCGGCACCCAGGCGGTGGCCGCCGGCGATCCGGTGGAGCCGCTGGGCGCGCCGGCCTGGGGCGTCGGCCGGGTGCTGTGGTACCAGGAGCTGATGGCGCAACGCGGCAAGCTGATCGACCTCGACCCGGCCAGCGGCCCCTGGTCCGGGCAACGGCCGGCGGAAGCCCTGGCCCTGCTCGAGGAACTGCGCCGGCATGACGAGGACGAAGTGGCGCTGCGCAATGGCCGCCGCTACAGCAGCCGCTTGCAGCCGGCTGCCGGACTGACCCGGCCGCTGCCGCTGCGGCTGCGCAGCGACGGCTGCTACCTGGTCACCGGCGCCTTCGGTGCCCTGGGCCGGCTGCTGTGCCGCACGCTGGTGCGCCGCGGTGCGCGCAAGCTGGTGCTGGTGGGCCGCAGCCGCCTGCCCGAGCGCAGCCAGTGGCGGCAACTCGACCCGCACACCCCCACCGGCCGCCAAGTGCAGTTCGTCAAGGAGCTGGAGCGGCTGGGCGCGCAGGCCCTGCTGGCGCCGCTGGACATCACCGACGAAGCGGCGTTGCAGGCCTGGCTGGCCGATTTCCGCAGCCAGGGACTGCCGCCGATCCGCGGCGTCTTCCACCTCGCCGGCCAGGTCAACGACACCTTGCTGGCCGAGATGGACGAGCCGACCTTCGCCCGGGTGCACGACCCCAAGGTGGCCGGCGCCTGGCTGCTGCACCGCCACCTGGCCGACGAGCCGATCGAGCACTTCGTGCTGTTCGCCTCGATCGCCTCGCTGCTCACCACCGCCGGGCAAACCAACTATGCGGCGGGCAATGCCTTCCTCGATGCGCTGGCGCACCATCGCCGCGCCCGTGGCCTGCCGGCCCTCAGCCTGGACTGGGGCCCCTGGGCCACCGGCATGATCGAGGAGCTGGGCCTGATCGATCACTACCGGCACAGCCGCGGCATGAGCTCGCTGTCGCCGGAGGCCGGCATGGACGTGCTCGAGCGGGTGATCGGGCAGGACCGGGCGCAGCTGCTCGTGGCCACGGTGGTGGACTGGCCGCTGTTCCTGTCGTGGTACGCCTCACCGCCCCCGCTGGTGAGCGAGCTGGCCGCACGCGACGCCGCCACCGCGCAGGCCGACAGCGGCAGCTTCCTGGAGGCCTTCCGCGATGCCGGCCCGGCCGGCCGCCGCACGCTGCTGGCCGAGCGCTTCAGCGCCGTGGCGGCTCAGGTGCTCAAGGTGAAGGTGGAGCAGGTCGAGCCGGGCACCAGCCTCAACACCCTGGGCCTCGACTCGCTGCTGGCCATGGAGTTGCGGGCGCGCGTGCACACCGAGCTGAAGTACGCGCTGCCGATGGTGACCCTGCTGAGCAATGCGGCCGTCGACGAGCTGATCGACCAGCTGCACGACGGCCTGAGCGAGCTGATCGCGGCCGACGACGGCGGCAGCGCCAGCGGCGAGGCAGCGCCGCTCCATGAGGACGAAGCGGCCTATCCGCTGACGCAGAACCAGAAGGCGCTGTGGTTCCTGAAGCAGCTCGATCCGGAGGGCTTCGCCTACAACATCGGCGGCGCGGTGGAGGTACGCACCGTGCTGCAGCCGCAGCTGATGTTCGAGGCGGTGCGACAGCTGGTGGCCCGCCACCCCAGCCTGCGGGCCCACTTCGTGATGGAAGACGGGCAGGCGCTGCAGCGCATCGCGCCCGAGGGCCAGCTCGATGTCGCGCTGCACGACGTGCAGGACCGCAGCTGGGACGAGATCTACCAGGCCATCATCCACGAGTACCGCAAGCCCTACGACCTGGCGCACGACGCGCTGATCCGCTTCCGGCTGTTCAAGCGCGGCGAGGACCGCTGGATCATCATGAAGGCGGTCCACCACATCATCTCGGACGCCATCTCGACCTTCACCTTCATCGAGGAGCTGCTGGCGATCTACGACGGCCTGCGGCGCGGCGAGCCGGCCGCCCTGCCGCCGGTGGGCGCCCGCTACCTCGACTTCCTGAACTGGCAGAACCAGTTGCTGGCCGGCCCGCAGGCGCAGCGCATGCTGGGCTACTGGAAGAGCCACCTGCCGGCCGAGGTGCCCATCCTCAACCTGCCCACCGACAAGCCCCGGCCGGTGGTGCAGACCCACAACGGCGCCTCCGAGTTCTTCGTGCTCGACGCGGAGTTGAGCGCCCGCATCCACCGCCTGGCCGGCGAGCACAGCGCCACCGTGTTCATGGTGCTGATGAGCGCCTACTACCTGCTGCTGCAGCGCTACACCGGCCAGAGCGACCTGATCGTCGGCAGCCCGGTGACCGGCCGCACCGAGCGCCAGTTCGCGTCGGTCTATGGCTACTTCGTGAACCCGCTGCCCTTGCACGTCGACCTGAGCCAGACGCCCACGGTGGCGGAACTGCTGGCGCAGGTGCAGCGCACCGTGCTGAACGGCCTGGACAACCAGGAGTACCCCTTCGTGCTGCTGGTGGAAAAGCTCGGGCTGAAGCACGACGCCAGCCGTTCGGCGGTGTTCCAGACCATGTTCATCCTGCTGTCGCACAAGGTCGCCACCGAGAAGTACGGCTTCCGGCTGGAGTACATCGAGCTGCCGGAGGAAGAAGGCCAGTTCGACCTGACCCTGTCGGTCTACGAGGACGAAGCCGAAGGCCGCTTCCACTGCGTCTTCAAGTACAACACCGACCTGTTCCTGCCCGAGACCGTGCAGCGCGTGGCATCGCACTACACGGGCCTGCTGGAGGCGCTGACGCAGGCACCGGCGCAGCAGCCGATCGCCCAGCTCGACATGCTGGGCGCCGAGGAAAGCCGTCGGATTCTCGACCAGTGGAGCGGCGCCGGCGAGCGCGTGGCTGCCGAGCTGCCGGTGCCCGCGCTGGTCAGCCGCGTCGCGGCACAGCGGCCGAGCGCTGTGGCCGTCTCGGCGCCGCGCCCGGGGGGGCCGAGTGAGCGCCTCAGCTATGGCGAGCTGGAGCGCCGCTCCAACCAGCTGGCGCACCGGCTGCGCGCCTTGGGCGTTGAACGCGGCAGCATCGTCGGCCTGTGCATGCAGAAATCGCCCCGGCTGATCGTTGCGCTGCTGGCGGTACTGAAGGCAGGCGGCGCCTACCTGCCACTGGACCCCAACTATCCGGACGAGCGCCTCGTCTACATGGCCGAGCACGCCGGGGCGGGCCTCGTGCTGATCGACGAAGGCGGTGGTGCCGGCCTGGCGGGCTGGGCCGGCGAGCGGCTGTCGCTGGCCGACCCGCGGCTCGCGCTCGATGCCGGCACGCCGGCCAGCGTGCCGGCACCGGCCCCTGCCCTGGACGACCTGGCCTATGTGATCTACACCTCCGGCTCGACCGGGCGGCCGAAGGCGGTGCAGGTGACGCACGGCAACCTGGCCTCGGCGCAGGCGGCCTGGCACCAGGCCTACCGGCTCGGCAGCGAGGTGCACGCGCACCTGCAGATGGCCAGCTTCTCGTTCGACGTGTTCGCCGGCGACCTGGTGCGGGCCCTGTGCTCCGGCGGCAAGCTGGTGCTGGCCGGCCGCGACCTGCTGTTCGACACCGCCGCGCTGTACCGCACCATGACGGTGGAGGAAGTGGACTGCGCCGAGTTCGTCCCGGCCATCGCCCGAGCGCTGATGGACTTCTGCGAGCGCGAGCACAAGCGCCTGCCGATGCTGCGGCTGATGATCGTCGGCTCGGACGTCTGGAAGGTGGAGGAATACCGCCGGCTGCGCGCGCTGTGCGAGGCGCACACGCGGGTGGTGAATTCCTACGGCCTCAGCGAGGCCACCATCGACAGCACCTACTTCGAAGGTCCCACCGACGGGCTCGACCCCGGCCAGATGGTGCCGATCGGGCGGCCTTTCCCGAACAGCGCGCTCTACATCCTCGATGAGCAGGCGCGTCCGGTGCCCCCCGGCGTGCCGGGCGAGTTGTGGATCGGCGGCGCCGGTGTGGCGGCCGGCTACCTGGGCGACGAGCAGCAGACCGCCCGTCGCTTCGTCAGCCTGACGCTTGGCCGCGGCGACGCTGCCCGCCAGCTGCGCCTCTACCGCACCGGAGACCTGGCGCGCTGGAGCGCCGACGGCAGCGTGCAGCTGCTGGGCCGCGCCGACCGCCAGGTGAAGGTACGGGGGCACCGCATCGAGATCAGCGAGATCGAGGCCGGCCTGGCCGAGTGGCCCGCCGTCGCCCAGGCGGTGGTGGCCACCCGGCTCGACCCGGGCGGTGAACAGCAGCTGTGCGCCTACTGCGTGCCGAGCGAAGGGGCAACGCTGAACTGGTCGGAGCTGCGCGACCACCTGGCGGCCCGGCTGCCCGGCTTCATGGTGCCCGCCGGCTTCGTGCAGCTGCCGAGCCTGCCGCTGACGCCCAATGGCAAGGTGGACCTGGAGGCGCTGCCGGCACCGCAGTTCGGCGCCGCCGACACCGCGCTGGAGCCGCCGGTGACGCTCTACGAGCAGCGCGTCGCGGCGCACTGGGGCGCCCTGCTCGGGCTGCAGGCGGTGGGCCTGCAGCAGGACTTCTTCGAGATTGGCGGCAGCTCCATCAAGCTGATCGAGCTGATCTACCACCTGCAGACCGAGTTCAACATCGCCATTCCGGTGAGCGAGCTGTTCAAGCTGACCACGCTGCGCGGCATGGCGCGCACGGTGGAGCACATCATCACCGGCCGGATCTCCGGGGCACAACCCTACCTGCGCTTCAATGTCGGCCAGGGCGCCAGGATCTTCTGCTTCCCGCCGGCGGGCGGGCACGGCCTGGTGTACCGGGAGTTGTCGCTGCACCTGCAGGACTACGAGCTGGTGTCCTTCAACTACCTGGTGGGCGACGACAAGGTGGAACGCTACGCCGACCTGATCGAGTCGATCCAGGACACCGGGGTCTGCCGGCTGATGGGCTACTCGCTCGGCGGCAACCTGGCCTTCGAGGTGGCCAAGGAGCTGGAACGCCGTGGCCGGGACGTGCCGGACGTGGTGATCATGGACTCGTACCGCATCGCCGAGTCCTTCGATCCGGCCCTGGTGGACTTCGATGCCTTCGAGCGTGAGCTGGCCGACCACCTGCGCCGCCACACCGGCTCGGAGATCGTGGCCAACGAGACGCGGGAGCAGGCACGCGACTACATCGACTTCGTCAGCCGGCGCCCCAACCTCGGCATGGTGGCGGCCGCGGTGAACGTGATCTCGGACGAGGAGAAGGTCGGCTTCTACGCCGCCGGCGCCAAGGGCACCTGGCATGGCAGCTCCCGCACCGCCACCGCGGTGTTCTGCGGGTTCGGCAAGCACGCGGACATGCTGGGCAAGGAGCATGTGGGCCGCAACGCGGGGCTGACCCGCCGCATCCTGACCGGGGAGGCCGACCATGTCGCGTGAAGACCTTCCGCTCGACTGGTGCGAGCCCAGGCGCCCCGGCGCCGGCAAGCCGCGCGTCATCGTGATCGGCGCCGGCATCAGCGGCATGTCCACCGGCGTCTATGCGCAAATGAACGGCATGGACAGCCGCATCTACGAGTCCTACGTGATGCCGGGTGGTTGCTGCACCGGGTGGGTCCGCAAGGGCTACACCTTCGACTACTGCATCGAGTGGTTGATCGGCTCGGGGGCCGGCAATGCGGCGCACCAGGTGTGGCAGGAGCTGGGTGCGCTGGACGGCAAGACGGTGGTGAACTTCGAAATGTTCAACCGGGTGGTGGGCCCGGACGGCCGGGAGGTCACCTTCTACAACGACCCCGACCGGCTGGAGCAGCACCTGCTGGAGGTCTCGCCACAGGACGAGGCGCTGATCCGCAGCTTTTGCGCCGACGTGCGCCGCTTCGTCAAGCTGGAGATGTACCCGGTCCTCAAGCCCGACCCGCTGAAGACCTGGCGCGAGCGCCTGGGTGAATGGATGGGCATCCTGCCGTCCTTCCGGCTGTTCTGGCGCAGCGGCGCCATGCAGATGGACACCTTCGCCGACAAGTTCCGCGACCCGCTGCTGCGGCGCGCGATGCGCAACATCTTCTTCCAGGACCCGGGTTGTTTCCCGGTGCTGCCCTACCTCTACAACCTGGCCTGCGCACACAAGAACAACGCCGGCTTCCCGCAAGGCGGATCGCTGGCGCTGGCCCGTTCGGTGGAGGCACGCTACAAGTCGCTCGGCGGCAGGGTGCACTACCGCGCCCGTGTCGAGAAGGTGCTGGTGGAAGACGGCCGGGCGGTCGGCGTTGAGCTGAAGAACGGCACCCGGCACTACGCCGACTATGTCGTCTCTGCCTGCGACGGCCACACCACCATCTACAAGATGCTGCAGGGCCGCTATGTCAACGACACGGTGGAGAAGCTGTACAAGGACCTGCTGCTGCGCCCCGACATCCTCTACCCGGGCGTGGTGTCGGTCTTCCTCGGCGTGCAGGGCGAGTTCGACCGCAGCGAGCCGCACACCACCACCTACCTGTTGTCGGACAGCGAGCGCCAGCAGCTGCCCAGCGCACCGCAGGGCAGCCTGGTGGTGCAGCTGCGTTCGCACTACAGCGACAGCTTCACCCCACCGGGCCGCTCGGTCATCCACTGCACCTACTTCAGCGACTACGCCTACTGGCACCGGCTGCGCAGCGAGGACCGCAAGGAATACTGGGCCCAGAAGCGCCGGGTGGCCGACTTCGTGCGTGCCTACCTGGAGCGCCTCTACCCGGGCCTGAACGAGCGGGTGGAGGTGGTGAACGTCTCCTCGCCGGCCACCACGCAACGCTACACCGGCAACCACAACGGCAGCATCCTGGCCTGGAAGGCCTTCACCGAAGCCGAAGACCTGGCCAACAAGCTGCTCAACCAGGGCCGCATGCAGCTGCCAGGGCTGCAGCGCTTCTACATGGCCGGCCAGTGGATCGGCGGCGGCGGTCTGATTCGGGCCGCCTCCTCCGGGCGCTATGTCGTGCAGTACATCTGCGACGAGCAGGGGCGCGCCTTCCAGGCCTATCCCAGCCAGGGCGGCAAGGCCTGGCACGTCGGGCAGCTCGGGCTGCTGCACAGCGAAGAGCAGGCCGAGGCCTGAGCACTCACGCCGGGCCGCAGGGCCCGGCAGGGACACACAGACATGCCACAAGCGAAATCCACGCGAGAGACGATGCTCATCATCGGTGGCGGCCTCGGCGGCCTGTCCACCGGCTGCTACGCGCAGATGAACGGCTACCGCAGCCACGTACTGGAAATGCACGAGATCCCCGGCGGTTGCTGCACCGCCTGGGACCGCGGCGACTTCACCTTCGACTGCTGCATCAGCTGGCTGCTCGGCAACGGGCCGGGCAACGAGATGCACCAGATCTGGCTGGAGCTGGGCGCGCTGCAAGGCAAGCAGATGCGGCACTTCGACGTCTTCAACATCGTGCGCGGTCGCGACGGCCGCTCGGTCTACTTCTACTCCGACCCGGACCGGCTGGAGGCCCACCTGAAGTCGCTCTCCCCGGCCGACAGCAAGCTGATCCGCGACTTCTGCAAGGGCCTGCGCCAGTTCAGGAAGTGCCTGGCCGTCTACCCTTTCCTCAAGCCGGTGGGCCTGATGGGGCGCTCGGAGCGCTGGCGGATGATGGCGTCCTTCATTCCCCACTTCAACGTCATCCGCAAGTCCATCAGCGTGCTGATGACGGACTATTCGGCGCGCTTCAAGGACCCGCTGCTGCGCGAGGCCTTCAACTTCATCCTCTATGAGAAGCACCCGAACTTCCCGGTGCTGCCCTTCTACTTCCAGCTGGCAGCCCATGCCAACCATTCGGCCGGTGTGCCGGAAGGCGGCTCGCTGGGCCTGTCGCGCTCCATCGAGGCGAGGTACCGGCGGCTGGGCGGGGAGCTCAGCTACAACGCCAAGGTCGAGCAGGTGCTGGTCGAGAACGACCGCGCGATCGGCGTGCGCCTGAGCGACGGGCGCGAGCTGTTCGCCGACATCGTGGTCTCGGCGGCCGACGGCCACACCACGGTGATGAAGTTCCTGCAGGGCCGCTACCTCGACGAGACCTACGAGCGGCTGTACACCCGCACCATCGAGCAGCCGGGCATGGTGTTTCCCGGCTACTTCATCGTCTTCCTCGGGCTGGACCGTCAGTTTCCCGAAGGTGAGCCCTGCACCACCTACCTGCTGGACGAGGCGGATGCGGCGCGCATGCTGGGCATCCGCCATCCCAGCATCAATGTGCAGTTTCGCAGCCTGCATTACCCGGAGCTGGCGCCCGAGGGCGGCAGCATCGTGTACGCCACCTACTTTTGCGACGTGGCCCCCTGGCGCGAGCTGACCGACGGGCCCGAGCAGGCCAGCCGGCCGCGCCGCGGCGAACAGCTGCACACCCTGCCGGTGCGGCGCGGCGCACGGTACAGCGCGGCCAAGCGGCAGGTGTGCAATGCGATGCTCGACATCCTCGAGCGCCGCTACCCGGGCCTGAAGGACGCGGTCAAGGTGCGCGATGTCTCCACCCCGCTGACCCAGGTGCGCTACACCGGCAACTACGACGGCACCGTGCTGGGCTGGCAGCCCTTTGTCGAGAGCGGCGAAACACTGGAAGAGCAGGTCAAGCGCCATGGCCCGGTGCTGCCCGGCCTGCGGAACTTCTACCTCTCGGGCGTCTGGGCCACCACCGGCGGCCTGATCCGGGCGGCAGCCGCCGGACGGCAGGTGATGCAGTTCATCTGCCGCGACGACGGCAAGCCCTTCAGCGCCAGCATCGACGACAGCGCCCCCGCACCGACGCACCTGGTGGTGCCGGTGGGCAAGCCCGCTCCCTCCACGGGGCGCGCCGCAGGTTTCCCCCAAGAGGTCCGCTGGACCAGGAGTACCACATGAGAATCGAGAAATGGGTCGTGCGCGAGCACGTGGAAGGCGTGCCGGACGCCAGCAGGATCTATGAGAAGGTGGTGGAGGACGTCGAGGTCCGCCTTGCCGACGACGAGATGCTGCTGAAAACCCTGTACGTGTCCGTCGATCCCTACCTGCAGGGCATTGCGCGGGACACACCGCTGGGCGACGTGATGGGTGCCGACTCCGTGATGCAGGTACTGCAGGCCGGCCCGCGGGCGCCGCACCGGGCAGGCGACCTGGTGCAGGGCTTCGGCGGATGGCGCAGCCATGTCGTCAGCAACGGTGAGCCGGCGCTTTGGCAGACCGGCACCTTCCCGATGGTCTTCCCCGCCTATCGCCGCTTGCAGCCGCACCACTACGATGATGCACTGCCGCTGTCCACCGCGCTGGGCGTGCTGGGCGGCCCGGGCATGACGGCCTGGGGCATCCTGCGCAAGTTCATGACGATCAAGCGAGGCGACCAGGTGTTGGTCAGCGGTGCTTCTGGCACCATCGGCTCGCTCATCGGCCAATGGGCCCAGCGTGACGGCGCCCGCGTGGTGGGCCTCACCAGCTCGCCCGCCCGGGCGGCACAGCTGCACGAGCTGGGCTTCGACGAGGTGGTGGTTTGCCGACATGACGACGACGAGGCCACCGTGCGCGCCGCCTTGCAGGATGCCTTGCCCGATGGCGTCGACAAGTACCTCGACAGCGTGGGCGGCCGGGTGACCGACGTGGTGTTCTCGATGCTCAACGTCCACAGCCAGGTGGCGGTGTGCTGGCAGTGGGCCAGCCAGGTCGGCCAGGACCACCTTGGTCCTCGGCTGCTGCCCTACATCATGTTTCCGCGCGCCACCCTCCGCGGCATCTTTTCGCTCGAATGGTTCACCGAGGAAAACTGGGAGGCCTTGCACGCCGAGCTCGGCGGCATGCTGCGCCGCGGTGAGCTGAGCTACCGGCAGACGGTGCACCGCGGCTTCGACCAGTTGCCGCAGGCGTACCAGAGCCTGTTCACCGGCGCCGCGGCCAAGCAGGGCAAGGTGCTGGTGCAGGTCTAGCGCATGTCCTGCCGCGCCGGGGTGGCCGCGCAACGCTACCCCGGGCGCCGCCCGGTGCCCCGGCACCGCCCGGGCGCTCTGCCGAGCGCCGCCTTTCATCTGCATTCGACATGAGCCATTTCAACGAAGAACGTGTGTTGAGCGTCCGCCACTGGACCGATCGCCTGTTCAGCTTCACGACCACCCGCGACCAGGCCTTCCGCTTCCAGAACGGCCATTTCACGATGATCGGGCTGAAGGTCAACGGCAAGCCGCTGCTGCGCGCCTACAGCGTGGCCAGCGCCAACCATGAAGAGCACCTGGAGTTCTTCAGCATCAAGGTGCCCGACGGCCCGCTCACCTCGCGGCTGCAGCACCTGAAGGAAGGCGACACGATCCTGGTCGGGCGCAAGCCCACCGGCACGCTGCTGCTGGACTACCTGCTGCCCGGCAAGCGGCTGTACATGCTGGCCACCGGCACCGGGCTGGCACCGTTCCTGAGCGTGATCCGCGACCCGCACACCTATGAGCGCTTCGAGCAGGTGGTGCTGGTGCACGGTTGCCGCGAGGTCAACGAGCTGGCCTACCAGGACCTGATCACCCAGGAACTGCCGGGCCACGAGTTCCTTGGCGAGCTGGCCTCGCGGCAGCTGCTGTACTACCCGACGGTCACGCGCGAGCCGTTCCGCAACCAGGGCCGCATCACGACGCTGATCGAGAACGGCAAGCTGTTCTCCGACCTGGGCCTGCCCGCGCTCGACCGCGAGCACGACCGCGTGATGATCTGCGGCAGCCCGCAGATGCTGAAGGACCTGAAGGCCTTGCTGGACGGCCGGGGCCTGCACGAAGGCAGCACACATGCGCCGGGCGACTATGTGGTGGAGCGGGCCTTCGCCGACCAGTAGCGCCGTCCTGCCCCACGACAGGAGGGCGGTGCCACCGCTTGCGCGACCACGCGAGCCGCGCCGCGTTCGGCAAGGCCGTCCTGGCCGCCTGCCTTTCGGTCCAGCCACATGGTGCCGCGCAGAAGAAAGGGGGCCGCAGCCCCCTTTGGAAGACAACCCCTCGCGGCGGCCGCGGGTCAGGGATAGCTGACGACGTTCTGCGGAATCGTCTGCACGCCCTGCGCCATGCCGCCGGTGTCGTTGACCACATGCGTGATGGTGCCCACGCCGCCCAGCGACACGGTGAAGACGCTGTGCAGCCGCACCCCCGGGGTGTTGGGCACCTCGAAGCCGTGGTACACGTTGACGCTCGGGTTCACGTTGAAGTAGCAGTACGAGCCCATGCCCCAGCCCTCATGCGTCTTCACATGGTCGGCCACCTTGTAGGCGGCATAGCCGTTGCCGGCCGGGCTCATCCACACCGACTGGTTGGGCACGTCGTACGGCTTCTCGTTCTGGAAGAAGATGGTCTTGCCGTTCTCGCCGTTCCAGATCACTTCGTACTTCTCGTAGTGCTCGACGAACAAGCCGGTGGCCAGCACGTTGTTGCCGTTGACGATCACGCCGGTGTCGGCCGGGTTGACGGTCCAGCCGGTCGGTGCGCTGCCATGGTCGGCACGCCAGGCCCAGATGTGGTCGATGAGGGTGTCATGGCTGTTGACCACCAGGCTGGTGCCGGCCTTGCCCGCCACCGCGCCGCCGATGCGGAAGAACACGTCCTGCACGCTGGTCGGGTTGCTGGCATGGCGAGCCGTCGAGCCGGCCGTGCCCACCGTCAGCAGCGACGGGCTGTTCACGGTGCCGGCGTCGAACAACAGGCCGGCGATCTTCACGCCGTCCACGTCGGCCACCGACATCGCGGTCACGCCGTTCTCCGGCACCAGCGTTGCGAAGCCGATGCCCAGCACCACCGTGTTGGCCCGCGTGACCCGGATGGTTTCGTTCAGGCGATAGGTGCCCGGCGTGAAGAACAGGTTCAGGCCCTGGGCCAGTGCCGCATTGAGCGTGCTGGCGCTGTCACCCGGCTTGGCGACATAGAACTGGCTCATCGGCAGCGAGGTGCCGGCCGTGCTGCCGCTGGTCCAGCTGGCGCCTGCGGCGTTGCTCCGCAGCGCCGGGACGAACACCCGGTACTTGCCGGCGCCATCGATGTAGAGGAAGGGCTTCTCGCGCGACACCGGCGTGGTGGCCAGCGTGGTGTAGGGCGGTGCCGAACCCCAGACCGCCGGGAAGCTGGTGGCCGGTGCTCCGGTCACCCCCGAGAACACGATGTTCCACACACCGTCGTACCACACGCCGATCTGGCTGTCGCGGGTGTACCACTGCTGCTGCGAGCCGGAGGACACCGAGCCGTCCACCTTGCTGTCGGCCAGATAGCCGCCGCTTGCGTAGCCCTGGCCGTGGTCCTGGTTCGAGGGTCCCAGGTGCAGGTTGCCGATGATGTGGACGCGCCGCATCGGTGCCGCCTGCGACACCGCCCAGCGGTTGGTACCCCCCGAGGGCACCAGCGCGAAGTTCTCGGCCGAGCGCCAGAAGTTCTGGGTGGCGTTGCCGGCATCACCGTAGTTCCAGCCGCTGTCGACGTTGACGTTGCCGTTGATGGTGACGTCGTCCGGCCGCAGGCCCAGCCCGACGATGGAGGTGTAGAAGCCGAGGTTGGCCCAGATGCCGGAGTACTGGCCCGGCTTGAACAGGAAGGCGTGACGCTGCGGGCCGAACTGGGCGGTGGGGCTCAGCAGCTGCGGCTTGAACGCGGCATCCAGCTTCGACTGGATGGTGCTCGCGGGGGTGGACGGATCGAACACCACCACATTGGGGCCGAAGTCGGGCGTGTCGGAAGTCGGCAGCCCGGGCCCGCTCTTCTTCACGCGGAAGGACGAGGCGACATTGTCGAAGTCGCCGAGCGTCGCAGTGTCGGCCGTCAGCTTGCGGCTGCGGCCGCCGTAGTTGGCATGCTCGAACAGCTCGACCTCATAGCCCGCCCGGATCTTCAACGAAGAGATCTTGTCGTTCCATGCCGCGCCCACATAGCCGCTGTCGGCGTCGGCGCAGTAGGGGGTGCCACCATAGGACGCGCCGTCATAGAAGCAGGCCGCACCCGTGGCGGGCGGCGGCTCGGTCGGCGTCGTCCCGCCCACCGTGTAGCTGAAGGTGGGCGTGTCGTAGGCCGGGTTGCCGTTGTTGTAGGTGAAGGAATAGCTGATGACCTTGCCGCTGCTCACCGGCACGCGGTGCTCGTGCCGCAGGGCCGATGCGACATAGTTCATGCGCACGTTCTGCTGGGTGCCGTTGTCGATGCGGTAGTGCGCGTCGACCCAGGTCGTGTTGACGTTCGATTTGAACCAGAGCGTCGCGCTGTCGCCGGACACCGCCACGCCCTGGGTGTAGTCGGCGGCCTGCGCATGGGCGCAGGCAAAGGACAGGACCGCCAGGGCCCAGCCGCAAAGCGGCGCGCGTAGTCGAGGGTAGTGCATGGGTACCTTGAGAGGTGGAGTTGAACAAACGTCTCCGCACGAGCCCGGCCACGCTCCCTGCCCTGGCAATTGGCCAGGACTCGCCCGGGGTCCGCAGAAATACCCGCCCTTGAAATCTCGCGTAAACAGTCTTTAAGCGAAAGTTAAGGCCTGCCGATTTTGAGCGGAGGTGCCCGGCACGCCTTCGATGCTCGTAACTGGAAGCTACGCGGGTGCTGCACAGCAGCAAGCGGCGGACTTGGTACCGGTTCCAAATTCAACGCAGCCTGGAGGCCGGGCAGGCGCGAGGGGCGGCATCTCCATTGCGGCACTGCAGCGTTACGTTCTGCTGAATGTTTACATCTGAGGGAATCGCCGAAACGCACCCCGGCCGGCCACCGCACGGGGGGCCGACAAGGCCCTGCGAAGTCACCCCGCCGCGATTGCACCTCGCGGGCCGGTGGCCGGGCCTTTCGGCCGGGCCGGCGTGAATACCGCGATGCGCTCGATTCGATGAGGGTGACCCAGCCGCAGCTGCCCGGCGGATGCTTTCGATCTTCACTACCGCCGGGGTTTCGACTTGAAAGGCAGCTGTGGGGATCGGCTTCGACCTGGCCGAGCCGCGTCGTCAGCGGCCGCCCGGTGCGGGTGGACCAGCCGGCGAAGGATCCGGGCCGCAGCTCCACCGCCGGCGCGTTTGCGGAAGGAGTGGCTCAACCTGCCACCGGCGCGCCGGCCACTCGCGCGTTGGCTTCTTCAGCGCCGCGCCGACAGCGCCGGCCTCTTCAGCGTCACCGCTCTCGGCGCCCGGGCTCCGTCAGCGCTCGGCCCCCTGCCAGCTGCCCGAGCCGAAGGCAGCCGGTTACGACCGTTATGACATGCACTTTGCCAGCCCGGTGCGTCCGGGAGATGCTGCGGACTTCGCTTCACTACACCACCTTCACCATGACGAAGATCTCCGCTTCCGGCGCCAGCGTCTCGCGCCGCACCGTGTTGGCCAGCGCCCTCTCGGCTGGCCTGGCGTCTGCCTGCGCGTCCCCATCGGTTCGCAGCCAGGCCGAGGACACGGCCGCACTGGCCGCCCTGGAGAGAAAGACCGGCGGGCAACTGGGCGTGCATGCGCTCGATACCGCGACCGGTCGCACCCTGGGCCTCAACGACGGCCTGCCCTTTGCGATGTGCTCCACTTTCAAGCTCCTGCTGGCTGCCGCGGTGCTGCACCGGCACGACCGTGAAGACGGCCTGCTCGAGACGCGCCTGACCCTGCGGCCCAGCGACATCATCGAACACTCGCCGATCACCTCGCAGCGTGTTGCGGCCGGCTACCTCACCGTGCGCGAAGCCTGCCACGCCACCATGACGGTCAGCGACAACGGCGCGGCGAACCTGCTGCTGCCGCTGATCGGCGGCCCCGCGGGCCTGACCGAATTCCTGCGTCGCCATTGCGACGATCCGGTCACCCGCCTCGACCGCACCGAGCCGCAGCTCAACAGCAACCTGGCCGGCGACCCGCGCGACACGACGACGCCGCGCGCCATGGTGGAGACCACCCGGCGCCTGGCCACCGGCACGGTGCTCAGCGAGCGGTCGCGCACTCAGTTGTGCGGCTGGCTGGAAGCAGCCACCACCGGCATGAGCCGGCTGCGAGCCGGCCTGCCGGCGGGCTGGCGCGCAGGCGACAAGACCGGCACCGGCGCGAACGGCGCCGCCAACGACGTCGCCATCGCCTGGCCACCGGGTCGCCCCCCGATCGTGCTGGCTGTGTACATGCGTGGCTCCCGCCAGGCACTGGAACAGCTCAACGCGGTGCATGCAGAAGTGGCCAGGATCGTGTCGGCCCGCTTCGCCTGAGCGTGCACAGGCAGGGCCGGCGGCAGGGATGCCGGGACGGCCGGCCGGCACCTCGATCACCCGCCGGGCGCTGCCGCCCGGGACCTTGCCGCCTGCGAGCCGGGCGAAGCCGGCCGCCCGGCCAACGGCATGCGGGGGGGCGGCCAACGGCGTCGAGCCCTGTCCGGCAGCCCGCCGCGGGAGCAATCGTCGTTGCGCCTTGGGTAGGCTGCGGCCCTGCCGGTCGGTGGATGGAGCGAGCCGCACCAGCACCGCCGGTGCGGGGCGCCCCGGCAAGCCGCGTTTGCCTTGGCAGGCGGATGCATCAGCGAGGCATCTCGGCCGAACGGCTGCATCCGTTCGGGCCGTTGAAAGACGCCGCTCCCGCCCTGCCTTCCAACTTCACTCTAGCGATGGGTGCCGGCATTCGAGAACAACATGAGCAGCGTCGTGCCGCACAGGATCATGGCGACGCCCGCGATTTCCGTCCACCCCACCCGCTCGCCAAACAGCACGACGCCCACCACCACCCCGCCGACGATGCCCAGCCCCGCCCAAATGGCAGACGCAATGCCGAGCGGAAGGACCCGCAGCGCCAGCGCGAACAACCAGAAACTGAGTCCGTAGGCCACCAGGACCACCAGCGATGGGCGGAGGCGCGTCAATCCGTCCGAGTACTTCAGCGCCGTGCTGCCGACGATTTCTGCGCCGATTGCACCCGTCAGCAGGAGATAGGCTCGCACGCTGTCCATTGGAGATGCCCTTTCTTGTCCAGCCGCTGGTTCTCACCCCACGGCCTCTGACGGCAGGTGGCCCCGCCACCCGGTCGGCAGCTGGCCCACCGCTAATCCCGCCCGGCCAGGACCCGGTGGGCCGCATCCAAGCCACCGCGCAGTGCAGCCAGGGTGTCGGCCACCGGCGGCCCGCTCGCGCTGTGGGACAAGGACAGCCCGAGCGGCATGGGCGGCCCCGGCTGCGGCTCACACCCGCGCTCTGCATACGGCGACAAGCGACTGAGGCAACCGACGTCCCGCAGGTACTCCGCCGGCGCCACCACCTTGGACCAACGGATGGCTGCCCCGAATCCAGGCAGGGTTTGTTCCAGGCAGTGGCCGATCCGTTGCCAGAGGAGCTGCGCGGCTTCTGTACCCGAATCTTCACCGGCGGGACACGTCGAGAAGATGGTGACCGGCCATCCTCCATCCGGCGCTCGCCCTTGCGACAGATCCGGGCAGACCAACTCGAAGCTCGGCTGCGGTGGCACTCGGCCATTGAAGAGCTGGTGCAACTGGTCCAGCACGCCGGGCGCAATGAACGCCAGGCTGTGGTAGCCGGTCGGAAGGGGGAATGCCGCATCGAGCAGCAGGAACACGGCCATGGCCGAGAGACCGGCGACACGCTGTGGCACTGGATGCGGACACCCGGCCATGAGCTGGAGGGTGGCTTCCGCATCCAGGCTGCTGATCACGATGTCGGCCGGCCAATTGCCTTGCTGCGTCCGCACGCCGACCACCTGGCCCGCCTGCACTTCGATGGCGGTAGCCGCTGCCCCGAGTTGCACGCGGCCCTGGCCGTGGCGCTCCATGAACCGCCGCAGTGACTGCGGCACGGCGGCCAGCCCCGGCGTCGGGTAGAGGCAGGCATCGGCATGACGCAGCTTGGCCAGGCCAGCGCGGACAGGCCACTGGTCGGCATCCTGCCCCTGCAGCAGGAAGGGCAGCAAGGCCAGATCGGCCGCCAAGGCAGTGGGCGCACCGATTGGCATGGCGGCCTGCGCCATCGAGCTGCCCGGCTTCAGCAGCGCTGCCTGGGCGACTCGCCACACGGCCGCGAGCTCGGCAACGCTCAGCCCCCGGCCGGCAAGCCGGCGGAGGCTCAACGGCACGCCGGCGTGAAAGGTCAGGATGCGCGCACGGCGCGTCGGCAGCCGGATGCCGTAGTACCGTGCCAACAGCGCGAAGAAACCCGGCGAGAACAAGTTGCAGCCGGCAACGAACTGCGGGCCTGCTGCGCCGAACGCCACCATGCGGCACATGCCACCGATGTCGGCCGCACGCTCCAGCACCGTCACCTCCACGCGGGGTGCGCTGGCCAGTCGCGCCGCAGCGGCGAGCCCACCCAGGCCGGCCCCGATCACGATCGCGCGCCGCCACCCCTGCAAATGGGCCGGGCCGGAGGAGGCGGCCGGCATGGGCCGACCGGGGCAGGGTTGCGCCTCGGCCTCGACCTTTGCAGCCGGGGCGGAGAACACCACCTTCACCAGCTTTCCCACCCCGAGAAAGTGAAGTGCCGGCGACACCGGCCGACCGTATCCGTACAGCATCCGGAGGCGGCAGCCCATTCGCGCCTTCGCCTCCTCGTTGGAAATACCGAAATCGATCGCGTGGCACTGAAGCGCCATGGCATGCTGCACGATCGCATATCCCATGTAGCGGTGTATCGGCAGGCGGCCGATGCCTGGCGCGATGCCGGAGAAGATGGAACTGAGCAGGTCGCCGTGGCGCAGGCAAAGATCAAAGGCCACCAGCTCGCCGGCGCGCCACAACAGCAGGAAGACAGCGTCCGGGCTGGCGATCAACGCCCGGAAGTAGCCTTCGGTCAGGCGAATCTGGTCCGGATCTCGATACTTGCGATAAAGCGGCAGCCACAGCTCCAGCAGACGCGGCGCCAGCTCGGGCGAGGGGCGCTCGGCCCGCCAGCGAAAGCCGGCCTCCTGCACCCTGCGCAGGTCGCGTTTCACCGACTTTCGCCCCGATCCGCCAAGGCTTCCCAAATAGGCGTCGAAGTCGGGAAACGTCAGCGGCAGGATGGCCGTGCAATGCAGGGGCATGGGCAGGAGCTTCAGCGCGGGCGCGGCGATCGCGGTGGGACCCGCTGCCTGGGGTGCAGGAAAGTCCCGCAGCACGAAATACAGCGCGCCGGCATGACACGCACGCTCGAATAGGGCCTGCTGGAGGAGGCCGCGGGCTTGTGGCGTGTCACACCCCGCCTGGAACGCAAAGGGCAGGCCGAGGTTGACCGGTGTGCCACTCATCCAGACTTTCGGGTGCAGGCAGCCGAAGTTGAACCGGAGGAGGCAGCCGAACCCGAGCCCGACCAAGGCAGCGCCCCTTCGCAGCACCGCATAGTCGAATCGGCAGTCCAGCCCGCTGTGCTCCAGTGAGGCCAGGTAGGCATGCCGAAAATAATCGGTGGGCGCGAGCAAGCCGTCCCATTCACCGGGCGGGAAGGCCGAGACCGTCCCCGCGACCTCGACCGTCAGTTCATCACCGGTGGCTGCCATTCGCGCTCACCGCACAGCGTGACGTGCTTCGAACAGAATCGCCGCGCCAAGCCTCTGCACCAGGTGGAAGTCCAGGGAATGCGCCAGCGCATGGTGCTGCAATTCATCCAGTGAGTTGTCGGTGGCAAAGGTGCCATCGCGCTCGTGCAAGCGCAGGTAGAACCGGGACAAGGCTGATCCGTCGGTGGTGAGCGTGCTGGCGATGATCCTGCCCTCAGGCGCCAGGCAGCGGCGCATTTCGGAGAACACCCGGTCCTTTTCATGGAAGCAGTGGAACCCGAACAGCGAAACGATGTTGCCTATGGCGCCTGTGTTGAACGGCAGGCGGCGGGCATCTGCCCGGATCAAGAAGGTGTCGCGCAAGCCCATTGACTGACACTTCTGCCGCAGCCGGCGCAACATCGTCCAGGACAGGTCGGCCAACAGCCAGGGTCCACTGTGGCGATAGGCTGGTGCGTGGCGGAGAAAGGGACCGCCTCCGGCCGGCAGGTCCAGATGGGGCCCGGAACCCAGGCGGCTCAATTGCGAGAGGACCCCCTCGTAGTAGCGGTCTACCTTCATGCCGAGCAGCCATGCGTCGAGACGCTGCAGCCAGGGGGAGTCCATGAACCGCGCGTAACTCTCGCCCAGCAGCCCTTCATATGCATGATCGCCCGACGACCCGGTCATGTCGGCGGCGGTCATGTCCAAGATGCCGTCCACCATGGCAGGCCGGTGTCCACAGGCGGCACAACGCATGCCGTTCTCACTGTGCAAGGCGACGCTCTCGCAAAGCGGGCATCGCAACAGCACCATGAGCCACCCAGGCATGCGGTTCCGGGCGTGCCGAGCGGGGCCTGCGTCAGAACTCATAGCGCTGGCGTGCGATGAGCAAGGTATCGATGAATCGATCGATATCGTCGTCCGTATGGCGGCTGTTCAGGATCAGCCGTATGACCGCCTGGCCGTGGCGGACCGCGGGGTATCGGAACACCGGCACGGCGAATCCCTCCGCAGCCAGGAACCGGCGCACGTCCTCGGCCGTTTGATCAGGACCGATGAAGACCGACTGGATGAAGGACTCGGTATCGTAGAGACGGAAACCCTTGTCGAGGAGGCGTCGCCGGAAATTCGCTGCGCGCGCCAGATACCGGTTCATCAGGGACGGTTCCTGGTCCAATCGGTCCAGGAGGTAGGCCGCCGTCGCGGCGGTCGGCGGCTGTATCGCTGCAGTGAAGAGCGATGTGCCGGAAAGCGCCTCGAACCCCTGCACATACTCGCGTGGGCCACTGATTGCGCCGCCCTCGAGGCCGACGGCTTTCGAGAGCGAGACCATCAGGAAGGTCGCGCGCCGCAGCTCCTGGTAATGCGTGTAATAGGGACGCTCAGGGCGACCGTAGATCATGAATCCGTTGGCGTCGTCCACATACGACAGGGCGTGGTGACGCTCGCAGACATCGAGTAGCGCGCCAATGGGTGCAATGCCGCCATCGGAAGAGTAAATGCTTTCGAACACCACCACCTTTTTTGAGGATCGAACTCGGGACAAGACTGTTTCGAGGTGATCTGGATCGTTATGCCGGAATACAAGAAGCGTTCTTCCGAATTTCAGGTGGGAAGCGCCTTTCCATAAGCTCCAATGGCAATTCCTGTCCATGACGATGACCGCGTCCTGGTTGTCGATCGAGCACGCCTCGTCGAAGGAGAACTGGGTGGTCATCGCGTTGAGGAACCCGATGTTGGCGAGGAGCCCGCTTGCGAAGGTGATGGTGTACTCGCGGGCGGTGATGCGGCTCAGGCATGCTTCCAGCATGGCGTGTGGCTCGCCCACGCCTTGGGTGGCGCGCGAACCGCCCGTGACTATTCCATAAGTCGTTGCCGCCCGACAGAAGTGATCGAGGATCAGCGGATCCTCTTGGAAGCCCATGAAACTGATGGAGGCGAAATTGACGAATTCGCGCTTGCCTCGACGGATCCTGGCCCCGACGATTCCTTCCGAGAGCGGCACGTCGTATAGATAGCCTCGCTCGGTGGACGTATCGAGAAATTCGCGAAAGCCGAACCGATCGTGCTGCACCGGCAGCTCATTCCGCTGGACCGCGTCGATCATGTCATTGCCCCTTTGATATGAGCGTCGGCACAGTGACTCTCCTTGGACAAGGAAAAGCGAGCCAGTCAATGAAAAGTACGGCAACAGGCAGGACCTCACAAGCTGCCCGGTACGCCAGGGATCATGTTCGGCAAATCGAGTCTCGCGGCTCCCGGCGATCGATTCGCAATAGTCGACCCAATGGATTCAAGCAAAAGGGAAAACCCGATCGCGCGTTTTCGGAAAGCGTCTTTCAATTGATTCGCCAAGCGATTCAGCGGATGGAAATGAGAACAAGGCCAGAGGGCATGCAAGTCAGCGACCTGGGATGTCGGAGTTGGCTGGCGGCTTGCCTCCTCGTTGCGTTGCTGGCGTCCGAAGACCGTGCGTGCCTTACGGGAGTGCGGCTGAAGCCGCTTCTCATTGGGTAGCCTGCAGCGAATGAGCGCGCAGCACCTGGCGCAGGCCGTGCGAGCATGGCGCACTACGAGCTGCCCCAGCACCGTCCCGATGCGCACTGAACAAGGAGGCCCGTTTCGATGAGCACTTTCCTGGCCGGCAAGGTGGCCCTGGTGGCCGGTGCCACGCGCGGCGCCGGACGCGGCATCGCGGTACAGCTCGGCGCGGCGGGCGCCACCGTCTACGTGACGGGGCGTACCACCCGTTCGCAGCCGTCGGAGATGAACCGCCCCGAGACCATCGAAGACACCGCGGCCCTGGTCGAGGCCGCCGGCGGCCATGCCGTGCCGGTGCAGGTCGATCACCTGGTGCCCGACCAGGTCCGCGCGCTGGTGGCCCGCATCCGCAGCGAACAAGGCGCCCTGCACCTGCTGGTGAACGACATCTTCGGGGCCACCAAGATCGAATGGAACCAGTCGGTCTGGACCTCCGACCTTGAGTACGGCCTGCGCCTGCTGCGGCTCGCGGTGGACACGCATGCCATCACCAGCCACTTTGCGATCCCGCTGCTGATCGAATCAGCCGGTGGCCTGGTGGTGGAAGTGAACGACGGCACCGCCGACTACAACAGCAGCCACTATCGCAACTCCTTCTTCTATGACCTGGCGAAGGCCGCCGTGCTGCGCATGGCTTTTTCGCTCGGCCACGAGTTGCGGCCGCATGGCGCCACGGCGGTCTCGCTGACACCCGGCTGGCTGCGCTCGGAGGCCATGCTCGATGCCTTCGGCGTGAGCGAGGCGAACTGGCGCGACGCGACCCGCGTGCAGCCGCATTTCGCCATCTCGGAAAGCCCCGCCTATGTCGGCCGGGCGGTGGTCGCGCTCGCGCAGGATGCGGAGGTGTCGCGCTGGAACGGCCAGTCCTTGTCGAGCGGGCAGCTGGCGAAGGTCTATGGCTACACTGACCTTGACGGCAGCCAGCCCGATGCCTGGCGCTACCTGGTCGAGGTGCAGGACGCCGGTCGGCCTGCCGACGTGACCGGCTACCGCTGAGCCACCTGGGTCCCACCCAGGCACTACGCCCTCCCTGTTCCACCATGGAAATGCCGCTGCCGCGACGCGAAGCGGCCGGCCCGCCTCCCGCTCGCCCCGAAGGACGCGGCCACCCAGCGGCCTGAGGCCGAGGCCGCGCTTCGCCCCGGGATGCACGCGCGGTCGCCGGGTCCCGCCAGGTCCCGCCGGGTCCCCGCTCAGCATGCACTGCAGCGACCTTCAGCCAGTGCGGCTTGCCGGCCAGCCGGCCATGCTGGACGTGGCGCGCGACATCGAGGAGCCATCCGGCGGCCTGCTGATGGGCCGGGCACCGCCAGGGCGCCGCCCGCGTGCTGCCCAGCGCTCAGGGCGCGACGGTGGTCGAACGCACCGCCGCGACTCGCTCGCTACCCGCTCGCTGGCCGCGATGGCGGCCAGCCCCGGGGGCGATGTCAGGGCTGTGTCGCCAAGCGCAGGAAGGACGCGCGGGCAGCGGCGTCGAGTTGCGCGGAGGTGAAGGGGCGCCGGTCCCGGCCGGCGAACTGCAGGGCCAGCCCTTCGATCTGCGCGACGATGAGGGCGGCACGCACCTGGTACTCGTCGTCGCTGATCTGCGGGGAAAGCCCGCGGATCAGCTTGAAGATGGTCTTGCGTTCGCGCGCCTGCAGCTTGGCCACCGTCTTCACCGCCGCCGGATGCTGCAGCGCCATCACCCAGGTCTGGGTGATGCTGCCCGCGGCCTGCGGGTTCTTCAGGGCCGCCAGGAAAAGATCCATCGCCGCCTCGAAGCGCTGCAGCGGCGTGGCCTGCGGCATTGCCTCGAACAACTGGTCGATGCGGTGCTGGTAGTCGCCATAGGCGGACAGCAGCATCTCCTCGATCAGGCTGTCCTTGCTCGGGTAGTAATGCTGCAGGTTGCTCAGGCTGATGCCGACGCGGGCCGCCACGCTGCGCATGGAGAACCCGGCATAGCCCTGGGCCACGAACAGCGCGTAAGCGGCCTGCAGGATGGCCTGGGCCCGCGCCCGGCCGCGCTCGGTGGTGGTGGACGGTTTCTCCTGCAGGGCAGGTTCCAGGGAGGGCTTCACGCGCGCTTTATACCGCAGGGCTCGGTCAGCCGGCCGTTGGGCCACCGGGCCCTGCCCTGCCAGCCGCTGCTCCTCTTGCGGCAGCGAGCGGCGAGCGGCGTGCGCCCCCCGGCCGCCCCACACTGCACCACCGGCGCGTCAGCCGCCCTGCGGAGGCTGCCAGCCCGGTGGCAAGGCGGGCGGCGCAAACCGCTCGCCATGCCGCCGGGCCAGTTCGCTGCAGCGCGCGATGAACGAGTCCAGCCCCATCGAGTCGATGTATTGCCAGGCCCCGCCGGTCCAGGCCGGAAAGCCGATGCCGAGGACGGATCCGACGTTGGCATCGCGCACGCTGCCCAGCACGCCTTCGGCCAGGCAGCGCAGCGTCTCCAGCGCCTGCCGCATCAGCAGGCGTTCGCTCAGCTCGGGCAGGTGCCAGGCGACACCCGGCTTCTCGAAGCGCCGGAGCCCGGGCCAGAAGGCCTTGGGGCCGCCGTCGGGATAGTCGTAGTAGCCGCCGCCATGCACCCGCCCCTTGCGCTGGTGTTCCTTGCAGATCATCTCGATGAATCGCTCGCCTTCGGTGCGGACGTCAGGGCGGCCCTGGCGGGCGAGGTCGGCCAGGTTCTGCTCCATGATCGTCACCGCGGTGGCCTGCGCAATCTCGTCGGTGACGGCAAGCGGGCCCACCGGCATGCCGGCCGCCATGCCGGCCTGTTCAACCACCGGGGCCGGGATGCCCTCCACCAGCATCTGGGCGCCCTCGGCCATGTAGGTGGCGAAGGTGCGGCTGGTGTAGAAGCCACGGGAGTCGCGCACCACGATCGGTGTCTTGCCGATCTGCAGCGCGAAGTCGCAGGCCTGTGCCAGGGTCTCGCGGCTGGTGGCGGCGCCGGTGATGACTTCCACCAGCTCCATCTTGTCGACCGGCGAGAAGAAGTGCAGCCCGATGAAACGCTGCGGCGCCTCTGCCGCCTGGGCCAGGCCGGTGATGGGCAGCGTGGAGGTGTTGCTGGCGAAGAAGCCGCCTTCGGCCAGCATCGGCTCGGCTTCCCGGGTGACGCTGGCCTTCAGCTCGCGCTGCTCGTAGACCGCCTCGATGATGAGGTCGCAGCCCTGCAGGTCGCTGGCCTCGGCGGTGGGCCGGATCCGGGCCAGCAGCTCGGTTTGCTGCTCGGCCGTCATGCGGCCTGCCTTCACCCGCTGCCCGGTCAGGCGCGCCGCATGGTCCTTGCCGGCTTCGGCGCGCGGCCGGTTCACATCTTTGAGCACGCAGGCGATGCCGCGGGACGCCACCACATGGGCGATGCCGGCACCCATCATGCCGGCGCCCAGCACCCCCACCCGGCTGGCCTTCCAGGGCGGCACGCCCGGAGGCCGCGAGCCACCGCTGCGCGCCGCCGAGCGGTCGAAGAACAACTGGATCAGATGGCGCGCGACCGGCCCGTTGGCCACGCCGGCCAGCGCCCGGGATTCCAGCCGCAAGGCGGTGTCCAGGTCCACTTGCGCCCCTTCCACCATGCAGGCCAGCGCTGCCTCGGCCGCCGGGTAGAGGCCGCGCGTCCTGGCGCGCACCAGGGCCGGCGCCACCATCAAGGCCTGCGCCAGCCGGGGGTCGCCCGGAATGCCGCCGGGAATGCGGTGGCCTGGCAGGTCCCAGGGCTGGGCCGCTTGCGGATGCGCGGCGATCCAGGCCAGTGCCGCCGCCCGCAGTGCCTCGGCCGGCTCGCCTTCGGCAGCCACCCGTTCATGCACCAGGCCGGCCGCCAGGGCCTGCGCCGGGCCCACCACTCGGCCTTCCACCACAAACGGCATCGCCGCCTGCAGGCCCAGCAGGCGGACCAGCTTGGTCACGCCGCCAGCACCGGGCAGCAGCCCCAGCGTGACCTCGGGACAGCCCAGCTGGATCCGGGGATCGTCCAGCACCACACGGTGATGGGCCGCCAGTGCCAGTTCGAAACCGCCGCCCAGCGCACTGCCGCCGAGGCAGGCCACCACCGGCCGCCCCAGCGTCTCCAGCCGCCTGAACTGCCGCTTGATGGCTTCCACCCGATCGAACACCGCCGCCTGGCCCGGCGGCCAGGCCTGCAGCAGCGCCTTCAGGTCGGCCCCGGCGAAGAAGCTCTCCTTGGCGGAGGCCAGGATCACGCCGCGCAGGCCCTCCTTCCCGGCCACCAGGCGGTCCACCGCGGCGCGCAGGTCCTCTGTCCAGGCCTCGCTCATCGTGTTGACCGGCGCCGCCGGGTCGTCGAAGGTCAGCGTGACCACCTGGGTGGCGGTGTCGAAGTCGTAGCTCAGGGTGTTCATGGCAACCGGTCCTCAGCAGCGTTCGATGATGGTGGCGATGCCCATGCCACCGCCCACGCACAGCGTGGCCAGCCCGAAGCGCAGGCCGCGCCGCTCCAGCTCGTCGAGCAGGGTGCCCACCAGCATGGCGCCGGTTGCGCCGAGCGGGTGGCCCAGGGCAATCGCTCCGCCATTGACGTTGACCTTGTCGTGCGGCACGCCCAGCTCCTTCATGAACCGCATCGGCACGCTGGCGAAAGCCTCGTTCACCTCGAACAGGTCGATCTGGTCGATGCGCAGGCCCGCACGGGCCAGGGCCTTGCGCGCTGCAGGGGCCGGCCCGGTCAGCATGATGGTGGGGTCGCTGCCGGCCAGCGCGGCGGCCACGATGCGGGCCCGCGGCCGCAGCCCCAGCGCCCGGCCCTTGGCTTCGCTGCCAACCAGCACGGCAGCCGCGCCGTCGACGATGCCGGAGCTGTTGCCCGGCGTGTGCACATGCCGGATGCGCTCCACCTGCGGGTACCGGCGCATGGCCACCGCATCGAACCCCAGCTGCCCCGCCTGCTCGAAGGACGGCTTGAGCGCCGCGAGCCCGGCCAGCGTGGTATGGGGCCGGATGAACTCGTCCTGCGCCAGCACGGTGAGGCCGTTGGCATCCCGCACCGGCACCACGCCGTGCTCGAAGCGACCGGCCGCACGGGCCGCAGCGGCCCGCTGCTGCGAGGCCAGCGCGTAGGCATCGACGTCCTCCCGGCTGTAGCCGTCGAGTGTCGCGATCAGGTCGGCGCCAATGCCCTGCGGCACGAAATCGGTGTCGAAGCTGGTGCGCGGGTCGAGCGCCCAGGCCCCGCCGTCGCTGCCCATCGGCACGCGGCTCATACTCTCGACGCCACCGGCAACGATCAGCTCGTCCCAGCCCGAGCGCACCCGCTGCGCCGCCAGGTTCACCGCCTCCAGCCCGGACGCGCAGAAGCGATTGAGCTGCATGCCGCAGACATTCCAGTCCCAGCCTGCCGCCAGGGCCGCGATCTTGGGCAGGCACCCGCCCTGGTCGCCCACCGGGGTGACGATGCCCATCACGACATCATCGACCTCCGCCGTATCCAGCCGGTTGCGCTCGCGCAGCGCCTGCAACACCGTGACTGCCAGAGAGATGGGTTTCACCTCGTACAGGCTGCCGTCGGCTTTGCCTTTGCCGCGTGGCGTGCGCACGGCGTCGAAGATCAGGGCGTCTGTCATGCGGGCCTCTGGCGTCCGGTTGAAGGAAAGGATGGCAGCAGAATAGGTCAGTCGACCTAGTTCATGGTGCAAGCTTACTTTCAAGTCGGCGTGCCCTGCAAGCTGCGGGGTCTGCCCGGCGGAGGCACCGGGTCCGGCGGCCGTAGAGGAGGCGTGGAAGAGGGGGTGGAAGGGGGTGTGGAAGAGCGGGTGGAGGCAGCGAGAAGGAGGCCGCCCAGCCAGCCGTGAGGCGGTGCCAGCCGCATCGCCCAGCCGCGCCGGGGGGCGGCTGGGCGATCGCTCGTGGGTCGCCAGCCTCAGCGGTGCGGCGTGAAGCTGAAGGAGCGGATGACGACTTCGACCGGCTGGCCGTCACTGGGCGGCTGCCCGCGGAACAACCACAGGTTCAGGTGCACTGGCAACGGGCGCTGCGGAATGCGCAGCTGTGGATCGGCCGGCGTCTGGCTCCATTCGGCGAACAGGTTGCGCAGGCCGCTGGCCTGGTAGCCATGCAGGGACTGGAAATGCACGCCGCTGGCGGTCCAGTCGAAGCGATGGGTGGTGGCGCTGCCGGTCAGCACGATGGGCACCGCATGGTGCAGCGGCGGCAGGCCGGCCACGGCCGGGTAGATCGTCCAGTTCAGCCGGCGGGGGTTGTCGGCGGCACCCCATTGGGCAAACTCGATGTCGATCTCGTTGCTGCCGTCGGGCCCGATCTCAGGCGTGGTGTAGTTGAACAGTCCCAGCACCACGTTGCGGTCCCACTGGTCCGGCCGGCCGGTGATCTGGAACTGATAGCGACCAAAGCCGAGCGGCTGGGTGGTGGTGACTTCCGCACAGCGCCATTGCCCGTCGTGGTAGGACACCCTGAGGTGCAGGCCGTCCTCGTCCACCCAGGCATTGTCGGCACTCCAGGTATTGGGGCCGGGCCCCCCCTGGCCGTCGCGCACCGTCCAGGTGTAGCCGGCGAATTGCAAGGTGGCTGCCGTGGCGCAGAAGCCGGGCAGGATCAGGGCGGCCGCGACAAGCAGCCGGTGTGCAAGAGAGGAAGGCATGAGTGGAATCCTTTGAATGGCGGTGGGCGATGTGCCGGCGCTGCCCCGGGGTTGCAGGAGCCGTGCCGGCTGCGTCTGCAGCCGGCCGGCCGTCGCCGCGGCCGCTTGCGCTCCTCGCGCCCTGTCGAGCCGCGGCACCGGCCGACGCGTTGCGTCGCCATCGTGTGCCGGGAAGCGGCGCTCGCCGGTGTCGATTCGTGTGCGATGCCACCAAGGGTCCGTGGACCGCGGCGCCCTGATCCCCGGCAGCCCTCACCCGCCCCGCAGCGCGCGGAACTTGCCGATGAGCGCCAGCACCCGGCGTGTCGGCTCGTCCAGCAGGCTGGGATGGCGATGCGCCACACCGAGCTGCCGCGTCAGCGCCGGCCGCAGCCGCAGCACCTGGATACGCCCTTCCAGCGTCTCGCTCGGGTCCTCGAAGGGCAAGATGGTGGCGCCATAGCCGGCGGCCACCAGCCGGCGCGCCACCTCGTTGTACTGCATCTCGATGCGCCCCGTCGGACGCAGCCCGGCAGCGGCGAACCAGGCCATCACCTGCTGATAGACATGGGTGCTGGGCTCGTTGACGATCAGCGGCCGGCTGGCCAGCCAGGCCGGCGTGACGAGCCGCGGCGCCTCCCAGCGAGCCGGCACCAGGGCCATCATGGGCGTGTGGCGCCACGGGGTCAGCCCCAGGCCGGGGTAGCCGGCCTGCGGCATCGCGACCAGTGCAATGTCGACATCGCCGACAAACAGCTTGCCCATCAACTCGGTCGAGCGTCCCACCGTGACCTGCACGTCGATGCTGGGCAGCTCCGCATCCAGCGTCTCGAGGATCTGCGGCAGCAGGTGCACCATGGCCCCGGACGAGCTGCCCAGCCGCACCCGGGCCAGCCGCCCCTCGCGATGGCGCTTGACCAGGTCCACGGCTTCCGCCGCGTCTCGCAGCAGCCGCCTTGCGCGCCCCGCCAGCACGTCGCCCGCACCGGTGGGGGTGACGCGGCGCCCGCCACGCACCACCAGCGGGGTGCCCAGGCGAGCCTCCAGTTCACTGACATGCAGGCTCACCGTCGGCTGTGCCAGGTGCAAGGCCCGCGCGGCCGCCGAAAAGCTGCCGAGCTCGATGACGGCGACCAGCGTACGCAGCTGGTCGAGGTTCAGTTCACGCATCATTTTTCCTGATAGCACCGCCCAGAAAACGCAACTTCTTCAATGGCGCGGACCGCGGCAGGATAGCGCCATGCCAGCCCTGCCGCCGTCTCCTCGCGCCCCTGTCCCTCCTGCCGCGCTGCAGGCGCGGGCCCTGGTCGTCCTGTGCATGCTGAACCACACCGCGCTGTCCGGCAGCCGGGTGGCGGTGTCGCTGAGCGCCCTGGCCCTGGGCGGCTCGGCCTTCCAGGTGGGCCTGCTCATCGCCACGTTTTCGCTGCTGCCCACGCTGGGTTCGGTCGCCCTGGGTCGCTGGGTGGACCACCACGGCACGCGGCTCCCCGCGCTGGCCGGCATGGCGGCGATGAGCGCCGGGCTGCTGCTGCCCTTGGTGCAACTGACGCCGGCCGCGCTGTGGTTGACCGCGGCGCTGGTCGGCGGTGGCTATTCCGCCGCGCTGCTTGCGCTGCAAAGCCAGCTCGGGCGGCTGCCCGACCCGGCCCGCCGGGCACGCGGCTTCTCCGGCTTCGCGCTCGGCACCGCCTTGTCGGGCAGCCTCGGCCCGCTGGTGGCCGGGCAGTGCCTGAGCCTTGCCGGCGCACCGGCCACCTTTGCGGTGCTGGCCGGCATCGGCCTGGCTGCCGCTGCCGGCCTGGTGCTCGGCCGCAGCGGCCTGGCCGGCCAGGGCCACGCCGCCTCGGGCACACCGCAAAGCCGGCTGCCGCTGCGCCGCTTGCTGCAGCAACCCTTGCTGCGCCGCATCGTGCTGCTCGACCTGCTGATGGCCGTGGCGTGGAATGCCAACAGCTTCATGGTGCCGCTGCATGGCACGCAACAGGGCTGGCCGGCGGCCTCGGTGGGCCAGCTGCTCGCCCTCTTTGGCGCTGCGGTGATGCTGGTGCGCACTGTCCCGGCCTCCTGGCGGCAACGGTTGGGCGACTGGCAGGCCATACGCATCGCCCTGGCGTCGAGCGCGCTGTGCTTCCTGCTGTTTCCCTGGGCGGACCGGTTCGCGGTCGCCTTGCTGCTGGAGTTCGTCCTGGGGCTCGGCCTGGGGGGCGCCTTGCCCAGCGTGCTGGGGTTGCTGCACACGCACGCGCCGCCGGGGCACGATGGCGAGGTGCTCGGGCTGCGCCTGGTGGTGCTCAACGTCAGCGCCATCGCCCTGCCGATCGGCCTGGGCGGCCTGGGTGCCGCGCTGGGCCTGACCCGCGTGATGGTGGCGCTGGGCGCTGCCCTGTCCCTCGGCGCCGCCCGGCCGCCGCCCCGCCAAGGCCCGGTCGATCGCTCGACACGGCCACCTCGGTGGCGCTCCATCTCGGGGGCCAGGTGTCGCCCCGGCAGCGGTCGCGTGGTCACCGGCTTCGACAAGGAGGGACCGGCCCGCTGACGCGGTGGGCGTCGGCGCGAGCGCTGCGCGGAGGCAGCCCCTGCGCAGGTGAAGTGCCCTGAGGCGACGGCATGCAGCGGCTCGGTCGCCCTGCAGCCGTGCCGCAGACGAGGCAAGACCCAGGCAGCGAAGCCCCTTGCCCTCGCGCGCTTGCAGCTGCGCCCCGCCGACCCCCTGGCCGGCCGCAGCTGCCCGAGAAACTGCATGCCGCACCGGCGGCTGCGCAATCGATATGCATCAGGTGAGGAAGAACCATGAACAGCCCCGTTCACGCCCAGTCATTCCGAGTGCCCAAGCCCTTTGCCTCCGGCAACTGGGGCGGCCTGTCCGTCATCGGCAAGCAGGCCTTCTTCGGGCTCTGCTCCCACCGCGTCGACGAGAACGTCACGCTGTGCGTCTATGAAGACGGCACGCCGGCCGTGCGCCGTCTTCCGGCACTCGACGACATCCTGGCACCCGAAGCCGGCGCCGTCGCACACGGCAAGATCCACACGCCTTTCCGCGTCATCGGGCGCCGCGCCTACTTCGGCACCCATCTGGGCTACTACCGCCGTGACCTGCAGGGGCGACGGCCCTATCCCGGCGGCCATCTGGTGTGCATCCACCTGGACGACGACCTGCGCCTGGAAGACCTGGGCATCCTGCAGCCGGGCGAAGGCATCATCAGCCTGGAAGTCGATGCCGAGCGCGAGCAGGTCTACCTGTTCACCTGGCCGCGCACCGACCTGCTGCGCTACGACTGCCGCACCGGCGAAGTCCGCCACCTCGGCAACTTCCGGCACAGCGACACCAGCGACACCTGCTGCCGGGCACCGGTGTTCGTCGATGGCCACCTGCTGTTCTGCACCGGTGACGGGGCCGTGCATGCCTGGAGCCGCGACCAGGAGTGCTTCCGCCGCTTCGACCGCGACATGCAGTCGGTGGTACTGGAGGCCGCCCTGCGGCAGGGCTGGTCCCTGCCCGAGGACCTGGCACCGGCGTCGGCCGCCGACATCCCTGCCGTGGCGCAGGCCCTGGCCGCCCAGCCGGGCTGGAGCCGGCTGTACCACCCGGCGATCGCCGATGCCGGGCAATCGGCCGCCCTGGTGCTCACCAACACCTCCTCCTGCCTGCTGCGCCTTCACCCGCGCACAGGGCGCATCGACCCTGTCGAGCAGGTCTGCATCGCCGCCAACCGGGGCCGGTACGACGTCGGCACCAGCACCTCGCTGACCCTGACCCGCACGCCGGACGGACGGCTCTACCACATCGGCACCGAGCTGTTCGGAGCCGCCGATGACCCGAAGATCCGTGCCCGCCTGGTGCGCTACGACCCGGTGCGACAGGAAGTGGCCGACCTGGGCCGCATTCGCACTGACGACGGCCGCGAGGTGATCTACCTGCAGACCCTGGACCACTTCCCGGACGGCCGCCTGGTCGGCGCCGGCCTGGTGGACCTGCCGCACACGCAGCACGCTGCCTTCCTCGCCACGACGCCCGCCAAGGTGGACGTCGGCATCCGCGCCCAGACCAACCCCTATGAGATGCGGCTGCTGGTCATCGATCCGGTGCAGGCGCTGAGCTGATCCCTGCCGATTCCGGCGCAACCGCTGCCGCCGGCGCCCGCAGCCGGCACCACGCCGGCCGGGCTGCCTGCCCGTACCTCACCTCCGCTGCCATGTCCTCCACCTCGCTTGCCTCCCTGCTTCTCGATCCGCACTTCCGGCGCCTCTGGGTCGCCAGCGTGGCCTCGGGCCTCGCCTTCTCGGTGGCCGCGCTCGTCGAGCAGTGGTATGTGGTGAAGGAATTGCGGCTGGAAGCCTCGCTCGGCCTGGTGATGATGGCCGGCTCGCTGCCGCGGGTGCTGCTGATGGCGGTGGGTGGCGTGGTCGCAGACCGGCATAGCCGCTTCGCCATCATGTGCAATTCCTTCGTGGCGCGCGGGCTGGTCACACTTGCCGCCGCCGGGCTGGTGGCAGCCGGCGGGTTCACGCTGCCCTTCGTGGTGCTGTTCGCACTGGTCTACGGCGCGATCGACGCGTTCTTCTGGCCGGCCCGTGACGCCGCCCTGCCCGACATCGTGGAGGCCGCCCAGCTGGGCCGCGCCAACTCGGTGATGCTGATCACCAACCAGCTGGCCCTGGTCCTCGGGCCCATGGCGGGCGGGCTGTTGATCGCCCACCTGCCGTACCAGGCGGTGTTCCTGCTGGTGAGCATCGGCCTGGTACTGGCGGCGGCGCCACTGTGGGCCACCCGACGCACCGCGGCCGCCGTCCCGCCCTCGGCGCACGAGCCGCTGGCCCGCGCCCTGCGCGACGGCGTGGCCTATGTGCTGGCGACGCCGGTGCTGCGCAACGTCATGGGTGTCCAGCTCATCACCAACCTGATGTTCGCCGGCCCCATGATGGTGGGGCTGCCGCTGGTGGTGGCCAACCGGCTGCACGCTGATGCACTGGCCTTCAGCAGCGCGCAAAGCGCGCTGGCGGCCGGCATGGTGCTTGGCGGGTTGTGGCTGGCCTGGCGGCCGCAGAGGCGCCGCCGGCTGGCGGCCATGGTGGCATATATCGCAGTCACCGGCGTGCTGGTGGCCTTGCTGCCGCACGCCGGCCAGCTGCAATGGCTGGTCGCGCTGATGGCGCTCATTGGCCTGTGCATCGCCGGGAACAACGTCGCGATGGTCGCCCTCATCCAGGAGAACACTCACAAGGACAAGATCGGCCGGGTGATGTCGCTCAACACCATCGGCTGGATGGGCCTCGCGCCGGTGTCGGTCGGCCTCGCCTCGGGCCTGCTGTCGTTGGGCGTTGACGTGGCCCTCATCATGACGACAGGCGGCCTGGGCATCACGCTGGCGTGTGCCGCCTGCGCCTGTGGCAGCAAGGTGGTGCGCCAGGCCCGGTAGGGCAGGCCACATGGCCTGCGCAATGGCATGCGCAGCACCGCAGGCCGCCAGCAGCCCGCCGAGGAAGGCTGGCAACGGGGTTGAGCTTCAGTGCTTCCTGAAGCTGTGAAGCTGGTCGAGTTGCCGCTCCAGCCTCTCGACGAGGCGCATGCTCTCTGCGTACTTCTCCGGGTTGCAGGCAAAACGCCAGGCGCTGCAGGCCGAGTGGGCCTTGGCGATCCTGTCCTTGACAGCGGCGATCTCGTTCTGAAGTGGCATGACGGCTCCTGAAGCCAGATGAAGGCCTCAAGCATCGCAGCGCCGTCCCGCGGCGTCTGTGCGGAGCCGCACGTGCGGCCCGTTGCATCGCAGGGGCGCCCTGACGCACGCGGCAGGCCCCGGAGGCAAGAACGGCGCGGTGGCCAGCATGCGCTGTGACGGACCGCACCCGGGCGCGCTGCACCGTGTCGCGCAGCAGCTCACGTCCACGGCCGCGCCGGCTTCGTGGCCCATCAGGCACCTGCATGGAATGTGCGCCACCGTACATACGTGCAGCCGCCGCAGCACGAAGATGCAAATGTTCGTGGCGCCAGCAGAAACAGACAAAGCACGGCCATCGTGTGACATCCCCTGCCCGCCATTCCTTCACTTTGGAGCCATCACATGAACGACCCGCTGAAGCCTTCCCAGGCCTTTGAAGATGGATTGAGCGCGACGCAAGCCACGCTCAGGCCGCCGGGCACCGACACCCGGTTCGGCCTCGACGCCGCCACCGAGTCCCACACCAACGACACGAACGATCCGCAGCATGCGAGCGCCCCCGCGTTCCACCGCTGGGAAGACTCGGTGTCCTCCGGTGTCAGGACGGCGGCACAGAATGTGGACAGCTACATCCGCACCTACCCGTGGGGCGCCCTGCTGGCGTCGGCGGCGGTCGGCGTGGCCTTTGGCGTGCTGGTCTCCCGGGCCTGACGGGCCGGTTCCTGCGGCGCGCTCCTCACCTGCCCGCGCACGGTGCGGGCGCGCCCTGCCACCATGTGCAAGCCAGCGCGGCGCGTTTCACGCCGCGACCTTGCACGGCCGCGCGCTGAACCGCCGGCAAACTCCGAACAGGTGAAGCCATGAGAATTGCGCAAGTCGCGCCGTTGGCCGAGAGCGTGCCCCCGCAGGGGTATGGCGGCACCGAGCGCGTGGTGTCCTATCTGACGGAGGCGCTGGTCGACCAGGGCCATGAGGTCACGCTGTTCGCCAGCGGCGACTCCATCACCTCGGCCGACCTCGTCCCCATCACCCGGCAGGGCCTGCGCACTTCCCCCGAGGTCTGCAATCCGGCGGTCTGGCACACCATCATGCTGGACAAGGTCAGCCGCCGGGCGAGCGATTTCGATGTGATTCATTTTCACGTCGATTGCACCCACTACGCGATGGCCCGGCGCTGTGCCACCCCGTGCCTGACCACCCTGCACGGCCGGCTCGACGCTGCGGACGTCGCGGTCTTGCATGACCACTTCACCGAGCATCCGGTGGTCGCCATCTCGGGTGCCCAGCGCGCCAGCCTTCCCGACGCCAACTGGATGGCCACCATCCATCATGGACTGCCCCAAAAGCTGTACGACTTCCATCCGCTTGGTCAGGACTACTTTGCCTTCGTCGGCCGCATCTCGCCGGAGAAGCGCCTGGACCGGGCGATTGAAATCGCCGTGGCGTGCAACACCCCGCTGTGGGTGGCGGCCAAGATCGACCCCTGCGATCAAGCGTATTTCGACACCGAGATCCGGGCGCTGATGCGCCATCCGCTGGTGCACTTCGTCGATGAAATTGACGAAGTGCAGAAGAACGATTTCATCGGCAATGCACGCGCGCTGTTGTTCCCCATCGACTGGCCGGAGCCCTTCGGCCTCGTCATGGTCGAGGCCATGGCCTGCGGCGTTCCCGTCATCGCCTACGCCTGTGGATCGGTGCCGGAGGTCATGGAGCACGGCTTGACCGGATTTGTCGTCAGCAACCAGGAGCAGGCCATCGATGCGGCACGGCGGGTGCAAAGCATCGACCGCAGCGCCTGTCGAAGGGTCTTCGAGCGGCGCTACCTGTCGTCGATCATGGCCGACGAGTATGGCAAGGTCTACCGCCGGCTCGCCGCCGACCGCGGCACCAGCCACGACACGGCAGGCACATCGCGCGGCACGCTGGCGGCTTCGGTGGCTCGCTCTGCCCCAGCGGCAGACAGGCGGGCGCGCAGCCGCCTGGCGCTCGTGAAGCGTCCGGATGAGCCGCAAGCCACGCCCCTGGACCCCGCCTGGCCGCCGCCTGGCTGATGTCCCTCCGGCACCTGCACCGACTGTGCGCCGCCCCACCGACGGCGCTGCCGCCGGCTGGCAGACTGCCCTCAGCAGGGATTGAGCCAACAGCATGAAGGGACCACACCATGAATGAATCGCGAACGGGACCGGGCCCGGTACCCCCTCCTCGGACTGGAACCACAGGCACCATCGCCCCCGCCGACCGGCTGCCCGCGCCGCGTCTTGCCGCGCGGACCCGGCCAATACCAGGGGCCGTCATCGCAAGACAGCGCGCCGAGGACCTGTGTTCCGCCTACCGCCCCTTGGCGGCCACGGTCGCGGTGCTGCAGCCGACAGGATTGCAAAGGGACCTGATGAGCGACATGAATGTCGACTTCCTCGACGGCACCTATCGTCATGAGCACCAGCGTTTCCTCAGCCTGGAGGCCGCCATCGACCATGCCGAGCTGGCCCGCCGCCAGCGCCGCAACGGCGGCAAGTGAGAGCCTGCCTGCGGGCCTGCCGGTGGCACCGGCCACTGCAGCGTCGGCCGGCCTCGCTGCCCCGGCCTTCGCCCTTAGAGCGGCTAACAAAACTCAGCGCAGCGGTTCTGGCTAGGCGCGCCGCCGCAGACAGTACGACCGGTACGGCAAGGCGGCGCAACGACGCCAGAAGAGTTTTGTTAGCCGCTCTTAATCCCCGGCAGCGCTGGGAGCGGCCGATGGCCGATGCCCCTGGCCGGCATCCACCGGCCGGGGCGACACACCGAGCTCGGCATTCGACCGGCGCGCTTCATCAAGCACCCACGCCCTGAAGGCCGACACCGCAGGACGATCACCAGCCTCCGCGGGGTACACGAGGTGATAGGCATAGTCCTGGGCCACGCCGACCGCGACATCGAACAAGCGCACCAGCCGTCCCTCTGACACATCAGTGGCGATCATCGCCAGATCCACCAGGCCAACGGCACCCCCTTCGATCACGGCCTGCACCACATGGCTGGAGTCGTCGAACGCAATGCACCGGCTGTCATCGAAGTCGTCGACGCCGGCCGCTGCCATCCACATGGGCCAGTTCGGCCACACCATGCCGTCGGTCTTCCAGTCCACGTGGCACAGGGTGTGGCTGAGCAGGTCTGCCGGCGCCTGCAGCGGCGGACCGCCCGCCAGCAGCCGGGGACTGCAGACCGGGGCCACGATGGTCTCGAACAGCCGGTGGGCCCGCAGCCCGTCGTACTGGCCGGTGCCGAAGCGAATGGCCAGGTCGATGTCGTCGGTGCCGAACTCGCGAAGCTGGTCGGTGATGTCGAAGCTCAGCTCCAGCTGTGGATGCAAGGCCTTGAAGCGCGGCCATCTGGGCAGCAACCAGTTGCTCGCGATCCTGGCGCTGGTGGACAGGCGCAGATGCGCTGAACCGCGCACCATGCGACGCGCGCGGCTGACTGCCTCCTGCAGGCTGCCCAGGGCACCGGCAGCCGCCTCCGACAGCACCGCGCCCGCGGGCGTGAGCTGGATGGCGCGACTGCTTCGCGTGAAGAGCACGAGGCCCAACTGGTCCTCCATCTCCTTGATCTGGTAGCTGACCGCGGCCGGCGTCAGGCCGACTTCCTCTGCCGCACGGGTGAAGTTCAGGTGCCGCGCGGCGGCCTCGAATGTCCGGAGGGCGCGCGTACCGGGAAAGGTTCGTGACATGGATCTTCAAAGCTGGGTTGACGCTGCCTTGAAAACTTCTCGATTTTCATGACGGCTTGGACGCGACATCATCCCGCCGCACCAGCGCTGCAGGCCGCGCGGCCGTGTGGCGGTCACTGTCACTGTCGGTCTGTCGACCGATCCATCGGAGCGGATGAATGTCCTCGAACAGCTTACCTTCCTTCGTCGTGCACCGTAACGGCCGGGCCGCCGCAGCGGCGGACCTGGCACCGCTGGCCTTCGCGGGTCATGCGCACTTCACCGCCATGCAGGTGCGGCACGGCCGCGTCCGCGGCCTCGACCTCCATCTCGAGCGACTCCGCTCTTCATCCATCCTGCTGTATGGCCGCTCTCTGGCAGACGACCCTGTCAGGGCTTGCCTGCGGTCGGCCCTGCAGGCCAGCCCACCGGACCACTCGCTGGTGGCCACGGTCTACTCGCCGTCCGGTGAATTCACCGCAGGCCGGATGGACGAGGCGCTCGACATCCTGATCCGCACCACGCCGGCCGCATCGGGCCCGGCCGGCCCGCTGTCGCTGTGCGCCGTGGAGTACGAAAGAGTCCTTCCCGGCATCAAGCATGTGGGTGAGATCGCCAAGACCCACTACCTCCGGCAGGCAGTGGCGCAGGGCTTCGACGATGCCGCGTTTCTCGACCGTCGTGGCCGGCTGAGCGAAGCGTCGATCTGGAACCTCGCCTTCTGGGACGGCCATGCCGTGGTGTGGCCTCGAGCCGAGATGCTGCAGGGCGTCACGATGGGCATCCTGCGCCGGCAACTGCAGCGTCTGGAGGTACCGCAGCGCGAGCAGGAGATCACGCTGGCCGATCTGCCCGCGCTGCGCGGGGCGGTGGTGATGAACTCCTGGACACCCGCCGTCGCTGTCCACCGGATCGGCAACACGGCCCTGCCCCACGCGCCGGCCTTCATCGAGTTGCTTCACCAGGCCTACCAGGCCGAGGCCTTCGGCGCGCCATGAGCGCGCCGCAGTGAAGAACGCGCGCACAATGCGCGCACCCCAGAGGCGCAGCACCGATGCACGCACGCCCGGCACGGCGTGCCGGAATGGCGCCTCTGCTTCTCCCGGGTTCATCCCTGCACCGGAAGGTCATGCACAAACTGTCGCAGCTATCCGGCGGTGAATGGGTCGCGCACTCGTTCCCGCCCGTCTATCGAACATGGAGCACCGATGCCGGCGGGCAGGCGCTGGTCGCCGGCATCCCCGCTGGAGATCCACAGGTGTTCGAGCGCCTGGTGATGTCGCTCGAGCCGCCCTGCTTCCTGCTCTATGTGTTGCACACGCCCCGGGGCGAAGCGCCGGCAGGTCGCTATCAAAGCACGCAACTCTCGCTGCAACAGGTGCAGGAGTTCATCCGTCGATTCGGTGGACTGCTGTCGCAGGATGCGCGCTTCGACCTCTGGGCGCATTCGCCCGCAGACCAGGCGACCCTCGTCTGGGATCGGCACAACCAGCTGTTCGGCTATGGCCCGGTCGAGCGATTTGTCGCCGAGCTTCGAAGGCTGGGGTTTCAGCCGGGCGAGTGCGCGCTTCCCGTGCCCCACCGCCATCACTACCGCAAAGAATGCGATGCACAGGCGGTGGAGCTGCTGGCCTCGCTCGATTGGACCTGCTCGCCCCTGCAACCCGAGGACGAGCAATAGGCCGGATGCGGTGCTGCCGCCGCTTGCGCGCCACCCGGCCCGCGCAAGCGGTCCGGCGCGGAGACGACCAACCCGGGCCACACCGGCCTGCTGCACGGGACGGGCCACAGCGGCGCCAGGCGGGCGCGTGCCGGCCAGTGGTTCACCGATGAGCGGGCGCCGACGCCTCGACCTCCTTGAGCGACCTGGCCGCCGCAGGGACACCGAGGGCCGGCAGCCACCGCTCGAGCGCCACGGCGGCGGGCAGGCAGGCGCACCGGCAGCAACGGGCAGGGCCGGGTCAGGCCAGGCCCATCAAGGCGCGATGCACGGCAACGCCGGCAATGGCGCCGTCGCCGACCGCCAGGCTCACCGAGCCGGCCATCCTCGCCGCGTCGCCGCAGGCGAAGACGCCGGCAACGGTGGTGGCCTTGATGGCATCGGTCTTGATGAAGCTGCCGAGCGGCCCGTCCTCCAGTTCACAGCCCAGCTGGCTCGCCAGCGGGCTGCTGAGGCTGCTGCGCGGAGCGACGAACAGGCCTGCCAGCGCCAACCGGCGACCGTTCTGCATCACGACTTCCACTCCCCCCGCCCCTTCCAGGCTATCGACGCGACCCGGCTCGACGGTGACCCCCCGCGCATGCAGGCTCGCCCGCTGCTCTGCATCCGGTTCGAAGGCGTCGTTCAGGAAGAAGGTGGTGGGTCCCCAGTCGGGCAGCATCAAGGCCTGGTGCAGCGACACCTCCGATGTCGCCAGCACGCCGAGGGGCGCCTGGTTCAGCTCATAGCCATGGCAATAGGGGCAGTGAAACACATGCCGGCCCCACCGCTCGGCCAGCCCGGGAAGATCGGGCAGGTGGTCCCGGACGCCGCCGGCAAGGATCAGTTGCCGGCCGAAATGCGAGCCGCCGCCCTGGACTGATACGACAAAGCCGCCCTCTGCCGGCCGCGCCTGCTCGGCGACGCCGCTGAGCCAGTCGACGCTGGGGTACTCCATCAGCTGCGCCCGCCCTTGCGCCGCCACCGCCGCAGGATCGCTTCCGTCCTGCGTCAGGAAGCCATGGCTGGTGGCGGCAAACCGGTTGCGCCGCACGCCGGCATCGATCATCAGCACCCGGCGCCGGGCCCGTGCCAGCGGCAGCGCGGCCGACAGGCCGGCATAGCTGCCACCCACAACGATCACGTCGTAGTTCATCGGTTCCACTCCTTCTTCGCTTCATGCAACTTCATATGCTACATGATAGGCCGACGAAGCGCAGCGGTCGGCTTCTGCCTTGCCGTAGGGGGGGGTTTCAGTCGTGGTGTCCGGCTGTGGCCTGGTGGCGACCCTGCCGGCAGCGCCCGTCGAAATCGCGCGCAAGCGACGCCAGTGAGACCGAGCCGAGGCGCTGGATCAGCAGGGCCTCCGCGGTCTGCAAGGCGTCCTTCAGCGCTGCATTGACCACCTGTTCGACGGCACATGACGGGTTGTCATCGCCGGTGCCGATGGCAAAGATCTTCGGGCCGCCAAGGGCAGTGTGGATGTCCAGCAGCGTCACCCGCTCCAGCTCGCAGGCGAGCGTCCATCCCCCGCCGTGCCCCTTCTCCGAATGCACATAACCTGCCCGCCGAAGGCCAGCCATGGTCCGGCGGACCACCGCGGCATTGGTGTTCAGCATGGCAGCGATTTGTTCTGAGGTGTAGGGCTGGTCCTGCCTGCTCATGTGCAGCAGGACATGCAGCATTCGCGAAAGGCGGCTGTCTGGGCGCATAGGGCGTACTGTCGCACACCCGGCGGCGCTTGGGCGCCAGCGGGCAGGGGACGACACCGAGCCAGGGTGCCGCAAGGCCGGCAGGCCGGTGTGCCCCTGGGTCCGGCACGCATCTCCTGCATCCCGAGGCAGACACTCACTGCTGAAGCATCGGCGTGGCAGAAGGCGAACCGCCCCTGCCCATCGCGGTGCGGAGCGGGGCCGCAGCGCGCCTGCCGGCCATTGGAGCAAGGCCATCGGCCACTGATATGCTGCCCTCACCTCCCGGCACCTTCAGGCGCTGACCCATGAGCCCCATCACCGTCACCACGCACCTGGACGACGAAGCGGACGCAGCAGCCGCCGTCGACCGTGGCCTGGGCGACCACAACGTTGCTGTCGCGCCGCTGCACGACGTTCGACCGTTGTCCTGCTTCGCGCGCTCGGAGAGAGAAGGCGTGGTGGGCGGCGCGGTGGGCCGCCGCTGGGGCGCTTGTGTGGAGTTGCAGCAGCTGTGGGTGGCGGAGCGTTTCCGCCGTCAGGGCCTCGGCCGCCAGCTGGTGCTGGCCTTCGAGGCGGCAGCGGCGGGCTGCGGTTGCCGCCACGCCTACCTTGACACCTTCAGCTTCCAGAGCCCGGCCATGTACCAGCGGTTGGGGTATGAGCTGGCGCACGAGCAGGCCGGCTTTCCGGGCGGCATCGTGCGCTACCACTTCGTCAAGCGCTTGCCGGCGGCTCGCACGGAGCCGGCCGGCGGTGCCTGAGGACACCGGGCGCGGTGCCGGTGGTGCCCCGCCCGCGCGCCGGGCAGTGCTCCGGTGCGCTGCCTGGGCCGCGCACCGAGCGTCAGCCGCGGATCAGGTGGTCGAAGGCGCTGAGGGCCGCCTTCGCGCCGTCGCCGGCGGCGATGACGATCTGCTTGTACGGCACCGTGGTGGCGTCACCAGCAGCGAAGACGCCGGGCACCGAGGTGTGGCCCTTGGCATCCACCACGATCTCGCCAAAGCGGGACAGCTCCACGGTGCCCTTCAGCCATTCGGTGTTGGGCACCAGGCCGATCTGCACGAACACGCCGGCCAACGGCACTTGGCGCAGCTCCTCGCTCACACGGTCCTTGAAGGTCAGCCCGGTGACCTTGCTGCCGTCGCCATTGATCTCGGTGGTCTGGGCATTGGTGTGCACGGTGACGTTCGGCAGGCTGTGCAGCTTCTTCACCAGCACCGCGTCCGCCTTCAGCTGGTCGGCGAACTCGATGAGGGTGACATGCTCGACAATGCCAGCCAGGTCGATCGCGGCCTCGACGCCGGAGTTGCCCCCGCCGATCACGGCCACCCGCTTGCCCTTGAACAGCGGGCCATCGCAGTGCGGGCAGTAGGCGACGCCCTTGTTGCGGTACTCCTGCTCACCCGGCACGTTGACGTTGCGCCAGCGGGCACCGGTCGACAGGATCACGGTGCGGCCGCGCACCACCCCACCATTGGCCAGCTGCACCTGTACCGGCTCGCCTGGCTGGGACGGCGGGATGAGCTTCTCGCCACGCTGCAGGTTCATGATCTCCACGCCATAGGCCCGGGCGTGCGACTCGAGCGCCTGCGCGAACTTGGGCCCGTCGGTGGCCAGCACCGAGATGTAGTTCTCGATGCCCAGGGTGTCCATCACCTGGCCACCGAAACGCTCGGCCACCACGCCGGTGCGGATGCCCTTGCGCGCCGCATAGACGGCGGCGGCCGCACCGGCCGGCCCGCCGCCGACGATCAGCACGTCGTAGGGCGCCTTGGCCGACAGCAACTCGGCATCGCGCGCTGCCCGGTTGGTATCCAGCTTGGAGACGATCTCCTCGAGGTCCATGCGGCCCTGGCCGAACTGCTGGCCATTCAGGAAGATCATCGGCACGGCCAGGATCTCGCGGCGCTCCACCTCGTCACGAAACAGCGCGCCATCGATGGTCACGACATGCACGTTCGGGTTCAGCACCGCCATCAGGTTGAGCGCCTGCACCACGTCCGGGCAGTTGTGGCAGGTCAGCGACATGAAGACCTCGAAGCGGAACTCGCCCTGCAGGTTCTTCACCTGGGCGATCAGCTCCTCTTCGATCTTGGGCGGATGGCCGCCCACCTGCAGCAGGGCCAGCACCAGCGAGGTGAACTCATGGCCCATCGGAATGGCGGCGAAGCGCAGGTCCATTGACGTGCCGACGCGCTGCAGGCTGAAGGAGGGACGGCGCACATCGGTGCGGTTCGCGTCGTCGAGCTTGAGCGAGATCTTGTCCGACAGGGACACGATGTCGTTCAGCAGGCCCTGCATTTCCTGGGAGGCGGGCGTGTCGTCCAGCGCCGCCACGATCTCGATCGGCTGGGTCACGCGCTCCAGGTAGGACTTCAACTGGGTTTTCAGGCTGTCGTCGAGCATGGAATACACCTCTCAGGAATTCGGAAAAAGAAAGGCCGCGCGCCTCGCCCGAGGCGGGCGGCCGGTGCCGTCTGGTCGACGGCCGGAGTTCAACAAACGGCACCGAGTGCCGTCGGACCTCAGATCTTGCCGACCAGATCCAGCGAGGGGGTCAGCGTCGCGGCGCCTTCCTGCCACTTGGCGGGGCACACCTGGCCCGGGTTCTTCGCGACGTACTGGGCTGCCTTCAGCTTGCGCAGCGTTTCCTTCACATCGCGGGCAATCGCGTTGTCGTGGATTTCCAGGGTCTTGATGACGCCGTCGGGGTTCACAACGAAGGTGCCGCGCAGGGCCAGGCCTTCTTCATCGATGTGCACGCCAAAGGCGCGGGTCAGTTGGTGGGTCGGGTCGCCGATCAGCGGGAACTTGGCCTTGCCGACAGCCGGCGAGGTCTCGTGCCACACCTTGTGGGCGAAGTGCGTGTCGGTGGTCACGATGTAGACCTCGGCGCCCAGCTTCTGGAACTCGGCATAGTTCTCGGCCGCGTCTTCCACTTCAGTGGGGCAATTGAAGGTGAAGGCGGCCGGCATGAAGATGAACACGGACCACTTGCCCTTCACCGAATCGTTGCTGACGTCGACGAACTTGCCGTTGTGGAATGCGGTGGCCTTGAACGGCTGCAGTTGGGTGTTGATCAGAGACATCGCTACTCCTGGGATTGGGTTGGTTGGGATCGGAAGACTGTATGGTACAAAGCTATAAGCGGCTTGTCTTTCATAGTTTCCAAATGCCGCCATTGACGGGGGCTATGAGCGCGATCGCCATTCGGTGGCATTCACGTCCTTGCGCCGCGCCGGCGCGGCCGGCAGGGGGTGGATCAGCGGTCAGTGCCGCGTCCGTGGCGGCAGCGCGTGGGGTGTGCCGCTTCGGTGGCCGATTCGGCCGGTCGCCCGGGCCTGCGCCTCAGGACCGTCCCTGTGTCTGGAACGCCGGCGCGGCCGGCACACCGCGGTGCCGGATCACCCTAACACACCGGGGAGCGTCCCAGCGGCGGCTTTGCGGCTGGCTGCGGCGAGCCTGCCCGGCGCTGCGGCGCAAGCTGCACGGGAGCAGCGCCGGTCAGCACACCTCGCGCGCCGGCCGCCTCATTGCCTTTGCCTCGGTCGGTCCGCACCGGGCCGCGGCGGTTGCGATCCATTGCCGCACCGGCATGCCGCCGCTCCTTGCGGAGCCCTCGGCATGCCGACACGGCACTAGGCGCGGCCGACCCAGATGTGCTCCAGCATGTAAGGCAGCAGGCGATCGCTCGTCGCCTTGTCCTCCGGCAACGCGTCCGCCAGGGTGCCGACATACCATTTCTCGACGATTTCGGCCTGCTGCTCCAGGTTGTAGTCACCCCAGGGTCGCAGCTCCTCGAGGTTGATCTCATAGCCACCGGTGCCATGGATGGTCTGGGTCCACAGTGCGTCCATCAGCCATGCGCCGTTCGAGGCGTTGTGCTCGATCTGCCAGGCATGCACCAGTTCGTGCACCAACAATGCTGGCTTCTGGTCCATCAACGTGTTCCTTTCGAACCACTTGTCGGTCAGGTTGATGTAGATCTTCCCTCCGGGCCCCGGGAACACGAACTTCGCCCCGCGGCCGCCGGTGGTGTCGGTGACCACCATCCGGTCGCGGGCCGGCAAGGTCCCCTTGAAGATGGCCTGTGCCCACTCGTACTCGCCCGGTTGGCCTGCTCGGTCCGGATCGTCCGCCGAGGTCAGCAAGCGCTGCCGCTCGCCCAGCCGGGCGAGGCCATCGGCCAGCAACGCATAGAGCGTGCCGTTGGGCCCGGCCAGCCAGAGGTAGCCGCCGATCATGCGCAGGCCGGAGGAGAATGAGCCGGTGAGGGGCCAGGCGACGAGCTGCGTGACGAGGAACACCACCTTGCCGATGCCGGTCGAGAACAGCACGGTGCCGATGGTCCACTTCACCATCGTGTCGAAAGCGTCCTCCAACAGGCCGGTGATGCGTCCGTCGCGCTCATGCGCCACGTCGAAGCGGGCCGCGCGCTCGATCTCCTCGAAGTCGCGGCGCACGTCCTCGCTGTGTGTCGTCTCGTCCCACTTCACGTCGCGCGGGCTGCTGCTCAGGATCTTGGCGCCGAGGTGGCCAGACTTGGGCAAGGCCAGCACGGTCTGCCCGCCCTGGTAGGTGTCGCCATAAGTAAGGTGGGCGACGATGCGGAAGTCGACCGACTGCCCTTCCCCGTGCTCATGCCCCTGGAAGCGCACGCTGCCGTCGGGCCGCAGCGTCACCGAGAGCCAGCCATCGTTGCCTTCCCACTTGCGGAAGTACTCCAGCCGCGGCGTGTCGGTGGCCCATACGGCGGCATCACCATCGTAGAGGACCAGGTTGCCGTCGTTCTGCAGAACCAGGCGGGCACCGGGATGCCCATGGGTGGCGCTGTCCCAGACGGGCTCGCCATCGGGTCCATAGATCACCAGGTTGCCGTCGCCCTGCATCAGGCACACCTCGGCCGCCTTGCCGTGCGTGCCGGACGACCACAGGGCGGTGCGGTCCTGGCCGATCCGGTTGCGGTACAGCACGAGGTTGCCGTCACCCTGGAACACCAGCGAGAACCGGCCATCGGCCGAGGTGATGGCGCCGTCCGGGTGCAAGGCATCCTCCGGACGCAGGGTGTCTCCCTGCGGCGTGCGGCCGGTGGGGGGCAGCGGCCCTTGCACCGTGTTGGATGCCCACACGGCGACGCCGTCCGGCCGGTAGAGCACCAGGTTGCCGTCGTCCTGCAAGACCAGGCGGCTGCCGGGTGCACCGGTGGCGCTGTCCCAGACATGGCTGCCGTCGGCGCCGGAGACGACCAGGTTGCCGTCGCCCTGCATGAAGCAGCGTCCGGCCGAGACCGGAATGCGCGGGATGATGGACAAGGGCCGCAGCGGGTCCCACAGGCCCTTGCGCCCGTGGTAGGGATAGTGCTTGTACAGCACCAGGTGGCCATCGCTCTCGTAGGCCAGCGAGTAGCGCCCGTTGGCCGAGGTGAGCGACGCTCCGGGTGGCAGGTACTGTTCGGCCCACATGACGTCCCCGTGCGCCACCGTGGGGGGTGGAGGAGACGGCGGCACGGGGGCCGGGGGGGACGGCACGTGGATCACCGGCGGGCGATCGTCCGGGTCGGTCGGGTCGGTGGTGTCTTGGTCGCGGCGACGCATGGGAACTCCCTGAAGTGGTTGGAACTGCGTGCAGCGCGCATCCCGGGCCAGGGCCCGGCGGCGCGCCATCGGCCCGCCGCGGACAGGCCGTGGTGGACCGATGGCATCAACATAGGCGCGATTCCCCATCCGCGATGTCCCGCGGACGTGGGACATCAGGCACCCCGCCGAGCGTGCGAGAGTCCGGCGTTTGCCGAGGTGGTGAAGATGTGAATCGGACCGTTGCCCTCTGCAGCAAGGCTGCGTGTCCCCTCAACACGGTATCCCTGACCCGGGGCAACCCGGTAGAGTGGCGCCGTGCTCGGAGCGCAGCGCGAGTGACCGGCTTCAGGAGGGCAAGGTGGCAGCACTCAGCGAGCGGCCCGCGCACCACGCAGTGGGTTGGCAGGCAGCGTAGCCGGCATCGGCCAGCGCCGCTGCCTCCTTCGGCCGAACCGCGGCGGATGGCCGCCGCCGCACCCGGGCAGGCGCCGGCCACCCAGCCCTGGAAGGATCAGCCGCCCGACCCCGGCCCGGCCTGCCCGACTTCGATCAGCAGGCCGCCCGGTGCCCGGCAATAGAAGCGCAGCGCGCCGCGGCTGCGCTCCAGCGGCGCAAGGTAGGCACCTGATTGCACGAGGCGCGCATGCTGGGCGATCACCTCCGCTTCATGGTCCAGGAGAAAGCCCAGGTGGAACATCTGCGGATGGGCCTCGCCCGGCGGCAGGGGCATCAGCACCAGGCTCAGGCCGCTGTCATCCTCGAGCGCGGCAAAGGCGCGGGTGGCCCTTGCGGCCAGCAAGGAGAAACCGAAGTGCTCGCACAGGAACGCGGCCGTTGCCGGGACGTCGGTGCTGCACAGGTGCAGGTGATTGATGTGCATCGAAAGCCTCCAGGAATGGATGGGCTCGCCGGTGCACCAGCACGAGAACGCACACGGACGAGCCCGGGACACCAGCGTGTCGGGATCGTCGTGGGTTCTCACAGGCGCTGTGGAACAGAGCTCCCCGCGCCGCGGGGCGGCTCGAGGAGGGGTCGGGCTTACCGGAACCGACCCTGCCTTTTTCGACGTCGGCACTGTAGCAGAGGCGGCACCTCGGGCGCCGGGCCCTTACGCCGTGCGGGAAGTCCGCCAAGGCCGCTGCTGCGCCGGGCCCTTCATGCGACCGGCCACCTACAATGCCCCGCAACTTGGAGTTCCATGGTGCTTGCTGGCTCCCGCGTCCGGGTAATGGTGGTCCAGGAGGTGGTCCCGCACTACCGGCTGCGGCTCTTCGAACTGCTGCACGCGCAGCTCGCGCAAGTCGGCATCGAGCTGACGGTGGTCCACGGCAACCCCAACCGGGAACAAGCCGCCAAGCAGGACCTGGTCGACCTGCCGCCGCCGGTGGGCCTGAAGGTGAACAACCTGCGGCTGACCGAGCGCCTGCTCTACCAGCCGGTTGTCAGCCGCCTGCTGCAGGCAGACCTGGCGATCTTCCCCAACGCCGCCGGCTACCTGCCGAACTACCTCTTCTGGCTGAAGGGCCGGCAACGGCCGCCGCGCCTCGGCTTCTGGGTCTACCACACGCGCGAGCGAGCGGCCGACCGCTCGCTGAAGGAAGCCGTGAGCCGTCGCATGATGCGGCGCGCTGACTGGTGGTTCGCCTACACCGCCGGCACACGGGACTACCTGCTGATGAACGGCGCGGTGGACGAGCGCATCACCGTGCTGAACAACAGCGTCGATGTCGCCGGCTTCCGTGCCCTGCTTGCAGCGGTCGGAGCCGAGGAGCTGAGCGAATTCCGCCGCCGACGGAAGATCCCCGCGGGCGCACCGGTGGCCCTGTTCTGCGGCGGGCTGCACCGCGAAAAGCGGCTCGACTTCCTCTTCGAGGCCCTGCGGCTGATTCACCGAGAGTGTCCCGACTTCCAGCTGCTGGTGATCGGCGACGGTGCCTGCCGCGCGACCGTCGAGCGGGAGGCAGCGCGCGACACCAGGGTGCATGCTCTCGGCGCCTTGTTCGGGCAGGACAAGGCGCGGGCCTTCCGACTGGCCCAGCTCGCGCTGTGCCCGGGACTGGTCGGCCTGGGCATCCTGGACGCCTGTGCTGCCGGCCTGCCCTTGCTGACCACCGACCTCCCCGGGCACAGCCCGGAGATCGACTACCTGCGCCACGGCATCAACGGCTGGATGACCGTGCCGGAGCCTCGCGCCTATGCCAACGCCGTGCTGCGGCTCCTCCGGTGCGAGGCGCAACGGCGCGAGCTGAGCCGCGCCGCGCTCGAGTCCGCACGGCACCACTCGATCGAGGACATGGCCGGGCGGTTCGCGCAGGGCATCCGGGACTGCCTGGCCCGGCCCTGAGGCGGCCGCCCTCGGGACATCAGGTCGCGGCAGCGGCGACCGCTTCTTCGTAAATCTGCAACAGCTGCCGATAGTTGGCCTCGGCGCCGTAGCGCTCCCGGTAGCGGTGCCGTGCGGCCCGTCCCATCTGCGCCATCTCCTGTGGATGCGCCATGGCCCAGGCCACCCGGGCCGCCAGCTCGTCGGCACGGCCGGGGGAGAACAACAGGCCGGTGACGCCGTCGTCGATGATCTCGGCCATGGCCCCCAGCCGGCTGGCGATGACCGGCAGGCCGTTCGCGAACGCCTCCACGATCACCAGGGGGAACCCTTCCAGGCATTCCGAGGGCATCACGAGAATGCGCGACTGCCGCATCGCTTGGGTCACTTCAGCGGCGCCACAGTGGCCCCGCAGCTCCATCCAGGGTGTCGAGACGGCACGCAGGGCCGGCTCCAGCGGCCCGGCTCCCAGCACCTGCAGGGGATGCGAGAGGTGCTTCCACGCTTCGGCCAAGGTCACGAGGCCCTTCTCCGGGCTCAGGCGGCCGACGAACAAGGCGCCATCCCGTGCCTGCGCTGGCGGCGGCGATCCAGGGTCCGCGATGAAGTTGGGCTTCACCACCAGGCGTTCGCGCGGCAGGCCGGCTTCGATGAAGCGCTGGCGGGACGACTCCGACAGCGCGATGAACCGGTGCACCCGCCGGCGGTGTGTCCCTGCCCGCCGATGCACATCGAGCGACCGGGCCACCAGCAGCGATCCCAGCCAGGACCCGCGGTAGCAGCGATGCCAGGCGCCCCAATAGGTGGAGCCGGTGACGCAGCGGTCGCAGGTCTGCCCCTGCCGGTAGAGGAAGCCGTTGGCGCAACAGACCGAGCGGAAGTCGTGCAGCGTCTGTACCACCGGAACGCGCGCCTGCGCCGCCGCCTCATACGCCGCGAGCGTGACGCGCGGGAACAGGTTGTGGCAATGAACGACGTCCGGCCGGAACCGGGCGATGTGCTTTGCCAGCTGCTCGTGGGCATGCGGGTTGTGGGTCAGCCGCCATGCCGTCTGGATCTGGCCACCAAGGCCCTGTGCTTCGTCATTGCGCATGGCCCAGAGCGAGACCTCGTGGCCATGCGCTACCAGCATGGCCGACTCGTTGGCCACCACCACGTCGTCACCGCCGAAGCCGACGCAGTGGTTCTGGACGACCAGAATGCGCTTCATCGCGAGCCGACCGATGAGCTGCCGGAGATCACCGTCGTCCTCGCCCACCGGCCGCCCAGCCCCTGGCGTGCGATGCGGCAGCCTGCGGCGGCCCGCCGGCGCCGGCCATCAAGTGCGGCCAGGCCTGCTCGGGGGTCATGCTGGCGCGAAAACGCAGGTGGACCGCTGCCCGTTGGCTGTCATAGAGCGGCCCCCCGAGCAGCAGCGACCCATGCGTGTGCCCCGGGGCGTAGGACTTGAAGGCGAAGCCGTTGCCCTGCCGCAGGTGCCCGGCCATCCAGCGCAGTGAGAGCGCGGCACGAAGCGCCGCCGGTGGCAGCGCAAGCGCCAGGCCCCTGCGCCGCCCCGCCCAGGCAGCATGGACATCGGCCAGCTGGAGCAAGGACGTCCTCGTGCGAGGCGCGATGTTGAAGAGCATGCCCGCCACGCCCTCCGCTTCGCCGGCCGCACAGAGCGCATCGGCCAGGTCGCAGACATGGAGCAGGCTGAAGCCCCGCGCGGCGCCCCCCGCCACCGGCAGCACCGGCGACGCTGCCAGCCGCAGCAGGCGTGCGGTGTAGCCGCTGCGGTCCATCGGACCATAGACCTGGCAGGGCCGCAGGATGACCAACTCCACCCGGTCGCCGCAGGCCCTCAGGGCGGCGTTCTCGGCCTCCGACTTGCTCCGCCCGTAGGGTTCGATGCCGCCGCTCGGCGCCGATTCGCAGACCACCCCGTCCAGCGGCGGCCGATACACCGCCACCGAGCTGACCAGCACCAGCCGGCGCACACCGGCGCGCACGCAAGCCTGTGCCACTCGCTGCGTACCGGCGACATTGGTCTCCCACATGGAGTCGCCGCTGCCGCGGCCCGGCACGACGGCCGCCGCGTGGTACACCGTGGTGGCCCCGGCAAGGGCCACCGTTAGCGAGGCAGCATCGTTGAGGTCACCCGCCACCTGCTGGACGGCGCCGGCCACCGCCGGCGCCTCAGGCACCGGCGCGCGGCACAGGGAACGCACCGTGCGACCCCGCTGCATCAAGGCTCGCAGCAGGTGTTGCCCGACAAAGCCGCTGCCGCCGGTGACCAGCACCCCCATCGTCCTCACCAGCTCGCGCTGATCGCATTGCGAGCGGCGTGCACCACGGCCTTGGGGTACTTGAAGACCAGCCGCAGGTTGTAGAGGAAATCGTGGCGCGACGTCAGGCTGCGCCAAGCGAACAGCCCCAGGCGCCGCCACAGGTAGCGCCGGTACAGCTGGCGCACCTGCTCGGGGTCGAAGTCGTCGGTGGTCACCTGGTTGTGCTTGGTCTCGATCTGGCCCTTGAAGAAGCCGAACTTGAGGATGATGCGGTGGATGGGCGTGCCGGGCAGCGGGATCAAGGTCTGTAGGAACGGAGTCACGCCGAAGCGGCGGTAGCGGTCGAGCGCGAACTCGATGGTGGTGCGCATCTCGTCCAGCGTCTCGCCCGGGAAGCCGATGATGTAGAAGGCATGCAGGCGCAGGTTGAACTCGTGGCACCAGCGGATCATGTCCTCGGCCCGCGCCAGGTCGAGCCGCTTGTGAACGATCTCGTTCAGCACACGCGGCACGGCCGACTCGATGGCCACCGTCAGGAACTCGCAGCCCGACTCCTTCGCCTGGCGGATGCGCTCGCGTGTCCAGGAATCGCCTCGCACGCCATTGGGCGTGTCCCAGCCTATCCTCGGGCGCAGCGTCGACATGTACTGGATGATCTCGTCGTAGCGCTCGGGGATGTGGGTCAGGTTGTCGTCCTCGAAATGGATGAAGTCCACCCCATAGCGCGACACCAGCAGGTCGATGTGCCGCTTCATGTAGTCCAGCGAGTGGAAGCGGTACTTGTACCCCATGGTCGCGTGGATCGAGCAGAAGGTGCAGGTGTGAGGACAGCCCCGGCTGGTGATCACCGTCATGGCCCGCTGGCCCCATTCCCGGTAGCGTGGCGAGAAGCCGCGGCGTGCCAGCTCGAAGTAGGCCGGCAGGTCGACGAGGTCGTAGGCGGGCAGCGGCAGCCGGTCGATGTCGCCGATGTATCGGATGGTGGGCTTCTTGTGCGTCGGCAGGCTCACCACCTGGACCTTGCCCACCACCCCCTCGACCGCCGGCGTGCGTCCCTCCATCAGCGCGCGCACCAGCTCGGTGAAGCGCTCCTCGCCTTCCCCGAGGACGACATAGTCGATGGCGGGCACCGCCAGCGCCTCCTGGGGAAACACCGTGACGTGCGGCCCGCCGATGACGATGATGGCCTCGGGCAGTACCTCCCGGACCAGGCGCGCCAGCGCATAGGCCCGATCGACCTGCACCGTGAACATGTTGGAGATGCCGACCACATCGGGCCTGGCTCGGCGGATGCGCTCGACGCTCTCGGCGTCGGTGTCGCCGAACAGGGTCTCGCCCTTCTCGTTCCGGGAGAACACCGCCGACAGGCGAGCGTCATACACCTCGACCTCGCACGGCAGGCCACTGCTGCGCAAATGCGCTGCCACGAGCAGGAGCCCCAGCGGCGGGCCGACCATCGGCCGGCCCTTCATGCCTTCAAGGCTGACTTTCTGGTTGGGGTGGCACAGCAGGACTTTCATCAGAACCTCATCGTCTTGAGCCGGCCTGCCACCCGGACCTGGCGGGCATCGCCGCGCAGCAGCTGTGCCGCACGCAGCAGCCGCTTCCACAGGCCCGGCAGGCCCTGGCTCGCGGCTGTCCTGGCGAGGAAGCGGCCCTGCCGCAGCAGCCACCGCGGGTCCTTGAACTTGGCACGCAGCCAGCGGGTGTGGGAGGCCGCCATGAAGGCTTCGAGGTCCGCCTGCGCCATGTTCCGGTAGCGGATCACGGTGGTGTTCGCACCGTCGAACTCGCTCCAGTGCCTGGCCGTCAGGCCGCCCTCCGCCTGCAAGGTGCTGTACATCGACGTGCCGGGCAAGGGAGTGGCCAGGCTGAACTGCACGGAGTCGATGTCGATGCGGCAGGCATAGTCGAAGGTGGCCTGCAAGGTCTTCGGCGTCTCGCCGGTGAGGCCGAGCACCACGCTCATGTGGGTCTTGATACGCAAGGCCTTGGCGGCGTCGACCACCTTCTCCAGGTTGACCAGCTTCAGCGGTTTCTTGATGGCATTCAGGACCTGGGTGTCGGCACTGTCCAGCCCGAACTTGATGCCGATGCAGCCGGCGGCGGCCATCCGGGCGAGCACCTCCGGCGTGAGGGCGATCGCATCGCACATGGCCGACCACGGGAGGCCGACGCGCCGGCGGACGATCTCGTCGCACAGCGCCAGGACATGCGCCTTGTTGGTGGTGAAGTTGTCGTCGTCGAAATAGACTTCCTTCGCGCCCGCCTGCTTCACCGCCTCCATCTCGTCCACCACGCGGCGTGCCGAGAAATAGCGCTGCTTGCCGTTGGCGAACAGGACCTGGATGCGGTCACAGAAGTTGCAACGGAAGGGGCAGCCCCGGCTGGTGTGCATGTGGAAGGACGGGCTGTGCTGGCAGAAGCCGTCCCGGTACACGCCCATGTCGCGCTCGAAGTACGCCGGGAAGAGATGCCGCGCCGGGAACGGCAGATCGTCCAGCGGGTCGATGGGATCGGCCCTCGGATTGAGGATCAGCCCGCCGAGCTCGTCGCGGCAGGCCACGGCCTGTAGGCCGGACACCGCGCGCTGCTCGCGCAGGCCACGCATCAGTGCCAGCAAGGTGCGCTCGTATTCACCCAGCAGCACGAAGTCCACCACCTCATGGTGGGCCAGCAGGTCGCGCGCGGTCGCCGTCGCGTGCGTGCCGGCGAGCACGAAGCGGGCGGCGGTCACCCGGCGCAGCTTGCCGAGCAGGCGCAAGGTGTCGTCGATGATGGCGGCATTCGGCTCGAACACCACGACGTCCGGCTGGCTTTCGCGCACTCGCTCGATCAGCTCGTCCTCACGCAGGTTCAGCGGCACGCCGTCGATCACCCGCACATCGAAGCCGTCCTGCTCCAGCAGGGCTGCCGCATACGCCATGAACAACGGGAACATCGCATAGCGCGGCCGCTCCTCCTTGCGCTTCAGCAGCGACCAGGGAAAGCGCATGCCCGCCCCCAGCATGTAGCGTTCGAGCCCGTTCCCGAGGTCTCGCGTGAAGGCAGGATTGGCAAGCAGTATGCGCATGATTCGGTCTTCCGTGAGAGCGTCGAAGAACAGGCTGGCGTCAGCGTGGATGGCCGCCCGGCGGTGGACCGGCGGGCAGCAGCAGGTGGCGCACGAAGCGGGCAAGCCCGCGCGTGTAGCGGGGGCGGGTCTCCGGTTCGTAGGCCATGCGGTGCAGCCACTCCAGACCCGAGCGCGATACCCAGGCCGGGGCCCGGCGCTTGGTGCCGGCCCAGTGGCGCAGGCTGCCGCCGCCCACATGCCAGCACAGGGCCCGCGAGCAGATGTCCGCGGCCAGCAGCAGCACCTGTTCCGATCGGGGCGTGCCCATGCCGGCCAGCACGAGGTCCGCATCGCGGTGCTCCTGCAGGATGGCCACATAGTCCCGGTCTGGCAGAAAGCCGTGATGGCAGGCGACAAACTCGGCCGACGGCGCAGCCCGGGCCAAATGCTGGCGGGCCTGCCCGATCTCGGCCGCGGTCAGCCCCAGCAACACCACGCGGCCCCGCAGCAGTCCGGTGCGGACGCAATCGTCGAAGACGTGGTGCATGACCACCCGTGGCAGCCGCGCGCGGTTGAGCAGGCTGCCGGCAACCGCCACGCCGACCCCGTCCAGGCAAACCGCCTCGCACCGCTGGAGAAATGCCGCGACGCCCGGTTCAGCCACGCTGAGGTTGTAGACATGCGGATTGAGGAAGCCGAAGCTCGCGGCCGTTGCCATCTGCCCGCCGAGCCGCCGCCGCACCAGGGCGACCGACTCCTGCAGGCTGCCGACCTCAAGCCGCAGCGACCCGATCTTGACCGTGTGCAAGGGCAGGTGCTCCGTGGGCCGCGTAGTGGCGGTGGACCCGCTGCAAGGCAGCGTCCAGGTCGATGCGAGGCTGCCATCCGGTGTGGGCCTGCACCTTCTCGATGGAAGGTGACTTGGCGGACGCCTCGAGATAGCTCGGGCCGAAGCGTTGCACCGGGTCGACCGGCTCCAGCACCGAGTCCGACCCGCACAGGTCCCGGATGCGGGCTGCCAGGTCGCGGATGCTGACGGCATTGCCCGGGTGGCCGACGTTATAGGTCTCGCCGCTGATGCCGTGCTCCTGCACCGCGATCAGTCCACGCACCGTGTCCTCGGCATGGCAGAAGCAGCGCACCTGGCTGCCGCCGTGGAACAGGGGCAGGGGCCGGCCGGCCATGGCCTGCTCGAAGAAGGTCGGCACCACGAAGCCGATGCGCGAGCTCTGGTGCTCGCCCAGGGCGTTGAACGGCCGCACCACGGTCAAGCGAAACCCGTAGCGCGCCGCCATGTTCCGCAAGAGGTGCTCCGCCGCGAGCTTGCCGAGTGCGTACTCCATGCGGGTGCCGGTCTGCACCGCCACCGTCAGGTCGTCGCTTTCGTGCTGGCTGCCGCCCTTGCCGTAGACCTCCGACGAGGACACATACAACAGGCGCGCGCCGCAGGCCGCGGCGATTTCCCCGGCATGGACCGCAAGGTCGGTGATCTGCTTGGCCACGTAGCCGCTCATCGACAGGATGCCGAGCGAGCCCACCGGGCTGGCCAGGTGGTAGATGCGGTCGAACGGCCGGTGAGTCGGCATTGCCGCGAAGTCGCCGATGACGATCTCCGCCTTGCCTTGCAACCATCGGTGGTCGATGCGCGAGGAGCTGAGGTCATCGACCACCGTCAGGCGGATGCCGGGATCGTCCAGAAGCAGTTGCCGGACCAGATGCTGCCCAAGGAATCCGAGTCCGCCCGTCACCAGCACTCTCATGGATGTGTCGCTCCCTGAACTTCGACCAAACGTTTGACAGTGAAGCCTTCCGCGAAGGGATGCCCCGACTGCGCCCCGCGCAGCCGCGCCAGCGCCGTGACGAGTTCAGGCGAGCGATGACCGCGGACCTGAGAGGCATACAAGGAATAGCTGTGAAGCTTGTCGTCAATGGAGACCGGCCGGAAGTAGTTCGGCCCTTGCTCGCCACCATGGGGCCACAGCACCGAGTCGGGTTGCTCGAACGCCAGCACGCGGCGCACGAACCAGTTCCTGTCGTGCGGGCGCAGGGCGGTGATGGCTGCATCGTGCACGGCGCGATGGTCCTGGTTGTAGGAGGGCTGGGGCAAGAGCACCGTGTCGGGCCGGTGGCGTTGCAGGAGTTGCTCCATGACCGGAATCAAGGCCGTCACCTGGTAGGCATTGACCGTGTGCTCCAGCGCTTCCCACCGGAAACCGGACTTCCGCGCACTGCGCTCGACTTCGTCGAGGCGTTCCTGCCGGGAGACCTCGGCACGATCTTCGACGCCGAAGTACACGACATGGCAGGACGGCGTCAGGAACGAGTGGCAACCGAGAACTTCATCGTCCGCATGCGGGGAAAAGACGAGGACACGTTCGGGTGCGGTGGGCATGGAGTGTGTCGCGCAGGGCGCTTGAGCCGAAGCCATCGCGACCTATGCTGGGTGGTGCGATCCCGCCTGTCAACGATGCATTTGTGACTTTGCTGCAACCGGCTCCTCCCAGCCAGCAGCCCCGGCCCCGTGGGGCATGGCGGCTCCGTGCCGACAGCTTCGACTTGAAGATGAAACTTCGTGTCTTCGATTCCGCGGGCACCGCGGCCTGGCGTCGCCCACGCCGAAACGGCCCGCGACCGGTGCGACGCCGCTGCCGCGCGGCAGCGGCCCCTGGCCGCTCAAGCCCCTTGTTGCAGTACCTGCCGCAGCTCCTCAAGCCAGGCGATGGACGCTTCCTCGTAAAGAATGCCTCGCCGCAACAGCAGGTGGTGCAGGCGCTGGGTGCGCGTCAGGTCGGGGCCGGCGAAGTCGCGCCGCTCGATCTCGCGGTAGCGGACCAGCTGCTGCGCATGCGCTTGCAGCCGTTCCTCGATCTCGCCGTCGAGCTCGATCGCCGGCACCGCCGCGGCTGCGCGGACCTTCACCATCAAGCCATCGCGCAAGTCGATCGGCACGCTCGCCTCGTTGGCCCAGCGCGCCAGTTCGGCACGGCCCTTGGGCAGCACGCGGTACTCGCGCTTGCGCGTCTTGCCGGCATCCGCAGCCGGCTGGGACGCGATCCAGCCGCGCTCTTCCATGCGTGCCAGCTCCCGATAGATCTGCTGGTGGGTCGCGTGCCAGAAGTGGCCGATCGACTTGTCGAAGCGCTGGGCCAGGTCGTAGCCAGACGACGATTTCTCTGTCAGCGAGGTCAACAGGGCATGGGGCAAGGACATGGGGGCGAAGCATACGACACGGCCCGGCTATGCAACCAGTTGCATGAATGCGCCGACCGCCACTAGACTATGCAACTGGTTGCATTCCACCGCCCACGATTCGAGAGGAGACACCGATGACCCCCTACCCGCACCTGCTGGCCCCGCTGGACCTGGGCTTCACCACCCTTCGCAACCGCGTGCTGATGGGCTCGATGCATGTGGGGCTGGAGGAAGTGGACAACGGCTTCGAGCGGATGGCCGCCTTCTATGCCGAGCGGGCCCGTGGCGGGGTCGGCCTGATCGTCACCGGCGGCATCGCGCCCAATGACCGGGGCCGGCCCATGCCCGGCGGCGCCGCGATGACCACGCAAGCCGAGGCCGACAGGCACCGCGTGGTGACCCGGGCTGTGCACGAGGCCGGCGGGAAGATCTGCATGCAGATCCTGCACTTCGGCCGCTATGCCTACCACCCGCAGCTGGTGGCGCCCAGCGCCCTGAAGGCGCCCATCAACCAGTTCCGCCCCCATGCCCTCACCTCTTCCGAGGTCGAGCAGACCATCGAGGATTTCGCCAATGCCGCGGCGCTGGCTCAGGGCGCCGGCTACGACGGCGTGGAGATCATGGGCTCTGAGGGCTACCTGATCAACGAGTTCATCGCCGAGCAAACCAACCAGCGCAGCGACGAATGGGGCGGCAGCTACGAGCACCGCATCCGCTTCCCGCTGGAGATCGTGCGTCGCACCCGGGCGCGGGTCGGGCCCCACTTCATCATCATCTTCCGGCTTTCGATGCTGGACCTGGTGGAAGGCGGCTCCACGGTGGACGAGGTGGTCCGCCTCGCGCAGGCACTGGAAGGCGCAGGCGTGACGCTGCTCAACACCGGCATCGGCTGGCACGAGGCACGCATCCCCACCATCGCCACCAAGGTGCCTCGGGCGGCCTTCGCCTGGGTGACGCAGCAGCTGAAGGGCAAGGTCGGCATTCCGCTGGTGGCCACCAACCGCATCAACACGCCCGAGGTCGCCGAGCAGGTGCTGGCCGACGGCATGGCGGACATGGTGTCGATGGCGCGGCCCTTCCTTGCCGACCCGGACTTCGTCGCCAAGGCGGCGGCCGGCCGGGCGGACGAGATCAACACCTGCATCGGCTGCAACCAGGCCTGCCTCGACCACACCTTCGCGGGCAAGGTCACCTCCTGCCTGGTGAACCCGCGTGCCTGCCATGAAACGCTGCTGGTCGCGTCGCCCGCGCCGCGGCGCGAGTCCATCGCGGTGGTCGGGGCTGGCCCGGCGGGGCTGGCGTTCGCCACCACCGCGGCACGCCGCGGCTTCGACGTCACGCTGTTCGACGCCGCCGACGAGATCGGCGGCCAGTTCAACATCGCCAAGCAGGTGCCCGGCAAAGAGGAGTTCCACGAGACGCTGCGCTACTTCCGGCGGCAGCTCGAAATCACCGGCGTGCAGTTGCGCCTGGGGCAGGCCGTCAGCGCCACCGACCTGGTCGAGGCCGGCTTCCGCCACGTCGTGCTGGCCACCGGGGTGACGCCGCGCACGCTGCAGTTCGAGGGCGTGGACCATCCCAAGGTGCTGGGCTACCTGGACGTGTTGCGGGCCCAGCAGCCGGTGGGCGCCAAGGTGGCCATCATCGGCGCGGGCGGCATCGGCTTCGACGTGGCCGAGTACCTGCTGCACGAGGGTGTGTCGCCCAGCCTGGACGCCGCCCGGTTCTTCGATGAATGGGGCGTGGACCGCAGCGGCACCGCACGCGGCGGCCTGAAGCCGGCGCAGCGGCCACCGGCGCCTCGCAAGATCTGGCTGTTGCAGCGCAAGACCAGCAAGGTGGGTGACGGCCTGGGCAAGACGACGGGCTGGATCCACCGCGCCTCGCTGAAGCAGCGGGGCGTGGAGATGATCCCCGGGGTCAGCTACCGCAAGGTGGACGACGAAGGCCTGCACATCACGGTGGACGGCCGCGACCTCACCTTGCCGGTGGACCAGGTGATCGTCTGCGCCGGCCAGGAGCCGCAGCGGGAGCTGCAGGCCGGGCTGGAGGCCGCCGGCTGCCGTGTCCACCTCATCGGCGGTGCCGACCGGGCGATGGAGCTCGACGCCAAGCGGGCGATCGGCCAGGGGACCGAGCTCGCGCTGCGCTTTGACCCGGATGCGCCGCAGGCCGCAGAGCCGGCGCCATCATCCATGCCGGCACCGCGGCTTGCTCCGAAGGCCGCGCAGTCGCTGCAGGCCTGGCATGCCATGGTGCAGCAGGGCCGGATGTCCGGCTTGCCGGAGCTGCTGCACCCCCGTGCGGTGTTCCGCTCGCCAATGGCCCACACGCCCTACCCGGGCGCCCAGGCGGTGCAGCTGATCCTGGGCACCGTCATCCAGGTCTTCGAGGACTTTGCCTACCACCGTGAGTTCATCGATGCGGACGGCCAGAGCGTGGTGCTCGAGTTCAGCGCCACCGTGCAAGGCAAGCAGCTCAAGGGCATTGACATGATCCGCTTCGACGAGGACGGCAAGATCGTCGACTTCGAGGTGATGATCCGGCCAATGAGCGGCCTGCAGGCGCTGGGTGAGGAAATGGGGCGCCGGCTGGCGCCCTACCTGGCGGCGATGAAGACCGCCTGAACGCCGCTGCGAGCACGGGGCGGGAAGCGCCGTGCTCCAGCGCCGGCCTGGCCCGGCGCCGACCCACGGCAGCGCCCCCGGCGCGGCCCGCCAGGACCCTTCACTGCCGGCGCCTGCTCACACAAGAAGCAGGCCGCGGAAGCCGCGTGCGGCATAGTAGGACTGCACGCCGTTGTGATACACGAACACCCTGCCATAGCGGCGGTCGCCGAAGAGCGCCCCGCCCTGTGAACGGAGCTCCGGCGGCGTCCGGATCCAGCTGGAGGTCTTCGTGTCGAACTCGCCAAGTGCCTGCAGCGCCCGGTACTGGTCTTCCGTGAGCACCTCGATGCCCATGTCGGCCGCCATCTCGATCGCGCTGCCCTCGGGCTTGTGCTCCTTGCGTGCGTCCAGCGCGGCACGGTCGTAGCAGAGGCTCCTGCGGCCGCTCGGGCTTTCCCGCGAGCAATCGCAGAAGGTGAGGCGCTGGGTCTGCGGGTCCCTGCCGATCACGTCCGGCTCGCCGCCGGTCTGCTCCATGGCCAGGAGCGACTTCAGTGCATCGGCGCTGCCTTCGAGCCGGGCCTGGACGTCCGCCCACGCGATGCCGTGGTGGCGCTGCATGTTCTTCTCGAACCGCGCCTTCAATGCCTGGAGCAGTTCGCTGCGTTCTTGTGCCTTCATGTTCTTGGAGCCAGCTGGTGTTGAGTTGCAAGACAGGCGCCAGGGCCGCGACGGCTGGCACCTCCGGTGGCGCAACTGGCCGGTCCGGGCGGCAGCGCCGGCCTGGGTCACGGGCGAGCGCCCCTTGCGGCCGGGCAGGCACCGACCCACCGTCGGCCCTCCCCGATCGCGGGGCCGCCCCGGCTTGTTGCGGCCCCATTTATATCGCCGGCCGTCCGGCGCCGCCTCTCCGAACCTGCCATCCTGCGATCGCCTGGGGTCGCCGTGCCTTGCCGGGGCAGCGGGGACTGGGGCCGGGGCCGGTCCCGTACGCTCTGGCCCGGGGGAGGGAGGAAGGCGGGTCATCGGCGTCCACCAGCCCCACCCGCGCCCTCGCGGAGCGGTTCTCGTGCCGAGCGTTGCACGTCCAGCCTGTGGGGGGTGCGCAGGAGGGGGCCTTCCCCGAAGGGCGCCCCTGGCGGCCGTTCAGGGGTTCCGGCTCCCGGCGTCCGGTCCGCCTTGCCGCAGCGCCCACTCGATGTGCTCCGCCAGCAGCGGGCTGGCCGCTGCCAGTGCCTCGCGCAGGGCCTGCTCCATCGCCGGCTGCGGCCCGGCGCGCAGCGCGTTGCCCATCGCCACCGCCAGGTTGCGGCGCCAGCGTTCATGGCCGATGCGGCGGATCGGGCTGCCTTCGGTGTAGCGCAGGAAATCGGCTTCGCTCCACGCCCACAGGGTTAGCAGGGGGGGATCGGTCAGCGGCGCGCGGGCGTCGAAGTCCGGCAGAGAGGCACGCTGGGCGTACTTGTTCCAAGGGCAGGCGAGCTGGCAGTCGTCGCAACCATAGATGCGGTTGCCCATCAGCGGCCGCAGCTCCGGCGGAATCGGCCCGGCATGCTCGATCGTCAAATAGGAGATGCAGCGCCGGGCATCCAGCCGGTGCGGCGCCACGATGGCGCCGGTGGGGCAGGCCTGCAGGCAGGCGCTGCAGGAGCCGCAATGCGCGCTCTCGGGAGCGCTCGGCGGCAGCGCAAGGTCGAGGTAGATCTCGCCGAGGAAGAACATCGAGCCCGCCTCCCGGTGCAGCACCAGGGTGTGCTTGCCGCGCCAGCCCTGCCCGCTGCGGCTGGCCAGCTCGGCCTCCAGCACCGGTGCCGAATCGGTGAAGACGCGGTGGCCGAAGGGCCCCAGCCGCTCGGCCATGCGGTCGGCCAGCTTCTGCAAGCGCTGGCGCATCACCTTGTGGTAGTCGCGCCCGCGGGCATAGAGCGACACGGTGGCCGCTTCGGGTCGCCGCAGCCGGTCGAACTCCACCGCCTGCCAGCCGGGCGGCGTGCCGCGCGGCAGGTAGTCCATGCGGGCGGTGATCACGCTCACCGTGCCGGGCACCAGCTCCGCCGGCCGCGCCCGTTTCAGGCCGTGCGCCTCCATATAGGCCATCGATCCGTGAAATCCTTCGGCGAGCCAGGCCAGCAGGCCGGCCTCGGCACTGGCCAGGTCGACGCCCGCGACGCCGATCTGTGAAAATCCCAGCTCACGCGCCCACTGTCCGACCTCGGCCAGCAGGGCGGCGTGATCGACGACCTTGGATTGATGCATCCCCCGATTCTAGAAAGCCGCCGCCTGCACTGGGCCGACGAGGCCGCCTGTGCCGCCTTTGCGCAAGGCCTCGCCCGGCGGCCCGAACTGCGCACTGCCTTCATCGAACTGCAGGGCCCCCTGGGCGCCGGCAAGACGACCTTCGTGCGCCACCTGCTGCGCGCCCTGGGCGTCACCGGCCGCATCAAGAGCCCCACCTACGCGGTGATGGAGCCCTACGAGCTGCCTGGCCTGCCGGCCTGGCATTTCGACTTCTACCGCTTCGACGACCCCCGCGAATGGGAGGACGCCGGCTTTCGCGATGTCCTCGCCAGCCCCGGCCTCAAGCTGGTGGAATGGGCCGAGCGCGCCGGTGGCCTGCTGCCGGTCGCCGACCTGCGCATGGAACTTGCCACGGCGCCGGATGACCAACGCGAAGTGACCCTCACTGCCCACACCCCCCTCGGCCAGGCCTTGCTGGCTGCATGACCCCATGACACAGCGGCGCGAACTCCTTCGACATGCCGGCAGCCTGGTGCTGCTGCTCACCGCCCCCCGCCTCGCCTTCGGCGCCAGCATCGTGGCGGTGCGGGTGTGGCCTGCCGACGAATACACCCGCGTGACCCTGGAAAGCGACACGCCGCTGCAGGCCAAGCACTTCGTGGTGGGCAACCCCGACCGCATGGTGATCGACATCGAGGGCCTGGAGCTGAGCCCGGCCTTGCGCGAGATCGTCGGCAAGGTGCGGGCGGATGATCCCTACATCGCCGGCGTGCGGGTCGGCCAGAACCAGCCCCGCGTGGTGCGGCTGGTCATCGACCTGAAGCAGGCCGCACTGCCGCAGATGTTCACCCTGGCACCGGTGGCCCACTACCAGCACCGGCTGGTGTTCGACCTCCACCCCACCGTGGAGCCCGATCCGTTGCTGGCGCTGATCCGCGACAAGGAAAAGGCGGAGCGACAGGCCCAGGCGGCCATCAACGACGCGCTCGGCGAGTTCATCGACCGCAGCAAGGGCAACAACAGCAAGCCGCCGGCCGCCCCGCCGCCGGTGGCAGCGGCCTCGGCCCCGCCCGAGTCACCGGCCGCCGGGCCGGCGGCGCCCCCGGGCCCCGGTACGCGCAAGGCCGAGCTGGACGCGAAGGAAAAGAAGAAGATCGACCGCCTAGTCATCGTGGCGCTGGATCCCGGCCATGGCGGCGAGGACCCGGGGGCCATCGGGCCCAGCGGGCTGAAGGAGAAGGACGTGGTGCTGCAGATCGCGCGCAAGCTGCGCGAGCGCATCAACGCCGAGCCCAACATGCGGGCCCTGATGACCCGCGACTCGGACTTCTTCGTGCCGTTGAACCAGCGGGTGGACAAGGCCCGCCGGGTGCAGGCCGACCTGTTCATCTCGGTGCACGCCGATGCCTTCATCACGCCGCAGGCGCGCGGCGCCTCGGTCTTCGCGCTGTCCGAGCGCGGGGCCACCAGCACCGCCGCGCGCTGGATCGCGCAGAAGGAAAACGCGGCCGACCTGGTGGGCGGCGTCAACGTGAAGCATGCCGACAGCCATGTGATGCGGGCCCTGCTCGACATGTCCACCACCGCCCAGATCAATGACAGCCTGCGTGTCGGCAGCGAGGTGCTGGGCCAGATCGGCAAGGTCGGCAAGCTGCACAAGTCGCGGGTCGAGCAGGCCGGCTTCGCGGTGCTGAAGGCCCCCGACATTCCCTCGATCCTGGTGGAAACCGCCTTCATCTCCAATCCCGAGGAAGAGTCCAAGCTCAAGAGCGCCGACTACCAGGAAGAACTGGTGGATGCCATCATGACCGGCATCCGGCGCTACTTCGCCAAGAACCCGCCGCTGGCCCGCAACCGGCAGCTCTGACGGCGCAGCGGCGGCCGGCCGACCCTCACGCTCCCCCTTCGCGCAGCCACTCGCCCAGCCGTGCCAGCGTGACAGGCTGCGGCGTGCACAGGTCGTCGCAGACCCGCAGCGCACCGTCGAACGGGCCGGCCGCGAAGTAGGCGCTGCGCGTGATGACGGTGGCGATGCCGGCGGCCCGGGCCGCGGCCAGCCCGTTTGGCGAGTCTTCCAGCGCCACCGCCTCGACGGGCCGGCAGCCCAGCCGCTGCAAGGCCAGCCGGTAGGCCTGGGGGTCGGGCTTCTTGCGAGGCGCGTCTTCGGCACACACCACCGCGGCGAAGCGGCCCGGCCAGCCGGCTCCCAGCGCGGGGCGCAGCAGGGCCTCCACATTGGCCCGGCCACTGGTGGTGGCGATCGCCTGGGCCACGCCCAGGCTGCGGCCCTCCTCCATCAGCGCCCGGACACCCGGCCGCAGCGGCAGGCCGGCACCCGCGAGCCGCTCGAGGTGGAAGCGGTTCTTGCGACGGTGCAGTTCGCCGGCCAGCCGTTCGCGCGCGGCTCCCGGCGGCGGGGCGTCCGGCCGCTGGGCCAGGTCGTGCAGCAGGCGCTCGTAACCACCGGCCACCTGCAGCAGCCGGCCATAGTCGGATTCGCTCCAGCGCCATGGCAGGCCCATCGACTCGAAGGCGAGGTTGAAGGCCACGCGGTGGCCATCCCGCTCGGTCTCGGCCACCGTGCCGTCAATGTCCCAGATGAGCGCGCGCAGCACGGCCGGCGCCTCAGCCGGCGGCCGGCAGTGCGCGCTGCAGGGCGTCGAGGTGCAGCACCACGTGTTCGGCCAGCCGCTCGGCGGTGAGCCCGAAGTGGCGCGACAGCTCCGCGGCCGGCGCGGAGGCGCCATAGCCATCCAGCCCCAGCGCCGCCACGCAGCCGTACTGGCTCCACCACCGCGTCACGCCGGCCTCGACGCCAAAGCGGGGCAGGCCCGGCGGCAGCACCTGCGCTTGCCACTCGTCGGGCTGGCGGTCGAACACGCTGCTGCAGGGCATGGAGACAATGCGCACCGGCACGCCACGCGCATCGAGCAGTCCCTGGGCCTGCACCGCGAGCCCCACCTCCGAGCCGGTGGCCAGCAGCACGGCCAGCGCCTGTGGCCGGTCGCTGAGCACGTAGGCACCCTGCTGAATGGCGGTGACCTGCTCCGCATTGCGACGCTGCGCCGGCAACACCTGGCGCGACAGCAGCAGGGCACTGGGTCCCGGCCGCTGCACCGCGCTGCTCCAGGCCACCGCGGTCTCTGCGGTGTCGCAGGGACGCCAGACATCCAGCCCGGGAATCAGCCGCAAGCTGGCCGCATGCTCGACGGGCTGGTGCGTCGGCCCGTCCTCGCCCAGGCCGATGGAGTCGTGCGTCAGCACATGCACCACCCGGCAGCGCATGAGTGCCGCCATGCGCAGGGCATTGCGGCTGTAGTCGCTGAAGGTGAGGAAGGTGCCGCCATACGGCAGCCAGCCGCCATGCAGCGCCAGGCCGTTCATCACGGCGGCCATGCCGAATTCGCGCACGCCGTAGTGAATGTGCCGCCCGCCCGGCCGGTCGCCGGCCACCGCGCCGCAGCGGGGAAAGTCGGTGAGCGTCGAGCCGGTGAGGTCGGCCGAGCCGCCCAGCAGCTCCGGCAGTGCATGGGCGAGCGCCGCCAGCACCTGCTGCGAGGCCCGGCGGGTGGCCACCGCCTCGGTGCTGGCGCCGAAACCGGCCAGCAGGGGCAGCAGCGTTTCCTGGAAGTCGCCGGGCAGTTCGCCGCGCAGACGGCGCTCGAATTCCGTGGCCAGCCGGGGGTGGGCGTCGCGGTAGGCTGCCAGCCGGGCATGCCAGTGCTGCCGCCATGCTGCGCCGCGCGCCCGGGCGTCCCAGGCGGCATAGACCGGCGGCGGGATGTGAAACGGCGGATGCGGCCAGCCGATGGCCTCGCGCGTCAGCTGCACCTCGGCTTCGCCCAGCGCTTCGCCATGTGCCTTCGCGCTGCCGGCCCGGTGCGGCGAGCCGCGGCCGATCTCGGTGCGGCAGACGATGAGCGTTGGCCGCTCGCTGTCCGGCGCCGTCGCCTGCCGCAGCGCCGCATCGACCGCCGCCACGTCATGGCCGTCAATCGGTCCGAGCACCTGCCAGCCATAGGCGCGAAAGCGCGCCGGCGTGTCGTCCGGGAACCAGGGGCCGACCGGGCCGTCGATCGAGATGCCGTTGTCGTCGTACAGCACCACCAGCTTGCGCAGCCGCCAGGCGGCAGCCAGCGAGCAGGCCTCATGGCTGATGCCCTCCATCAGGCAGCCGTCGCCCACGAATGCGAAGGTGCGGTGGTCCACCACCGCGTGGCCTTCGCGATTGAACTCATCGGCCAGCAGCTTCTCGGCCAGGGCCATGCCGACCGCGTTGGCCAGGCCCTGGCCCAGCGGCCCGGTGGTGGTCTCCACGCCGGGCGTGTGGCCCACCTCGGGGTGTCCGGGCGTCAGGCTGTGCAGCTGGCGGAAGCGCCGCAGCTCCTGCATCGGCAGGTCGTAGCCGCTGAGGTGCAGCAGGGCATACAGCAGCATGGACGCATGGCCGTTGGACAGCACGAACCGGTCGCGGTCGGGCCATTGCGGGTCGGCCGGGTCGTGCCGCAGGTGGCGGCCCCACAGCGCCACCGCCATCTCCGCCATGCCCATGGGCGCGCCGGGATGGCCACTGCGGGCCTGTTGCACCGCGTCCATCGCCAGTGCGCGCAGTGCGTTGGCCATCTGGCGGTCGGTGTCGTCGGGGTGGTCGGGATGCATGGCGTTCTCCTTGCCTCAGGCGTGTTGCGCGCGGCCGATCTCGACCAGGCGCAGGATCATCGGGGTCAGGATCAGTTGCATCGCGAGATCCATGCGGCCGCCCGGCACGACGATGGTGTTGGCCCGCGACATGAAGGAGTCACCGATCATCGACAGCAGATACGGGAAGTCGATGCCGCGCGGATTGCGGAAGCGGATCACCGTCATGCTCTCGCCGGCGGTCGGAATGTCGCGGGCGATGAAGGGGTTGGAGGTGTCCACCACCGGCACCCGCTGGAAGTTGATGTCGGTCTCGGCAAACTGCGGGCAGATGTAGTGCACGTAGTCGTACATGCGCCGCAGGATGGTGTCGGCCACCGCTTCCTTCGAGTAGCCGCGTTCATGGGTGTCGCGGTGGATCTTCTGGATCCACTCGAGGTTGATGATGGGCACCACGCCGATCTTCAGGTCCGCATGGCGTGCCAGGTCCACCTGCGCGGTGCGCACGCAGCCGTGCAGGCCTTCGTAGAACAGCAGGTCGGTGTCCACCGGCGTGTCCTGCCAGGGCGTGAAGGTGCCGACGTCCTGGCCATGGCGGGCCGCCTCGTCGCTGTTGTGCAGGTAGTGGCGCGTCCGGCAGCGGCCTGCCTCGCCGTAGGCCCGGAACTCGCGCTCCAGCAGGGCCCACTCATTCGCCTCCGGCCCGAAGTGGCTCATCGGCCGGCCCTCGCGGTCGGCCGCCTCGACGCAGGCCTTCATGGCATGGCGGGTGTGGCGGTGGAAGGCATCACCTTCGATCATCGCGGCCCGTATGCCTTCACGACGGAAGATGTTGTCGAAGGTGCGCTTGACGGTGCTCGTGCCGGCGCCGCTGGAGCCGGTGACGGCAATGACGGGATGTTTCCTCGACATGGGGGGCTCCTGTGCGCCGCGCTCAGGCGTGCGGCTGGATGAAGAGGGAGCGGTGCTTGAACAGCTGCCAGGTGACGTTCTCGTTGGGGTCGGCGTGGTAGCGGACGATGCGCTCCACCTCCTCCCGCGATCCGAGAATCACCGGCACACGCTGGTGCAGAACATCGGGCACCACCTCCAGCAGCGCGGTCGTGCCGGTCACCGCGGCGCCGCCCGCCTGCTGCATCAGCCAGGCCATCGGCGCCGCCTCGTACAAGAGCCGCAGCCGGCCCGGCTTGAGCGGCAGGCGGCCATCGCGCGGGTACAGGAACACGCCGCCGCGCGAAAGGATGCGGTGCACCTCGGCGACCAGGCTGGCCACCCAGCGCATGTTGAAGTCGCGCCCGCGCGGGCCGGCCTCGCCCGCGACGCATTCGGCCACGTAGCGCTGCACCGGCTTCTCCCAGTGCCGCTGATTGGAAGCGTTGATGGCGAATTCGGACGTGGCGGCAGGCACCTGCAGCCCCTCGCCGGTGAGCCACCAGGCGCCGGTCTGGGGATCGAAGGTGAAGCGGCTCACACCCTGGCCGGTGGCCAGCACCAGCACGGTGGCCGGGCCGTAGACCACATAGCCGGCTGCCAGCTGGCGCCAGCCCGGCTGCAGGAAGGAGGCGGTGGTGGGCGCCGCCGAGCGCAGCACATGCGGCAACACCGAGAAGATGGTGCCCACCGAGATGTTGGACTCGATGTTGGACGAGCCGTCCAGCGGGTCGAACACCACCAGGCAGTCGCCGCGGCAGGCATGGGTGGCCGACGCGATCGGCTCGGCATGCTCCTCGCTGGCCCAGCCCGCCACCTGTGGACAGGCTGCCAACGCTTGCGACAGGCAGGCATCGGCCAGCAGGTCGAGCCGCTGCTGCGCCTCGCCGCTCGCGTTGGCGCTGCCGGCCGCGCCGTGGGCGGCGGCCAGTTCGCCCCGCCTGGCGATGCGGGCGATCTCGGCACACGCGGAGGCGATGGCCAGCAGCACCGGTGCCAGGGAGGGCGCCCGCTCGGCGAGCCAGGCGGCAAGATCGGGAGGCGGATTCATCGGGGGCTCTCCTTGCGTTGGCCACGAACGCGGTGGACGGCGGTGCGGCATGGCCGCTTCATCGCTCGGCTCCATCGGGTCCATCGGCGGCGAAGACGCGGCTGGCCAGGATGTCGGCGGCTGCCAGGGTGCTCAGCTCCTCGCCGGTGTAGGCCCGGTCGCGGTCGGCGAACAGCCGCCCGGCCTGGCGCAGGCGGGCGCGGTCCAGCGCATTGCGCACGCTGCGCGCATTGGCGAAATGCGGCTGCTGCAGGCGCCGGGCCAGGTACTCGGCAAAGGCGGCACGGGCACCGCTGCCGAAGCGGTAGTGCTGCTGCTCCAACAGCCGCTCGGCGATCAACAGCAGCTCGTCGGCCGCGTAGTCGGGGAAGCCCAGGTGGTGCGCAATGCGTGAGGACATGCCAGGATTGCTGCGGAAGAAGGTGTCCATGCGGTCCTGGTAGCCGGCCAGGATCACCACCAGGTCGTCGCGCTGGTTCTCCATCACCTGCAGCAGGATCTCGATCGCCTCCTGGCCATAGTCGCGCTCGTTCTCGGGCCGGTAGAGGTAGTAGGCTTCGTCGATGAAGAGCACGCCGCCCATCGCCTTCTTCAGCACCTCGCGCGTCTTGGGCGCGGTGTGGCCGATGTACTGGCCCACCAGGTCGTCGCGCGTCACCGCCACCAGGTGGCCTTTGCGCACGTAGCCCAGGCGATGCAGGATCTCGGCCATGCGCAGCGCCACGGTCGTCTTGCCGGTGCCGGGGTTGCCGGTGAAGCTCATGTGCAGCACCGGGGAAGCGGCGGCCAGGCCTTGGGCCCGGCGCAGCCGGTCGACCACCAGCAGTGCGGCCATCTCGCGGATGCGCCGCTTGACGGGCGCCAGGCCGATGAGGTCGCGGTCCAGCTCGTCGAGCACCGCCTCGACCCGGGTCTGCGCCAGCACCTCGGCCACGGTGCGCGGGCAGGCCGCGGCATCCGCTGCGTCCTGTGCCGCGCCGGGTGGCTCGAGGGGCGCTGGCGGGCTGCTGCCGGGGATGGCATAGAGCGGCCGGCTCATCAGGCTGCCTCCGGCAAGGCGGCCGCCGCGGCCAGTTCACGGCGCATCGCGGCAATGACGGCCCGGTAGTCCGGCTGGCCGAAGATGGCACTGCCGCACACGAAGGTGTCGGCACCCGCCTCGGCGGCGCGGCGGATGTTGTCGACCTTGATGCCGCCGTCCACCTGCAGCCGGATGTCCCGGCCGCTGCGGTCGATCAGGCGGCGCACCGCCTCGATCTTGTGCAACACCGGCTCGATGAAGGCCTGGCCGCCAAAGCCCGGGTTGACGCTCATCACCAGCACCAGGTCGAGCTGGTCGAGCACCCATTCCAGCCGCTCCAGCCCGGACGCCGGATTGAGCGCGAGCCCGGCGCGGCAGCCGCAGGCCCGGATCAGCTGCAGGCTGCGGTGCACATGCCCGGAGGCCTCGGGATGGAAGCTGATCAGGTCGGCCCCGGCCTCGGCGAAGGCGGCCGCGAGCGTATCCACCGGCTGCACCATCAGGTGCACATCGAGCGGCACCCGGCTGCCGTCGGCCCGCCGGCAGAACGGGCGCACCGCGCGGGCCACCGCGGGGCCCACCGTCAGGTTGGGCACATAGTGGTTGTCCATCACGTCGAAGTGAATCCAGTCCGCACCGGCCGCCACCACTTGCTGCACCTCCTCCCCCAGGCGGGCGAAATCGGCCGCCAGCAGGCTGGGCGCAATGCAAAAACCGCGCGGCCCGCTCATCGGCCCGGCTCCCCATAGCGCTCGCCTTCGGGGGCGGCCGCGGAATAGGCACGGATGCGGTAGCCGATGTGACGGCCCGGCCCTTCCTGCCGCTCCAGCGCGAAGCCGGGCTCGCCCGGCGGGCGCTGCACGATGAAGCTCATCGCGACGCTCTCGACGCCGCGCGAGGCGTCGAAGGCCAGCAGCCGGATGTAGTGGCGCGGAAAAGCCTGCCGGCAGGCCTTCAGCTCCAGCAACAGGCCGGCGCCGTCGCGCAGGTCGAACATCGGCGCGCCATACATCTCCCAGTAGGTGTTGCGGGGATGCGGATCGTCGGTGTACTCGACGCTCCAGGCATAGCCCCGCCTGAGGCCGTAGTCGACCTGCAGGGCGATGTCCTCGTCGCTGAGGTCGGGCAGGAAGCTGAACTGGCCCTGTGTCAGGCGGCCGGTGGGATTGCTCATCATGGCAGGCTCTCCTTCAGGCAAGGGCGGGGGTGGTGACGAAGTCGGAGGTGTCGGTGCTGGCGTAGTTGAAGCTGACCTCGCCCCAGGTGTCGAGCGCCAGCTTCAGCGGCGTGCACGACTGCGCGGCGCGGCGCAGCAGCTCGGGGCCCTCGACGGCGAGGTCGCGCCCTTCGTTGCGCGCTTTCACCATGGCCTCCAGCGCGACCCGGTTGGCAACGGCACCGGCCTGGATGCCTTGCGGGTGGCCGATGGTGCCGCCACCGAACTGCAACACCACGTCGTCGCCGAACAGCTCGAGCAGCTGGTGCATCTGGCCGGCGTGGATGCCACCGGAGGCCACCGGCATCACCTTCTTCAGGTCGGCCCAGTCCTGCTCGAAGAACAGGCCACGCGGCAGGTCGCGCCGGGTGTAGCTGTCGCGGCAGATGTGGTAGTAGCCCTGCACGGTGAGCGGGTCGCCTTCGAGCTTGCCGACCGCGGTGCCGGCATGCAGGTGGTCGCAGCCGGCCAGGCGCAGCCACTTGGCCATCACCCGGAAGCTGACACCGTGGCTCTTCTGCCGGGTATAGGTGCCGTGGCCGGCGCGGTGCATGTGCAGGATCATGTCGTTGCGGCGGGCCCAGTGAGCCATGGACTGGATGGCGGTCCAGCCGATCACCAGGTCCACCATCACGATGACCGAGCCGAGCTGCTTGGCGAAGTCGGCGCGCTCGTACATCTCCTCCATCGTCCCGGCGGTCACGTTCAGGTAGCTGCCCTTGACTTCGCCGGTGGCGGCACTGGCCTTGTTGACGGCGTCCATCACATACAGGAAGCGATCGCGCCAGTGCATGAAGGGCTGGGAGTTGATGTTCTCGTCGTCCTTCATGAAGTCCAGCCCGCCCTTGAGGCCCTCGTAGACCACCCGTCCATAGTTGCGGCCCGACAGGCCCAGCTTGGGCTTGGTGGTCGCGCCCAGCAGCGGCCGGCCGAACTTGTCCAGCCGCTCGCGCTCCACCACCAGCCCGGTGGGCGGGCCCTTGAAGGTCTTGACATAGGCCACCGGGATGCGGATGTCCTCGAGCCGGATGGCCTTCAGCGGCTTGAAGCTGAAGACATTGCCGATCAGGCTGGCCGTCATGTTGGCAATGGAGCCTTCCTCGAACAGGATCAGGTCGTAGGCCACCCAGGCGAAGTACTGACCGGGACAGCCCGGCACCGGCTCCACCTGGTAGGCCTTGGCGCGATAGCTGTCGCAGGCGGTGAGGCGGTCGGTCCAGACCACCGTCCAGGTCGCGGTGCTCGATTCACCGGCCACCGCAGCAGCGGCTTCCACCGGGTCCACGCCGTCCTGCGGCGTGATGCGGAACAGGCAGACGACGTCGGTGTCCTTGGGCAGGTAGTCGGGCATCCAGTAGCCCATCTGCCGGTACTTCAACACGCCGGCGCTGTAGCGCTTCTTCGCGTCGGTGATGACGCCGTCTTCCACAGGCTTGTTCACGGGCAGCTCCTTGCAACCGGTTCGGGGGTAAGTCGATGGAGGCACTGTAGGCAGCCGCGTCGCTCAGGTACATTCAGGATTCATTAGCCTCCGGTTCAGCAGGCCTGAATGAAAAGCGTCACCTTCCGCCAGCTGCGGGTGTTTGTCGAAGTGGCTCGCCATCTCAGCTTCGTGCGGGCCGCCGAGGCGCTGCACCTCACCCCACCGGCCGTGACCATGCAAGTCAAGGATCTGGAATCCGCGGTTGGTTTGCAGTTGTTTCACCGCGAGGGGCGCAGCGTCTCGCTGAGCACCACCGGCGAGTACTTCCTGGTCTATGCCAAGCGCCTGCTCGGCACCTTGAAGGAGGCCGAGGACGCGATGGCCCGCTTCAAGCGAGTGGAGGCCGGGCGCTTGAACATCGGCCTGGTGAGCACGGCGAAGTACTTCGTGCCGCAGCTGCTGGCGCGCTTCAGCGAACAGCACCCGGGCATCGAGCTGCGCCTGAACGTCTCGCCCAACCGGGAGCAGCTGGTGGCGCAGATGGGCCACAGCGAGGTCGACCTGGCGATCATGGGCCGGCCACCGAAGGACCTGTCGACGCGCGGCGAGCCGTTTGCGGCGCACCCACTGGTGTTTGTCGGTCCACCCGACCATCCGCTGATTCGCCGCGGCCGGGCGCCGCTGTCGGCCCTGGAGCGTGAGGCGCTGATCGTGCGCGAGGCCGGCTCAGGCACGCGCAGCGCGATGGAGGACCTGTTTCGCGAACACCGCTTCCAGCCGCGCAGCCGCATGGAGATCTCGAGCAACGAGACCATCAAGCAGGCGGTGATGGCCGGCATGGGCGTGAGTTTCCTGTCGCTGCACACCATCGGCCTGGAGCTGCGCAGCGGCTTGATGGCGGTGCTGCCTGTCGAGGGCACGCCGGTGATGCGCACCTGGAACCTGGTGCAGCCGGCGTCCAAGGTGTTGTCGCCGGCGGCGGAGGCGTTCCGCTATTTCGTGCTGGAGGAAGGCGAGCGCCACCTCATGAAGCACGACCAGGGGCTGCTGGGCTGAGCACCCGGCAGCCGGCCCGGGTGGCGTCAGGCGCCCGAGGTGGCGGCAGCCGCCGCGCGGCGCGCCTTCCAGGCGCCAAACAGCGCAATCAGCCCCGGCACCAGAATCATGGCCCAGATGATCTTGCTGAGGTTGGCTTGAACCCATGGCACATTGCCGAACAGGTAGCCGGCCAGGGTGAGGCCACCCACCCACAACACGCCACCGCCGACATTGAAGGCGGTGAACTTGGCCCGGCTCATCGCCGCGACGCCGGCCACAAACGGCGCGAAGGTACGCAGGAAGGGCATGAAGCGCGCGAGGATGATCGTGATCCCGCCATGCCGCTCGTAGAAGTTGTGCGCCGCGTCGAACGCCTGCTTGTTGAAGAAGCGCGACTGCTCCCAGCGGAACACCCGGGGCCCGAGCCGGCGCCCGATGCTGTAGTTGAGCTGGTCGCCCAGCACGGCGGCCACCATGAGCAGGGCCATTGCCAGCGGCAGGTTCATGAGCCCCGCGCCACACAGCGCACCGACCACGAACAGCAGCGAATCGCCGGGCAGGAAAGGCATCACCACCACGCCGGTCTCGATGAAGATGATGGCGAACAGGAGGGCGTAGACCCAGGTGCCGTAGTTCTGCACGAAGGCGGCCAGGTGCTGGTCGACATGCAGGATGAAGTCGATGAGGAAGGTGACGAGTTCCATGGGGGGCGATTATCGCGGCTCCGTGGCCCGGACGGCCCCCGTATCCGCGGGTCAGGTTAGCGCATGAAACAAGCGGGGCGGGGGTGCAGCCGCGACGCAGTCTGGAGCCGGCCGGCGCGCGTTCTGCGGCCCACCGCGATGTCGGCCACAATCGCCCGCACGTCCACAAGCCGCCTGGTGATTCTGGTGATCGCACTTTCGGTTGTCGCCCATCCCCACCCTGCCAGCCTGAGCCATGCCATGGCCGGCGCCGCGAACTCGGTGCTGGCCGAGCAAGGGTACGAGGTGGCCTTTCACGACCTCTACGCCGAGAACTTCCAGCCGGTGCAGCCCACCGGGGAGCTGGAGAACGTCGCTTCGCAGGACCCCCTGGTCGAGCAGCACTGCGAGGAACTGGCCGGGGCGGATCTGGTGCTCGTCTTCCACCCGAACTGGTGGGGGCAGCCACCAGCCATCCTCAAGGGATGGATCGACCGGGTGTTCCGCCTGAATACCGCCTATGGCTATCCGCCGGGCGTCCCACCGGAGGGCGTCCCCGCCGGCCTGCTCAAGGCCCGGCATGCGCTGGTGTTCAACACGTCCAACACGCCCGCGCAGCGTGAGCAGGAGGTGTTTGGCGACCCGCTGGAGGTGCTGTGGAAGCGCTGCGTGTTCCAGTTGTGCGGGGTCGAGAGTGTCGTGCGGCGGATGTATGGCCCGGTGTCGGGCAGCACGGCGCAGCAACGGCAGGGCTGGATCGATGAGGTGCGGGCGACGGTGCTGGGCGCCGCGTGATGGCGCAAGGCCCGGCCCGGCCAGCCGCAGGCCGGGCACCGATGCGCCTGACATCTCACGGGCCCCTTTGGCTCGGGCAGGCCGACCGCGCGCAGCGAGTGACGGCCACCCCTGAGACGCGCCCCTTGTGCGCCCTGCGCCCTGCGCCCTGCGCCCTGCGCCCTGCGCCTTGCGCCCTGCGCCCTGCGCCCTGCGCCCTGCGCCCTGCGCCCTGCGCCTTGCGCCCTGCGCCCTGCGCCCTGCGCCCTGCGCCCTGCGCCCTGCGCCTTGCGCCTTGCGCCTTGCGCCTTGCGCATCGTGCGCCCCCCGGCCGCTCCCACCGTCCGGGCTTCGGTCGCGGCGGTCGAACGGGCCTTGGTGACGGGCTCGGCGACCGGCGGCAGGATCCCTGGCCAGCGGTCGCTCGTGCACCTTGCCCCTGTTTCATGTCCAGCGCACTGCGCCCCCGGCACGTCGTGAAGCAGGTGGACGATGCCACCCGACGACGCCTCTGCAGCGTCTGCCGGTGTGGCGTCTCATCGATCGACCGGATGGCCGCTCCAGCGGAATCGGAGCACGGCCGAGGCCGTCGCAAGCCGGCTCAGGAAGCAAGGGCCGGCCCGCCGGAGGTGGACCGGCGGACGCCCCGACGCGAGGCGACGGCGATGGCCAGCAAGCCCACGCCCATCAGCGCCACGGTGCCAGGCTCGGGGACGGGCTGCAGCAAGAAGCCGTGGTACCCGTTGTTGAAATAGCCCCGACCGACGATCTCGCCACGGTCATTGATGTCGTGCGCGGCCACCAGGGTCCAGCCCTGCGCCGAACCGTCCACCAGCGCGTTCAGGTCCAGCATTTCACCGTTCTCGAACAGGAAGGCGTGGTAGCCCGTGAGCCAGTTGGGAGGATCCAGCACCGCCGACGTGCCAACCACCAGGCCGCTGGCGTTGATTGCGTGCGCCGCCGAATTCGCGCCTCCCAGCGTCCCCAGGTCGTGCATCGAGGAGCCGTCGTGCAGGAAGGCATGCTCGACATAGGTTGAGACGAAGGAACTGCCGACGACCTGTCCACCTGCATTGATTCCGTTGGCTGTGCTGTCCAGCCCCAGGGTGCCGAGGTCGTGCATCGATCCGTTCTCATACCTGAAGGCGTGGGTGGGCCCGCCGGCGGCAATGGACGAGGAGCCGGCGATCTGGCCTGCTTCGTTGATGGATGTGGCGATGCTCTGCACCCCCTCGATGCCGGGCGCACCGGCCAGCGTTCCAAGCAGGGTGGTGCCGTTTTCGTCATGGAGAAAGGCGGTTCGATGTCCGCCCTCCTCCGGGCTCAGGCCGCCCACGATCTGCGATTTCTCGTTGATGTCGCTGGCGACTCCCCATGCGCCCCCGAAGTCGCGCAGCTGGGCTCCGTCATACCAGAACGGACGGGTATCGGCGAGATGCGACGCCGCTGTGACGCCGACCACATGGCCGTCGCTGTTGATGCGGGCCGCCGCACTCAACCCGTCCATCCGCCCGAGGGTGCGAAGCGAGCCAGCGTCGCGAACGAAGGCCTGGCCGCCCCTGTCCCTGTCCTGCGGCGTTTGCTCGATGTAGCCGGCCACCTTGCCATCCGGGCTGACGCCGTTCGCCGAACTGAACTGCGCCTGCGAGTTGTCGATGTTCACCAGCCGGTAGCGCGGTGCCGCCGAAGCGGAAGCGGCCGCCAGCAGCAACGCGAGGCAGGAAACGTGAGCGACCTTCTTGAACCAGCGATCGACCATGGCAAATGCTCCGGGAGGGTGACGAATGACCGGCAGCCGGCGCCGGCTGGAACGATGCTCGCATGACAGGCGTGCGGGCCGCTGACTTGCAACATCCGGCAGCCAAAGTACCTTTGGGCACTGGCGGGCGATATCCCCCAACCCTAGGGGGCTCCGAGGCCTGCCATTTGCTTCGCCCCGGCCACCGTCCAGCCAGGCGCCACAGCGCCCGGGGCAGGCCGGCATATCGCCGCGCAGCCGTCGCGCGAGGGCGAGCAGGTGCGTGACGATGCGCAAGCGGTCGGCGCCACGGCCCATCCGCCCCGGCGGGCCCTCTTGAACCGCAGCCCCGGCCGCCAGCGCGTGCCCCATCCCGCCAGTGGCGATGGGCCCGCAGCCTTCAGTGAATGGCGATGCGCTGCCCGCGCCTGCCACCGGGACTGCCGGCCCCGGCCCGCATGCGGGCCGCTTCGTCCCGCTTCAGAACAAGCGGTAACCCATCGAAAGCATCGGGATAGGCCGAATGGAACCGATTCCATGACAATACCTTCGCCCCGCTGATCGGGCCAAGAGGAGACAACATGGAGTCCTGGTTTGGAAGCCGGCGAGCGCCTGTGCTCGCCGCACAGTTCGGCCTGTGCGCCGTTGTGTTGGCCGGTTGCGGAGGCGGCAGCGACGGGCCGCCGTCACGCGGCACCGCCAGTGCGCAGGCGGCGGCCCCAGCGGTCGCCGCAGGCCGCTACAGCCTGCGGCATGCCGCCATGGGTCAGTGCCTTGGCGTGCCGCCCGGCAGCATGAGTGACGGCACCAAGCTGCGCGCCGCTGCCTGCAGCACCGACAGCGGGCAGCGCTTCGACCTCAGCGAAGTTCAGGCCGGCGTGTACAAGCTCCTGCTCGCCAGCAGCTCGAAGGCGCTGGATGTGGAAAACGCCTCGTCCAGCGACGGTGCACCTCTTCAACAATGGACCGACAACGGCACCAACGCGCAGCGCTTCAAGCTGCAGGCGCTGCGCGACGGTGTGTTTGCCCTCGTCAACCTGGGCAGCGGCAAGTGCGTCGAGGTGGCCGGCACGCAGGTGCGCCAGCAGCCCTGCAGCGGTAGTGACGCTCAGCAGTTCCAGCTGTGGTCGGCCGACGGCGGGCAGGCACCGGCGGCCGGCTACGTGCCGCTGTTTCCGGCCGGCACCGAGGTGATCGAGCAGATCCAGTACACCGAGCCCGACGGCACCCTGGTGACGCTGATGGGCGCGCGCGCCACCGAACGCCATGCACGCGAGCGCGGCGAGCCGTGGGACGCGCCGGACGCCGGGCCGGGCCGCTACCTCACCTTCCCGGCCTTCTATTTCCAGAACCGCACCTTCGGCCTGGAGATCCGGGACGGCGTGCCGGCAGGCCGGCAGCGGGTGGAGTTCCGCCTGCGCGTCAATGACGGCACCTTCGACGGCACCACGTTCAGCCTGTTCCGCAATGTGCTGGACCCCGGCGTGCGCGATTTCGGCTGGTCGCTGAACTACGGCTTCAACAACCCGAAGGAAGGCAACCGGCCCATCTGCCATGCCGGCCAAGCGTCGGAAGACTGCATGATGGTGGTGGATTCGAACTGGCGCACCGACCCGCACAGCAGCTTGAAGGTCGGCGACAAGATCGAACTGGCGCCGGCACCTCGCCTGCGCTATGACGCACAGGGCCGTGCGGTGATCGACGGTGGAGGCTCCCGCTACTACTCGTCGGAGCCGCTGTACGTGGTGGGGGTCGGGCTGCGGCCCTGGTACGGCGTCGCGCCGAACCTCGACTCCGAGCCGCTGCCCGAGGCGGCCCTGCTCGGCGGGCAGACCAGCGTGTCGTACAACTACTCGGACGAGCCGATGCGCATGTTCCAGCAGATGGCGAACAACATCGGCATCGGCAACACCAAGCGCTTCGTGGAAGGCCGCCGGCTGTTCCACACCTCGTTCGCCGATGGGCGGCATTCCGAGCACCCGGATGTCAACCCGGTGTTCAGTGCCCACATCGGGCAGCTCGGCCCCCGCTTCAACCAGAGCAGCTGCATCGCCTGCCACAGCGGCAACGGCCGCACGCGGGCACCGGCGCTGGGCACGCCCCTGGAAGCCACGGTCCTGACCGGTGCAGCCGGGGCTGATGGCGAGCGCCGGCCCGACCCGGTCTACGGCTTCAACATCCAGCAGCGGGCCGGCAGCCCGGGTGCGCCGGACCACAGCGTCACGGTGCAGCGCTTCGAAACCAGCGTGCGCACCCTGCCCGACGGTGAGAAGGTGGAGCTGCAGAAGCCGGTCTATGCCTTCAAGGGGCCGGTCCCGGCGCAGTACTCGGTGCGGCAGGCGCCCCAGGTCATCGGCATGGGCCTGCTCGAAGCGCTGAGCGAGGACAGCATCGTGGCGCTTGCCGACCCGGACGACCGCAACCAGGACGGCGTGCGCGGTGTGCCCAACTTCGTGCTCGACCCCGAAACCGGCCAGACCCGGCTGGGCCGCTTCGGCTGGAAGGCCGCCAAGGCAAGCGTGCGCCACCAGGCCGCCGAGGCGCTGGTGAACGACATGGGCGTGGTCTCGCCGGTGTACCCGTCGCGGCGCTGCCAGCAGGGCGCGCCCGACTGCCGCAGCCGGCCGGAAGGCAGCGGCGTGTCCGAGTCCGAGCTGCAGCGGCTGTCGCAGTACCTGCAACTGATTGGCGTGCCGGCGCAACGCAGCCTGCGCAGCGGCTATCCCGCCGGCATCCGGGTGTCGCCGGAGCATGACGTCAACCCGCAGCGCATCGCGCGTGGGGCCACCGCCTTCGCGCAGGCGCGCTGCACGGCCTGCCACGTGGCGCAGCTCAAGACCGGCAACACCCATCCGTTCGCCGAGCTGCGCAACCAGGTCATCCGGCCCTACGCCGACCTGCTGCTGCACGACATGGGTCCCGGCCTGGCCGACACGCTGGCCGAAGGCCGCGCCCAGCCCTCCATGTGGCGCACCGCGCCGCTGTGGGGCCTGGGCCTGCTGCCCTATGTGCAGGGCGGTGGGCAGCAGGTGCGCTACCTGCACGACGGGCGGGCCCGCAGCTTGATGGAAGCCATCCTGTGGCACGCTGGCGAAGCGGATGCCAGCCGCCGCAGCTTCGAGTCGCTGTCAAAGGAGGACCGGGATGCGGTGATCGCCTTCTTGCAATCGCTGTAGGCTGCCGGCCGGCGCAGCGGCGCGCCGGCCTGTCGCCCCGACGGCCAGGGGCCTGCCACGTCGCAGGCGGTAACGATGGCGCCCGGCAGGGACGCCCCCCGGTCCGCCGAAGGGCCGGGAGCCGGGGCGGCGATCCCCCGTCGCCCGCTTCCCTAGAATCCCCCCATGAGTGCCGTCCCCGCTTCCCCTGCCCGCCGCCCCATCCGTGAACTGCCCGACGAGCTGATCAGCCAGATCGCGGCCGGTGAAGTGGTGGAGCGCCCCGCTTCGGTGGTGCGTGAGCTGATCGACAACGCGCTGGACGCCGGGGCCACCGAAATCACCCTGAAGCTGCTGGCCGGCGGCGTGCGCTCCATCGTGGTGGAAGACAACGGTGCCGGCATTCCGGCCGACGAACTGCCGCTGGCCCTGCGGCGCCATGCCACGAGCAAGATCACCTCGCTGCCGGACCTGGAATCGGTCTCGACCATGGGCTTCCGTGGCGAGGCGCTCGCCGCCATTGCCTCGGTGGCCGAAGTGGCGCTGCTCAGCCGCACTGCCGATGCCCCGCATGCCTTCCGGCTCGACGCCCGCTCGGGCGAGCTGTCGCCGGCGGCACGCGCAGTGGGCACCAGCGTCGAGGTGCGGGAGCTGTTCTTCAGCACGCCGGCCCGCCGCAAGTTCCTGAAGACCGATGCCACCGAGATGGCGCACTGCCTGGAGGCGGTGCGCCGGCATGCACTGGCCCGCCCGGACGTGGCCTTCGCCGTCTGGCACGAAGGCCGGCTGGTCGAGCAATGGCGCAAGGGCAGCGCCGAGCAGCGCGTGAAAGACGTGCTGGGCGAGGACTTCCTGGCGCAAAGCCGGCCGGTGGACGCCCGCATCGGCCCGCTGCATGTCCGCGGCCGGGCCGGTGTGCCGGACGCCGCCCGCGCCCGAGCCGACCAGCAGTACTGCTATGTGAACGGCCGCTATGTGCGCGACAAGCTGCTGGCCCACGGCGCCCGCTCGGCATACGAAGACGTGCTGCACGGCTCGCGCCAGCCGACCTATGTGCTGTTCGTCGACATCGCGCCCGAACGGGTGGACGTCAACGTGCACCCCACCAAGATCGAGGTGCGCTTCCGCGATTCGCGCGAGGTGCACCAGGCCGTGCGCCATGCGGTGGATGACGCGCTGGCCCTGTCGCGCGCCGGCGAGGCCGCGGCCGGCACGGCCGCACCGGCGCTCGGCTGGCCGGCCACCAGCGCACAAGCCGGCCTGGCCGGCATGGCGGACACCGGCACCGGCCCGGCCGGCGCGGGCGCCGGCGCCCGCTTCGGCGGGCTGCGACCCGGCTGGAACCCGCCGCCACAGGTGCAGGGACGCCTGGCACTGCGTGACGCGGCCATCCTGTATGCGCAGGAAGCCGCCCCCGCCTGGCGTCCGGCCGCACCGGCCGGTGCAGTGCCGGCCGGCGCCGCCGACACCGCGGCGGCAGCTGCGGCCACCCCGTCCGCGGGCGATGCCGAAGCCTGGCCGCTGGGCCGTGCCGTGGCGCAGATTGGCGGCATCTACATCCTGGCCGAGAATGCGCAGGGCCTGGTCATCGTCGACATGCACGCGGCCCACGAGCGCATCGTCTACGAGCAGCTCAAGAGCCACCTTGCCGCACAACGCATCGAGTCGCAACCGCTGCTGATCCCCGCCACCTTCGCCGCCACGCCGCAGGAGGTGGCCACCGCCGAAGCCCAGCGTGAGGCACTCGCGACCCTGGGCCTGGAAGTCACGCCGCTCGGGCCGGCCACGCTGGCGGTGCGCTCGCGCCCGGCGGCCCTGCCCTCGGCCGACGTGGTGGAGCTGGCTCGCAGCGTGCTGGCCGAGCTGGCGCAGTACGACGCCAGCGACGTGATCCAGCGCGCCCAGCACGAGCTGCTGGCCACCATGGCCTGCCATGGCGCGGTGCGCGCCAACCGCCGCCTGACGCTGGACGAGATGAACGCGCTGCTGCGCGACATGGAGCGCACCGAGCGGGCCGACCAGTGCAACCACGGCCGGCCCACCTGGCGGCAACTCTCGCTGCGCGAGTTGGACGGCCTCTTCATGCGCGGCCGCTGAACGGCACCGCGCCGCGCCGCGCAGCCGGCCTTGGCGTGACAAGCTGCTCAAGAGCCGCCCCCGCGTGAGGCGCGCCCCCTGTACTCCGGCCGGCGGCGGCCGATCTCTGGCGCATGACGCTCACCGCTGCCTTTCGCCGCCGCCTGGCCCCCGCCCTGCTGATGCTGCTTGTGCTGACGGCCGGCTGCAGCGTGCTGGACACCCAGCAGCGCCGCTGGATCTTCCAGCCCCAGGCGATGCCGGCGGCGCCGGCCGAAGCGGGCGTGGAGGAGGTGTGGCTGGACTTCACCTCGGCGGTGTCGGGCGAACCGGTGCGGCTGCATGCGCTGTGGCTGCCGCAGGCAAAGGCCGACGCGCCAGTGCTGCTCTACCTGCATGGCGCCCGCTGGGGCGTGACTGGACGCGCCAGCGGCGAGCGCATGCACCGCATGCACGCGATGGGTTTCAGCGTGCTGGCCCTGGATTACCGCGGCTTCGGCCGCAGCACCGCCGTCCTCCCCTCGGAAGCCCTGGCGCATGAAGACGCCCGCGCCGCCTGGCGCTGGCTGCAGGCCCGGCGCCCGGACGCGCCGCGCTACCTGTTCGGCCATTCGCTGGGGGGCGCCATCGCGGTGCACCTGGCCACCGAACTGCCCGACCTGCAAGGCCTGATGGTGGAAGGCACCTTCACCTCGGTGGCCGATGTGTTCGGCACCCTGCGCTGGGGCTGGCTGCCGGTGCGCTGGCTGATCACCCAGCGCTTCGACTCGGCCGCCCGCATCGCCGCCATCAAGGCACCGGTGCTGGTGGTGCATGGCAGCGACGACACGGTCATCAAGCCCGAGCTGGGGCGTGCCCTCTATGAGCGCATCACCGCACGCAAGCGCTTCGTGCTGGTCGACGGTGGCACGCACAGCAATACGCACGCGCTGGCCGAGCCGCAGTACCTGGCCGCGCTGCAGGACTTGTTCGGCTTGAAGCCGTGAGGGCCCGCGACGTGGTCCAATCCGGGATTCAGCCCCCAGTTCCTGTTTCCGGATGAGCCAGCGCCCCAAGATCTCCCTGCCCCCTGCCGCCAAGGACAAGGCCCACCCGCGTCGCGACCGGCCCCCGGTGCGCGGCGCCGGCTCGGCCCCGCGCAAGCGGGCCGTCGCTGGCGCGGTGCCGCCCGAGCGCGACACCCCTGGCGGCAGCACGCCGGCCGAGCCGCGCGACCCGGCGGCCCGTCCCCGCCCCGCCCAGGCCCAGGCCGCGGCCCGCTCTGCCTCGCCACCCGCTGCCCCGCAGCGCGGCGCTGCCCGAGGCGCCGGCGCGCCCTACCCGGCATCGCCGCAGCGCCCCGCGGCGCAGCACGGCAAGGCGACACACGGTGCACCGGCCGCGCCGCAACGCGCCGCTGCCCGCGGCGCCGCCTTGCCCCCGGCCGTGCTGCCACAGCAGCCGGGCGCCAAACGCAGCGACACCGCACGCCATACACCGGCTGCCCCCGGCGCCGGCCCGGCGCCGGCCCGCCTTGCAGCGCCTGTGGTGAAGTCGGACGACACGCGGCCGCGCCTGTCCAAGCGAATGAGCGAGCTGGGCCTGGCCTCGCGGCGCGAGGCGGATGAATGGATCGCCGCCGGCTTTGTCTCGGTGGATGGCCAGCAGGTCACCGAACTGGGCGTGCGCGTGTCGCCCGAGGCGCGCATCAGCGTGGACCCGGCCGCCCGCTTGCAACAGGCCCAACGGGTCACGGTGCTGCTGAACAAGCCGATCGGCTATGTCAGCGGACAGGCCGAGGACGGCTACGAGCCCGCGGTGGTGCTGGTGACGCCACAGAACCACTGGGCCGGCGACAAGTCGGGCACCCGCTACCAGGGCCAGCACTTGCGCGGGCTGGCGCCGGCCGGGCGCTTGGACATCGATTCCACCGGACTGCTGGTGCTGACACAGGACGGCCGCATCGCCCGGCACCTGATCGGCGAGGACTCGACCGTCGAAAAGGAATACCTGGTGCGTGTGCAGTACGGCCGGCCCGGCCGGCTGCCCGACGTTGTCCCGGCCGAAGACCTGCAACTGCTTCGCCACGGGCTGAGCCTGGACGGCAAGCAGCTGCAGCCCGCCAAGGTGTCGTGGCAGAACGAAGACCAGCTGCGTTTTGTGCTGCGCGAGGGCCGCAAGCGCCAGATCCGCCGCATGTGCGAGGCGGTTGGGCTGAAGGTGGTGGGCCTGCGGCGCATCCGCATCGGCAGCGTGGTGCTGGGCGACCTGCCGGTCGGCCAGTGGCGCTACCTGCGCGACGACGAGCGCTTCTGACGGCGAGCGCGGCGCCCGGCCAGGTCCGCCGCTACTTGCGCAGGCCCAGCAGCAACAGCACCGCGCCTCCGGCCAGCGCCGCCGCACCGGCCCAGGTCGGCACCGGCCGCTCGGTCTGCACCTGGGCCTTGAAGTCACCCAGCTGGAAGACGGTCTCGCTGGAGGTCAGGGACAGGCCCTTGAGCAGGATGAACCCGCCCAGCGCGATCAATCCGGCGCCCAGCGCCGCCAGCAGCAGTTTTTTCATCACGTTCTCCGATCCCTCTTTCGGCCGACGCCTGCGGACTCAAGGTCCATCGCCGTTTTCGGCCCCCACTTTCGCCATCAGCGCCCGGGCCTGCGGCGCCCAGCTGCCACCCAGGGCCAGCGCCTGGCGCGCGGCCTCACGGGCCTGGGCACGGCGGCCGAGTTCGAGTTCGACGCTGCCATGGTTGATCCAGGCGGCGGCGCTGCGGTGCTGCCGTGCGACGCCGGCAAACACGGCACTGGCCTCGACCTTGCGGCCGGCAGCATACAAGGTATTGCCCCGGCCCATCTGCAGCGTCAGGCTGTGCGGCCAGCGGTCGGCCGCGACGGCATAGGCCAGCTCCGCCGCCGGCGCCGGGGCGACCCGCTCGAAGGCGATCAGCGCCTGGGTGGTCTCCACCTCGGTGGCGCTGGCGGCGAGCCGGCCGGGCGGCAGGGCCACGAAGGCCCAGTGCCGCGAGCGCGCCCAGGTGTGCTCGAAGGTGCGCATGCGCATTTCCTGGCGTCGCTCGTGCCCGGAGCGCAGCAGCACCGTCTCCCGGTCGAGGTCGTATCCCACCACCACTGCGTAGTGCCAGGTCGGCGCCATCGGCAAGGCCAGGTTCTGCAGGATCAGCACCGGTGTGCCGGCCGCCACCTCGCGGAAGACCGCGGGCAGCTCCGGCGGCAGCAGCACCGCGACCGCGCCGTGGCGACGCGCAGCGGCCAGCATTTCCACCTGCAGCGAGCCCTGGCGGCCGGGCAGGTACACCTCCGGCTGCAGCTCGGCCGGCGTCACGGGCAGGCCGGCAGCATGCATCACGGCGGCCAGTGTTTCCGGGCCGCAGAGGTAGCGCTGCTCCTGCGGGAAGAAGGGCGTCTCGGTCAGCTCCGCCTGGCGCGGCAGGCCGGCCATCTCATCGCGGCGGCGGCCGAGCAGGGCCGCCGTCTGCACCGCACAACCGGTAAGGCCGAGCAGGCCCAGCCCGGCCACGAGCAGGCGACGGCGCCCGCTGCAGGACGGCACAGGCAGGAGGCAGCCGGCCGCCGGCGGCCGGGCAAGTCGAACGGGCTTCAGCGGATGGAGCGGGTGAAGGGGAAGATCTTGGTGAAGCCGAGGATGTCGGTCACCAGCAGCAGCACGAATACGAACACCGCCACGCCGAGCACGTCGCCACCGGCCGGGGCCTCGTCGATGCGGGCCATCAGTTCGCTCGCTTCTGCGTCGCTGAGCGCGGCGATGCGAGCGCGCGCCAGCTCGGCGGACACGCCCCACTCCTGGAGCCGCGCCACCAGTTCCGGGCGCTCCAGCTGGCTGGCCAGGCGCTGGCGCTGCAGGTCGCCGGCCGGGCTCTGCGCCGCCACCTCCTGCGCGACCTGTTCGGTGGTGATCAGCGTGGCCGACACCGGTTGCGCCATGGCGCCGAAGCCGAGCGAGAGCGATACGGCGCAGGCCGTGGCACGCACAAAACGCGACAAGGAGCGGGACATGAGGGGGTCTCCTTCAAGCAGCGATGGTCGAGGTGTGTTCTGTTCCCTTGCGCCGCGCATGCTCGCGTGGGGGCACGGGACCGGCCGTGCGGGCAAAAAGCGCAGCGGCGCGCAGGGAGAGCATTTTGGCGGGAAAAGGCGCCTCGTCGCGCGCGGCAAGGTGAGCGACTGTTTATGCCGCCGCGGCGGCTCTGCTACGCTGCGCGCATGTTGTGCCTGCCAGAGATCGCCCCACCGGCCGCCGCTGCGGCCGACGGGCGCCCCCTTTCCCTGCCTCCCCGAGCAGACGCGCCCGCCGCGGGCGTCGCCCCATGACCGCGCTGGACTGCATCTGCCTGGCCGGCCCGACGGCCGGCGGCAAGACCGCGGCCGCGCTGGCCGTGGCGCAAAAGCTGCCGGTGGAGATCATCAGCGTGGACTCGGCCCTGGTCTACCGCGGCATGGACATCGGCACCGCCAAGCCGACGCCCGCCGAGCGGGCTGCGGTACCGCACCACCTGATCGACCTCATCGATCCGACCCAGGCCTATTCTGCGGCGCAGTTCGTGGCCGACGCGACCCGGCTGATGGCCGAGATCCGGGCGCGCGGCCGGCTGCCCTTGCTGGTCGGCGGCACGATGCTCTACTACAAGGCCTTGCTCGATGGCATGGACCCGCTGCCGGCCGCCGACGCCGAAGTGCGCGCCGAGCTGGACGCCGAAGCCGCCGCGCTGGGCTGGCCGGCGATGCACGAGGCACTGGCCCGGGTCGACCCGCTCACCGCCGCCCGCCTGGCGCCCAACGACGCGCAGCGCATCCAGCGGGCGCTGGAGGTGTGGCGCCTGTCGGGCCAGCCGCTGTCGTCCTTCCACACCGACCGCTTTGGCGCGGGCCGCAACCGGCCGACACCGCCGGCTCCGCTGATCTCGCTGGAGCCGCGCGAGCGCGGCTGGCTGCACCGGCGCATCGAAGCCCGCTTCGCGCAGATGCTGCAGCAGGGGCTGGTCGACGAGGTGCAGCAGCTGCGTGCCCGCGGCGACCTGAGCCTGGCCCTGCCTTCCATGCGCTGCGTCGGCTACCGCCAGGTGTGGGAGATGCTCGACGGCCTGTTCCAGGCCTCGGCGCTGCCCGAGCGCGGCGTCACCGCCACCCGCCAGCTGGCCAAGCGCCAGCTCACCTGGCTGCGCGGCATGCCGCACCGCCAGGTGGTGGCAAGCGACGATGCCGACGCCCTGGACCAGGTGGTGCAGCGGGTGCAGCGCCTCGTGGCGTCCTCGGAGCTGGCTCGATGACGACCGTCCTGCAGGTGCGAGGCCTGGGCAAGCGTTATGGCGACGACTGGGTGTTCCGCGACGTCACCCTCGACGTGGCGCCGGGCGAGTTCGTCGCCATCCTTGGCGAATCGGGTGTCGGCAAGTCGACCCTGCTCAACTGCATTGCCGGGCTGGACCGGCCCGATGCCGGCGAGATCGAGGTGCAGGGCCAGGCGATCCAGCGCCTGCCCGAGGCGGCCCAGGCGCATTTCCGGCGCCGCCACCTGGGCTTCGTGTTCCAGGCCTTCCACGTGTTGCCGCATCTCAGCGTGGCGCAGAACGTCGGGCTGCCGCTGATGCTGCTGGGCCAGCCGGACGATGGCCGCATCGAACAGGCGCTGCAGGCGGTCGGGCTGGCCGGACTGGGCGAGCGGCTGCCGCAGCAGCTGTCGGGCGGGCAGTTGCAGCGAGTGGCGATCGCCCGGGCCCTGATCCACCGGCCGGCGCTGATCCTGGCCGACGAGCCCTCGGGCAACCTGGACCCCGCCACCGCCGCCCGGGTGATGGACGCGCTGGTGCAGCAGGTGCAGGACCACCGCGCCGCGTGCGTGCTGGTGACCCATTCGCTCGGCGCGGCGCAGCGTGCCCACCGCGTGCTGCGGCTCACCGCCGAGGGCTTGCGCCCGGCCCGGGCCGCCGACGCCGCTGCCTGAGTGGGCCGCAGCGGGGCTTGAGCGACGTCAAGCCGGCAGGCCGGCCCGCCACCTACAGTGAGGTGCTTGTCTTCACACACCTCAAGCAAGCCCGCCATGCCGATCGAACTGTTCAACCACCAGGGGCACAGCTGCCTGATGTTCACCGATCTCTCCAGCGAAGGTGGCGAGGCGGTGCAGGCCAACCAGTTCCTGGTGGTGCACCAGGACAGCGGCGCCATCATCGACCCGGGCGGCAACCTCGCCTACAGCGAGTTGTACCTGGGCATGACCCGCCATTTCTCGCCGAGCAAGCTGTCGGCGATCCTGGCCTCGCATGCCGATCCCGACATCATCGCCTCGCTGGATCGCTGGATGACGGCCACCACCGCGCCGCTGTACATCTCGCGGGTCTGGGAGCGCTTCGTGCCGCACTTCTGCAAGGCCGGCAAGACGGAAGGCCGCATCGTGGGCATTCCGGACGAAGGCCAGTACATCCCCGTCGGCACCAGCCACCTGATCGCGCTGCCGGCGCACTTCCTGCATGCCGAAGGCAACTTCCAGTTCTACGACCCGGTCAGCCGCATCCTGTTCTCGGGCGACCTGGGTGCCTCCATCGGCACCGGGGAGCAAGCGGGCGACACCGTCACCTCGCTGGCCGGCCACCTGCCCCGCATGGAAGCCTTCCACCGCCGGCTGATGGTGTCCAACAAGGTGCTGCGCCACTGGGCGCAGATGGTTCGCCCGCTGGACATCGACATGATCGTGCCGCAGCACGGCGCGCCGCTGCGCGGCGCCGCCGTGCCGGAATTCATCGAATGGGTGCAGGGCCTGAGCTGTGGCATCGACCTGATGAACGACTCCCACTACGCGGTGCCGCCCCGGCCGCGCCAGCTGCAACGGGTGAGCTGATCGCCTTCAGGCAGCGCTGGCTCCCCGGCGGCCGGCACTGGCCACGCAGACCCGGTTGCGCCCGCCACGCTTGGCTTCGTACAGGGCCACGTCGGCCTCGTGCACCAGGGCGTCCAGCGTCGGGGTCTCGGGGCGCAAGGCCGCCACGCCGAGGCTGACCGTCACCTCCACCGTCCGGCCGCGCCAGGCGAGCGAGAGGCCGGCCACCTGGTCGCGCATGCGCTCGGCCATGGCCAGCGCTCCGGCCAGGTCGGTCTGCGGCAGCAGGACCACCAGCTCCTCGCCACCGAAGCGGGCCAGCAGATCGGTGCTGCGCAGCGTTGCCCGGCAGGCCAGCGAGATCTCGCGCAGCAGCACGTCGCCACACTGGTGGCCATGGGTGTCGTTGACCTGCTTGAAATGGTCGGCGTCGAGCAGGATCAGGGCCAGCGGGGTGCCGTAGCGGCGGGCCCGCAGCAGCTCGGCCTCGCCCAGTTCGACGAAATGGCGCCGGTTGAAGCTGTCGGTCAGTTCGTCGGTGATGGCCAGCTGGCGGATCCGCAGGCGCGAAGCTTCCAGCTCGTAGAGCAGCTTGAGGATCACGTAGCCGGTGACCGGCGCCACCGACAGCACGCACACCGCCGTGGCGAACAGCGCGGGCGGCAAGGCGCGCCCGGCCAGCACGGTGATCAGCGTGGTGATGGACATCGACGCGGCCAGCACCAGCCCGGTGTACAGCAGGTTGGCACGCGCAAGGCCGATGCGCAGCACCCAGCGGCGCAAGCGGTCCCAGCGGGACGGCGGTGCTGTGGCAGGGCAGGGACGGAGGCGGGCTTGCACGGCGGGCACGGCGCAAAAAGCGGCGATGGTGACATGAGCCTCGCGGCTTGTGTGCGTTTCGGGCCCTTCAAACGCGGGGGAGACCCGACGAGCACCGCACAATAGGCGGGTGTCGTCCGCCCCTGTCTCCGCCTCCCTTGCCGCCCGCCCCGCCACGAGCCATGCCGTGCCCGGCGCCATGGCGGTGCTGCCGCCGCTGCTGGCGCGCTATTCCTGGAGCGAGCTGCGCCACCATCCCTGGCGCCACCTGGCCGCCGTGCTCGCGGTGCTGCTGGGTGTCGCGCTGGCATTCTCGGTGCACCTCATCAACCAGTCGGCCCTCAGCGAGTTCAGCGCTGCCGTGCGTTCCGTCAATGGCCAGCCCGACCTGGAGCTGCGAGGGCCGCAGGCCGGATTTGACGAAACCCTGTATGCGAAGGTTGCACAACATCCCCAGGTGTTGCACGCCAGCCCGGTGGTGGAAATCGACACCTATGCCCGCCACCCCGGGGGGGAGCGCCTGGCGCTGCGCATCGCCGGCATCGATGCCCTGGCGGCCGGCCCGCTCGCGCCGGCCCTGCTGCCCCGCCTGGCCGAAGGCGAAGACCGGCTGGCGCTGTTCGACCCCTCGGCCGTCTGGCTGAACGGGGCGGCCCAGCAGGCACTCGGCGTCGCGCCGGGCGGCTGGCTCGAGGTCTCGCACGGGCTGGCGTGGCGACGGCTGCGGGTGGCCGGCAGCATTGCGGCCGCCGGGCCGCCGCTGGCGGTGATGGACATTGCCGGCGCGCAAAGCCAGTTCGGCCGTCTGGGCCGGCTCTCGCGCATCGACCTGCAGCTGGCCAGCGGCGCCCTGCCCGAGACGGTGCGGCGCGCGCTGGCGCTGCCGGCCGGCGTGCAGGCCATCGCGCCACAGGATGCCAGCCAGCGCATCTCCAACGTGTCACGCGCCTACCGCGTCAACCTGACGGTGCTGGCCCTGGTGGCGCTGTTCACCGGCGGCTTCCTCGTCTTCTCGGTGCTGTCGCTGTCGGTGGCCAAGCGCCTGCAGCATTTCGCGCTGCTGGGCGTGCTGGGCCTGAGCGCGCGCGAGCGCCTGCAGCTGGTGGTGGCCGAGGCGGCCCTGCTCGGCCTGCTGGGCAGCACGCTCGGGCTGGCCCTGGGCACCGGCCTGGCGGCGCTGGCCCTGCGGCTGCTGGCCGGCGACCTGGGCGGCGGCTATTTCCCCGGCGTGACGCCGGCCCTGCAGTTCTCGGCCGGTGCCGCCCTGCTCTATGGCGGCCTGGGCGTGGCCGCGGCGCTGCTCGGCGGCTGGCTGCCGGCACGTGCCGCCCAGGGCCTGGCGCCGGCCCAGGCACTCAAGGGCCTGGGCGACCTGCGAGCCGGCCACGGCCGGCGCGGCCTGGGCCTGGCGCTGCTGGCCGCTGGCGGCCTGCTGGCCTTGCTGCCGCCGGTGGCCGGGCTGCCAGTGTTTGCTTACCTGTCGGTGGCAGCGCTGTTGGTGGGGGGCATTGCCTGTGTGCCCGATGCGGTGGGCCTGCTGCTGCTGGCCTGCGGTCGCCGCGTGCGCCAGCCGCAGGCCCTGCTCGCGCTGGAACGGGCCCGTCGCATGCGGCACAGCGCCACCGTGGCGGTGGCCGGCGTGGTGGCCAGCCTCAGCCTGGCGGTGGCGCTCACCGTGATGGTGGCCAGCTTCCGCGACTCGGTGGCGCGCTGGCTCGACGCCGTGCTGCCGGCCGACCTCTATGTGCGCACCGCAGTCAGCACGGCCACCTCGGAGGCGGTCTTCCTGCCGCAATCGCTGGTGCAGGCGGTCGGCCGGCTGGACGCGGTGGCCCGGCTCGACACGCTGCGGGTGACCAGCCTGACGGTGGACGCGGCGCGTCCGCCGGTGGCCCTGATCGCCCGCAGCCTGGACCGTCCGGAGCGCAGCCTGCCCCTGACCGGCGAGCTGCTGCCCCCGGTGCCCGGCACGGTCGGCCTGTATGTGAGCGAAGCGATGGTGGACCTCTACGGCGCCCGCCCCGGCACCCGCCTGCAGCTGCCGCTGCCGGGCCAGGCCGCCGGCACGCTGGACGGCGTGGTGCGCGGCGTCTGGCGCGACTATGCCCGGCAGCACGGCTCGGTGGTGGTGTCGGCGGCCGACTTCGTGCACCACACCGGCGACGAGCGCGTCAACGACCTGGCACTGTGGCTGCGCGAAGGCGCCTCGATGCCGCAGCTGCAGCAGGACATCCGCCGCCTGAGCGGCGATCCGCAGTTGCTGGACTTCGCCTCAGCCGGCGAGATCCGGGCCCGCTCGCTGCAGATCTTCGACCGCAGCTTCGCCGTGACCTACTGGCTGCAGGCGGTGGCGGTGGCGATCGGCCTGTTCGGCATCGCCGCCAGCTTCTCGGCCCAGGTGCTGGCGCGGCGCAAGGAGTTCGGACTGCTGCAGCACCTGGGATTCACCCGCGGACAGGTGCTGGCGGTGGTGGCCGGCGAAGGCGCCGCCTGGACGGCCGCCGGCGCCGTGCTGGGGCTCGGCCTCGGCCTGCTGGTCAGCGTGGTGCTGGTGCATGTGGTGAACCCGCAGAGCTTCCACTGGAGCATGGACCTGCAGCTGCCCTGGGGCCGCCTGCTCGGCCTGTGCGCCGCGGTGATGGCGGCCGGCAGCCTGACCGCCTATGTGGCCGGCCGGGCGGCCGCCGGGCGCGACGCGGTGCTGGCCGTGAAGGAGGACTGGTGATGACGACGACACCCATGCGCCGGCGCGCCTGGCTGCAGGCCGCACTCGCCGGCCTGGCCGGCGGGCCGCCGGGCTCGTGGGCCGCCAGCGCGGCGGCGACCGGCAAGCCGCCGCCGGTGCGGCCCGGCGTGGCACTGGCCTTCCCGCGCGACTTCGGTGCGCACCCGGCCTACCGCACCGAGTGGTGGTACGTGACCGGCCAGCTGCAGGCGCCTGGCGTGCCGCGAGGCTTCGGGTTCCAGATCACCTTCTTCCGCTCGAAGGTGGATGTGGCGGCCGGCAACCCGAGCCGGTTCGCGGCCAACCAGCTGGTCTTCGCGCATGGCGCGGTGACCGACCTGCAGGCCGGCCGGCTGCTGCACGACCAGCGCATCGCCCGCGCCGGCTTCGGCATTGCCGAAGCGGCGGATGGCGACACCGACGTCCGCCTGCATGGCTGGCAGCTGCGCCGCAGCGGCCCCCCGGGACAGAGCCGCTACGAGGGCCGGATCGAATCCCGCGACTTCGCGTTGCAGCTCGACCTGCGCGAGACCCAACCCCTGCTGCTGCAGGGCTCGGCCGGCTATTCCCGCAAGGGCCCCCTGCCGCAGCAGGCGAGCTACTACTACTCGCAGCCCCACCTGGCGGTGCAGGGGCGCCTGCGCGCCGGCGGCCGCTGGCACGAGGTGACCGGCCGCGCCTGGCTCGACCATGAATGGAGCCAGGAGCTGCTGGACAAGAGCGCCAATGGCTGGGACTGGATCGGCATGAACCTGGATGACGGCAGCGCGCTCAGCGCCTTCCGGCTGCGGCGCGCCGACGGCAGCAGCCTGTGGGCCGGTGGCAGCTGGCGCCCGCCCGGCGGGGAGGCGCGCAGCTTCGCGGCCGACGAGGTGCGGCTGCTGCCCGGCCGCCGCTGGACCAGCCCGGCCACCCGCGCCAGTTATCCGGTGGCCTGGACGCTGGAGACACCGGCTGGGCGGTTTGGCGTGCAGGCGCTGCTGGACGCCCAGGAGCTCGACAGCCGCGCCTCCACCGGCGCGATCTACTGGGAAGGCCTGAGCGACCTGGTCGATGCCAGCGGCCGCCGGCTGGGCAGCGGCTACCTGGAGATGACCGGCTACGCCGACCGGCTGGCACTCTGAGCTGCCGGCGGGCGGCGGCCGCCGCCGGCGCTTGGCGGCGGCGCCTGCCCGCCCGCACCGCGCCGGCCGTTCCCGGCGGCCGGCCTCAGTGGGCGCCGCCGGCGTCTGCCGCCGCGGTGCCCTTGCGCGGCCGCGTCATCCACACCATGGCGATCAGCGCCACGAACAGGAAGGCGGAGGCCAGGAAGATGTCGTCGGCCGCCCGCGTGAAGGCCTGCTGGTCCATCAAGCGGTTGATCTGGGCGGCGGCCTGCTCGGGGCTCAGGCCGGCGGCGGCGAGCTTGCTCATGGCCTCCTGCATCACCGGGTCGGTCGCCGGCAGGCGTTCGGCCAGGTGGGTGTGGTGCAGCGCCGCCCGGTTCTCCCACAAGGTGGTGGACAGCGAGGTGCCCATCGCGCCAGCCGTGATCCGCACGAAGTTGCTGAGCCCCGAGGCAGCCGGGATGCGGTCCGGCGACAGTCCCGACAACACGATGGTGTTGAGCGGGATGAAGAAGAACGCCATGGCCGCGCCCTGCATCAGCGTGGGCACCAGGATGGTGTTGAGGTCGGCCTGTGGCGTGAAATGCGAGCGCATCCACAGCACCAGGCCGAAACCCAGGAACGCCACCGTGGCGAGCCAGCGCGCATCGAGCCGCGCCACGTTCTTGCCGACGATGGGCGTCAGCAGGATGGCCAACAGGCCCACCGGCGCCAGCGCCATGCCGGCCGCCGTCGCGGTATAGCCCATGTACTGCTGCAGCCACAGCGGCAGCAGCACCACGTTGCCGAAGAACAGGCCGTAGCCGACCGCGAGCGTGAGCGAGCCGAGCGTGAAGTTGCGGCCGGCGAACAGCCGCAGGTCCACGATCGGGTGTTCCTCGGTCAGCTCCCAGGCCAGGAAGACCGCCAGGCCCACCACCGCCACCACCGCAAAGGCGATGATCTCGTTCGAGTGGAACCAGTCCAGCTCCTTGCCCTTGTCGAGCATCATCTGCAGGGCGCCCACCCACAGCACCAGCAGCGCGATGCCGATGCCGTCCACCGGCAGCGTGCGCCGCGGCGTCTCACGCTTGGCGTAGATGCTCCAGGTGACGCCGGCCGCCAGCAGGCCCACCGGCACGTTGATGTAGAAAATCCAGGGCCAGGACATGTTGTCGGTGATCCAGCCGCCCAGCAGCGGGCCCATGACGGGTGCCACCAGGGTCGTCATGGCCCACATGCCGAGCGCGCTGCCGGCCTTGGACTTGGGATAGCTCGACAGCAGCAGCGTCTGCGACAGCGGGATCATCGGCCCGGCCACCAGGCCCTGCACCACGCGGAAGGCAATCAGCATCTCCAGCGTCGGGGCGAAGCCGCACAGCCACGATGCCAGCACGAACAGCAGCACGCTCACGGTGAACAGGCGCACCGCGCCGAAGCGCTGCGTCAGCCAGCCGGTCAGCGGTACCGAGATGGCGTTGGCCACGCCGAAGCTCGTGATCACCCAGGTGCCTTGCGTCGGGCTCACGCCCAGGTCGCCGGCAATCGCCGGCAGGGACACGTTGGCGATGGACGAGTCGAGCACGTTCATGAAGGTCGCCAGCGACAGCGCCAGCGTGCCGAGCACGAGCGAGCCGCCCTGCAGGGGCGGCGGCGGGACATAGCCCGCGGAAGACGATGCAGCGGGTGCACTCATGGCAGGGGCGGCTTTCAGGAATGGCTGGCGCTGGCAGCGCGGGCCTGTGCCTCGGCCCCGTGCGCACCGCCACGCACGGCCTGGCGGCCGGCGGTCCGGCCGTTGCGGCCGAGGTGGCTGGCGATGATCTTCTTCACCTCGGCGTCGGCGTCATGGTTCACGCGGTCGAACACCGCGGTCTGCGCCACCGGCTCACGCCGCGGCGCATCGGCCAGCGTCTTGCCGCCCTGCTCGGTCACGTCGACACGGGCCTCCATCGACAGGCCCACACGCAACGGGTGGGCCTCCAGCTCCCGGGGGTCCAGCCCGATGCGCACCGGCACGCGTTGCACGATCTTGATCCAGTTGCCGGTCGCGTTCTGCGCCGGCAGCAGCGAGAAGGCAGCGCCGGTGCCGGCCCCCAGTCCTTCCACCTTGCCGTGGTACTCGACCTTGTTGCCGTAGACGTCGGCCGTCAGCGTCACCGGCTGGCCGATGCGCAGGCGCTGCAGCTGGCTTTCCTTGAAGTTGGCATCGACCCACACCTGCTTGAGCGGGATGATGGACATCAGCGGCGCACCGGCCTGCACCCGCTGCCCCACCTGCACGCTGCGCCGCGCCACATAGCCTTCCACCGGCGCCGGCAGCTCGGCCCGCTTGAGCGCCAGGTAGGCCTCGCGCACCCGGGCCGACGCGCGCTGCACGTTCGGATGCTGCTCGACGGTGGTGCCTTCGGTCAGTGACTCGTTCGAGCCCAGCTGCTGGCGCGCCGCGGCGACGGCCGACTCGGCCGCCGCCACCGCGCTGCGGGCGGCGGCCAGCTGGGTGTTGGCATGGTTGAACTCTTCCTTGCCCACCGCACCGGTGGCCACCAGCGGCGTGCGGCGGTTGACATCGTCCTGCGCCCGGGCCAGTTCGCTGCGGGCCCGCGCCAGGTCGGCCTCGCGCAGCGCGATCTGCGACTGCAGCGCGCCGTTGTTGGCGAACAGCACCCGCACCTCGCGCACCGTCTGGGCCAGCTGGGCCTCGGCCTGCTCCAGCGCCACCCGGGCATCGGCCGGGTCGAGCCGCACCAGGGTCTGGCCGGCCTTCACATAGTCGGTGTCATCGGCCTCGATGGCCAGCACGGTGCCGCCGACCTGCGGCGTGATCTGCACCACATGCCCTTGCACATAGGCGTTGTCGGTGGTCTCGCTCTGGCCGGCGAACAGCAGGTGCCAGGCGGTGTAGCCGCCGCCCACCAGCAACACGGCGGCGGCGATCAGGGTCAGCGACTTCTTGCGCCGCGCCTTGCGGGTGGCGTTGATGTCATCGGCGGCGGGGGTGGCGTTCTGGGTGCTCATGGCTTGCTCTTGTCTTGCGGGTGTTCAGGTTCAACGCTGCGCAGCGGCCAGCGGTGCGGCGGAGGCGGACTCGGCTGCGTAGCCGCCACCGAGCGCCCGCATCAGGCCCACCTGGGTGTCGAGGGCGCGGGCTTTCAGGTCGGTGGACTGGCGGCGCTGCGCCAGCACATGGGTCTCGGCGCTCAGCACGGTGAGGTAGCTGCCCAGGCCGGCCCGGTAGCGCTGCAGGGCCAGGTCGTAGGCGCTCTCGGCGGCGGCCGCCGCCGCCTGCTGCTCGCGCTGCTGGCGCAGCACCGAGCGGGCCGAGGCCAGCTGGTCGGCAACATCGTGCACGGCGTCCAGCACGGCGGCGTTGTAGCTGCCGACCGCGGCATCCAGGTCAGCCGTCTTGCCGCGCAGGCCGGCCCTCAGGCGGCCGCTGTCGAAGATCGGCAGGCGGATGGCCGGACCGACCCCATACTGCTGGCTGCCGCTTTCCAGCAGCCGGTCCAGCCCGATGGACGACAGCCCCACGAAGGCCGCCAGGTTGATGTTCGGATAAAACTGCGCCTTGGCCGACGCAACGTCGCGCGTGGCCGCCTCGACGCGCCAGCGGGCCGCCTCGACATCGGCGCGCCGGCCCAGCAGGTCGGCCGGCAGCTCCTGCGGCAGCGGCATCAGGCTGGCCGCCTGCAGCCGGGGGTGCAGCCCGGCCAGCGCGGCCGGCGGCTGGGCGGTGAGCGCGGCCAGGGCATTGCGCGCCAGCGTGATCTGTTCGTCCAGCGCTTCGAGCTGAGCCCGCGTCTCGGGCACCGCCCCTTCGCCCTGGCGCAGCTCCACGTTGGTGTCCAGGCCGGCTCGCACGCGCTGGCTGATCAGGCCCAGCAGTTCCTGGCGCTGGGCCAGCGAGCGGGCCGCCACCTCGCGTTGCTCGATCAAGCGGCCGAGCTGGAAGTAACCGCGGGCCACATTGGCCGACAGCAGCACGCGGGCCGCCTCCACATCAGCGGCCGCTGCGCGCTCCGCGCCCAGGGCCGCATGCAACGCCGCCGCATGACGGCCGAAGAAGTCCAGCTCCCAGCTGGCGCCCAGCTGCAAGGTGGCCGTGGTGGCCATCGAGCCGGCCATCGGCTTCGGCACCATGCCGTTCTCGGTGTATCGCTGGCGGGTGGCGTCGAAGCTGCCGTTCACCTGCAGCCCACCGGCGGCGTCGGCCAGGCCGGCCGCGGCGGTGGCGCGCTGCAGCCGGGCCTGCGCCACCTGCAGGTTGGGGTGGTCGTGCAGCGCGCGGTCCACCAGCGCATCCAGCGCCGGATCGCCGAAGCCGCGCCACCACTGCACCGGCACGGCGGCCGCGGCGGGTTGCGCGTCGCCGGCCGGAACTCCGGCCGCAGCAGGGGCCAGCGCCCGGGCCTGCGGCTCGATGCCCGAGTAGCTTGCGCAGCCGGCCAGCACCAGGGCAGCCAGCAAGACAGTGCCAGCGCGATGTCCAAGGTGGGGAATCAAGACCTTCATCGTCGAACCTTGCTCCAGCTGTATTTGCCTAGGCAACAATAAAACTAAAAAAAATCGGGTGCAGGTCACCCGGCTTGTGGCGGCCGTTCATTCTTCGGCGTCGCGCAGCGCTTCGCCGTTGGCGATCATGCGGCGCAGGTAGCTTTTCAGCGTCTGCCACTCCGCCTCGGAGAACCCGGCCAGGTAGTGGTTCAGGATGTCCGAGAGCACCCCCGGCACCTGGTCGGCCAGGCGCTGCCCCTCCGGGGTCAACTCGATCTGCACGACCCGGCGGTCCTCGGTGGAGCGCACGCGCCGGCACAGGTCCTTGGCCTCCAGACGGTCGAGCAGGCGCGTCATGGCGCCGGTGTCGGTCTGGGTCTGGCGGGCCAGCTCGGCCACCGTGGTGGCCTCGCAGGCGCGGATCTTGTACAGCGGCGACCACTGTGCATGCGTCAGCCCGTGTGGCGACAGCTTGCGGTCGACCGCCTGGCCGATCAGGCCGATGACCCGGCGCATCAGGTAGCCGACGCTTTCGTCCGCCGTGTAACCCTCGGCTTGGTAGAACTCGGCAGGAACAGGAGCTTGCGACATGGGAGGGATATTACTTGCCTAGGCAACTGTTGTCAAGGCAGACGTATCGGCGGCAGCTGGCACCCCTGGCCGGCACCTCCCCTACACTGCCGCGATGGCAGACGCACCTCCCTCCTCCGGGCCGGCACGGCCCCGCGCGCGCACCGTCCGGCCGCTGGCCGGGCTGGCGCCCTTTCTCCAGCCCTACCGCGGCCGCATCGTGCTGGCCGGGCTGTTCCTGGTCTGCGCGGCACTCAGCACACTGGCCTTTCCGGTGGCATTGCGCGGCCTGATCGACCAGGGCCTGGTGGCGGCCGATCCCGGGCAGCGCCTGCTTGCCCTGCGTGGCCACTTCCTGATGCTGTTCGGCGTGGGCGTGGCGCTGGGCTGCTTCTCCGCCGCCCGCTTCTACATGGTGACGTGGCTGGGCGAGCGCATCACGTCCGACCTGCGCAACGCCGTCTACCGCCATGTGGTGACGATGAGTCCCGAATTCTTCGAGACCACCCGCACCGGCGAAGTGCTGTCGCGCCTGACCACCGACACCACGCTGGTGCAGACGGTGGTCGGCTCCAGCCTCTCGATGGGCTTGCGCAACACGGTGATGGGCCTGGGCGCGCTCGCCATGCTGGTGGTGACCAACCCCTACGTCATGACGCAGGTGCTGGGCATCCTGGTGCTGGTGGTGCTGCCTTCGCTGTGGTTCGGGCGGCGGGTGCGCACGCTCTCGCGCGCCAGCCAGGACCGGGTGGCCGACTCCAGCGCGCTGGCGGCCGAGGTGCTGAACGCGGTGCCGGTGGTGCAGAGCTACACCCAGGAAGCCCATGAGGCGCGCCGCTTCGACGCCTCCACCGAGCGCGCCTTCGCGACCGCGGTGCGGCGCACCCGGGCCCGCGCGGTGCTGGTGGCCTTCATCATCATTGCCACCTTCGCCGCGCTGCTGTGGGGCCTGTACCAGGGCACCCAGGCGGTGCTGGAGGGCCGCATCAGCGCCGGGCACCTGGGCGAAACGGTGGTCTACGTGATCCTGCTGGTCAGTTCCGTGGCGGTGCTGGCCGAGGTGTACGGCGACCTGCTGCGCGCCGCCGGCGCCACCGAGCGCCTGGTGGAGCTGCTGCAGGCGCCCAGCGTCATCGCCTCGCCGGCACAGCCGCGCGCGTTGCCGGCCGTGCGCGGCGGCTCCTCGGTGCGGCTGCACGATGTGAGCTTCTGCTACCCGTCGCGCCCGCAGCAGCCGGCGCTGCAGCAACTGACGCTCGACATCCGTCCTGGCGAGACGGTGGCGCTGGTCGGCCCCAGCGGCGCCGGCAAGAGCACGGTGTTCCAGCTGCTGCTGCGCTTCTACGACTGCCAGCACGGGCGAATCGAGATCGACGGGGTGCCGCTGCGCGAGGCCTCGCTGCACGAGTTGCGCAGCCGCATCGGCATCGTCCCGCAGGACAGCGTGATCTTCTCGGCCGACGCGATGGAGAACATCCGCTACGGCCGCCCGGACGCCAGCGACGAAGAGGTGCATGCCGCCGCCCGCGCCGCCTTTGCCGACGGCTTCATCCGGGCGCTGCCCGAGGGGTATGCCACCTTCCTGGGCGAGCGCGGCGTGCGGCTGTCCGGCGGCCAGCGCCAGCGCATCGCCATCGCCCGCGCGATGCTGAAGAACCCGCCGCTGCTGCTGCTCGACGAAGCCACCAGCGCGCTGGACGCGGAAAGCGAGCGGATGGTGCAGGCGGCGCTGGAAGCCGCCATGCGCGACCGCACGACCCTGGTGATCGCCCACCGGCTGGCCACGGTGCAGCGCGCCGACCGCATCGTCGTGCTGGAGCACGGCCGCATCGTCGAGGTGGGCCGCCATGCCGAGCTGGTGGCGCGCGGCGGGCTCTATGCGCAGCTGGCCGCGCTGCAGTTCGATGCTCCCGAGGCCGATGCCCCCGAGGCGCAAGCGCTCGCGGTGTGACGCCGCGACGCGGCTGCCGCTGTCCGCCGGGGCGGTGCCCAGGGGGTACCTGGCCGCCCCGCGGCGCAAGATCGTCGCCCGGCGGATAATCCGCCCCCTGACCCTTCTTTTCCCCGCCCTGTCCCATGTCCGCCGTCCCTGCCCGCCCGGTCCGCTCCCAGTACGAAGACTTCATGCGCCATGTCTATACGCATGGCACGCCCAAGACCGACCGCACCGGCACCGGCACGCGCAGCGTCTTCGGGCACCAGATGCGCTTCGACCTCAACGAAGGTTTTCCGGCGGTCACCACCAAGAAGCTGCACCTGAAGTCCATCGTGTACGAGTTGCTCTGGTTCCTCCGCGGCGACAGCAATGTCCGGTGGTTGCAGCAGCACGGCGTCAGCATTTGGGACGAATGGGCCCGCGAAGACGGCGACCTCGGGCCTGTCTACGGCGTGCAATGGCGCTCCTGGCCAACGCCCGACGGCGGCCACATCGACCAGATCGCCGAGGTCGTGCAGACGCTCAAGACCAACCCGGACTCGCGCCGCATCCTGGTCAGCGCCTGGAACGTCGCCGAGTTGTCGAAGATGGCGCTGATGCCCTGCCACGCGCTGTTCCAGTTCTACGTGGCGGACGGCCGGCTCAGCTGCCAGCTGTACCAACGCAGCGCCGACATCTTCCTCGGCGTGCCCTTCAACATCGCCAGCTATGCGCTGCTCACCCACATGGTGGCCCAGCAATGCGACCTGGCGGTGGGCGACTTCATCTGGACGGGCGGTGATTGCCACATCTACAACAATCACTTCGAGCAGGTGGAGTTGCAGCTGTCGCGCGAGCCTTTTCCCTATCCGGTGCTGTCCATCAAGCGCCGGCCGGCCTCACTGTTCGAGTACGCCTGGGAGGACTTCGAATTGCTCGACTACCAGCACCATCCGCACATCAAGGCCCCGGTGGCTGTGTGAGCCCTCGGCGCGCGGGCCGGCCGGGCGGCACCACCGGCCGCGCGACTGGCACGCTGCCTGCCCGTCTGATCCGCGCGGCGCCCCGCCGCGCCCCGCCTTCCAAACCCTAGCGGCGCCCGCGCCACCATACCAACATGAGCCTGCCCGACCTGCCTGACCTGAGCATCATTGCCGCCGTCGCGCGCAATGGGGTGATCGGCCGCGACAACGCCCTCATCTGGCACCTGCCGGAAGACCTGCAGCACTTCAAGCGCACCACCCTGGGCTGTCCGGTGCTGATGGGCCGCAAGACCTTCGAGTCGATCGGCCGGCCGCTGCCCGGCCGCCGCAATGTGGTGCTGACGCGCGACCTGCACTGGACCGCCCCGGGCGTGGAGGAGGCACCGTCGCTGCAGGCCGCGCTGGAGCTGCTCAAGCACGCCAGCAAGGTGTTCGTCATCGGCGGCGCCCACGTCTACGCCGAAGCCCTGCCCCTGGTGGACGAGCTCGTGCTGACGGAAATCGACGCTGATTTCGAAGGCGACACCTACTTCCCCGACTGGGACCGCAATGCCTTCGTCGAGGTGTCGCGCGAGACGCACCGCTCGGCCGAGGGCTGGGACTACCACTTCGTCACCTACCACCGCAAACCCGCCGCTGCCGCATGAAGATCGCCACCTGGAACGTCAACTCCCTGGCGGTGCGCCTGCCCCAGCTGCTGGCTTGGCTCGGCGAGCACCAGCCCGAGGTGGTGGTGCTGCAGGAAACCAAGCTCACCGACGACAAGTTTCCGCTGGCCGAGCTGGCCGAGGCGGGCTACCTGGCGCAGTGCTTCGGGCAGAAGACCTACAACGGTGTGGCGCTGCTCAGCCGCGAGCCGGCGTCCGACATCGTCAAGAACATTCCCGGCTTCGACGACCCGCAGGCGCGGGTGATCGCCGGCACGGTGGGCGAGCTGCGGGTGATCGGCGCCTACTTTCCCAACGGCCAGGCGCCAGGCAGCGAGAAATTCGACTACAAGATGCGCTGGCTGGACGCCCTGCGCGAATGGGTGCGTGGCGAGCTGGTGCGCTACCCGCGGCTGCTGCTGCTGGGCGACTACAACATCGCACCGGAAGACCGGGATGTCCATGACCCGGTGGCGTGGGCCGGCCAGATCCATTGCACACCGGAAGAACGAGCCCATTTCCGCCAGCTGCTGGCGCTGGGCCTGCACGACGCCTTCCGGCTGTTCGAGCAGCCGCCCAAGCTGTGGTCATGGTGGGACTACCGCAACCTCGCCTTCCGCAGGAACCAGGGCCTGCGCATCGACCACATCCTGGTCAGCGAGCCGCTGCGCCCGCAGGTGAGCGCCTGCGAGATCGACAAGCTGCCGCGCAAGAACGAGCGCCCCAGCGACCATGCGCCCGTGGTGGTGACGCTGCAGCCCTGAGCCGGCCGATCGGCCGTGCTCGGGCAGGCTGCAACCAGCGGCCCGCGCCGCTCAATCGTCCAGGCCCAGCTCCTGGATCTTCCGCGTGATGGTGTTGCGTCCGATGCCCAGCTTCTGTGCCGCCTCGATGCGGCGGCCGCGGGTGAGCTCCAGCGCCGCGTGGATCAGGCAGGCCTCGAACTGCCGCGTCAGCGCATCCCAGACATCGGGCCGGCCCCCCTCGAGCAGATGGCGCGCTTCCCGTTCCAGCCCGGTGAGCCAGACACTGTGGCTGGCATCGGGCAACGACGGCGCCGCGGGTGCGGTCGCCGCCAGCACGACCGCTTCCTCCGCCAGCAGGCCGGGCGGCCAGGACAGCGACACCGGGGCCGTCGATGTGCCGATCGCCGCGGGCGGTTCCACGCTGACCGGCGGCTTGGGCGAGACGGTGGCCTCGCCCAGCAACTCGGGAGGCAGGTCCTTGTCCTCGATCACCTGGGCCGGCGCCATCACCGTCAGCCAGTGGCAGACGTTCTCCAGCTGCCGCACGTTGCCGGGGTAGTCGAAGCCGGTCAGCCGCGCCAGCGCCGACTCGGAGATGCGCTTGGCCTCCACGCCGAGTTCCTTGGCGCTCTTCTGGAGGAAGTAGCGGGCCAGTGCCGGGATGTCCTCGCGGCGCTCGCGCAGCGGCGGCAGGCGCAACCGAATGACGTTCAGGCGATGGAACAGGTCTTCGCGGAAGCCGCCCTGCTTCACGCGCTCTTCGAGGTTCTGGTGCGTGGCGGCGATCACCCGCACATTGCTGCGCAGTGGATTGTGGCCACCGACGCGGTAGAACTGGCCGTCGCTCAGCACCCGCAGCAGCCGGGTCTGCAGGTCGAACGGCATGTCGCCGATCTCGTCCAGGAACAGCGTCCCGCCATCGGCCTGCTCGAAGCGGCCGCGCCGCATCGTCTGGGCACCGGTGAAGGCCCCGCGCTCGTGGCCGAACAGCTCGCTTTCAAGCAGGTCCTTCGGGATGGCCGCGGTGTTGATCGCCACGAAAGGCCCGCTCGCCCGCGGGCTGTGCTTGTGCAGGGCACGCGCCACCAGCTCCTTGCCCGAGCCCGACTCGCCGGTGATCAGCACCGTCACGTTGCTCTGGCTGAGCCGGCCGATGGCCCGGAACACGTCCTGCATGGCGGGCGCCTGGCCCAGCATCTCGGGCACCTCGGCATAGCGCTCGTCGCCCACTTCCTCGCGCACGCTTTCCTCCAGCGCGCGGCGGATCAGCTCGACCGCCTTGTGCAGGTCGAAGGGCTTGGGCAGGTATTCGAAGGCACCGCCCTGGAAGGCGGAGACCGCGCTGTCGAGGTCGGAGTAGGCGGTCATCACGATGACGGGCAGCCCCGGCAGGCGCTCCTTGACGCGCGCCAGCAGGTCGATGCCCGAGCCCCCCGGCATGCGGATGTCGGACACCAGGACCTGGGGCTCTTCCTGGTCGTCAAGCGCCGCCAGAACGTCCTTGGGGTTGGTGAAGCTGCGCACCGGCAGGTCTTCGCGCGCCAGTGCCTTCTCCAGCACGAAGCGAATGGATTGGTCGTCGTCAACGATCCAGATGGGTTTCATGCGCCGCCTGTGGTCCTTGTCTTCGGGCACCCCGCCCGCCGCCCGACCCGGCAAGGCGCAGGATCAGGGCAGCGGAATCAGGATCTTGAAGGCCGTGTTTCCGGGCTCGCTCTCGCATTCGATCGTGCCATGGTGCTGCTGCACGAAGGTCTGCGCCAGCGTCAGCCCCAAGCCCGAGCCGCCATCGCGTCCTGACACCAGAGGGTAGAAGATGCGATCGCGGATCGTCTCGGGGATGCCCGGTCCGTTGTCCTCGATATGCAATTCCAATGCCAGACGATAACGCTGCTTGCCCAGCGTGACCTGGCGGGCGATGCGCGTCTTCAGGCAGATGCAGGCGTCGCCGGCGGCGATGCGCTCGTGCAGCGCCTGGGCCGCGTTGTGCCCGATATTGAGCACGGCCTGGATGAGCTGCTCGCGATCGCCGCGGAATTCGGGAATGGAGGTGTCGTAGTCGCGCAGCACCTTCAGCCCGCGCGGGAACTCGGCCAGGATGAGCGAGCGCACCCGCTCGCAGACTTCGTGGATGTTGACGTCGCTCACCACATGCGGCTTGCGGTGGGGCGCCAGCAGCCGGTCGACCAGCGCCTGCAGGCGGTCGGCCTCATGGATGATGACCTGGGTGTACTCTGCCAGCCCCTTGGACTCGACCTCCATCTGCAGCAGCTGCGCCGCACCCCGGATGCCGCCCAGCGGGTTCTTGATCTCGTGCGCCAGGTTGCGGATGAGCTCCTTGGTGGCCTGGGCCTGGTCGAGCGCCCGCTCCTCGCGATCCTGCCGGGTCTGCTGCTCGATCTCCACCACCTCCACCAGGGCCAGCCCGGGCTGGTCGGTCTGCGTGACGATCACATGCACCGGCAGGGCGTCGGGGCTGACCATGCCGGGCCCTGGCGGGCGGCGCAGCTGCCCTTCGAAACGGCTGATGGAGAAGTCGTTGCGGGCGACCGCCGCCACCGTGTCGCGCACCACCTCGGGCTCGGCGAACCAGTCGAACAGCGAGCCGCGCAGCATGCTGCGCCGCGACAGGCCCAGCACGGACTCGAAGGCGGAATTGACGAACAGGCAGGCACCGTCGGTGTGCACCAGGGCCACCATGGTGGCCAGGTGATCGAAGGCCAGGTAAGGCGTTTCGGCGAACGCCCGCTCGCCCGACGCCTGAGCGGCGGGCATGCCGGGAAGGACGGCAGGCGCCCGTCGGCTCACTGCGCCGGCGGCAGCTTGCCGATCTCGCGCTTGATGGAGGCGATGTCGCTCTCCTTGCGGCTGATGCTGGCCTTCAGCTCGGCCACCCGGTCCAGGTACTTCTGGTAGTTGCGCTCGTCGCCGCGGCGCTCGGGTTCGCCGTTGTTGTATTCCTTCTGCAGGGCGTTGAGCTGCTCTTCTTCCTTGCGCAGCTCGCTTTCCAGGATGCGGCGCGACTCGCCATCGCGTGCGCGCTGCTCGCTGGCAGGCACCTTGGAATCGGCCGGTCGCCCGGCCGGCGGCGGCGCAGCCCCGCCGCCCTTGCCGCCGCCCTCGGACTTGCCTTCGCCTGGCGAGCGGGTCTGCACCACGGTGACGTTCCCCCCCTCCAGCGGCTTGCAGCCGCGGGTCTCGGCTTCTTTCGCTGTGATGGAGTTGGTGAAGTTGTTACCCGGGCAGCGGTAGACGACGCTCTGGGCCCAGGCTGCGCCGCAAGTGAGCGCACTCAGCACGACAAACAGGGAAACGCGATGACGAGGCATGGTGATGGTACTTGGGCGGTGTCCGGCGGACCTCATTGGACCGCAGGCGCGGGCGGCGGTTCGCGCCGGACGGCGCCCAGTATCGAGGAAAACCGCCGCGGTCGCCAATTCTGCACGGTGGCGGCGGTTCCAAAACGACAAAAGGGACGGCACAGGCCGTCCCTTTGCGTGACACCGGCCAGCCCGGCGGCTGGCCCACCGCCCTCAGGCGCTGTAGTACATGTCGAACTCCACCGGGTGGGTGGTCATGCGGAAGCGGGTCACTTCCTGCATCTTCAGCTCGATGTAGGCGTCGATGTAGGCATCGGTGAACACGCCGCCCTTGGTCAGGAAGGCGCGGTCCTTGTCCAGGTACTCCAGCGCCTGGTCCAGGCTGTGGCAGACGGTCGGGATCTTCGCGTCTTCTTCCGGCGGCAGGTGGTACAGGTCCTTGGTGGCGGCTTCGCCCGGGTGGATCTTGTTCTCGACACCGTCGAGGCCGGCCATCAGCAGGGCGGAGAAGGCCAGGTAGGGGTTGGCCAGGGGATCCGGGAAGCGCGCCTCGATGCGGCGGCCCTTCGGGTTCGCCACATAGGGGATGCGGATGGATGCCGAGCGGTTGCGCGAGCTGTAGGCCAGCTTCACCGGCGCCTCGAAGCCCGGCACCAGGCGCTTGTAGCTGTTGGTGCTGGGGTTGGTGATGGCGTTCAGCGCGCGGGCGTGCTTGATGATGCCGCCGATGTAGTACAGCGCGAACTCGCTCAGGCCGCCGTAGCCGTCACCGGCGAACAGGTTCTTGCCGTCCTTCCAGACCGACTGGTGCACGTGCATGCCCGAGCCGTTGTCGCCAACGATGGGCTTGGGCATGAAGGTCGCGGTCTTGCCGTAGGCGTGGGCGACGTTCGTGATGATGTACTTCTGCAGTTGCAGCCAGTCCGCGCGCTGCACCAGCGTGCTGAACTTGGTGCCGATCTCCATCTGGCCGGCGTTGGCCACCTCGTGGTGGTGCACTTCGACCGGGATGCCCATCGATTCGAGGATCAGGCACATCTCCGAGCGCAGGTCCTGGCCGGAGTCGACCGGCGGGACCGGGAAGTAGCCGCCCTTGACGGTGGGGCGGTAGCCGGTGTTGCCGTGCTCATATTCCTTGCCGGTGTTCCAGGCGGCGTTCTCGGCCTCGATCTTCACGAAGCAGCCCGACATGTCCACGTTCCAGCGGATGTTGTCGAAGATGAAGAACTCGGGTTCCGGGCCGAAGTAGGCGGCGTCGCCGATGCCGGACGACTTCAGGTAGGCCTCGGCACGCTTGGCCAGCGAGCGCGGGTCGCGCTCGTAGGGCTTGCCGTCGCCCGGCTCGATGACGTCGCAGGACAGCAGCAGCGTCGGCTCTTCGAAGAAGGGGTCGATGTTGGCGGTGTTCGGGTCCGGCATCAGCAGCATGTCCGACGCCTCGATGCCCTTCCAGCCGGCGATGGAGGAACCGTCGAAGGGATGGCCCGACGTGAACTTGTCTTCATCGAAAGCGGAAACGGGCACGGACACGTGGTGTTCCTTGCCGCGGGTGTCGGTGAAACGGAAGTCGACGAACTTGACTTCGTTCTCCTTCACCAGCTTCATCACGTCGGCGACGGTCTTGTTGGCCATCAGTTGCTCCTAGCGGACGGTTATATGGGCGGGGTACATGACCTGGCGCCCGCGAGGCCGCCAGGTGGGAGTTCGTCGACCCGACGGGTCGGCAAGCGCACGGGGATGTAGCAGAAAGTATGCCTAGTTTTGGCCCCTCCCCGCGCCGGCCGGCACCATCGCGGTTCAGCACGAAGCAGGGTGAAGCCTCGGAAAAGCGACTTCTTCTCGCCAGATGGGCGGCAAGTGGGATACGAACCGGACGCAGCCGGCACAAGCACTATTCCGGTGCATCCTGGCGCACCATTTTGGAACGCCTCGCGGCGGATCACCGCACCAGTTCAGGGCCGAGTTCTACACCATGGGCGGGCAACCCTGCCAGCAAGGCCGAATAGGCTTCGGCCACCTGCTCGCGCGGGCCTTTCACCCCCAGCTCGATATGACGGCCGTGCTCAGGGTGGTCGACGCTCGGCAGGCTGAAGACCTTGACTGGCTCGAAGCGCGCCTCGATGTCCTGCATGAGGGGGGTCAGCGCCGCCTCCATCGAGCCATAGACGATCACCGACTGCTCGATATGGTCGCGCTGGTGGCGGAACTCGGCATAACGGGTGTCGAGGACCCATTCGATCATCGGCCAAGCCATCACCGGGAAGCCCGGAACGAAGTGGACGCGGCCGACCGAGAAGCCCGGGATCTTGTTGTAGGGGTTGGGGATCAGCTCGCAGCCGGCCGGGAAGGCACCCATGTTGAGCCGGTGGATGTTGTCCGGATGGTCCGGCTCGAACGGCAGGCCCTGTTCGCGCGCCACCTCGGCCATGCGTTCCAGGATCAGCTCCCGCGCCTGCGGATGCAGCTCGAGGCCGACCCCCAGCGCGCGGGCCGCGCACTGGCGCGTGTGGTCGTCGGGCGTGGCGCCGATGCCGCCGCAGGAGAACACCGGCTCGGGACCGGCGAAGGCCTCGCGCAGCGCCGCTTCCAGGCGCTGCGGGTCGTCACCGACATAGCGGGCCCAGCCCAGGGCCAGGCCGCGGGCCGACAACAGCTCGATGACCTTCGCGAGGTGCTTGTCCTGGCGCTTGCCGGAGAGGATCTCGTCTCCGACGATGATGAGTCCGAATTGCATGGCGGTGTTCAGGAAGTGGGGGAAGGCAGGGTGGATGGGCCGGACGCCGCGCCCGGCACCTCGGCCAGGGGCCCGGGAGCAGCCTGCCGCTGGCGGTGCAGCGCGCTCAGGCCGTAGTGCGCGAACCAGAGGGAGAAGAAGGCGAACAGGAGGACATGCAGCCACACCACCGCCACCACGAGGATGGGGGCGATGATCAGGGCCTGGGGACTGACTGCAAAGAGCAGGGCCGGCGCACCGCCGGCATAGCCCGCCGCAGTGGCGATGGTCAGCAGCGGGCCGCGGTGCTCGCGGCGCAGGCGGCGACGCTCTTGCGGCGTGGCGTGGTCCGCCAGCGCGTCGTGGATCATCACCCGGTAGGCGAGCCAGCCCCACACCAGCGGCGGCAGCAACAGCGCCAGCGGCGGAATCAGCCACAGCGGCATGGTGACGAGCAAGGCCACCAAGGCCACCGCGGTGGCAGCGAGCACCCAGCCGGCGGCGCGCCAGGCGGATTCGCGATGGCGTCGCTCGAGCTGCGGGAAGCGCCGGGCGACGACCAGTTTCACCATGGACGGCGTCATGCACAGGCCCACGGCCAGCACCGAGGCCACCACGACGAAGGGCACCGACAGGCCCACCACGATGATCTGCTGGAACACCGCCCGGTAGCCGACGGCGCCCAGTGCACTGAGCCACTTGGTCAGCGCACCCATCAGCGTCCAGTCGCTGATGCGCTCGGCGACCGCATCGAGCGCATCCTCCCAGAAGAACCAACCCAGCCCGAAGCTGGCCCCGCCGACCAGCAGCAGTGGCAGCAGCGACAGCAGGATGACGCGCCAGTGCAGGCAATAGGCCAGCGCACGCCAGAAGGAATCGACCATCAGCTTCATGGCGCGCAAGCTTAAGCGAGTTTGGCGGGTTGCCGCGGTACCGGGCGGCTCATTCGGCATCGCCCTTCGACATCAGCCGCTCCCAGCCGTCGCGCCCCAGTCGGCGCAGCGTCTGCATGTTGGCTTCATAGATGGCTTCGGCCTCGGGGAAGGCCTCGACCGCACGGTCGATGCTCGCTTCGCGCAGCAGATGCAGCGTGGGATAGGGCGCCCGGTTGGTGTAGTTCTCGATGTCGTCCTCGGCGGTGCCGGCAAACTGGTAGCGAGGGTGGAAGTCGGCGATCTGCAGCTCGCCCACCAGCTCCAATGAGGCGAGCAGATCGTCGGCGTCGGCCAGGAAATCATTGAAGTCCAGGAAGTCCTCCAGCATCCCGGGCAGTACCAGCAGCGTGGTGTCGGTCTCGCCCGGATCGACGGCCGCCAGGTGCAGCAGCTCCCGGCGCAGGTCGTCAAGCAGCGCCCGCGGCGTGGTGGCACTGCTCACCACGTAGCGGATCTGCCCCTTCACCGCGACCGCCTTGGCGAAGGGGCACAGGTTGAGGCCGATCACGGCCCGGTCCACCCAGCGGCGCATCTCGGCCACCACGTTGTCGATGTTCTGCAGTTCGCTCATGTCGGCAGTGTAGAGCGGCCCATGCGGGGAAACCCGATGTATTGCTAGACTGCACTCATGTTCGGCAGACAGGAAGGGAAGCGATGGCGGCAGTGAACAATCCTTCGGCTCCTGCACGTCCGCGCGTCGTCATTGTCGGCTGCGGCTTCGGCGGCCTGGAGGCGACCCGCGCACTGGCGCGGGCGGACGTCGAGATCACGCTGATCGACCGCACCAACCACCACCTCTTCCAGCCGCTGCTCTACCAGGTGGCCACCGCCGGGCTGGCCGCCCCGGCCATCTCGGGGCCGATCCGCCACATCCTGCGCCGCCAGATCCGGGACGGCCGCCTCACCGTGCTGCTCGGCGAGGTCACCGGCATCGACGCCGCCCGCCGAGAGGTCCGCCTCAACGACGGGGCCCGTCTGCCCTATGACCACCTGATCGTCGCGACCGGCGCCACGCACAGCTATTTCGGCAAGGACGGGTGGGCCCGCCATGCCCCGGGGCTCAAGACCTTGTCGGACGCCTTCGACCTGCGCAACCGCGTGCTCAAGGCCTTCGAGCAGGCCGAGCGCTACCCCGAAGAGCGCGAGGACTGGCTCACCTTCGTTGTCATCGGCGGTGGCCCCACCGGCGTGGAGATGGCCGGCACGCTGGCCGAGATCGCCCACCACACACTGCATGACGAGTTCCGCCGCATCGACTCCCGGCAGTCCCGGGTGGTGTTGATCGAGGGCAGCGACCGCATCCTCGGCAGCTACCCGCCGGAGCTGTCCGAGAAGGCGAGCCGGCAGCTCGAAAAGCTGGGCGTGGAGGTGCGCACCGGCTGCCGCGTCACCGACATCCAGCCGGAGTGCGTCACCGCCCAGCCGGCCGATGGCGCCGCGCCCTGGCAGTTGCGCACCCGCACGGTGGTGTGGGCCGCGGGTGTGGCCGGCTCGGCGCTGGGCCGGGCGGTGCAGGCAGCCACCGGCGCCACGCTGGACCGGGCCGGCCGGGTGGTGGTGCAGCCCGACCTCAGCGTGCCGGGCCACCCTGAGATTTCAGTGATCGGCGACCTCGCCTCGGCCAAGAGCTACCCCAGGCGCGGCGACCCCACCCCCGTGCCGGGCGTGAGCCCCTCGGCCAAACAGATGGGCCGCCAGGCCGCCGCCAACATCCTGCACCGCCTGCGCGGCGAGCCGACGCAGCCCTTCCGCTACGTGGACTACGGCTCGCTCGCCACCATCGGCCGCAAGGCCGCGGTGGCCCAGGTGGACCTGCCGCTGCTGGGCACCGTGCGCTTCAGCGGCTACCCGGCCTGGCTGTTCTGGCTGTTCGTGCACATCTATTTCCTGATCGGCTTCCGCAACCGCCTGATGGTCCTGACCGACTGGGCCTGGGCCTACTGGACCTTCCAGCGCAACGCCCGCCTGGTGGTCGAGCCGGCCAGCACGGCCGCCCTGCCCCCACCCAGCCAGATGGAGACACCACGATGACCCCGACGCTCATTCGGCTGCAGGACAGCCTGGCCGCGGCCCGCCGGGCCGAGCTGCCCGTCAGCGGCCTGGTGGCCACCTGGCGCGCCGGCGTGGCCGAACTGCCGCCGTTGCCACCTCGCTACGGCCAGGTGCTGGAGGCGCTGCTGACCCAGCTGGAATCGGGCAGCCTGTTCACCGAGGAAAGCTGCTCCTTCAGCCAGCAAGACCTGATGGACAAGCTGCATGGCTGGCTGGAAAAGGCCGCCGAACAGTTGCAGCCGCCGCCTGCCTGAGGGCCTTGCGGCCGGGCACGCGGTTCAGCGGCGCTTGATGAAGTCGATCACGCCCTGCAGGGTGAGCGGATCGTCGTCGAAGGCGCCATGCGTGGCGGCTGCGCTGGCCGGCCCCGGCGCCAGGTGCTGCGTCACGTTCGGCAGGCCGGCCAGATAACCCTCGGCGTACTTCTGAAGGCCGAGCAGCGGCGTACTCACGCCGCCCTCGAAGGACTCGGACACCAGGTAGAGGATGGACCGCCGGTAAGGACCGCAGCTGCCGTCATCCTGCTCGGCGCGATCGGTCAGGTGGAACTGCTGGTAGCGCTTCACGCTGCCGTCGCGCAGGCGCGGCGCCACCAGGGTGTCGAACAGGTCGAGCCGCACGCCGGGCGCCAGGAAGCTGAGCGACTCGAAGTGCATGCCCTGCTTCACCAGCCGGTGCACGATGTGGCTGTGCACCACGCTGCCGGCGGAATGCGCCACCAGGTGCAGCCGTACCTGGCCGGCCTGCACCGCCTCGCGGAAATGCTGGTAGAGCAGCACCGCGCCGGCCTCGGCATGGCCGCTGATGGCATCCGCGTTCTGCTTCACCTCGTCCCAGATGAGCGTGCCGGGTCGCGACAGCAGCCGCTCCAGCCGCTGGTTCCACAGGCGCTTCATGCTGTCGGCCAGGCCCCCCGTCAGGCGGGGCACGCCCTTCACCGCATCCTCCAGCCGGTTGAGCACGGTGGTCCAGAAGTCGGTCTCCCACATCAGGAAGACCGGGAAGATGCGTTGCCCGTAGAGCTGCGGCACCCAGCGCGCGGCGACGGTCGCCGCGTCCTGCTCGCTGACGATGCCGCCGTGCGCGTACACGCACACGTCCACCGGCTGGTCCTGCAGGCCCCAGCGCTCGCGCGCCTCGCTCAGGTGCAGGTCGACCAGGGCCCGCACGTCGTCGACCTGTGTGCGGAACACGCCCGAATTGCTCAGGAAGCCGTTGTTGCCGACGTTGACGACGAAGGGCGACAGCTCCCGGTCGCGCAGCACCTCGTTGGCCGGCAGCAGGACCTTGCCTTCACCACTGGTGCGCAGGGTGCTGGCGCGGGAGATCGCACGATGCTCCTGCGTCACCACCCCGAGCTGGGCCACCCAGCAGTCCATCGCATTGGCCAGCCAGTCGTCGTAGCTCAGCAGTGCCAGGCCGTAGCTGCCCCACTGCACGCCCCAGGAGTTCTGGATGAGGAAGCCGACCTCGTTGTATCCCACGATCGCGAAGGCATGGCCCGGGTGCAGCGTGCGATCGCCGTCCCAGGGAATGGTCCAGATGGACTTGAAGCCATTGGGGCGCGCCGCACGGTGCGGTGCCTCGAAGCCGGACTCCCAGGCCGGGTGGCAACCGGCGCTCGCGAACAGGATGCCCACCTCGTTCAGCGCGGCATGCAGGTCGGTGATCTGGTCCACCGCAACCCGGTAGTAGGAGCCGAGCGGCCGGTTCACCGCGTCGAGCCACCAGTCTTCGTCGGGATCGTTGCTGGCGCCGGGCATCGCGACGCCGGTGGGCCACAGCGCATCGTCGCAGGCGCCGTGCTTGAACCAGCCCTTGAGGGCGCCACGCAAGCTGCTGCCCTCGTCCTCCACCGAGCCGGGAAACTCGTCATAGCGGCGCGCCATGGAGTACAGCATGTACGGTGAAATGCTGGGCGCCCGTTCCCGCCCGCTTTTCCTCAGCAGGTGCTCCACCACGCTGGACAGCGCAAAGCCGGTGCAGGCCCGGGTCTCGCCCTGCTGCTTCACCGGCAGCGCAATGCCGGGAAACAGCGCAGTGGCCGGCGCCACCGAGACATTGGGGATGAAGAGGCGGTCGCGCAGGTCGATCGCGTCGGGCCGGGCCGAGCGCAGCGGCTTCGGCGGCGCCGCAGAGGCTCGGCCCAGCAGGCGGGCGGCCGACGCACGGGTTCTTGCCTCCGACCTCGACGCAGGAGCTCGGGTTGCAGCCATGGTTGTCTCCCTGGAATGTCACCTGTTTTGGGCATGGTCGACATCGCAAGGAACTGCGTCAATCCCCAGTTATATGGGAGGCCCCTGCTTCCCTTGGGTGCTTGACAGGCCGGCGGGCGGGGACGGGGCGCTCAACCGGGCCGCCGCCGTGCGGCCACCCAGGCAGCCACGCCGAGGCCGCTGAGGGCCAGCCCGTAGGGGCCCGGTTCCGCATCAAGTGCCAACTGGCCAGCGGTGGCCTGCCACAACGCGGCACCACCGCAGGCAAGGGCCACGATGGCGGTCCAGACGATCTTGCGGTTCATCTCAGGGTTCTCCCGGTACGACATGAGGGGCAGTACACCCGGATGCGATGACCTGCCCATGACAGGACACTGCCGCTTGCATTTCGCTTCACAGCAGAAGCACGGCGCGGGCGGCCTGGAAATGGAAAAAGGGGCGGCTGGTGCCGCCCCTGTCCGACGTCTCGAATGCGGGATTAGCGCGAGATCGGCTTGTAGCGCATGCGCTTCGGGCGGGCGCCTTCTTCACCGAGGCGGCGCTTCTTGTCGGCCTCGTACTCCTGGTAGTTGCCGTCGAAGAAGACCCACTTGGAATCGCCTTCGGCCGCCAGGATGTGGGTGGCGATGCGGTCGAGGAACCAGCGGTCGTGCGAGATCACCATCACGCTGCCGGCAAACTCCAGCAGCGCGTCTTCCAGCGCGCGCAGGGTTTCCACGTCCAGGTCATTGGACGGTTCGTCGAGCATCAGCACGTTGCCGCCGGTGGCCAGCGTCTTGGCCAGGTGGAGGCGGCCGCGCTCACCGCCGGACAGGTTCTTGACCAACTTCTGCTGGTCATTGCCCTTGAAGTTGAAGCGGCCGATGTAGGCCCGCGACGGCACCACGAACTTGCCGACGACCAGATTGTCGAGCCCGCCGGAGACGTCCTCCCACACCGTCTTGTCGCCCTGCAGCTCGTCACGGCTCTGGTCGACGAAGGCCATCTTGACGGTGCTGCCGATCTTCACGGTGCCGCTGTCGGGCTGCTCCTTGCCGGCGATCATGCGGAACAGCGTGGACTTGCCCGCGCCATTGGGGCCGATGATGCCGACGATGGCACCGGCCGGCACCTTGAAGCTCAGGTCGTCGATCAGCACGCGGTCGCCGAAGCTCTTGGTCACGTTGGTGAACTCGATCACCTCATGGCCCAGGCGGTCGGCGACCGGGATGAAGATTTCCTGCGTCTCGTTGCGCTTCTGGTAGTCGTAGTCGCTCAGTTCCTCGAAGCGGGCCAGGCGGGCCTTGCTCTTGGCCTGCCGGCCCTTGGGGTTCTGGCGCACCCACTCCAGCTCCTTCTTCATCGCCTTCATGCGGGCGTCTTCGGAGCGCTGCTCCTGCTCCAGCCGGGCTTCCTTCTGCTCCAGCCAGGTGCTGTAGTTGCCCTTGTAGGGGATGCCGGAGCCGCGGTCGAGTTCAAGGATCCACTCGGCTGCGTTGTCGAGGAAGTAGCGATCGTGGGTGATGCCCACCACGGTGCCCGGGAAGCGGGCCAGGAACTGCTCCAGCCACTCGACCGATTCAGCGTCCAGGTGGTTGGTGGGTTCGTCGAGCAGCAGCATGTCGGGCTTGCTCAGCAGCAGCCGGCACAGCGCGACACGGCGCTTCTCACCGCCCGAGAGGTTCTTGATGGCCGCCTCCCAGGGCGGCAGGCGCAGCGCGTCGGCGGCCAGCTCCAGCTGCAGGTCGGTGTTCTCGCTGCCGGAGGTGGCGATGATGGCTTCCAGCTCGGCCTGCTCGGCGGCCAGCTTGTCGAAGTCGGCATCGGGCTCGGCGTAGGCGGCATAGACCTCGTCGAGCCGCTTCTTGGCGGCCAGCACGCCGCCAATGCCCTCTTCCACCGCCTGGCGCACGGTCTGGTCGGGGTTCAGCTCGGGTTCCTGGGGCAGGTAGCCGATCTTGATGCCGGGCATCGGGATCGCTTCGCCCTCGATGTCCTTGTCGATGCCGGCCATGATCTTCAGCAGCGTCGACTTGCCGGAACCGTTGAGGCCGAGCACGCCGATCTTGGCGCCGGGGAAAAAGCTGAGGGAGATGTCCTTGAGAATCTGCCGCTTGGGCGGGACGATCTTGCCCACGCGGTTCATCGTGTAGACGTATTGAGCCATGGCGTGACGTGTCCTGAGGTTCTGTGAAGCAAAAAGCGCGGAAAAACCCGCGCATACCCGGCTATTGTCGCCGCAACCCGGGTCGCTGTGGAAAGGCCGCACACCGCGGGCCGGCACGCACCGGCGCGAACGGGTACAATTGCTCCCGCGGCGCCACTTCCAGTCACGGCGCCGCGGTCGTTTCAGACTCCTTCACACCCCATCTGCCTACGACTGGTGCCCTCCACGAGCGGCAACAGGCCGATCATCGACGCTCCCTGGCAGGAGCGAATTCCCGGATGAAATTTGCTGAACTCGGCTTGGCCGAGCCCATCTTGCGCGCCGTGCAGGAACAGGGCTACGACACCCCGACCCCGATTCAACTGCAGGCCATTCCCGCTGTCATCAGCGGTGGCGACCTGCTCGCCGGTGCCCAGACCGGCACCGGCAAGACCGCCGGCTTCACACTGCCGCTGCTGCACAAGCTGGCGGCCACCAAGGTGGTACGCGACGCACGCGGCCGCCTGCCCATCCGTGCCCTCATCCTCACCCCCACCCGCGAGCTGGCGGCGCAGGTCGAGGAAAGCGTGCGCACCTACGGCAAGTACCTGCCGCTGAAGTCCATGGTGATGTTCGGCGGCGTCGGCATGGGCCCGCAGGTCGACGCGCTGCGCCGCGGCGTCGACATCCTGGTGGCCACCCCTGGCCGCCTGCTCGACCACCACCAGCAAGGCACGCTGGACCTCAGCAAGGTCGAGTACTTCGTGCTGGACGAGGCCGACCGCATGCTGGACATGGGCTTCATCCACGACATCAAGAAGGTGCTGGCCATCGTGCCGGCGCAGAAGCAGAGCCTGCTGTTCTCGGCCACCTTCTCGGACGAGATCAAGGCCCTGGCCGAGCGCCTGCTGAACAAGCCACAGGTCATCGAGGTGGCGCGCCGCAACACCACGGCCGAGACGATCGCGCAGAAGATCCACCCGGTGGACCGCGACAGCAAGAAGGAACTGCTGGCCCACCTGATCAAGCAGAACGACTGGCACCAGGTGCTGGTGTTCACCCGCATGAAGCACGGTGCCAACCGGCTGGTCGAATTCCTGCAGAAGGAAGACATCACCGCGATGGCCATCCACGGCAACAAGAGCCAGGGTGCCCGCACCCGTGCGCTGGCCGAGTTCAAGACCGGCGAGCTGCAGGTGCTGGTGGCCACCGACATCGCGGCGCGCGGCATTGACATCGACCAGTTGCCGCACGTCGTGAACTACGAGCTGCCCAACGTGCCGGAAGACTATGTGCACCGCATCGGCCGCACCGGCCGCGCCGGCGCGCAGGGCGAGGCGATCTCGCTGGTGTGCGTCGACGAGGAAGGCTTCCTGCGCGACATCGAGAAGCTGATCAAGCGCCAGATCCCGCGTGAGGTGGTGCCCGGCTTCGAGCCCGACCCGAATGCCAAGCCCGAGCCGATCAAGCTCGGCCGCATGACCCTGCATGGCGGCCTCGGCGGCAGCCGCAGCGGCGGCGGCGGCGGTGGTGGTGGCGACCGGGCTGGCGGCGGCCGCTCCGGCGGACGGCGCCCGCAAGCGGGCGGTGGCCAGGGCCAGGCTCCTGCGCGTGCCGCGCAGGGTGGCGGCCAGGCTCATGGCGGCGGCAACCGGGCCCCGGCACCGGCACGCCCGCAGCAGCACGCGCCGCGTTCGGCAGCAGGCGGCCAGGGCCAGCCGGCCGGCACCCCGGCGCGGCCGGCCAATGCCGGCGCGTCTCGCAGCGGACAAGGCGGCGCGGGGGGTCAGCGCAGCGGCACGTCCTCCGGCAAGCCCGCCGGGCAGGGAGCTGCCCTGCTCGGCGGCAAGCCGCCGCGTCGCTGAAGCGACTCCACGGGCCGGGCGCCTGCCCGGCCCTGCCACCCGGCCCGCCCTTGGCCCCTCGCCATGGCTGCGGGCCTTTTGCCTGGCGCCCGGCTCGCCGGCTGTGCCTCATGCGCCGCCGGCGGCTGACTTGCCTCCCCTGAGCTGAGGGGGGATCGAGACTCCCTGAGCACGCGCCGCTCGACTACGATGGCGCCGCCCCGAACGGGCCGCCACGGCAGCGCCGCGGCGCAGAATCACGGATGCCTCGATGAACTCCCCCGCGCCGCCGGCCCGTGCCCGGCCGGCACCTCCCGCCCGCCCCTTCCTGCACCGGCGCCAGCTGCGCCTGCTGCCGGGCCTGTGTCAGGCGGCCGCAGCCACAGCCGGCCTGGTGCTGCTGGCGCCGCCGGCCACCCAGCTGGCCACCGAGCCGGGATTTCTCACCGTACTGGCGCGCATGGCCTTCACGCTGGCGCTGCTGGTCGGGCTGCTGGTCGCCCTGCATGACAGCTACCAAGCCGCCCGGCAGGGGCAGGGGCCGCGCTCCAACCCCCTCTGGTGGGCCCATCTGACCGTTCTGGCGCTGCTGTGCGCGCTGGCCTGGCAGGTGGGCGAGCGAAGCTCGGCCGCGGAAGGTGCTGCGCGTGCCGAACGTGAACAGCGCAAGGAACGCGAGCAGGGGCTGCAGGCGGTGCGCGACACCCTGTCCGGCGACGATCCGGCGGACACACAAGCCGCCCTGGCGGGCTTGCCCCCGGCGGTGCGCAGAGACGACCAGGCCATGGCCGAGCTGGCCCGCATGGCCGGCCCGCTGCACCCGGAACAGCTGAAGCTGGTGATGCTGGCCACCCTGCCCGAAGGCCGCACCGCGGACTTCTTCGAGTCGCTGATGCAGCAAGCGGGCGAAGCCGGCGAGGTCAGCCTGCTATCTTGGCTGCTGGAGCAGGGCCGCGCATCGGGCAGCCGCTTCGCCGAGCCGGCCGCGCTCGGCGCGGCACTGCAGGGAGCCACACGGGCCCACTCGGTCGAAGCCCTGCAGTGGGCGCTGGGCCAGGGGGCGCCGGCCGCCGGACGCGGCCTGCTGAGTCTGTGCATCCACAGTGAGGAGGGCCGGGCCGATCCGCAAGCACCTGCCCAGGTGCTGGACCTGCTGCTGAAAGCAGGCGCCGACCCGAACGAGCAGGAAGATCGCTACCGCCTGCCCACCCCGCTGGTGACCGCGGCGAGGATGCGCGACCACGATGCCATGCGCCGGCTGCTGCGCGCAGGCGCCGATGCCCGGCTGCGCGGCACCCACTGGCCGGTGACTCCCCTGCAGGAAAGCGTCGAGCGGGGCGACCCGGAGGGTGTGCGCCTGCTGCTGCGGGCCGGCGCCGAGGCGGCAGCGGTCGTCGAACCCGACACCACCGAGCCACGCGCCGATGCCGGCACGGTCCACGCCCTGGCCCGCGAGCGGGCCGCCGCGGCCCGTCCCGCCGAGCGCAACGCACGCACCCGGGTGGCCGCGCTGGTCGAGCAGGCGCTTGCCCCGGCCTCCCACTGACCCCGCATCTTCACCGTCCATGACTGCCACGTCCTCCGGCCCCGACACCAGTCCCGATGCCACTCCGGCGTCCACGCCCGGTCCCGGCCCGGCGCCCCGCGGTGCCGGCAGCCTGCTGCGCGCCGGCCTCTGCACCTTCTGGGCCGCCGTCTTCGGTGCCCTCGCATTGCTGACCGCCATGACGGTGGCCGGCAGGCCGGCCGGAGACCAGCGCCTGGCGCTGTCGCTGGCGGTCTTCCTCGGCGGCGCCTGCGCACTGCAACTGTCGTCCGCCCGCCATACCGGCCGGGCCCTCCTGTTCCTGCTGCTGGCGCTGCCGGTGGTACTGGTCGACCTGCTCTGGCTGGCCAGCCTGGCGCTGGGTGCCTTGCTCAGCGGCGTGCAGTGGCGCATCGGCTGATCCGGCTCTGGGGATCGTTAACCCCGTCCCCGCGGCGGCTGCGTTTCACCGGGCTGATGCCGCCGCAGACTCGCCCGCCATGCCACCCCCAGACGCCCTGCCCCCGCCCGATGATCCGGCCACCGCACCGACCATCCAGTGCGGCGTCGCACCGGTCGCCTGCCCGCCCCGGGACACCGCAGCGGACGCACAATGGCGGCCCATGACGGCGCCCGACCTCCCCGCCCCGCCCGAGATGTCGCCCAGCGACGAGGCCCTGATGCTCGCCTACGCCGGCGGCGATCCGCGCGCCTTCGCCACGCTCTACGAGCGCCATGAGCGGGCGGTCTACCGATTCATCCTGCGGCGGGTGGGCAGCCTGTCGGGCAGCGGAGTGGCGGACGAGCTGCACCAGGAAACCTGGTTCAGCGTGGCCCGCCAGGCGCCGCGCTACCAGCCGACGGCTCGCTTCACCACCTGGCTCTACACGATCGCCCGCAGCCGCGTCATCGACCACCTGCGCCGGCTGCAGACCAGCGGCGGGCCGCTGCGCTCCCTCGACGCCGAGCCGGCCGATGCAGACGGCGAGCTCCCTGCCCTGGCAGCCGGGCTGCAGGCCGACAGTGCGCAGGAACCCTTGCAGCAGCTGCAGACGCGCGAGCAGGCGCGGGCCTTCCTCGCCGCGGTCGACCGCCTGCCGAGCGAGCAGCGAGAGGCCTTCCTGCTGCAGGCCGAAGCCGGCCTCAGCGTCGAGGACATCGCCAGCGCCACCGGCGTCGGTGCTGAAACGGCCAAGAGCCGCCTGCGCTATGCGCGCACCAAGCTGCGCCAGGCCCTGGCTGCATGGCTGTGAAGGAGGCCTTGTGAATTCCCGTCGAGCCGCCCAGTCCGCCCCCACCGACCCCCTGGTTCAGCAGTACCACGACGCGGTGCGGCTGGCCGAGCCGCCGGCCCGGCCCAGCGACACGGTGCGCGCCGCCATCCTGACCGAAGCCGCGCTGCAGGCCAGCGCCCGCTCGGCCGCTGCCCGGCCGCTGCCGGCCGCAGCGCCCGAGGCACCGGCCCGCCCGCACCGCCGACAGCTCGCCGCCCTGGCGTCGGTGGCGGTGCTCGGCATTGCGGGCCTGCTGGCCTGGCAGATGCAGCCGGCATCGCAGCTGGAAGAGCGCTTGGTGGCCCAGGCGCCCATGCAACCCGCGGCGGCCCCGGTGCAGCCGGCACCCGGCGGGGACGCTGCTGCCCCCGCCACGGCGGCAGCCCCCGGCGCAGCGGCCACGCCGGCCGCCCCGATGGCTGCCTTGCCTGCGCTGCAGGCAGGCGCCCAGGCACGCGAGCAGCAGGCGGCTGCGCCGTCTTCGGTGCGTCCCGCGGCACCGCAAGCGGTGGCGCGTGAGCAAACGCACACCGCGTCAAGCGATGCGGCGCCGCCTCCCGCAGCGGCCAGGGCCGGCTTGCCAACGCCGGCCGCTCCCGCAGAACAGGTCGCCGCAGCCGGCGCCATGCCGCCGCCGGCCGCGCCCCGGGCCGCTGCGCCGACGCAGGAGCAGGCCGTGGCCGACGCGCTCTCGGTGACACGGCCGGCGCCCTTCGGCTACACCCTGCCGCCGCCATTGACCGAGAGCGGTGCGCCAACCCGTGCGGCCTCGCCCGCCGACACAGCGGCGGCGCCCCCACCCGCCTCGGCTGCCGCCAGGGCTCGAACGCTGGCCGCACCGCCGTCGGACGCCGGCTTGCGCCGGGACGCTGGCGGCGCGCGTGGCGGCAAACCCCAAGAGGCGGCCCTGGCGGCCGCCGGCACGGCCGCGCCAACGCCCTCGAAGCCGTCTGTGGCAGCGGGCCGAGCCGCGCCGTTGACGGGTGATGCGGCGGCGCTTCCTGCCGCCGTAGCCGCCGTAGCCGCCGGCGAGACGGCCGAGCGGCAGCGCCTGCTGGCCGCTGGGCTACCGCCCGACAGCCGCGACGTGCAACGCCGCACCGCCTTGATGGCCGCCGCGGCCGCCGGCGATACGGCCGAGCTGCAGCGCCTGCTGGCCACTGGGTTATCGCCCGACAGCCGCGACGTGCAGGGCCGCACCGCCTTGATGGCCGCCGCGGCCGCTGGGCAGCGCCGCGCGGTGGCCCTGCTGCTGCAGGCCAAGGCGGACCCGGCCCTGGCCGATGCCCAGGGGCGCCGTGCCGTTCAGCTGGCCCGCGAGGCCGGCCACGCCGACATCGTCCAGCTGCTCGAAGCCGCCGGCGACCGTTGAGCTGCCAGCCAGCACCCCTCGGCCCTCCCGCACGGCCCATCCTTCTCACGGCACGGCCCAACCTTCTACATGGCCGCCCCCGCGTGACGGATGCCGCAGGGTGCCATGCCATGCTCGAAGTCCCGGGCTGGCGCGCCGCAAGACAATCTGGCACAATACAGCCCAAGCGCCGCAGCCTTGCGGCGCTTTTCGTTCATCCCCTCTGACCCTTTCAAGCCGGGCGCCCACACAGGTGCACTCCTCCGCGTCTTGAGTCCTGGTTGGCGGCGATGCCGTCGCACCTCCGACTCGGCCCTCGGGCCTCCCTCGATTCGCGACCCCACCTGAACACTTCCAGGCCCACATGGGCCGGGCGTGTTGCGGCGCTTCGATGTGGCTTGCTGCCACCGGCGCCTGCTTTTGCTTGAAAGAAGTCATGACGACATTTGCTTCCCTGGGTCTCAACGCCGCCATCCTGCAAGCCGTCGAAGCGGCCGGCTATACCGCCCCCACCGACGTGCAGGCGAAGGCCATTCCGCAGGCCCTGGCCGGGCATGACCTGATGGTCTCCTCCAGCACCGGCAGCGGCAAGACCGCATCCTTCGTGCTGCCGGCGCTCGAAGGCATCCTGGGTGCCCGCGGCGACAACACCAAGCGCCGCGAAAAGGGCGTGGTGCACGGCCCGCGCGTGCTGGTGCTGGCCCCAACCCGTGAGCTGGCCATGCAGGTCTCCAAGGCCTTCATCACCTATGGCCGCAGCGTGCAGGGCCTGCGTGTGGCCACCATCGTCGGTGGCGTGCCCTACCCGGCCCAGCTGAAGGCCCTGCGTGGCCCGCTCGACGTGCTGATCGCCACTCCCGGCCGCCTGCTGGACCACCTCAACTCCGGCAACGCCGTGCTGAACAACGTGCAGATGCTGGTGCTCGATGAAGCCGACCGCATGCTGGACATGGGTTTCATCGACGACATCACCACCATTGCCGACGCACTGCCCGAAGCGCGCCAGACCGTGATGTTCAGCGCCACCTTCGCCGGCCACGTGGGCGGCCTGGCCCAGCGCCTGACCCGCGAGCCGCAACGCATCGACGTCGCCTCGCACACCGACACGCACGCCAACATCGAGCAGCGCCTGCACTGGGCCGACAGCATCTCGCACAAGAACTCGCTGCTGGAAAGCATCCTGGCCGAGCGCGAGCTCGACCAGGCAGTGGTCTTCACCAGCACCCAGCGCGATGCCGACTGGCTGGCCGACCGGCTGGCCGAGATGGGCCATGCCGTCGCCGCGCTGCATGGCGGCATGCCGCAAGGCCGTCGCAACCGGGTGCTGCAGGGCCTGCGCATGCGCCAGCTGCGCGTGCTGGTGGCCACCGACGTCGCTGCGCGCGGCATCGACGTGCCCACCATCACCCACGTGATCAACTACGGCTTGCCGATGAAGGCCGAGGACTACGTGCACCGCATCGGCCGCACCGGCCGCGCCGGCCGCGACGGCCTGGCCATCACGCTGGCCGAGCGCCGCGACACGCCAATGATCCGGCGCATCGAACGCTTCACGACCCAGCGCATCCCGGCGCAGGTGATCGCCGGCCTGGAGCCCAAGGCCCCGGCCCCGGTGGAGCGCAAGAAGCCGGAAGGCTGGAAACCGGGCATGGGCAAGTCGGCCGGTGGCTACGGCCAGCGCCGTGACTTCGCGCCGCGCGGCGACTCCCGCGGCCCGGGCGCCGGCGCACCGCGCGACCGCAGCCCGTTCGAGCGTGGCCAGGGCCAGCCGGCCCGCCGCCAGCATGACGAGAACTGGTTCGAGCCGGCGCGCTCCTTCGATGCCCCGCCGCATGCGCGTGACGCGGCCCGCGGCCACGGCCACCAGAAGCCGTTCGGCGCCCACGCCGGCCATGGCGACCGCCCGGCACGCGGTCCTGGCGGTCCGAAGTTCGGCAAGCCGGCCGGCCAGAAGTTCGGCGGCGGCAAGCCTTTCGGCCAGAAGCGCCGCGAAGGCTGAGCGGCCTCGCACAAGGCACCAGAAACCGGGTCCATGCGGACCCGGTTTTTTTTCGCCAGCCGCCTGCCGCGAGGCCGTGCCGGCAAGCGTCGCTGCCGGCCGCACCACCGCAGGCCGGCGGACGCCCTCGGCGGGCCCTGCGCTACCGCCTGTCCACCCGGCGGCCCGCCCCCTATTGAAAGCCGCCGCGACGCCCCCCAGGTGAGCCAGGTCCCCACCGCTCACCTCGGGAGCCCGCATGCCCTTGCTCGTTGTGTTCGGCCTGACGGCGCTCTTCATCCTCTGGGTGTTGAGCGGGCCCTGGCGCCACCGGCGGCGTCGGCTGCGGCTTGCCAGCCAGCCCTTCCCGTCCGCCTGGCGGCGGATCCTGCGCCGGCGCGTGCCGCTGGTGGCCCGCCTGCCAGCCGACCTGCAGCTGCAGCTGAAGCGGCACATGCAGGTGTTCCTGGCGGAGAAGGCCTTCATCGGCTGCCGCGGCCTGAAAATGACCGACGACATCCGCGTGACCATTGCAGCGCAAGCCTGCCTGCTGCTGCTGAACCGGCCACCGGGCGGCTACCCCGGACTGCGGCAGATCCTGGTCTATCCGGGCGCCTTCATGGTCGACCGCGTGCATGCCGAGCCCAGCGGCATCGTGCGCGAGGAGCGGCAGGCCCTGTCGGGGGAATCGTGGTCGCAGGGCCAGGTGATCCTGTCATGGCAGGACACGCTCGAGGGAGCGGCACGGCCCGATGACGGCCGCAATGTCGTGATCCACGAGTTCGCCCACCAGCTCGACCAGGAAAACGGCCCGGCCAACGGCGCGCCGCACCTGCGCACGCTGGACGACCGGAACCGCTGGGCCGCTGTCTTCAATGACGAGTTCTACCGACTGCAGGCGCGGCTGCAGCAGGGCGAGCCGGCCTTGCTGGGCAGCTATGCGGCCACGCAACCGGCCGAGTTCTTCGCGGTGGCCAGTGAGGTGTTCTTCGAGCAGCCGGCACAGCTGGCGGCCGAATCGCCCGCGCTGTACCAGGAGCTGCAGCGCTTCTACCGGGTGGATCCGCTGGCCTGGTGAGCAGCCGCCGCGGCATCGCTGAACAGCGGGTGGCGCATGGCCTCTTCCATGCGCAGCACCGGGGTGACGCAGCAATCGGCCGGCTCGAACAGCGCCGTCCAGTGCGCCTGGGTCTCGCTGGCGAAGCGCTCGGCCACCTCCCGCCCCAGCGCTTGCGCCTCAGCGCCTCCCACCGGCAAGCCGAGCGACCAGTGGCGCTCGCCCCATTCCGGCCGGCCCAGCACCTCGCAGGCCGTGCGCCAGAACTTCAGCTCCAGGGCGCCGACCGCCATCCAGCGCCCGTCGCGGGTGCGGTAGACGTCGTAGCACGGCGCGCCCCCGGTCAGCAGGTCGGCACCGGGCGGCGGCGCTTCGCCGTGGCGCTCCACCGCCAGGCGGGGCACCAGGTGGTGCGCATGAACCTGGTGGGTCATCGAGATGTCGACATGCCGGCCGCGGCCGGTACGCTGTGCGGCCAGCAGGGCAGCCAGGATGCCGTTGACCGCGGCCTGAGTGCCACCGAACAGGTCGCCGATCTGGAAGTTGGGCAGCACCGGCCGGCCATCACGCCCGGCCATCTGCTCGAGCACGCCGGCATAGCCGACATAGTTGATGTCGTGGCCGGCCCGGCTCGACCATGGCCCCTGCTGGCCATAGCCACTGATGGAGCACATCACCAGCCGCGGGTTGGCCGCCTGCAGCACCGGCCATCCCAGGCCCAGCCGGGCCATCACACCGGGGCGAAAGCCTTCGACAAGCACGTCTGCCTCGCGCACCAGCGCCAGCAACTCCTCGCGCCCGGCAGGCTGTGCCAGGTCGATGCGGTGCAGCCGCTTGCCCTCGTTGAGCCGCCGGAAGAACAGGCCCGGCTCGCCGGCCGCCCGTTCTGCAGGGGTCTGCCACAGCGCGCGTGCCGAATCACCGGGGCCCGGGTCCTCGATCTTCAGGACATCGGCCCCCAGCCCGCGCAGATGCCAGCAGGCGAAAGGGCCGGGCAGCAGCCGCGTCAGGTCCAGCACGCGCACGCCCGCCAGGGGCGCATCGACATCGTCTCCAGCCGGGACAGGGGTGTGCAAGGTGGCCTCGCTCTCAAGAACTGGCAATCAGCCCGCGGCAGGGCCGCTGGCCACGGGCCGGGCGGGCGGCGCGGCGCCGGCCCCACCCGGATGGCGGTCTCACTCGAAGCGGCCCTCGCGCAGCCACTTGGTTGCGACCCATTTCTCGCCTTCGATCACCGGGGCGCCGCCGTGCAGCGTCCGGGTGCCCGGATGAGGCCGGTCGTAGCTGAAGAACACCGCGTTGCCCTTGATCGGGGCGACTTCGAGCTTGACGTCGGGGAAGGTCGTGCCGCCGCCCTTGCTGGGCGTGTTGAGGTACATCACCAGCGTGCCGACCCGCTGGCCGCCACGGCGCAGCACCGTCGCCGTGCCGGCGTGGGCCGGGTCGAAGTAGTCGTAGTGCGGCTTGTACTCGGCTCCCGGGCGGTAGCGCAGCACCTGCAGGCCCTCGCCGTTCTCCACCGGCCAGTGCAGCAGCTGGCCGATGCGCCGCTCGATGCGGTCGCAAAGGCTGTTCTCGCCGCGCTGGAAGAACATGCCGTCGCTGGTGCGGGCCTCGTTGACCTCGCTGGCACCGGTTTCGTTCTTCACGGTTTCCGAGCGGGCCAGCCGGCCTCCGGCCAGCGCCATCAGCTCGTCGCATTCGGCGTCGCTGAGCAGGCCGCCGAATACCACCACGCGCGGGTTCTGCATGCTCAGCAGCACGCGGACCTCATGGCCTTCGACATTCAGCGTGCTGGGCGACTGCTGGAGCTCCGGCTCGGGCAGCACCTTCGGCGCCTGCGGGGTGGCCGCCGGCAGCTGGCCGCGCTCGCGCAGGTGCTGCTCCAGGGTCTGCTCCATCGCCTGGACGGCGACTTCTTCCTGCCAGCCGCTGTCCAGCATGGCTTGCAGGACGGAGTCGGGCGTATGGCCAGCGGTGGCTTGTTCGATGATCCACTGGCGCAACTGGGGGGTGATCTGCTGGGCACTCATGGGCAGGATTTTGCAGGAAGCGGGGGCCCCTGCCATCGGGTGCTGCCCCGGAAGCGTTACACCACTTTGCGGCGAAAGACCAGGCGGTCGGGCCCCGACAGCGCCGCCTCGTGGCGGTAGCCCTCGCTGTCGAAGCCCTGCAGGTCGGCCGGCAGCGTCACGCCGCGCTCGATCGCCCAGCGCGCCATCAGGCCGCGGGCGCGCTTGGCGTGGAAGCTGATGATCTTGTAGGCGCCGCCCTTCCAGTCCTCGAACACGCACTGCACGACCCGGGCCTGCAGCGCCTTGCGATCGACCACCTTGAAGTACTCTTCCGATGCGAGGTTGACCACCACCGGCGAAACATCGCCGGCCAGCCGCTCGTTGAGGTGATCGGCGATGGTGCGGCCCCAGAAGGCGTAGAGGTCCTTGCCGCGCGAGGTGGCCAGGCGGGTGCCCATCTCCAGCCGGTAGGGCTGCATCAGGTCCAGCGGCCGGAGCACACCGTACAGGCCGCTCAGGATGGCGACGTGCTGCTGCGCCCACTGCAGCTGGGCCTCGCTCAGCGTGGTGGCCTGCAGGCCTCCATAGACGTCGCCGTCGAAGGCGAGCACCGCCTGCTTCGAGTTCGCCGTGGTGAACCTCGGCCGCCAGGCGGCATAGCGGCCAACATTGAGCGTGGCCAGTGCATCGCTGAGCGACATCAGGCTGGCAACGTCGGCCGGCGTCTTCTGGCGCAGCACCTCGATCAGCTCCGCCGCCTGCGGGATGAACAGCGGCTGGCTGTGGTGGACGGTGGTGGGGGCCGACTCGTAGTCGAGCGATTTGGCGGGCGACAGCAGGAACAGCATCGGATATCAAGGACGAAGGGCCGGCGCGAAACCGGCAAGGGGCGCAAGGTTACCAGCGTGCGGGCCGCTAGCATGCGAGGCATGCAAAAACCCATCTCCGGCGCCTCGCCCTGCCCCTGCGGCCACCCGGCGCCCTATTCCGACTGTTGCGGTCGCTGGCACGGCGGCGAACGGCGCTTGCAGGCACCGGACGCCGCCACGCTGATGCGCTCGCGCTATAGCGCCTTTGTGCTGGACCTCACCGACTACCTGCTGGACACCTGGCATCCGGACACCCGCCCGCCGGCCCTGCCGCCTGGCGAAGCCGGCCTGAAATGGCTGGGGCTGGAGGTCAGGCGGCATGAGCAGCAGGACGCCGACCATGCCACCGTCGAATTCGTCGCCCGCAGCAAGCTCGGCGGACGGGCCCACCGGCTGCACGAGGTCAGCCGTTTCGTGCGCGAGCAGGGCCGCTGGTTCTATGTCGATGGCGACCTGCGCTAAGTGCCCCGACGTGCCGCCACTGCTGCAGCTGCTGCACCTGGATCCCTGGCTGGTGGCGGTGTACAAGCCGGCCGGCCTGCTGGTGCACCGCACACCGCTGGCACGCCGCGACGAGTACTTCGCGCTGCAGCTGGTGCGCGACCAGCTCGGCGGGGCCCATGTCTACCCGGTGCATCGGCTGGACCGTGGCACCTCGGGGCTGTTGCTGCTGGCACGCGACCCGGACACGGCGCGCCGGGTCGGCCTGCAGTTCGAGTCGCACGGCGTGGCCAAGCGCTACCTGGCCTTCGTGCGCGGCTGGACGGCGGCGGCCGGCAGCGTCGACCATGCCCTGTCACGCATCGACGAGGACCGCCCCGACACCAGCCGCGGCGTCAGCCAGGAGCCGCAGTCGGCGCTGACCCACTACCAGCGGCTCGGACGCATCGAGCGGCCGGTGGCGCTCGGCCCGCACCCCAGCAGCCGCTATGCGCTGCTGGGCCTGTCGCCCGAGACCGGGCGGCAGCACCAGATCCGCCGGCACCTGAAGCACATCAGCCATCCCATCATCGGCGACGCCACCTATGGCAAGGGCCTGCACAACCGCTGGTGGGCCGAGCAGCTGGGGCTGCAGCGGCTGTGGCTGCATGCGCTGGAGATGCGGCTGCAGCACCCGCAAGGTGGGCAGCCGCTGACGCTGCGCGCGGAGCCGGGCATCGACTGGCAGCAGTTGCAGGCCCAGCCGGGCTGGGCCTGGGACGCTCCCGCCCAGGACGGCTGGCTGCCAAGCGTTGGCTGAAGCCGCGCCGGCGCCGCACTGCCGGCATGCCAGCCGCGCCACCCCTGCCGGCCACGCCGGCCTGGCCGGCATGCGGCGTCACTGCCAGCCGGCACACGTTCCCGTGCGGCAGAACAGCGACGCACTGGCCAGCCCCGCATGCACGCCCAGCGCAAGGAGCGAGGCCACCAGCAGCACCGCAGGCAACATCGCCAGCAAGCCGGGCCGCCGGCCCGCCTTGCGCAGGTCGATCAGATGGGCGGCCAGGAATGCCAGCGCGAGAACGCCTGTGCCGCCCCCCAGCAGCGTCAGCCACAAGGCACCGCCACCGCTCAGCTGGTAGCCGAAGACGCCCCACACCTCCGTCAGCACGGCACACAGCATCGGCGTCAGCACGGCAACCAGAAGACCGAACAGCAGCCGGCGTGAAGCGGGAGCGGCAAGGGGCAGCAGTGAGGTCATGCGGGCGCAGTCGGGATGGAAGGTGGCAAGGTCCGCAGCGATTGGGTGAGGACGCGCCGGTTCACCTGGACGCGGTGCGAAGCACCGTACAGCACCGGCAGCGACACCGTGACGGTCGGCCATGGCACGGTAGGCGGCATGGTAGACGCGCGAGCCTCGGCATGCCGCCCACCAGCGCCGCTGGCAAGAAACGCTCACCACGGCGCAACGCCCGGCGCACCAGCTCGCCGGGCCCGACCGCAGCCGCTGTGGCCGGAGGGTGCAGCACGTGCTCACCGGATCTCCGAGCCGGCGCCGTCCCCGACGCCGGCCGGTGCGACGGCCGCGGGGCGCCATCTGCCGAGTCCGCGCAGCGGGCAGGTGGGGGCGTCGATGACGTTCCGCAGATTGAAGTCGTCGACCACCGCGGCCTGCGTTCCGTGGCAAGCGAAGCGCACCACCACGCTCTTGCGCAGGACCGCCCGGCAGTCCGACGTGCCGGCATCCAGCCACTCATGGTGACGGACAGGGAGGGCCAGACTCGCCAGCGCCTGGCCGTTCACCACAAGGCCCGCTCCAGTGCGCATCTGCACCGCCAGCTCGCGGTTGGCCAGGTTGTCGTCCACCATCAGCACGCGGGGACGAAGGACAACACCTCCTCATCAGGCAAGGAAGGCCCGTCTCCCAATGCGGCCATGAGCTTCGTGGCGCCGATGATGTGGCATGCCGTGTCCATGCGGCCCCGCGACGACAGGAGACGCTGCGCCGCCTGGCGCGGCGCGTTGGCCCTGGCGGCATGTGTGGCGCCGCCAAAGGCACAAAGGAACGAAGGCCGGGGCAGCCCCGGCCTCCTTGGCCATCGCCGGGCGACCGCCTCGCTCTGCCTCTGCAGCCGCGGCAATGTGCCGCTGGCAGCAGGATGGCTTCGCTTGGCGGCCGCCTCGCCCGGTGCTACTGCTTGGTCCAGAGCGTGTAGCTGCCCGAGCCGTTGTAGTTGTTGATGCGCCAGCGGTAGTAGCCGGCCGGAGCGTTGTAGCTGACGCTCTCGCTCGAGCTGGGCCCGTCGCTGCCAGCGACGCGATCCCATTGGCCGGTGTTGCCGTTGTAGCGGCCGAGGATCAGGTCGAAGTCGGTGCCGGGCGCCCCTTCCAGCCATGCACGCAAGGTGCCGCCACCGAACTGAAAGCCACCGGTGCCCGGGTGGAAAGCGGTCTGCCCGGACTGCGTCAGCGAGCCGGTGTAGCGCACGCAGCCGGCGCCCGAGCAGGGCGAGGGCGGCGGGGTGGTGCCACCGTCGTGGCCGTAGTTGACCAGCCCGCGCTGGTTGGCGTAGACGCGCGTGCCGTTGCGCTCGGCATAGCCGCTGTAGGGCTGGCTGCCTTCATACCAGGTCCAGCCGCCGATGACCTTGTTGTGCACCGGCTCGGCTGCCCCGTTCGAGCCGCCGCGCCACAGTGTCCAGTGCACGTGGTCGCCGCTGGCACGGCCGCCGCAGGGCAGCTCCACGCCGATCATGCCGATGAACTGGCCTTCGCTGATGGCCTGCCCGTTGTTGATGGTGGCCTGGTTGCGCAGGTGGTAGTAGCCGGTGGTCCAGCCGTTGTCGTGCACCACCTTGATGAAGGGCCAGCGGCCCCCGGTACAGAACTTGTACGCGATGCCGCCGCGCGAGGCGAGCACGCGCCCGTCCCCGCCCCAGAAGTCGATCGCGTTGTAGGGACGGCTGCTGCCACTGTCACCATGCACGCCGGCAGTGCCCCAGGTGGACCCGCGCAACTGGAACGGCAGCGACAGGCCCACGCTCTGCGCGGCCATCATCGATTGCGCCGACTCCCGGTCCCGGGCCGCATGCGTGGACTGCCGTTGCACGAACAGCTGGCGCTCGGTCGTGCTCATGATCTCTTCCGGCGCCGTGCCCGCCAGCTCGTTGAAGCGCGCACTGTCTTCCAGGCCCACTTCCCAGCCCTGCTCGGTGCGGTGCGCGATGAACAGCGCGGTGACCGGGCTCGTGTCGTCCACGGTCGGCGGCACCGGGAAGTAGCCACCGCCGAAGATCCAGCGGCCATCGGCCGAGCGCCGCTGCACCTCCACCACCGGAGCCGGCAGGCTGCCGTAGCTCTGGCGCACCTGCTCGCCACGCTCGGCGACCAGCACCGCCGTGACGGCCGCGTCGAGGTCCAGCGTCGAGGCGACGACGCCGCTCGGCGAGCCGGTGTCGGTGGATGCGCTGGTCGTGTCGCCGCCGGTCTGCTGCTGCGCAGCGCTCGCGCCGGTTTCGTTGTTGGAGTCCGATCCGCCGCCGCAGGCGGCCAGCGTCAGCAAGACCGCCAAGCTGGCGATCGATCGTCCAAAGCCAGATCGTTTCAAGTGTCTCTCCTCTAGGTTGGTATGGCGGGCGCCACCGTACTGATCGAAGAGGTATCTTTCACTGTTTAGTTGTGGCGATGTGTACAAAGCCGCCAAGGGGCACCGCATGGTGTCACATCGAAATCTATTCGTGTTGATGTGCACAAACTCGTTATGGGCGTTGGCAAAAAGGCATCGAGGGCAGGCGCCCGCAGCACCGAGCGTGAACCGCCCGATGGCAGGGTCGAGATGTATCAGGCACACCCTTGAATGAGGGGGGCCCGGCAAGGCCGGCGCGGCGGTATCTTGGTGTCGCTCCTCCGGCGGGCGCCGCGGGCCGTTCCTCCTTCGATCCGAGGCAGATCACCATGGATGCACATCACGACAGAGGCCGCAAAGCGGCCACTCTCATGCCCTCCGGCGAGCGGTTCGACAGCCCGCGCAACATCGTCCGCCTGTGCGCCACCGCGCTGGCGGCGCGCTGCTGTGCCAGACCGCGGCGAGCCGCGACCTCATCTCCGGCGAAGTGGGCATGAAAGGGTTGACCTTCACCGTGGTCGATCTCAACCTGAGCGACGGCATCGACGCCGGCTACACCCCACTGCCTGACCCGAACTCGTTCGCATGGGCCTCCGGGGACGTGCGCAACCGCGCCGGGGTCTGGTCGGACTTCACCACTCACTGCTGCGGCTTTCCCGTGCCTGTGCAGATGCGCCAGAACGACTGGGTCGCAGCGAGCATCGATGCCGCCGGCAACGCGGTTGCCACGGCCCGACTGGAGGGCCGCCACGAGACGGCCAGCGCCTATTTCGGCATCTCGACCTACTCGGAGCCCGAGCGGCAGTTCCTGCTGGCGCCCTACACCCAGCTGTCAGTCAGTGTGGAGGTATGGATCACGCTGGACGATGCCGGCGCCATCTCATCCCGCTCGTATTCCAACTACGGCTCCGTCTTCCTCGCAGGCGCCATGGCGGAAGGCAGCTGGACCATGGCCGATGCCTACCTGTTCGCGCAGCGTGATGGCACACCGAGCAGGCAGCACCTGAGCGAGCGCCTCACCGTGACCTTCACCAACGACATGCCGGCGTACACGGAACTGGGGCTCCAGATCAACGGCGGGCTCCTGCTGGAGGCCATCCCGGAGCCTTCCACCTATGCCCTGTTCGGGCTCGGCCTGTCATGCATGGGGTTGCTGGCACGCCGCAGGCGACCGCGGCCGTCCTCCAGCACCCGGGTGCCGCTACCACCCGACCCGGCCTTGCCCGCCTGACCGCGAAGCGGCTTCTTTGAGCACGGCCCTGCGGGGACGCATGCGCGGCGAAACGCAGTCCGCGATGGCCGTGGGCAGCGGCCACCGCAATGCCCGCCCCGGCCAGCCCGGCACCACCGGAGCCGCTCGGCATATCCTTGGCACATGCAGAGAAACACCCGACAACGCTCGGCCATTCGCGAGGCCATCGTGGCCGCCGAGCGCCCCTTGCTGCCCCAGGAAGTGCTGGAGGCCGCGCAGCCCTCGGTGCCCGGGCTGGGCATCGCCACGGTCTACCGCAACCTCAAGTCGCTGGTGGAGGATGGCGTGCTGCAGGCGGTGACCCTGCCGGGCGAGAACCCCCGCTTCGAGCCGGCGGGGCGGCAACACCACCACCATTTCCAGTGCCTGCGCTGCCAGCGGGTGTTCGACGTCCATGCCTGCCCGGGCGACCTGTCGCGCCTGGCGCCGGCCGGCTTCACCGTCGAAGACCACGACCTGACCCTGTACGGACGCTGCAGCGACTGCGCAAAGAAGACCCGCAGGCGCGCCACCGCCGGCAGGTGACTCCGGGGCAGTGGCCCGTGCCGATACCGATACTGCCGCCAGTGCAGGCGATGCAAGGCGGCTGCATGCCGGCGCAGCCGGTTTCATGGCCCTGGCGCCGGCTCACTTCGCCTGGGCGGCGCCACCTGCCCCGACGGCGGCACAGCCCGCACCTGACGCGATGCCAGGCGACGCGATAATTCGCCGGCGCACACAGGCCGGCCAACGGCACGCAGGGCTCTGCCCTTGTGCGCCGGCGGCCCGGCCGCATCATGAAGACATGCAAGGAATCCTGTGGATCTGCTCTTTCTCGGCACTTCGTCCGGCACACCCACCCAGCAACGCAACGTCACCGGCCTGGCCCTAATCGAGGAGAACAGCAGTGCCTGGTACCTGGTGGACTGCGGCGAAGCCACCCAGCATCGCCTGCTGCAGTCGCCGCTGTCGGTGAACGACCTGCAGGCGGTGTTCATCACCCATGTCCATGGCGACCATTGCTACGGGCTGCCCGGGCTGCTGGCGAGCGCGGGCATGCTGGGCCGCAAGCAGCCGCTGCCGGTGATTGCGCCGGCGGGCATCGAGGGCTGGATCGAGTCGACCCGGCGGCTGACCCAGCTGCACCTGCCCTTCGAGCTGCAGTTCATCGCCACCGAAACCCTGGCGGACTGGCGGCACCGCAACTGGCGGGTCGACGCTGTCGAGCTGTCGCACCGCGTGCCGTCGTTCGCCTACTGCTTCACCGAAGCCAGTGTGGAGCCGAGCCTGGACACTGAACGGCTGAAGCAACACGGCCTGCCACAGGGGCCGCTGTGGGGCCAGCTGAAGAAGGGGCGTGATGTGAGCCACGACGGCCGCATCTTCCGCAGCAGCGATTTCGTCAGCCAGTTGCATGCGCCGAGGCGGGTGGTGGTGGCCGGCGACAACGACCGGCCCGAACTGCTGGCCGATGCCTGCCGCGGTGCCCAGGTGCTCGTGCATGAGTCCACCTACACCGAGGACGTCGCGGCCAAGGTCGGGCCGGGCGTGGGTCACAGCGCCGCGGCCTGGGTGGCGCGCTTTGCCCAGTCGGCCGCGCTACCGCACCTGCTGCTGACCCATTTCAGCGCTCGCTATGGGTCGGATGCCAGCCAGTCGCCCTCCATCGAAGACGTGCGCCAGGAAGCGCAGGCCCACTATGGCGGCCGCCTCTTCCTCGCCGAGGACCATGCGCGCTATCGGCTGAACCGGGCCGGCCACCTCGACCGGCTGGCCTGAGCGGGCGCCGTTCGAGCGGCCCCCCATCCCACGCCACCGCCCTTCCTCAGCCAGCCGGGCGCCGCCGCCTCCCGCACACCGGCCGGCTCACGGCTGCTGGAAGCGGATGTTGCGCACCTCGAAGCGCACGCCTTGCTGGTCGTCCCAGGGCGGGAAGATGCCGAACGGCACGCTCAGGCGGTCCAGCGTGAAGCAAGGGGCGTTCTTCTGCGCCGCGACCGCTGCGACGTCCACCGTCACGGTGTGGAACTGCCCGTCGGCCGGCGGCAGCGCATCCGCGGGCAGGATGTGATCCACGTTGCGGCAGCCGTCGCCCGGGCTTTCCATCTTCAGGGCCAGGCGGCCACTGCTGCTGCCCCAGTCCATCACCTTCAGCTCGAAGCGCAGCTGGCCCTGGGCGAAGCGGCTCAGGTTGAGCGGCCCGCCGTGCAAGGCCAGCGTGCCGTTGGCGCCGTCGGCCAGAAAGCGGGCACTGATGACGCCGCCCGCCACGCCGGCCTCCACATGGCTGCCGTTGGACGACCACAGCTGCGGCTGCAGGCCCAGCTGGAGGCCGCTGCCGTCCAGCAGCGCGGCCACCGGCCCGGGCAAGGGCGGCACCGGCTCGACCGGCGGCGGCACCAGTTGCTCGCAACGCAGCGTGTCGGCATCGCCGGCCGCGCCGACCTGCCACCGGACATGGGCCAGCGTCAGCTGCAGGGGTTGGTCGGTGGAGATCAGGAAGGGCGTGTCGACGGTGGTGAAGTCGGTACCGGCCGCCGCAAAGCAGGCCAGCGGCACCTTGAGGGTGGCCCGCTCGCCGAGGGGCAGGCCACGCAGCGCGGTGGTGGCGTCGAGCTCGCCGCGGCAGGGATAGCCGCAGTCGATGCGCAGCTTCACCAGCCCCTGGGGCGCCTGCTCCACCCGGACATCCAGCGCCAGCACCGCCTTGGCGTCGGGATGGATGTAGGCGCTCTCGTCGACCGGGTGCTTCACCGTGGTATCGGCCGGGTCGGCCGCCATCAGTTTGAACTCGGCCTGGCCGCCGGCCCAGCTGAGCTTCCTGGCGTCCTGCTGCACGTTGAGCTGGGCGGTCTCCGCGCGCAAGGCGCCGTCGGCAGTGGTGACGACGGCATTGAGGTCGCTGCCCAGCGGCAGGCTCCAGTTGGCCGATGAGCCGACGAACAGCTTGAAGAGCGGGCCCTCCACCTTGTCGAACACCGTCAACGGCTCGGTGGCGGCCGGGCCGCTGCCGGCGGACTGGCCGCAACCCAGCTCGGGGGCCGTCTCGTCCAGCGTCCGGCCCAGCGGCTCGCCGGGCTCGGCATAGCTCAGGCCATAGCCGTAAGCGAACAGCGGCGCCGCGCCGGCATCGCCGCGGTTCAGCGCCACCTGGCAGGCCTGCTTGGGCCAGGAGAAGGACAGCTTGCCGGTGAAGTCGTGGTTCACCGAGCCGTCGGCCTTGCGGAACAGCAGGTCGGCCACGCCCTTGCCTTCAGTGCCGGGCAGCCAGGCGGCCACCAGCGCGTCGCTGCGGTTCAGCTCCTTGTTGATCCACAGCGGGCGGCCGCTCATCAGCACCGTGACCACCGGCACACCGTGGCCTTGCACCCGCTCGAGCACGGCCAGGTCGGCCGGATGCCGCCGGGCGTGCTCCAGCGTGCCGGTGCGGCCGATGTCGCCCGCGCCTTCGGCGTAGGGGGCCTCGCCGATCACCGCGACCACCGCCTGGTAGTCGGCCACGTCCACGCCCAGCCCGTCGGCGGCAAAGTGGACATTGGCCTCACCGGCCGCCTCGCGGATGCCGGCCAGCACCGAGTCGGCGTTCGGGAAATCGGCGTTGCTGTTGTCGGTGCCCTGCCAGGTGAGCGACCAGCCGCCGGTCTGGTTCATCAGGCTGTCGGCACTGCGGCCGACCACCAGCACCTTCTGGCCGCGCCGCAAGGGCAGCACCGCGCCGTCGTTCTTGAGCAGCACCAGCGACTTGCGCACCGCCTCACGCGCGAGTGCCCGGTGCTGGAGCGCGGCGGCCTCGCCAGCCCCGGCACGCGCCGATGGCCGCGTCGCCACGGTGGTGCGCCCCTCCAGCCGGAACAGCCCCGCTCGCAGCTTCACGCGCAGGATGCGTGTCACCGCATCGTCGATGCGCGCCACCGGGATCTCGCCCGCCTCCACGCTGGCGATGGTGTTGGCGATGAAGGCCTTCCAGTCGTTCGGCACCATCACCATGTCGATGCCCGCGTTCAGCGCCGGCGGGCAGGACGCGTTACTGCACGAGCGCAGCACGCCGCCGGCATCGCGGTACTTCACCTGGCCGATGCCATCCCAGTCGGACACCACCAGCCCGTCGAAGCCGATCTTGTCCTTGAGCACCTCGGTCAGCAGGTAGCGGTTGCCGTGCATCTTGACGTTGTCGAATGCGAGCGGTGTGCCGTCCGGCGCGTTGCCGCTCCAGGTCCAGCTGTTGAACGATGCCATCACCGTCTGCGCGCCGGCCTGCAGCGCCGGGTAGTAGCCCGCGCCGTGGATGTTGATCATCTCGGACAGGCTGGCCTTGTTCTCGCCCTGGTCCTTGCCCTGGTCGGTGCCGCCGTCACCGATGTAGTGCTTGGCCGTCGCCACCACGGTGGGCCGGCCTGATGCCGCGAAGCGGCCCTGCAGGCCGCTCACGTAACGGCCACCGTAGGCAGCGACGATGGCGGGATCTTCCGAGAAGGCCTCATAGGTGCGCCCCCAGCGGTCGTCGCGCACCACCGCCAGTGTGGGGGCGAAGGTCCAGTCGATGCCGGTGGCCGCCACCTGCCGCGCCACCGCGGCACCGATGCGCTCGATGAGCTCCGGATCGTTCGCCGCGCCCAGGCCGATGTTGTGCGGGAACAGGGTGGCGCCCATCACGTTGTTGTGCCCGTGCACCGCGTCGGTCCCCCAGATCAGCGGGACCTTGATGGCCATGTCGGTTTCCATCGACGCCTGCCAGTACTGGTCGGCCAGCGCCAGCCAGTCGGCCACGGTGGCCTGCTTGCTATTGCCCGGCCAGGCGCCCCCGCCGTTGAGCACGGAGCCGATGTAGTACTGCTTCACCTCGGCCGGCGTGATGCTGCGGATGTCCGGCTGGGTCATCTGCCCAACCTTCTGCGCCAGCGTCATGCCAGCCAGGATGGTCTTGACCTGGGCCTCCACCGCCTCATCCCGGCCGATGGCACTCTGGATGCGCGGCCAGTCCTTGAGCCACGGCCCCTCGGCCGGCGGCGGTTCGCCCGGCGCAGGGTCGGGCCCGTCGCCACCACCACCGCCGCCGCAGGCACCCAGCCCAAGGCTCAGGATCAAGGCGCTCAGGCCGAGGACACGGCCACAGGTTCTGTTCGTCATGGGATCTCCTGGAGTTGTCCGCCGCACCGCCGGCCGGCGTCCCGCGGTGGCCGCCCGGAGGGGCGGGTCAGGCACGCGAGGCAGTCAGGCAGGGGCGGGCGGCGGTGCGTGGAACCGATTCCACTACACGCGGCGGACTGTAGGCGCGCCCCTGTCCAGGCACATCGGGTGAACTACTGAGAGCTGCCAGGCCGCCCCGAGTGAGATACGTTTGGCAACCGGTCCTCGCCCACCTTGCTGCGAAAGTGGGTGGGCGGTCACTCGGCCATCCGCCGGGTAGGCCGCTCGTTCTATCGCTCACGGGCGCGGCCGGCGCGATCCGCTGCCAAGGCGCCCCCTCACATCCCACAAGGAGTATCTGTATGCTGGAGACGAAAGCCTGCCCGCCCTCGGGTCGCAACGCCTGGTTGGTGCCTGTGGCGGCTGCACTCGCCTTGACCCTGGCCGGCTGCGGCGGAGGCGACGACGATGACGACGACTGCAGCAAGCGCGCCAACGACACCGCCGAGAAACTGACCGAGTGCGTGACTGTCGACGGGGTGCGCCGCCACCTTGTCGAGTTCCAGAAGATCGCCGACGCCAACCAGGGCCACCGGGCCGCGGCCACCGCGGGCTACGACCGGTCCATCGACTATGCCGAGCGCATCTTCCGCGATGCCGGCTATGTGGTGACCCGCCTGCCCTTCGACCTGCGGACCTTCACCTCGCGCTCGCCCAGCGTGCTGGAGCGGGTGTCGCCGGCCCCGGCGGGCCCGATCGCCAACCACGTGATGAAGTACTCCGGCAGCGCCGACCTGACCGCCGCCGTCAGCACGCCGGCCAACCCGCTGGGCTGCAGCACCGAAGACTGGGCCAGCTTCCCGGCGGGCAACATCGCGCTGATCCAGCGCGGCGTCTGCCGCTTTGCCAACAAGGCGGCGCTGGCGCATGCGGCCGGGGCGGCCGGGCTGATCTTCTACAACAACGTGCCGGGCGACCTGAAAGCCGGCCTCGGCGCCGACTTCGAGCCCAACCTGCCCGCGGTGGCGGTGAGCCAGGAGCTGGGCCAGCAGCTGGCCGCCGTCTCCGGCCTCACGGTGCGACTGAAGACCGACACCGAGCGCGGCATGGTGAAGACAATGAACCTGATTGCCGAGTCGGTCGAAGGCGACCCCAACCGCGTGGTGATGAGCGGCGGCCACCTCGACTCGGTGGAGGAAGGCCCGGGCATCAACGACAACGGCTCCGGCTCGGCCGCCGTGCTGGAGACCGCGGTGCAGATGGCCAAGGTCAAGCCCCGCAACAAGCTGCGCTTCGCACTGTGGGGCGCGGAGGAAGCAGGCCTGATCGGCTCGGCCGAGTATGTGAAGGCCCTGCCGCAGGCGGAGCAGGACAAGATCGAGCTGTACCTGAACTTCGACATGGTGGGCTCGCCCAACCCGGTGTACTTCATCTACGACGGCGACAACTCGGACGGTGTGGGCGCCGGCCCGGGCCCGGACGGCTCCGACGACATCGAGAAGACCTTCGAGTCCTTCTACACCAGCCGCGGCGTGCGCTTCAAGGGCACCGACTTCGACGGTCGCTCGGACTACGGTCCCTTCATGGCCGTCGGCATCCCGGCCGGCGGGCTGTTCACAGGGGCCGAGGGCATCAAGACCGAGCAGGAAGCGCAACTGTGGGGCGGCACCGCGGGGCAGGCCTATGACCCCTGCTACCACAGCGCCTGCGACAAGCTCGACAACATCAGCCGCGAGGCGCTGGACGTGAACGCCGACGCCATCGCGCATGCCGTGCTGCACTACGCCATGCGCGAGGCCCGGCTGCGGCCGCTGGCCGCCACCGGCAGCCGCGAGCGGCTCAACCGCTGGCAACCGCATCCCGAGGCGGACGCCCTGCAGCATGTGCCGCTGAAGTAAGGCCAAGGCAGGGGCCCACCCCTGCCCTTTGCGCGTGCCGCGCCCGCTGCCTGCCCAGCAGGCGGCGCGGCCGGGCGGCCCGCGCGGCTGCGTGGTCTTCCGGCGGGGTCGTCCTCGGCCTCCTTCGACCTCGGCCCGCTTCAACGCGGCCGACCCGGGCGCCTGTGGGCCAGGCCGGGTCAGCCCGCGAATCGCTCCAGCGCGAAGTCGACGAAGCTGCGCAGCCGGGCCGAGCGGTACCGGTCATGCAGGTAGACCAGGTGCAGCGGCCTGCTCGGCAGTTCATAGCCGCCGAGCAGGCGCACCAGCCGCCCGGCGTCGACGTCCGGCTGCAGCAGCACGGCCGGCTGCCGCACGATGCCCGCGCCATGGATGGCCGCCATGCGCAGGGCCTGCCCGTGGTTGACCTTCAGCCGCCCCTTCACCGGCACGCTCCATTCCCGGGTGCCTTTGGAGAAGCGCCAGCGCTGGCTCGCCTCGGCACCAAAGCCGAGGCATTCGTGCTTCGCGAGATCGTCCGGCGTGCGCGGCCGCCCATGGCGCGCCAGATAGGACGGCGCGGCGCAGACGATGGTGCGGTACGGCGCCAGTGGCCGGGCCACCAGGTCGGCGTCGGCCAGCTTGCCGATGCGGAACGCGGCCTCGAAACCTTCATCCACCAGGTCGACCGTCCGGTCGCACAAGGCCAGGTCCACCCGCACCTCGGGATACAACGCCAGGTAGTCGCACAGGGCCGGCATCAAGGCTTCCGCACCGAAGGTGACCGGCGCAGTGATGCGCAGCACTCCCGCGGGGCGGGCCTGCTGTTCATCGGCCAGCCGATCGCTGTCCTCGACCAGGCGCAGGATCTGCTGGCAGCGCGGGTAGTAGCTCTCGCCGAAGGCGGTGAGGTTGAGCCGGCGGGTGGTGCGGTGCAGCAGGCTCGCGCCGGCGCGCTGCTCCAGCGCCCGCAGATGGTTGCCGGCCATCGTCGGCGAGATGCCGCAGGCCGCGGCCGCGGCCGTCAGGCTGCCGCGGTCCACCGCTTCCACGAAGACCTTCATGCTGTCGAGCAAATCCATCTCGCACCTTGGCTTGTCAATGAACCATGTATCGAGCGGATTCTCTCTTCTCCCGGGTCAATTGCAGGGGCGGCCGGCAGCGCGGACGCAGCACCGCAGGAGGACCGCACCGTGACAAGCACCGGATCCAGCTCCACGCGATGGAGGCCCGCGTCGAGCTGGCTGCCGACCGTGAACCACCGGCGCCGGAGCGGGCGTCGGGCGCCCTGCACACGCAAGCTGCCGGACACGCGCCGGCTGGCTTGCCGCCCGGCGGGGCCGCCCCCAAAGGCCTCGCTCGCCGGCGGGATGTCAGGTGCCGCCCTCGCCGGTGGCCCGCATCTGCGGCAAGCTGGCGGGTCTTCCTGCCATCCATCGACCAAGGAGTTCCATCAGCATGGACTATCGACGTCTCGGCCACTCCGGCTTCAAGGTGCCGGCCCTCAGCTTTGGCACCGGCACCTTCGGCGGTGAAGGACCGCTCTTCAGCGCCTGGGGCCATACCGATGTCGCGGAAGCCCGGCGGCTCATCGACATCTGCCTCGATGCCGGGCTCAACCTGTTCGACAGCGCCGACGTCTACTCCTCCGGGGCGGCCGAAGCCATCCTCGGCGAGGCCATCAAGGGCCGGCCGCGCGACAGCGTGCTTCTCTCCACCAAGACCACCTTCCGGCTCGGCGCCGGGCCGAACGACGCCGGCTCGTCGCGCCACCGCCTGCTGCGGGCGGTCGATGCGCAGCTGAAGCGCCTGGGCACCGACTACATCGACCTGCTGCAGTTGCATGGCTTCGACGCGCTGACGCCGGTGGAGGAAGTGCTGTCCACGCTGGACGACCTGGTGCGCGCCGGCAAGCTGCGGTATGTGGGCGTGTCGAACTTCTCGGGCTGGCACCTGATGAAGTCGCTCGCGGTGGCCGACCGGCACGGCTGGCCCCGCTATGTGGCCCACCAGGCCTATTACTCGCTGGTGGGCCGCGACTACGAGTGGGAGCTGATGCCGCTGGCGCAGGACCAGGGGGTGGGCGCAGTGGTGTGGAGCCCGCTCGGCTGGGGCCGCCTGACCGGCAAGATCCGCCGCGGGCAGCCGCTGCCGGCGGGCAGCCGGCTGCATGGCTCGGCCGAATACGGCCCACCGGTGCCCGACGAGTTGCTCTACCGCGTGGTGGACGCCCTCGACGCGGTGGCCGAGGAAACCGGCAAGACGGTGCCGCAGATCGCCATCAACTGGCTGCTGCAGCGGCCCACGGTCGCCACCGTGGTGATCGGCGCCCGCAACGAGGAGCAGCTGCGGCAAAACCTCGGCGCGGTCGGCTGGTCACTCACCGCCGAGCAGGTGGCGCGGCTCGATGCCGCGAGCGATGTGACGCCCGCCTATCCGTACTGGCACCAGCGCGGCTTCGAGGAACGCAACCCGAAGCCGGTGTGAGCCGCGGCCTCACACCGTACCGCCCGGGCGGCGGGTCGTGCCGCCCGGCATCCGGCACGGCGAGCCGTGCCCGTTTGACCTGCATCAAGGCCGCGGGCGGCGATCGGTTCATGCTGTAGGCCTGCGCTGCACCCCCGGACAACCCGCCATGCCCGACCTCCAAGCCCGCCCCGACCTCACCTCGCCGGACCACCAACGCTACCTGGCGGCGCTGAGCCAGGTGGCCGACCCGGAGATCGGCGAGAACATCGTCGAGCTGGGCCTGGTCGAGCGCATCGAATCCCTGCCGGGACGCCTGTGCGTGACCCTGGTGCCCACCAGCCTGATGTGCCCGATGGCCGATGTGCTGGTCGAGCAGGCGGGTGAGGCATTGCGGGCCATGGTGCCCGCCACCACCGAGGTGGAGGTGGACATCGGCTGGGACGCCCAGTGGACCCCGCAGCGCATGAGCCCGGCACTGCGCGAGCGGCTGGGGTGGTGAGGCGGGCGACGCGCCGCGGCCAGCGAGCGGCCACCGCTGCCTGCGCCGCGCTGGCCGCGGGCGGCCTGTTGGCCGGGCTGTCCGGCGGCTTGAGCCGCTGGGACTTGCTGCCGGCGCCTTCCATGGCGACGGCCTTCCATGGTGCGCTGATGGTCTGGGCCTGCTTCGGCACCTTGATTGCGTTGGAGCGAGCGGTGGCGCTGAAGCACCCGGCCACCTGGTGCGTGCCGCTGCTCGCGGGCCTCGGTGCCCCCCTGTTGTTGGCGGCCGGCCCTGCGGCCGCAGCCTGGGCCTGGGGGCTCGCCGGCTGCGGCTTCGTGGCGATGTACCTGGGGGTGGGCTCGCGCCACGGCGTCTCGCCCCACCTTGCGGTGGAGGCAGCCGGCGCCTGCTGCTGGCCGCTGGGCGTCTGGGCCTGGGCCTGGCACGGCGATGCAGGGGCGGTGTCGCAGGCCGGCATGGCCTTCCTGGTGCTGACCATCGCGGGTGAGCGGCGAGAGCTGGCGCAGTTCGTCAGGCTTCCTGCAGCGGCCCGGCTTGGCTTCCTGCTGGCCGCGGGCCTGGCCTTCGCTGCCACCGTGTGGCGTTGCGTGCTGCCCGCCCGGGGGGCGCCGGCCGGCTTGCTGTGGTGGATGGGCAGCGCGGCCCTCGCGCTCTGGCTGCTGCGTTTTGACCTTGTGTTGCGCGCCTGGCGCGATGGCGGCTGGCGCGGGCACACCGCCCGCTGCCTGGGCCTGGGTTGCCTGTGGCTGCTTGCTGCGTCCGTGCTCTCGCTCGCGGCACCCGGCAGCCCTGCCGCCACTGCGGCACCGCACCTGGTGCTGCTGGGCTTCGTGTTCTCGATGGTCTTCGGCCATGCGCCCATCGTGCTGCCGGCCCTGGCGAGGCGGCAACCACGCCACACGCCCCGGGCCACCTGGCCCTTGTGGATCATGGGCGCCAGCCTGGTGGTGCGCCTGGCCGGGCAGCAGCTGGGCGAGCCCCGGTGGCTGCAGGCCGCGGGCGTGGCGCATGCGGCTGCCATCTTGCTGTTTGCCGTGGTGATGGCGGCGGCCATGCCGCCACGCCCTCCAAGCCTGCGGCCACGGTGAAGCGCGCGCCGCCGTGGCGGCGCACATACCGGCTGCGGGCGCCCGTTGCGTCCGCGGTTCAGGCCGTGGCCGGGCGGCGCGTCCGCCGGCGCAGCGCGAGCAGACCCAGGCCCGCGGCGCTGAGCGCGATGGTGGCCGGCTCGGGTACCGGCGTCAGCAGGAAGGCGTGCTGGCTGCCGTTGAACAGGCCGGTGCCAACGATCTGGCCCCGGTCGTTGATGTCGTAGGCGGCGGTGAGCGTCCAGCCGCGGCCGGTGGCATCGAGCAGGCTGTTCAGGTCGACCATCTGGCCATCGTCGAACAGGAAGGCGCGGTCGAGGTTCTCGTTGTACACGTCCGACCAGCCCACCACCTGGCCGCGTGCGTTCACCGCCTCGCCCCAGGAGTAGCCGCCGCCCAGCGTGCCGAGGTCGTGCAGGGCGCCTCCGTCGGAGAGGAAGGCGTGGTAGCTGTCGTCGGCCAGCGCGGCCGAGCCGGTGATCCGGCCGTTGTTGCTGATGCCGTCGGCCACGCTCCATCTGCCGCCCAGGGTGCCCAGATCGCGCATGCTGCCGTTCTCGTACAGGAAGGCGTGGTTGTCGCCGCTGGTGGTGGAGGACAGGCCCACCACCTGGCCGTTGTCGTTCAGGTCGCGCGCCTCGCTGGTGGTGTAGTAGGGATCGGGCGCCTCGCCCAGGACGCCCAGCATCCGCATGCCTTGCTCGTCGTGCACGAAGGCTCGGTGGTGCGAACCCGGCTGGCCCGACAGGGTACCGGCGACCTGGCCGCGCTCGTTGATGGCGGAAGCCCAGCCGTAGGTGCCGAGCGTCTGTGGCTGGCCTTGCTCGAAGCGGGCCGGCTGGCCGGCCTCGAAGCTCGAGCCGTCGACGTAAGCGCCGGCGACCTGGCCACGGCTGTTGATGTCGGCACCGTAGCTCTGTCCGCCCGAGCTGGGGAAGACCTGCAGCTGGCCGCCTTCATAGACGAAGCCGGCGAGAGAGGGTGCCTCGCCGATGGAGCCGGTCACCTTGCCATCGGCGCTGATGCCGCGGGCGGCGCTAGTGGCTGCGGTGCCACCGTCGAGCGCGGTGAGCCGGTAGCGCGGCGCGGCCGTGGCGGTGGTCGAGAACCAGGCCAGCAGGCAGGCCGCCGACACGGCGGCCAGTCGTCGATCACTCATCTCTTGACTCCTTGGTGTCGATGTGAAGTGGTACTGCAGAGTCGGATGTTGCCCCGCCTGCACCGGTCCCTGGCCGGCGGATTGGTGACTTACGGTAAGCGGCGCGCAGCGACGTCGCACGGCTTGCCAGAGGAGGTTGCGCTTATGATGGCCCGGTCGCAGGTACGGAGAGGGCAGGATGCGGATCGTTGGGTACTTCGGCGAGGTCCAGTCGATTGATGAGGTGGTGCCTCGCCCCCTCGCGGAAGTGACGTTGAATGCGAGCTCCGACGAGCTGCGCGATCTCGCGGACTTCCTGCGTGACTGTGCCGCAGAGATGGACGACCAGCCCGAACGCCAGGCCCATTGGCACTTGGCCGATCGATTCAAGCGATTCCAGGACGCTCCGCACTTCGTCGTCTTCCACGTCCCGGACTGCAAGCCGGGTTGAGCGACTCGCGGCGATGCAGCGTTGACCGCGGGAGGGCCGCTCTGGTCGCAGCCTTCGGCTACATGGCTGTTGAAGCCGAGGCGGCCCACCACCTGTCTTCGATCGTGACGGATGGCGGCAAGCCGTCCACAACAAGGAATCAGATCTCGCCGTGAAACACAAGCCGGCTTCAGCGCCTGGTCGCGACCAGGAGGCGCTGCGCAACTGCTCCCCCGAAGACGCCGGATTGGATCCCGCACTCTACGCGGCCGCCATTACCTACTTGTTTGACCGGCGCGTCCCCGAGGAGCAGCGACAGGAATGGTATTGGGACCTCGGCGAGCCCGAGTTCCCCGCCACCCCGATCGAGTGGACGCGCATCCAGACCGTGCTCTTTGCCAACGCCGGTCGTGACCTTCAGGGCTTCGACAACGAGCAGGTGGGCATGGGCCTGAACTACCTGATGAGCAATGACATCAGCGACGTCCCCTTTGCGGCGATCGACCCTGCGGTCCCGCTGGGCGACGCCATGCGGATGATGGGCGCCATGCCGGCTCTGTGGCAGCGGTGCATCGGCCCGCGGCTGGCCTCGCTGCTTGCACCCATCGGCTCCTCAGCCGGCGGCTCGCTCGGCCATGTCTGCCACATGTGGTTCGACGTCTGGCCGACGTTCTGGCATGTCCGCCACGTCCCGGCTTGGAAAGATGCGTTGTGGGCGGTGCTCCGCCAGATGTTGGAGGTGCCATGCCGTGCGGTGCAAGTGGCGGCACTGCATGGCATTGGGCATCACGGCGACCAGCTGGATCGAAGGCAGGACATCGACCGGGCCCTCGGCACCTTCATGCGCAGCGTCGAGGAACGCGACGAAGAGCTCCGAAACTATGCCGCCGCTGCCCGCACCGGCCGGGTGCTGTAGCCCTCCACGTCCCGGCCGCGGCGCTGGCCACCACGGCATACGCTGGCCTCCCTGCGCCGGGCGCGCTCGACGGCGGGGCCGCCGGTCAGCATGGCTTGCCTGGCCCCGGTGCCCTGCCCCACCGAGCACGCCTGCAGCGCCTGTGGCGTCGATCAACCGGGCTTGCCATCCGCCCGCGCCCGGCTCAGCACCGGCCAGTAGCGCACCGCATACAGCCCGAAGCCGGCCGCCCACAGCAGCGCCGACCCCATCAGGGCCGGCAGGTACGCAGCCGGCACCACCAGCGGCAGCACCACCCGCACCGCCGCCGCGCCGAGCACCAGCGTGTAGCAGGCAACGTCCCAGCGGTCGGCCGCCAAGGGCCGGCCGGTGTGGCCGCGGGCGGTGCGGGTGATCATGCCGATGATCAAGCCACCGATGGCGCCGGCCGTCAGGGCGTGGGTCGCCGGGCTCGATGCCAGCCAGCCCAGCTCGGCCGCCGCCCGCAGCAGCAGGTGCACGGGGATCCAGGCGTAGCCGGCATGCAGCACCCACAGCAGCGGCGTGCGCAGCGTCTTCCACAGGCGCCACAGGGCCAGCCGTGCGGCATGCGCCAGCGCTGCCAGGCCGGCCAGGACCGCCAGCGGGACCCCATGCCAGGGCAGCAGGTCGGCCGCCAGCAAGGCCAGCACACCGCCCAGCGCCAGTCGCTCCAGCCATGGCCGGCGCTGCGCGCCCGTACCGGGCAAGGCGTTGTTGGTGAACATCGGGATGACCCGCCCGCCCATCACGGCCAGCATGAACAACACCACATCCATGGCCACCTGCACGCCCACACGGCCGGGTGCCCAGTCGAGGCCCATCGCCTCCAGGTGCACCACCAGGGCGGCGGGCGACAACATCGCGAGCAGTGCGACGAAGAAATAGTTGCGCCGGTTGCGTCCGGCCCCCAGGGCGCGGGCCAGCCCCACCGCCGCAGCCAGCGGAAAGGCCGCATTCGAGATCGCCGCCGCCCAGGCGAACGGTGTCAGCACCAGCACCCGGGCCAGCAGCCACAGCAGCACCAGGGCCTGCAGCGAGCGGCCGGTGGGCGTGGGTTGGCCGGACCAGTTGCGGCCAGCGGTGAACAGGAAGCCCACCACCACCGCGAGGGTGAAACCGAACACCATCTCATGCGCATGCCAGAGCGAGCCGGCCAGCAGCGGCCGTGGCAACACGCCAGCGAACTGCGCCACCCACAAAGGCACCGACAGTGCCGCGAACAGGCTGGCGACCAGATAGAAAGGCCGAAAACCCAGCTGCCAGAGCGCGAAGCCCGGCACGGCTGGGGAAGGAGACGACACCGGCTCGTGTGGCCGGAGAAGGCTTGCCATGGGAATCACTCCGTGGCGTGGCGGCCCGGGGGGGCCGCCACGGGCCGAGGCGCCGGCAGCGGCGACTCGTAGAACAGCAGTTGCACCAGGGCCTGGCGGCTGCCCATCAGGTCTTCCAGCGTGTAGCCGTCAAGCACCGCGTGGAAGGCATCGACCGCTTCGCGCAGCGCCTGCCGCAGCCGGCAGGCCGGCGCGATGGCGCAGGCGCCGCGCTCCCGGTCGAAGCACTCCGCCGGCACGGCCGGCCCCTCGGCCCGCCGCACCACCTCGCCGATGCTCACCTGCGTTGGCGGCAGCGCCAGGCCGAGGCCGCCGCCCTTGCCGCGCACGGTGGCCACCCAGCCCTCCTTGCCGAGGAAGTGGACCACCTTCGTCAGGTGGTGCTCCGAGACGCCGTAGGCCTGGGCGATCGCGGCGATGGTGGCCCGCCTCGGTGCCTGCGCGGCCAGGTAGATGAGCACACGCAGGCAGTAGTCGGTGAAAGCGGTGAGCTTCAAGGCGGGCCTCCTTCCAGCGGTCTGTGCTTCAGCGGGCAGCGGCGCCGGCGGTGGCCAGCGGCACCCCGGCCGGTGTGCCGCGCGAGCCGCCCAGCAGCCGGCAGCCGTACACGGCCAGGCAGCAGGCGCCGAGCGAGAAGACGATGTCTCCCGGCACACGCAGCCACACCAGCGTCTCCATCACCGCGGAATGCACGACCTCGGGCGAGCGGGCGTACCACAGCCCTTCGGCCACGCTGGCCCAGGCCTGGTAGATGCCGGCCGGCAACAGCGACATGAACACCATCATGGCCAGCCCGATGTTCAGGCCCCACCAGGCCGGTGCCAGCCAGCGGTCGGCATGCAGCGCACGGGCATACAGGCCGCGCAGGCAGAACAGCATCAGGCCGATGCCCAGCATGCCGTACACACCGAACAGCGCCGCGTGACCGTGGGCCGCCGTGAGGTTCAGGCCCTGCACGTAGTACAGCGAGGCCGGCGGGTTGATGGCGAAGCCGAGCAGGCCGGCACCCACCGTGTTCCAGAAGCCCACCGCCAGGAAGCAGAGGATGGGCCACTTGTAGGCCTGCACCCAGGGCGCGGCCTTGCTGCGACGGTAGGTCTGCCAGCCTTCCAGCCCGATCAGCGTGAGCGGCACCACTTCCAGTGCCGAGAACACCGAGCCCACGGCGATCACCGAGGTCGGCGTGCCGGTGAAGTACAGGTGGTGCAGGGTCCCCAGGATGCCGCCGAACAGGAAGACGATGGTCTCCACCACAATGGCGCTGTTGGCCGTCGTCGTGCGCACCAGGCCCAGGCGGGTGAAGATCAGCGCGATGACTGCGGTGGCGAAGACTTCGAAGAAGCCCTCCACCCACAGGTGCACCAGCCACCAGCGCCAGTACTCGATCATCGAGTAGTGGGTGCCCTGGCCCCAGGTGAGCGAAGTGGCGTAGAAGCCGCCGATGCAGGTGGCCGACAGGAACACCATGGCGATCAGGCCGCGGGTTTCCGAAGGCCGCTTCAGCGCCGGCCACAGGGCCCGGCCCATCAGCAGCAGCCAGAACATCAGCCCGACAAACAGCAGCAGCTGCCAGACACGGCCCATGCTGGTGAACTCGAGCCCCTGGTTGCCGACCCAGAACGAGAAGGCTGCGCCTTCACGCTGCAGGTGGCCCAGCCAGCTGGTGGCAGTGGAGCCGACGACGATGGCGATCAGCGCCCAGAACAGCACGTCCACGCCGAGCTTCTGCCAGCGAGGCTCCTGGCCCGACAGCAGCGGCGAGATGTAGAGGCCGGTGGCCAGCCAGGCGGTGGCGATCCAGAAGATGCCCACCTGGGTGTGCGCCGTGCGGCTGACCACATAGGGCAGCACGTCGGCCAGCGGCAGCCCGAAGAAGCTGCGGCCTTCCACCGCGTAGTGGGCGGTGATGATGCCCATGCCGATCTGCAGCAGGATCAGGCCGATCACCGCGAAGAAGTACTTGCGGGTGGCCTTCATCGACGGCGTGGCGACGGCGCCGAGCAGCGGGTCGGCCTGCGGCACCGCGAGGGCTTCCTCGTCCTTGTGCGAGCCGTGGATCCACAGCATGGCGGCAATGCCGGCCAGCAGCAGGATGACGCTGACGATGGACCACACCGCCGCCGAGGTGCTCAGCCGGTTGCCCACCAGCGGCTCATGCGGCCAGTTGCTGGTGTAGGACAGGCCGGTCTCGCCCGGCCGGTCGGCCGCGGCGGCCCAGGCAGACCAGAAGAAGAAGGCGCCCAGCGCGTGCCGGGTCTCGGCCTGCGGCAGCGCGTTGTCGGTCATCGCGTACTGCTCGCGCAGCTCGGCGAAGCGGGGATCGCTGCCGAACAGGCTGTCGTAGTGCGCCGCGGTGCGGCGGATCGCCTCTGCCCGCTCGTTCGAGACAGTGAGGACGCCGGTCGCCGCATCATGGCCGTTGCGGCGGAACTCGGCCTGCACCAGCGCGTCGATCGCGCCGCGTTGCTCGAGCGACAGCCGCTCATAGGCGACTTGGTGGCGTCGCTCGGCCAGCAGCTCGCGCAGGGCCAGCGCTTCGCGGTGCAGCCAGTCGGCCGACCAGTCGGGCGCCACGTAGCTGCCGTGGCCCCAGACGGTGCCAAGCTGCTGGCCGCCGGCCGACAGCCAGGCCTGCTGGCCGCGCATCACTTCGCCCTCGCCGAACAGCGGCTGGCCGTCCTGGCTGACGACCGCCTTCGGCAGCGGCGGGGCTTGCAAATAGATCTGCCAGCCAAGGAAGCCCAAGGCGGCAAAGGACAGCAGGAAGATGACTCCCAGCCATTGCCATAGCTTGCGTGTAGGTTTCATGGTTCGGTCCTGCGCGGCCCATCCAGCGGGGCGCATCGGTGTTCGTGGGGTGGGCGAGGCAGCGCCTCGCCCGGGTGCAAGGGCGCGGCGCTTCAGCCGCCGCACGAGCCGCAGCACTGGCCGGCCGGCGCCGAGCGCGAGATGCGCACGCGCCAGACCTCCGGCCCCTGCTCCAGGTCCTGCCAGACGAAGGCGCCCGGCCAGTTGGCCTGGAACTGCGAGTACAGCGGGCGCGGGTTGTGGTCGTTCACCAGCTCGAGTGCCCCGCCAGGCGGCAGCGCAGCGAAGGTGGAGAAGATGAGGGGATGGCGCTCGCGCGGGGACAGCAGGCGGACATCGATGAGGGCGGGAGCGGTCTGGCTCATGAGGAACTCCGGGACAGGCGGTCAGTGGTTAAAGATGCACCGGTGATGCACCTATGCTAGGAACGGCCTGCCTGTGAAGCAATCAGCCAATGGACCTTGCTTGATCCACCGCAACAAGCGGCCGAACTCCGCCCGCGGCATGCCGCTTCCTGGCCACCTGCACCGCCCTGCCCGGCCGCCTCAGGGGGCCATGCACTTCAGCAGGTGCGACACGAAGCTGCGCAGCTTGGGCAACGGCCGGTGGTCCGGCAGGTAGAGCAGATGCACCGGCCGCGGTGGCGGAAGAAAGTCCTGCAGCAGCGGCACCAGGCGGCCGGCCGCGATGTCCTCGGCCAGCAGCACCTCGGGCTGCATGAGCAGGCCGGCGCCGCCCAGGGCAGCCAGGCGCAGGGCCTGGCCGTTGTTGCTGGAGAACGGCCCCTCGCCGGGCCACTGGCCGGCCTGCTCGCCCTGGCCGCCCAGGTGCCATGCGGTGCGCCGCGTCCAGCTCAGGTGGCACAGGCAGCGATGGCGCGACAGCTCCGCCGGCGTGCGCGGCTGGCCGTGCCGGCGCAGGTAGTCGGGCGAGGCGCAGATGACGATGCGATAAGGCTGCAGCGGTCGCGCCACCAGCTCCGGATCGACCTCCGTGCCGATGCGCACGGCCAGGTCGTAGCCGTCTTCCACCAGGTCGACCATGCTGTCGCTGAGCACCAGCTCGATGCGCACCCGCGGGTACCGGGCCAGGTAGCTGGCCACCTGGGCCGCCACCACCGTGCTGCCCAGCGTCATGGGCGCGCTCACGCGCAGCAGCCCGCTTGGCGCGGCGCGCAGGCCTTCGATGGACGCCTCGGCCCAGCGCACCTGCTCCAGCACCTTCTGGCAATCGTCGCGGTAGCGCCGGCCCGCCTCGGTGAGGCTCTGCCGCCGTGTGCTGCGCTGGATGAGGCGGGCGCCAAGATGGGTTTCGAGCTCCCGAATGTGCTTGCCGACCATCACGGCCGAGATGTCCAGCCGTGCCGCCGCCGCAGTGAAGCTGCCCGCCTCGGCCACGGTGACAAAGACCTCCATGCTGCGCAGCTTGTCCATCGATTCCTAAAGGTGGGTTTGCAATGTGCGAAATCTAGCGCCATTTATCGCTCGGCCGACAAGGAAAACAATGCGGCACATCGCTTCCCGGCGATGTACCCAACCCTCCATCAGAAAGCTGCGTCATGAAGAAAGTGCTTCTCATCGGTGCCACCGGCACCCTCGGCTCGGCGGTCGCCGAAGTCCTGGCCGCCCATCACACTGTCCTGCGAGCCGGCCGCCGCAGTGGCGAGCTGCAGGTGGACCTCACCGACGGCGCCAGCGTCGAGCGCCTGTTCGCCAGCGTCGGCAAGGTCGACGCGATCGTCAGCGCGGCTGGCCAGGTGCATTTCGGGCCGGTGCCGCAAATGACCGCCGAGCAGTTCGCCTTGGGCCTGAACGACAAGCTGCTGGGCCAGGTGCGCCTGGCCCTGGTCGGCCAGCACCACCTGAACGACGGTGGCTCCATCACGCTGACCAGCGGCATCCTCTCGGACGAGCCGATCCCGCATGGCGCCAATGCGACCTCGGTGAACGCCGCGGTGGAGGGCTTCGTGCGTGGCGCGGCCATCGAGCTGCCGCGCGGCATCCGCATCAATGCCGTCAGCCCCACCGTGCTGAGCGAGTCGATGGACAGCTACGGCCCCTTCTTCCCCGGCTTCGAGCCGGTGCCGGCGCGGCGTGCGGCCCTGGCTTACCAGCGCAGCGTGGACGGCGCCCAGACCGGCCGCGTCTACCGCGTCTGGTGAGGCGATGGCCACCGGCGTGCCAGGCACCGGGCCCGCTGCCGACGCCCGGAACGCCGGTCCGCCGCGTCGTCCCCGGCGCTGGTGGCCGGCGAGACGGCGAGACCCCTGGCTGCGTGTGCCGAGTCATTGAGCAGCGCAGCCCGGCGTCATAGGATCGCTGCACCTCGCGCGATGCCGCGCAAGCCAGAAGGAGGCGCACGATGGACCCCACGCACAACCCGACAGGCCAGCGCGAGACGGGCCCGGCATTGCGACGACGCGACTTCGCCGCGCTGGCCGGCGGTGCCTGGCTGGGCGCTGCGGCGTCCGCCCAGACCCAGGCGCCCCCCCCTGCCGGGCCGGCCCAGCCGCTGCAGCCGGGCGGCTGGAGCAACTGGTCCGGCCTGCAGCGCTGCACGCCGCAGCAGATCCTCTCGCCCGGCAGCGAGGACGAGCTGGCCCACATCCTGCGCCATGCCGCCGGGCCGGTGCGCCTGGTGGGCGCAGGCCATTCCTTCAGTCCGCTGGTGCCCACCCCCGGCACGCTGGTGATGACCGATGGCCTGAGCGGAGTGCGCCAGCATGACCTGAACCGCCAGCGTGTCACCGTCGGTGGCGGCACCCGCATCGCGGTGCTGGCCCCCCTGCTCGACGCACTGGGCCTGGCATTGCCCAACCAGGGCGACATCAGCGTGCAATCGCTGGCCGGCGCCTATGCCACCGGCACGCACGGCACCGGGGCCCAGCTGCCCGCGCTGCATGCGCAGGTGCGGGCCTTGCGGCTGCTGACCGCCACCGGCCAGCTGGTCGAGGCCAGCCGCGAGCGTTCACCCGAGGTGTTCGACGCCGCGCGGGTCAGCCTGGGGGCACTCGGCGCCCTGACCGAAGTGGAGCTGCAGGTGCAGCCCCGCTTCTTCCTGCGCCGCCGGCTCTGGACCGCGCCGGTCGAGGAGCTGCTGGCTGCCGCGCCGGGCCTCGCCACCAGCCACCGGCACTTCGAGATGTACGTGCTGCCGCACACCGGCTATGGCGCCGGCATCACCCACGAGGAAGTCGCCCCCCAGGAGCCGCAAGTGGTGGACGGCGGCGACGAGGCCCTGCTGGACGACCTGCGGCGCCTGCGCAGCCTGCTGGGGCCCTGGCCCGCGCTGCGCCGCTGGGTGGCAGGGCGCCTGATCGGCCGGCGCGAAGCGATCTCGGTCGACCTCAGCTGGCGCCTGCTCAGCACCACCCGCGCCACCCGCTTCAACGAAAGCGAATACCACGTACCCGCCGAGCAGGGCCTGGCCTGCCTGCAGGCGGTGCTGGCGCAGCTGGAGCGGCACAACGAAGCCTTCTTTCCGGTCGAGTTCCGTTATGTCGCAGCCGACGATGCCTGGCTCAGCCCCTTCTATGGCCGCGCCAGTTGCTCGATTGCCGTGCATGCCGCGGCCGACGAGCCGCACGACTACCTGCTGAGCGAGCTGGGCCCCCTGTTCCGGCGCCACGGCGGCCGCCCGCACTGGGGCAAGCTGCACGACCTCGGGCCGGCCGAGCTGGCAGCGCTGTATCCGCGCTGGCACGACTTCCAGGCCGTGCGGCGGGAGCTGGACCCGCAGGGCCGGCTGCTCAACGAGCCCTTGCGCCGGCTGTTCGGCGAGGCACCGCGTGGCTGAGCGCCGCCGGCGCCTGCTGAAGGCGGCCGGCGCGGCGGCGCTGCTGGCCGGGGTGGCCGCCGCCTTGCGCCCTGCCGACCGCGGGGCGCCTCACGCGCCCTACTTCGCCACCCTGCAGCGGGCCCTGGCTGAAGCGGGCCTGGCCCGCCCGGCCATCGTGATCGACCGCGAGCGGCTGCAGCACAACCTGGGCTGGATCGGCGCGCGCGCGCGGCAGCAGGGCCTGCCATTGCGGGTGGTGGTCAAGTCACTGCCGTCGCTGGCGCTGCTGGACGCGGCCTGCGCCGCCTGGCAGACACAACGCGCCATGCTGTTCAATGCCGAGCAGCTGGTGCTAGTGGCCCGGCAGCGTCCGCAGCTCGGCCTGCTGCTCGGCAAGCCGCTGCCGGTGGCCGCCGCACGGCACGCCGCCCAGGTGCTGGCCGAGCGGGGCGCAGCCGATGCACTCGACCGCATCGAATGGCTGGTGGACACGCCCGCGCGGCTGCAGCAGTACCGCGAACTGGCCGCGGGGCTCGGCCGGCCGCTGAAGCTCAACATCGAGATTGATGTGGGCCTGCACCGCGGCGGCGTCGAATCGCCGCGGCAACTGGCCGAGATGCTGGCTCAGCTGCGCAGCGAGCCGCACCTGCGCTGGTCGGGCCTGATGGGCTATGACGCCCATGTGATGGCGCTGCCCGACCTGGCCGGCACCCGGCAGCAGGCGCGCCAGGCCGCGGAGCAGAGCTACCAGCGGCTCTGGGACGCCGCCCGCCAGGCCCTGCCCGGCGCCGCGCGCGACACCCTCACCCTGAACACCGGCGGCTCCGGCACCTTCCAGCTGCACGACCGCAGCGGCGTGGCGAACGAGGTGGCGGTGGGCTCGGCCGCGGTGAAGCCGGTCGACTTCGACCTGTCCTCGCTGGCCGAGCTGCAAGCCGCGGCTTTCATCGCCACCCCGGTGCTGAAGGACCTCGGGCCTTTCCGCCTGCCGCAAGGCGCAGGCTGGCTGTCGGCCGCCGCCCGCGCCTGGGACCGCAACCAGGCCCGGGCCTTTGCCATTCACGGCGGGCACTGGCTGGCCGACGTGGTCTCGCCTGCCGGCCTGGCGCCCAGCGGCTTGTTCGGCGCCTCCTCCAACCAGCAGGTGATGGTCGCCTCCGCCGGGGCGGCCTTGCGTCCCGATGAATGGGCGTTCCTGCGCCCACGGCAAAGCGAAGCCGTGCTGCTGCAGTTCGGCGAGCTGGTGATGGTGGAAGGCGGCCGTGTGGTGAGCACGGAGCCGGTGTTCCCCGTCTCGGCTTGAGCACGGGCAACGCGCCGGTCTTCCGCCGCGACAGCGGATCCTGCACAGGACCGGCGAGCCGGCGGGCCGCCCCGCCGATGTGGCCCCGGCCGCGCCGCCTGCGGCGATGCCGGGCCCCGCTTCAGCCCCGGGCCAATGCCAGGATCTCCTCTCGCAGCCAGCGCTGTCCGCCATGGCCATGGTTGCGTTCGTGCCAGACCATGCCGACCTCGAAGCCCTCCACCGGGAATGGGCAGTCGAGCACCTTGAGCGGATGGGAGGGTTGGCGCACCAGCCGTTGCGGCACCAGCGCGACGAAATCCGACTGCGCCACGATGCCGGGAACGAACAGGAAGGACGCTGCCGACAGCACCACCTTGCGCCGGTACCCGAGCGCGGCGAGCGCATCGTCCACCGGGGTGGTGAAGGCGCCGCCACCGGGCGAGACGATCACATGCTCCAGCTCGGCAAAGGCCTCGACGGTGAGGCCCGCCCGCAGGCGGGGATGGTGTCGGCGGCCGATGAGGACATAGCGCTCGTCGAACAGATGGCGTGCCCGCATGCCCGGTGGCGCCACCTGCGGCGTCATCAACGCCAGGTCGACCTCACCGCGCAGCAGCTGTGCTTCCAGCTGGGCGGGGTCGAGCTGGCGCATGGCCACCCGCACGCCGGGCGCCCGGGTGCGCAACTGGAGCACCAGCGGCTGCAGCAGCGCCACCTGCAGGTAGTCGGTGCAGGCGATCGCGACGGTGAGCGTGGCGCTGGCGGGATCGAAGTGCCGGTGCGAGGAGACGGTCACACGCACCTGGTCGAGGGCCTGCCGCAGCGGTTGCAACAGTTCCAAGGCCTTGGCGGTGGGCGTCATGCCGCGCTGCGCGGGGATCAGCAAGGGGTCGTCGAAGACATCCCGCAGCCGGGCCAGCTGGGCGCTGACCGCGGGCTGACTGAGGTGCAGGCGGGCGGCGGCCTTGGTGACGTTCTGCTCGACCAGCAGAGCCTCCAGTGTCACCAACAGGTTGAGGTCGAGGCGCCTGGTATCCATGCCATGGATAGTAGCGCAGTGATTCTTCAATTTCACCGATGGCACGCAATGCCGGACAGTGCTGCAGGACGCCGCATGCGCGCCCGATGCCTCCCCCAAGACCCAGCATGAAAGTGAAGTGATGAAGAAGACCGTTCTGATCGTCTTTGCCCAGCCGGAGCCGGCCTCACTGACCCGGCAGTTCGTTGACCTTGCCCGCGACACCTTGCAAGGGCAGGGGCACGAGGTGCTCCTGTCCGACCTGTATGCGATGCAATGGAAGGCGGTGTTCGACGAACAGGACTTCCCCCACCGGGCCGACCCGCGACGGCTTTCCTTCGTGGCGGAATCCGGGCATGCCTGGCGCCAGGGCCACCAGCCGCCCGACATCGCGCTGGAGCAGCGCAAGCTGCTGTCCGCCGACGCGGTCATCCTGGCGTTTCCCCTCTGGTGGTTCAGCATGCCGGCCATCCTCAAGGGCTGGGTCGAGCGGGTGTTCGCCTACGGCCTGGCCTATGGCTACCAGGACGCAGGCAACCGGTATCGCTATGGCGAGGGCGGCCTGCAGGGCAAGCGGGCCCTGCTGTCGGTGATGGTGGGCGGCCCCGGCACGGACTATTCGGCCCGCGGCATCAACGGGCCGCTCGAACAACTGTTGTTCCCGATCACCCATGGCACCCTGTTCTTTGCCGGCATGGAGGTGCTGCCGACGCATGCGGTGTACGGCACCGGGCACATCACGGCGCAGGCGGTGGACGCAGCGAAGGCGGTCTGGCGGCGGCGGGTGGAGCGGCTGTTCGACGATGTGCCCATTGCGTTCCGACCGCAGAACGGTGGCGACTATGTGGACGGGCACGTGCTCGCTGACCATGTGGCACCTGGCCAGCGCGGGCTGGACGCGCATGTGGCGCAGCACGGTCCTGCATGGCATGGGGAGCCAATGCGCCGGGAACTGCCGGCGTGAGTTCCCACCAAGGGCTTGGCCCTGCCGCGCGAAGCCCCGGGGGTCGCAGCGCGGGAGCCAGGCGAGCGGATGGCGGCCGATCAGCAAGCGCTCTGCGCCCGCCCGCTGCCCGGCCACCGCCACTCGGGCAGCCCCAGGCCGGGCCGGTGGTGGCGCCACACCGGTGGCCTGCGCACTGCCAGGACGCCGAAGGCCGGCCGCTTCGGTCTCCCGGCGGGGCGGCACGCGCGGCCCAGCGGGAGCCATGGCCGCGGCCGCAGGAGGAGCCGTCAGGCCCGGCGGCCATCCGGTGGAGGGGAACCGCCACCGGCGCGCCGGGGAGGCCGGTTCACCAACCGATCGTGTAGGTGACGGTCGTCGGTGCGGTGGTGTGCAGCGAGGGGCTGAAGTCGCCCACATCGTCGTAGGCGAAGCCATAGGCCAGCCGGTCGATGCTGTGGTCGTGCCAGAACTTGGAGAACCAGTTGCCCGGCTGGCCGGCCGGGTGGTGGGCCGACTGGTTGTACCAGTTGCCCGGCTGCTCCAGCACGTGGCGGTTCAGCGCTGCGCAGATCTGGGCCTGGATCTGCAGTTGCACGTCCACGTTGGTCGGCCCGCCGCTTGCGTCCGACAGCACGCCGTTGCCCAGCAAGACCATCGCGGTGTTCGGCTTGGAATTGATGTAGTACGTGCCGTTGAGCTTGCCCCCGGTGAACACGAAGCGGTCACCCATGACACGGCCGCGGAACGTTCCATGGTTGGCCAGCGTGAAGACCAGGTCTTCGTTGCGATAGCGTTGCCAGACCTGGTCGATGTAGCCTTGCAGGTAGTTGCCGTTCGCTTGTCCCGGGGCAAAGGTGGCGTGGGCCGGCGCAATGATGCGATAGGGAGCGTACGGACCCTGGGCGAGGCTCTTGAAGGGCCCCGGCACTTCGGACTGGAAGCGGGCGAACAGCTGGTCGCGGCTTTCGGTCAGCGGCTCCCCCACCGTGCGGTCGTAGCCATTGAGGCCCTGCACCCGCAGCCTGAGCGGAAAGCCGAACTGGTCCACCCGCGTGGTGTTGACGAAGATGCCCTGGCTGGCGTGGCCCTTCGGCAGAATGGCCATTTCGCCAAAGTCGAAGATGACATCGCGGTTCGGGTCGGTCGGGTTCTGCAGGTTGGCGCCGGCATAGCCGAGGTTGCCGTTGGCATCCATCACCACCTTGATGTACATCGGTGAGCCGACGGAGAACAGGATGCGTGCGGAATTGATCGCCGGGATGGTGACCGAGCGCACCCGTGCCAGGGAATGGAAGTAGTTGGTGTACGACTCACCGTTCTTCACCAGGGCCCCGTTGTGCCCCAGCTCCATCGGCCGCAGCGCACCGCCGGCGTCCACATACACGAAGCGGCCGGTGCCCCAGTCCTTGCCGATGATGGCCCAGTAGACCTGGTCGTCGGGCCAGCGGCCGCCGGTCTGGTTGACGATGTTGAAGGTGGTGTAGCCGTTCCACTCACCGCCGCCCGGGGGCGGGTTGCCCGGGTTGCCCGGATTGCCTGGGTTGCCCGGGTTGCTGCTACCCACGGTGTAGGTGAAGCGGGCGCTGTCGTAGGCCGGAACGCCGTTGTTATAGGTGAAGAAGTAGCCCAGCGTGTGCCCGGTGGCCACCGGTGCCAGCACCGCTTGCTCGAAGCGGCCGGTGGCGCCGTTATAGCCCATGCGCAGGTTCTGCTGGCCACCGCCGTTGTGCTGGTAATGCACATCGACCCAGCTGGTGTTGACGTTGGACTTGAACCAGAGCGTGGCCCGGTCGCCGGACACCGCCACGCCTTGCGTGAAGTCGGAGCTGGACTGAGCGGAAGCCGCCATGCTGCAGCACAGCAGGGCCAGCAGCCAGCTCATCAGCCTGAAGAGGGACGTTTGCATGCTTGTCTCCCGAATAAGAAGAATCGCGTCCGGGAGGCGTTGCATTGGAATCGCTTCCACGGAGGCCGACATCTTGAGGCAAGTTGCCAGTCCTGCCTAGGGAACTGAAATCAAATAGCGAAACGTGATGTGTTAAATGTGAATGATCGGGCCGGACAGCAGCGCTGGTTGGGGAAACGCGATGCCCGGGGCGCCGTCCACCTGCCTGGCCTTCCATTCGTTCGTGTCGCCAGCTCGGCATTTTTTGGGCGAACAAGTCATTCGCTTTCGACGCCTTCAAGTGACCGCCCAGGCAGTTTCTTGACGGGTGCATGGGGGGAACACCCCTTGCTGGATGCTCACGCGCGCCATGCCGGCACCCGTGGTGGCGGCTCACGCCCTGCATCGATCCATCACCCAGGCCAGAAGGCCCGCGAGCGCCGCCCTGCCCTGAACAGCGGGCTTGCGCAGGGCGGCCGCCACCGGTCGCGTGCCGGCAACGGCCACGGTCCTCACACCGCCCGACTGCCCCGCCCGACTGCCCCACCGACTACCCCGGCTGGCGGCATCACCCGCCGACACCTCGCAGCCAGAAGACCGGTGTTGTCGGCCGACCTTCGAAGGCACGGGGGCACGGGGCCGGCCTCCGGCGTGGTCGCATCCATCTCAAGGGGGTTGCACGATGGAGTGGCGCTTTCGGCACGGCTCGCCTCCGGCTTCCGCCAGCGGCCGCGGCGGTGAGTTGCGCCGGCCGGCTTGCACTTGCTTTCACTATTGCCGGTTCTTGAGGCGCCTCTCTGGCAGTGTGCGGCTTTCCCTCGCTTCAGGAGATGGCGATGTCGCAAGCGACAAACACGGCTGTTGGCGTTCGAGTCCGCCCTGCCACTCGCTGCGGTGGGCGCACCTGGCGCCGGCCTCCCCGGTGGAGCCGGCCGCGCGCCCTCGGCGCCGCCCTGGCCCTCGGTTTGACCAGCACTTGCGCTTGCGCACTGACCACCACCTGGACCGGCTCCGTGGTCGATCAGCCCTACTGGGACCTCGCGGTGAACTGGAGCGCCGGTGCCCCCACGGCACCGGATACCAACGTGCAGCTCGGGCAGGCCGACACGGTACTGCGGTCGGGCAGCTTCCAGGCCGCGCGCATCGAAGGTATCGGGCGGCTGGACATGTCCGGCGGCCGGCTGCAATTGCACGGTGACGGCTCGACGCTGAAGAACCTGGACCTGTCGGGCGGGCAACTTTCAGGCCCCGGCTCTCTCACCATCGGCCAGTTGAACTGGACCGGCGGCGACATCACCGGCTCGCCCGGCGGCGCAGGCGCTGCACCGCGCATCACCCTCACGGGCGGAGCCAATATCACGGGCGGCACGACCCGTGTCATGGCAGCCGGCGGCGCGCTCACCTTCCGGGGCTACAGCTTCTGGATATCGAATGACTTCCACCTGTTCAGCCCTCTACGCATCGAGAAGGGCGCCACGTTCGTCGATCAAGCCTACGACCGGACGCACGAATTGCGGCTTCACGCGGACGCAGAGTTCGCCGGCCTGTATCGCAAGCAAACTGGCAACACCCGGGTGCTGCTGGGGCGGGACGCTTCGTTCCGCAACAGCGGCGCGATGGTGGCGGAGAGCGGCTACCTGGAGTTCCGTGGCGGCCGGTCGTGGGAGAACAGTGGACAGTTGGCCGTCGGCTCGGCGGGTTGGGTCAGCCTGTTTGACTCGTCCGAAACCCGGTGGAGCAACAGCGGCCACATCCGCGTCGAGCGCGAGTTGACGGCCCGCGTCTCCCGCCACGGCATGACGAGCAGCGGCTCCTGGCTGATCACCCGTGGCGGCAGCGCGAGGTTCACCGCCGACCGCATGGCACCGGAGATCGTGTTCGAGCAGGGCATCCAGAACGACGGTGGGCTGGTACTCAGCGGTGACCCCCAGGCCGCTCCATCCCGTGAGCCCCTGGCCCGGTACCGCATGGAAGGCGCAGGGCTCACCGGGAGCGGCAGCGTCTGGGTCGAACGCGCGCACCTCGATCTCGGCGATGAGTATGTCAACCAAGGCCGGTTCGCCATCAACAGCGCAGAGGTGCAGGTCGGCCGGTACAGGCAGGACCGCGCTGGCGCCTCGACCCAGGTGGGGTGGCTGCTGACGGCAAATGAGGTGCTGATCCTCGAGGGGCAGCTCAACACTGGCGGCCACCTCAACGGCCGCATCGACGGCCATCTCACGCTGGGCGGTGACGCCACCTTCGAAGCCCGGTCTGGCGAGTATGGAACGACCCTACTGGACATCACCGGCTCGGCAACCCTGGATGGCACGCTGCTGCTGCGCACCTTCGCGCCCCTGCGGCTGGGCAGCCATCGTCTGCTGCAGGCGGCGGGCGGTGTGACGGGCAGCTTCGACGAGTTCGTGAGCGACGTCGACCCCAAGCGCTACCTGCTCACACTGAGCTATGGCAGCGATTGGGTGGCACTCAACGTGGCGGCCGTGCCGGAGCCGGAGACCTATGCGCTGGTGATGGTGGGCCTTGCTGCGCTCGTGGTGCGTGTAAGGCAGCGCTCGACGCTGGCCCGGGCGTCGTCTCCACAGGGTGGCGACCCTTGCGGTTCTTGACCATGCTGGCGCGCCCGGTGCACCGGTTGCAGCGAAGCGAACACAACGCCCTGACCGGCTGCTGAAGCAGCGGCACCTGGAGCAACCCTCGGCATGCTGGCGAAGGTGAACCCTGGATTCGGAGCTCACCTCCGCCTTGGCCACCTCGCGTTGTTCGGCGTCACGGGCGCCACGGGTGACGCGAGTGACCGTGGCGGTGACCGCCGAACCGTGCCGCCTTTTACCGAAGACAGGCCCCGGGGGCTCAGGCGCGCCCGGCTGGCCGGCGATCGGGGAAGCGGACGGTGAGCCGGCCCACCGCTTTCCTTCAGCCACCAGCGGGCAGCGGGATGGGTCTGGCCACAGCGGCGTGGGCGTGGATCGCCGGTGATCGAGCGAAAGAAAGGGAAAAGCGAAGTCGCGCATCATACGGAGCAACGTCGCTTGCCTCTCGGCCAGGCCGGGACCGATCCTTCTGCAGCGGCGACGCGGCTCGAGCCGCGTCGCCCGGTCCCGGGCCGCGGTGCGCAAGCGCCCCACCATCTCGTCGTGGCGCGCCACGCAGCCCGGGCTCGCTGCTGCCGCCAGGGCACGCGACACCATTGGGCAGAGTTCCATGTCTTCATCGATCAGCTTCCGTTTCGACAACACCTACGCGCGCGAGCTCCCGGGCTTTGCGGTGCGGTGGCAGCCCACCGCGGTGCCCGCGCCGCGGCTGCTGTTCCTGAACCGCGACCTTGCCGAGGAACTGGGGCTCGATGCCCAAGCGCTCGACAGCGTCGAGGGTGCCGCCATCTTCGGCGGCAACCGGGTGCCGGAAGGCGCGGACCCGGTCGCCCAGGCCTACGCGGGTCACCAGTTCGGCGGCTTCTCTCCTCAGCTGGGCGACGGACGGGCCCTGCTGCTCGGGGAAGTGATCGACCGGCAGGGCCGCCGGCGTGACGTGGCGCTGAAGGGCTCAGGGCGGACGCCGTTCTCGCGCAGCGGCGACGGCAAGGCCGCCGTCGGGCCGATGCTGCGCGAGGTGCTGGTGGGCGAGGCCATGCACGCGCTCGGCATCCCCACCACACGTGCGCTGGCGGTGGTGGCCACCGGCGAGCCGGTCTACCGCGACCGGCCCCTGCCTGGCGCGGTGCTGACGCGGGTGGCGGCCAGCCATGTGCGCGTCGGCACCTTCGAGTACTTCGCGGCACGCAACGATGTCGAGCGACTGCGGCTGCTGGCCGACTACACCATCGCACGGCACGACGCCGACCTGGCAGGCGCCCCCGAGCGCGCGCTCGGCCTGCTGCGCCGCGTGGCGCAGCGGCAGGCGGCACTGGTGGCGCAATGGATGGGGGTGGGCTTCATCCACGGGGTGATGAACACCGACAACATGACCCTCTCCGGCGAGACCATCGACTACGGCCCCTGTGCCTTCCTGGAAGCCTACGACCCGCAGGCCGTGTTCAGCTCCATCGACCACGGCGGCCGCTACGCCTTCGGCAACCAGCCCCTCATCGCGCGCTGGAACCTGGCCCGGCTGGCCGAGGCGCTGCTGCCGGTGATTGCCGAGGACGAGACCGAGGCGGCCATCGCCCGGGCCGTCGCCCAGGCCACCGAGGTGATCGATGCCTTCCCCCAGCTCTACGCTGCCGCCTTGCTGCAGTGCCATCGCGCCAAGCTCGGCCTGGGGCCAGCCGGCCCGGCAGACGACGCAGCCGACACCGCGCTGGCCGAGGATTGGCTGGCCCTGCTGCACCGGCAGGGGGTCGACTTCACGCTTGCATGGCGGCGGCTTGCCGATGCGGCGGCGGGGGACGAAGGCCGGTTGCGCACGCTGTTCGGCGACACCGGGGAGCTGGAGGCCTGGCTGTCTCGCTGGCGCGCGAGATGTGCGCAGGAGGACCAGGGCGAGGCCGATGCGCAGGCCCGAGCGGCCCGCATGCGGCGCATCAATCCATGGGTGATCCCGCGCAACCACCGGGTGGAGGAAGCCCTGGCCGCCGCGTCTGACCACGACGACCTCGGCCCCTTCCAGCAGCTGCTGGCCGCCCTCCGCCAGCCGTATGAGGAAGCGCCGGAACAGGCCCGCTACGCCGAGCCGGCGCCCGAGGAAGTCACCAGCAGCTACCGCACCTTCTGCGGTACCTGAACGCGCTGCACCGGTCTGCGGCCCCGCACGGGGCGCCGTGCCCGCCTAGAAGCCCGGGGCCGGATTGCCGCCCTGGACCAGGGTGTACCGGCCGTTGGCGTAACGCATGACCATCGTTTCATCCACGCCATGGACGGTGACGAGCACCTGGGGCCCGGCCGGCGGCTGCGCCTCGGGCGATGGGGCCTCTGTCGTAGTGGCTGCACTGGCTGCACTGGCCGCATCGGGCGCGCTCTCGGCGGACGCGCCCTTGCCGGCGGGCACGGCCTCGCCCTGGTCCGATGTCTTGCGGCCGGAGAAGTGGACCACGAGGTCACCGGGCCCATCAGCCCTGGCGGCAAGGCGCCAGGTGCCGGTGACATTGAAGCAGCCGGACGACACCGGGTAGTCGTCAGCATTCACCGCCACCTTGTCGCCCGGCGGAAGTTGCAGCAAGCCGGCGCAGGACGCATGGGCGCTCTCGCAGTCGGAGTGCAGCCGCTCCGAGTCGAGCAGGACCGAGGCGCGGTCCGCCTGCAGCTCGTAGAGGGACAGCCAGTTGGCGCAGTAGCCCTGCCAGCAGCTGCCGCTCTCCACCGCGATCGCCACTTTCCCGCCTCCGAGCGAGACCGGCTTGATCGTCCCCACCTCGCCGGAGACGCCGGTCCAGGCGATCGACGGCTGTTCCGCCGTCATGAACCACCGGCCTTCCTTCCTGGTGAACCAGTAGCCGCCCAGATGGCCTGGCGCGCTGTGGCTGGACCTGTCGTTGCCGTTCTCGTCGGAAGGCCGGCCGGAGAGCAGCAGCACCACCCGGTCTTCGGCCAGCGGGACCACCTGCATCTTCTCCACCGCCACATGGGCGGTGGGCTCGTCCTGGCCGTCCCCGGGCACCTCGATCACGACGGTGGCGTCTTTCGACCATTCGGGCACGACCACCTTCATCAAGGCCGCCGCATCGGTGCTCGTCGCATGCGGCTCGGGGCGGCCGGGAGGCACCGGGCGCTCGGGGGGCGCCCCGCGATTGCAGGCGCACAGCACCGCCAGCAGGAGCCAGGCGCTCCAACGAAGGCCGCGCGGCAGGGTGGCGCTTGGTGAAGGAGAGAGATCGGTGAAGGGCATGGGGATGGACGTGGACGGGGCTCGATGGCCGGCCGGGAGGTGTTCTTCGCAGCTCAAGCCACCGTTCATCGCCGCGTTGCCCGGGCCAGGCGGGCCGGTGCGCGGCCGTCTGCGGCGGCACGCCTGGCACAGCCTGGCGCGTCCTGCCGGTTCAGGTCGCGGCGTGCCGGCCGGCGCCGAGCGATGGCTCAAGCCGCAGATTGGACCACGACCACGGTGCCCGGCGGTGGACCGGCTGCCGGCACCCAGGGGCGGCACCGGCCGGCACGCCAGCAGCGAGGCCGCAGCAGCGGCGGGCGGGGCGCCACTCGGCCCAGGCAAGGCCGCACCCGGCCTCGCCCGCCTCACGCCGCGCCGGCCCTCAGCCGCGTGCCCTGCGGCGGCGCGTCCAGGCTGCCATGCCGGCCAGGCACAGCGCCATCAGCGCATAGGTCTGAGGCTCGGCACGGCGGCACCTTCAGCTCCACGTGGTCCGCGCCATAGAACGCCGTCAGGCGGTACGCCGACGGGTCGAGGCTGCTGACCAGCCGGTCGAAGCTGCCCGCCACGCCGCCTTCGGCGGTGAGGAAGCGGAAGGTGCCCAGCGTGGGACCGGCGTCGCCGAAATCCACCCGCAGCTCGCCGTCCAGGTCCACCCTGCCCGTGATGAACAACCGGTCGTACAGCTCGGCGGAGTCGATGTCCAGCAACAGGTGCGCACCGGCGAAGCCCAGGTGCTCGGTTCGCAGCGTCCCCTCGGCGGCCTCGCCTGCGGCGCCGGCGCCCAGGCTGCCACGGCTGAGCAGGATGTCCCGGGCCTCCAGCGTGCCGGACAGCCAGGTGGCCTCGCCGCCCGCGCCCAGCTCGCTGTACTGCGAGAAATCGGCCACCCGCAGCAGGCTGCCCCGGCCGATGGTCAGCGAGCTGCCCTGGCGGAAGGACTGGTTGCTGTCGAGCCGGGCGCCGTCGAGCAGCACCAGCTCCCCATCGTTGGCCCCGAGCTGCGACAGGGCATCGACGTCGCTGCCGAACCAGGCGGTGGCGATGCGAGCGCCCGCTCCCTTGAGTTCGATGCGGGTGCCTTGCCCGATCGCCTGGATCAGGGCCGGGCCGCGTCCGGACCGGGCCGTGCCCAGGTTGAACACCAGCACGCCATCATCCACGGCATGGCTGCTCCCCGCCAAGCGGCCGCCTTCCGGGCCTTGCGCGTGCTGTGCCAGCGGGCCGTACACCACCAGGCGCGAGCGCACCGCCTCCAGCCTGCCCCGGTTGTCCGCCGCGCCTGCCAGTGTCAGCGTGCCGGCGTCCACCACGCGCACCGTGCCGCGGTTCTTCAGCGCGGACACGATGACGGTCTGCCCAGCGCCGGTCTTCTCGTAGCGCCCTTCGTTGAGGAAGGAGGCGACCGCCACCTCCGTGGGCCGGTAGACGCGCTGGTTGGTCGTGTCGACCTCAAGGGTGCCCTTGGTGTTGTGGTCCTCGAGCACCGTGCCGGCCGCCACATGGATGCTGCCCGGGCCGCGCTGGTCGGCGTTGCCGTCCCACACCACGCCACCCTTGAAGCGGAAAGCGGACTTCAGGTGCTTGATGCGCCCCTCGGGGAACCGGCCAACGTCGCCCATGCCCTCGCCTTCCCAGTCGTCCTGCTTGTTCGACAGCGTCGCCTGGCCTCGCACGGTGACGGGCCGGGCGGTCTCGAAGCTGCCGTCGCCCCAGTGGAGTCGGTCGAGGGTGGCAGCTCCCTCCACGCGCACGCCCGAGAAGGCATAGCTGCCGGCGAAGTCGCGCGGGCTGGCCAATCACGAGCGAGCCGATGTCCAGGTCGCCAGCGACGGTCATCCAGCTGCCCCGCAGGACCGACACCGTGCCGCGGCCGAGCAACCGCGCCGGCTCACCGAAGGTGGCGTGGCCTGTGAAGACCAGGTCGCCCTCGTTGTGGATCTCGCCCTGCGAGAAGAAGCCGCCACTGCCGAAGCCCAGCTGACCGCCCTGCGCGACACGCCACAAGCCGGTGCTCTCCATCGACTCGCCGTCGATGCCTGCCCGGCCGCCGCGCGCCACGTCCGCCTCGCCGGACTGCCGGACGAAGGAGCGGGTGGAGTCGATCTTGAACGTGGCAGCTTGGGCCACGTGCAGCGTACCTGCGTTCGTCCAGCCACTGTGGGGCTCGATGCAAAGCGTCAGGGTACCGCCTTCCACGTCCATCTGGCGGCGGTTGTCGACGGCGCCGGTGATGCGGCTATAAGAGCGGCTAACAAAACTATTCTGGCGTCGTTGCGCCGCCTTGCCGTACCGGTCGTACTGTCTGCGGCGGCGCGCCTAGCCAGAACCGCTGCGCTGAGTTTTGTTAGCCGCTCTAAGTGGGGGGCGACGTGCGCCCCGCGCAATGAATGCAACCGTAAGGGCCGTCCTGGGCAGCCAAAGCGGGGACGCGCTTCCCGCCGGCGGGCGGGTCGTCCGTCCTACGAGGCCGGCCTGCACTTCACATCAGAACCATCTGTGAAGCCGGTGGCAGACTGCCCGGCACGCCAGCGACGTGGCCGCCCGGGGACGGGCCCGAGGTGGCACGGCGTCGTCGTCCAGGCGCGCGGCCAGCAGCGCGCGCGGCGCCTCACATGCCGGAATGCTGGCTGGCACCGCCACAAAGGTCCACCATCGCCGGGGTCACCTCGGCGAAGCGCAGCACCTTGCCACCGTGGCTGGCGGCGAAATGCCGGGCATCGCCCTCGGCCTGGAAGCTCGCGAAGGTCGGCCCCATGGACCCATGCCGCTTGCTGCCGGACACATACCACGCCGCCTTGGCGTCGATCCAGTGGCCGCGTGGCTGCTCCCAGTCGGCCCGCGCCATGTCCTGCACGAAGACCGCCTGCAGGCTGCGCACCTGCTCGGGTTGCAGCAGGGTGCTGAACATCTCGACGGTGTCACAGCAGAACACCGGCTTGTCCTGGCCGACGTAGAAGATCTGGGCCTTGGGCCCCGCGTAGTCGGCGAGCAGCATGCCGTCGAGGTCGCAGGTGGTGGCGGGGTCGATCTCCAGCGGCACGATCGCAGCGGTGGAAACGGCACGATCGCAGCCGGCAAGGGCAAAGGCGGTGAGGGCGCCCAGCAGCAGGCTTCGGCGGGTCGGGTTCATGATCGGAATCTCCAGGTGGCGACGGCCAGCGGCGCGGCGATCCAGGCCAGCATGGCAGTGCCCAGCAGCCAGGGGCTGGCCAGCGCGGGCGGAACGATACTGCCCAGCCCATAGAGCGTGCGCACATCGTCCAGTGAAAACACGTTGAGGATGCGAAAGACATCGGCCGGGTTCAGCAGCAACAGGTAGGGGAACAGCCCCGCGCCGTAGCGGCCTCCGCCCATCACCAGCACGCCCAGCAGCAGCAGGTCGAACACCAGCACGAAGCCGAACCACAACGCGATGGCCAGGCCGGAGGCCCGCGTGCGGTCGCGCGCCAGCACCGACAGCATCACCGCCAGGCTCAGGAAGGCCAGCCCCAGCAAGACCGAGCTGAGCACGAAGCCGCCGTAGTGGTACAGCCCGCCCCAGCCGAGCGGCTTGAACATCAGCGCCCCTACCAGCGTGAAGCCGGCCAGCGTGGACAAGGTGAGCGCGGCAGCCAGCCCGAGGTACTTGCCCAGCAGCAGCTCGATGCGGGTGATCGGCAAGGCCAGCAGCAGGTCCAGCGAGCCGCGCTCGCGTTCACCGACGATGGCGTCGAAGCCCAGCATCAGCGCGATCAGCGGCACCAGGTAGATCACCAGACTGACCAGGCTGGCAATGGTGAACTCGATCGACCGGAACCCCACCGCGCCCTGCTGCGCCCCGCCCATCGTGGCAATCACCAGCGAGAACACGGTGAAGACCAGCGCCACTGCCAGCACCCAGCGGTGGCGGATGCGGTCACGGAACTCCTTGGAAGCCAGCGTGGCGATCTGTTGCCATTCCATGATGTGTCGCCTCTTCAATGCGGCAGGCCGAAGAACACGTCTTCGAGCGAAGGCTCTGCGATCTGCACGTCCTGCACGCGCGAGCCAAGGCCCGCGAGTGCCTGCAGCAAGGCCATCTTGGCGGGGCGCGGGCAGCGCAGCTGCAGGCCCTCCGGCGTGCGCACCGCGTCCTCGGCCGTGCCGTCCAAGCCCGGCAGCCGGGCCAGGGCCTGTGCCACCGCCGGTGCATCGCCGGGTGCCAGCCGCAGGGTCACGGTCAGCGGCATGGCGGCCTGCTCGCGCAGGGCCGGCACGCTGCCCATGGCCACCACCCGGCCGGCCGCGAGGATGGCCAGCCGGTCCACCCGGTCCTGCAGCTCGGCCAGGATGTGGGAGGTCAGGATCATCGTCACACCCGCCTCGCGCAGCCCGCGCAGGGTGGCATAGAACTCGCGGATTGCCAGCGGGTCCAGCCCGGTGGTCGGTTCGTCGAGAAACAACACCTTCGGGCTGCCCAGCAGGGCCTGCGCAAAGCCCAGCCGCTGCCGCATGCCTTTCGAATACTCGTGCACCGGCCGCGCCGCGGCCTGCGCCAGGCCCACCTTCTCCAGCGTGGGCAGGCAGGCGCTCACCGGCACCCCCTTCAGCCTGGCGAAGAAGCGCAGGGTCTCGAGGCCGCTCAGGTGGTCGTAGAGCACCACGTTCTCGGGCAGGTAGCCCATGTGTCGGCGTGCGGCGCGGAAGTCGCGCCCGTTCACCGCGGCACCGGCGACGTGGATCTCCCCCGCCGTCGGCGGGATCAGGCCCAGCATCATCTTGAACAGCGTGCTCTTGCCCGCGCCGTTGTGGCCGATGAGGCCGAACACCTCGCCGCGCCGCACGCTCAGGTCCACGCCGTCGACGGCGCGCACCGACCGGTAGTGCTTGCTGACGCCGCACAGCCGGATGGCATCGCCATCCAGGTCATTTGCCAGAGGTCTTGTCACGCCACGTGCTCCATGTCTTGTGGGCCGGTTGCATCCGGGGATGGGGGTCGACCACGCTCGGCACCCGCAGCACCGGAAACTGCTGGCCGACCAGCCGCATTGCCTGTACCGCGGGGCTGGACAGCAGCAGCTTCACCGTCGGGTGCTGCCAGCTCAGCCGGTCCACCAGGTCATTGGCCTCATAGGGCACGTCCCCCCGGCCATCGTCGTCGCGGTCCCAGCCGAGGTAGTTGCTCCAGTGGTTGCCCTGCTCGCCGCCCCAGCGTTCATCGCGTGCGCCGACATAGCGCACCTGCTCGCGGTTGTCGATGAAGTCGTTGCCCTCGACCCGGTTGCGGGTCGAGCCGGCCGACAGGTGCACGCCCACCTCGTTGTCCAGCACGAGGTTGCCGCGCAGCGTGGTGTACTCCACGTCGTAGATGAAGAAGCCGCGCGCATTGCCGGCCACCACGTTGTTCTCGATGGTCGAGTCCTGGATGGTGCGCAGCATGATGCCGTGGTCGGAGTTGTCCCAGGCCCGGTTGTTGCGCACCACCTGGTCGCGCACCTCCATCAGGGCGAGGCCACCGCGGTTGCGCCAGCTGTCGTTGTCCTCCCACAGGTTGTGGTAGGAGTTCATGTAGTGGGTGCCGTAGCGGCTGTGGTGCAGCTTGTTGCCGCGAAACACCGCGTTGTGCGAGACGTCCACGTACAGCGCATCGCGCACGAAGGCAATGCGGTTGCCGATGATGCGGGCGCCGCGCGTGTTGTACAGCTGCACCCCGTTGCCGCGCTGCGAGGAGGCGTACTCCCGCTTGCCGGTGATCAGGTTGTGCTCCACCCGCACGTCGTTCGCCTTCTCGATCCACAGGCCGAACAGGTTGTAGGTCAGGTCGCAATGCCGCACCACCGCGCGGTGCGCGCCGGGCTGGATGTAGATGCCGGCGTTCTGTGCCAGCAGGCTGTCGCCGGAGTCGCGCACGATCAGGCCTTCGATGAGCACATCGGGGGCCGTCACCCGCACCGTGTCGCCCTGCAGGCCGCCGCTGATGGTGGGCCGGCCGATGCCGCGCAGCGTCAGCGGCTTCTTGACGACCAGGTTGGCGACATAGCGGCCGCGTGCCACCTCCACCACGTCGCCGGGGGCGGCACGATCGATGGCAGCCTGCACCGACTCGCCGGGCCGCACGGTCCAGGTCGCCGCGCCGGCGGCAGCCGGCAGCACCGCGGCCCCGCACAGCGCCAGCCAGCGCATCCACCGTCTTGCCACCCTGCTTTGCATGTCGCCGTCTCCTTACACCACCAGCAGCCCGAGCGTCTTCAGCCCGAGGAACAGCGTGGCGCCGATCAGCAGGTTCTTCATGCCCACATAGCTCAGCATGTCCATCACGCTGGCCACACGCCAGTGGTGCTGCCACCACGGGCCGTCCTTCACCAGCCGCTTCTGGTCGAGGCGGATCAGCACCTCGTACACGCTCCAGCCGAACCACCAGCCGATCAGCGCGCCCGACGACAGCCGGCCGCTGGCCGCCAGCGGCCAGGCCAGGCTCGCCGCCAGCGCGAGCGACACGCCAGCCGCCTGCAACGCACGACGGCGCCCGAAACCGCCCCGGCTCCAGGGCCAGAGGTGGTGCAGCAGCTCGGCCGCCAGCCAGCGCAGCGTGCGCGCCGGCATTGCATAGGGGGCGGCGGCCGGCGGCGTCGGCATGCGCGGGTCCACGCCGCTCACCTCGCGGGCGGCCGGCGCGGCATCCATCGGCACCGGCCGGATGGGGATGAAGTAGCCATCCCGCCCGATCGGCGTCAGCGGCAGCCCGGCCCGCTCGCGCTGCTTGCGCTCCTTGGCCAGCGGCGGGCAGCCGGTGCTGTCGGTGTAGAGCACCATGCAGTCCAGGCAGTGCAGGCATTCGCGGTGGTCGATGCGGCCGTGCTCGTCGATCGCCTGCGCACCGCAGCCCACCGCACAGGCCTTGCAGCGGTTGCAGTCGGGCTTGCGCCGCAGCCCGAACCAGCGGAAGGTGCTGGGCATCGCCAGCGCCCCGCCCAGCGGGCACAGGTACTTGCAGAACGGCCGCTCGATGAACAGCGACAGGCCCAGCAGGCTCGCCGCGAACAAGGTGTAGGGCCAGGCGCGGTTGAACAGGCCGACCAGGAAGGTGGTCTTGAAGGGCTCCACTTCAGCCAGCATCTCGGCCAGCCCCATCGAGAACATCGACACCGCCAGCAGGCCGACGAAGATGCCGTACTTCACCCATTTCAGGCGGTCGTGCCAGCGCCGCGGCAGCTTGAACTGCCAGCGCTTGAGCCCGAGCGCGCCCGCCGCCTTGTGCAGGATCTCCTGCAGCGAGCCGAAGGGGCACAGCCAGCCGCAGAACAGCCCGCGGCCCCAGACGAAGACGGTGATGACGATGAAGACCCAGAACAGGAAGATGAAGGGGTCGCTCAGGAACAGCGACCAGCGCCACTGGAACAGCAGCGAGTGGAACCAGGTGAGGACCTGGGTGATGGACGGCTGCGCCATCGCGCCGAAGCCGACGAACACCACGCTCAGCACCCAGCCGGTGTACTTGAAGCCGTTGACCGCCCACTTGTTCTTGTGGGTGGCACGCCGGGTGAGCCGGTCGCGCAGCGCGTAGACCACCGCCACCGCCACCAGCAGCGCGGCAAACAGCCCGATCTGCACCGCACGGTCCTTCCAGACACGGACCCAGGTGGCCTGCGGCCGCTGCACCGCGGGGCGGCCGCCTTCCAGGGCGCTGTCGGGCAGCCAGTACTCGGCATCGAAGTTGGCGAAGCTCCGGGTCCCGGTGGCACGATCCACCCGGTTGCCCAGGAAACTCAGCTTCCAGGGGTAGGCCGGCGAGAAGGCCGGAGAGCGCACGATGAAGATGGCCGATTCGGTGAACCTCGGCGCGCCTTCGGCCTCCAGGCCGTAGAGGTTGAGGTAGTCCAGGTCGCGGAAGGTGAAGGCGTCGGCTTCCTGGTGCAGCTGGATGCGGTCATAGATGCCGCCGCGCACGAAGCCGGAGCCCTTGAACGATTCCTGCCCGGCGGTGCGGATCACGAAGAGCGCATGCTCGCCCTCCTTCAGCTGCGCCAGCAGGTTGGCATGTCCGGTGTCGCCCAGCAGGCTGCGGCCGATGTCCGGATGGTTGAGGTCGCCGAACCACAGCTCGATGAACGGCGTGTCGCCACGCGGCAAGCCCACCTGCTCAGGCTGCACGACCAGGCGCTGCACGGCACCTTGCTCGACCAGCCCGGCCCAGCTGCTGCGCGTGCCGGTGACCCGGAAGCGGGCCGGCTCGCGCTGCGTCGGTGCCAGGATGCCCACCTGACGCGCGACGGCGCTGCCGGCGGTGGTGACCACCTGGTTCTGCGCGATCACCGTGACGGTGGCGCCCGAGATGGCGTCCACGCCGAGCACGCCCTCATCCGGCCGCGACTGGCCGACCTCGATCTTGTCGGCCACCGACTTGCCGACGTACTGCTGGTTGAAGCGCACCAGCGCCTCTTCCGGGATGCCCAGCAACAGGATGGGCTCGGAATGCTTGAGCACCTTCAGGCCGACGAAGCGGCCCGCCGTGTCCATGCCGATCAGCGTGACCACCGGCTTGCCGGAATAGGCCGGCGTGTCGGTGATGTCGGTGGACAGCATCACGTAGCCCAGCAGCTTGCGGGCATCGCCCTTGCCGCCCGGCTCGCTGCCATACGCCTCCACATAGGGAGGTTGGCCCTTGCGCTGCGAGAACGACGTGGCGCCGGGGAACACCTCGGCACAGGGCACCAGCGCGCACAGGTCGGGCGCGGTGTGCAGCTCGGCCGGCAGCGCCGCCTCGTAGGCGTTGGCGCGGGCGGCGGGGGACGCGACCAGCAGGCTCACCGCAGCACAGCAGGCCAGCAGGACTCTGAACAACATGGTGGTCATGGTGGGTGGGGCCGGCCCGGCAGCAACGCTGCGCGGGCCCTGGCCCTGCAGTGAGGTCAGCCCTCGACGATCATCCGCGTGCGCATCTCCAGGTGGAGCGCGTGGCAGAAGTGGGTGCAGTAGCACCAGAAGACGCCCGGTTGGTCCGCGGTGAAGGTCACCGAGGCGGTCTCCTGTGGGTTGACGATGAAGTTGACGTTGTACTTCGGGATCGCGAAGCCGTGCGTCAGGTCCTCCACCTTGTCCAGGTTGGTGAGGATCAGCGTCACCTCGTCGCCCTTCTTCACGGTGAACTCGCGCAGGCTGAAGGCCGGTGCCTGCGAGGTCAGCTTGACGGTGACCTTCTTGCCGTTGCGGACGACACCCGATTCCTTCGGGTCCTTGATGGCGAGCGGGAAGTCGTCCAGCGCATACACCTGCTTCGGGCGCAGCAGGTCGCGCTTGAAGATGATGAAGTCATGCGGCTCGCCCCGCACCGGGTGGTCGGCGGCCAGCACCATCTTCTCGCCCGAGATGTCGATCAGCTGCTCGTTTTCCGGATGCAGCGGCCCCACCGGCAGGAAGCGGTCCTTGGAGAACTTGCAGCCCACCGCCAGCCACTTGCCGTCGGCGGCCCGGGTTTCGGACTGCGAGGCGTTGACATGGCCTGGCTGGTATTGCACGTCCAGGCGGTCCACCACGTACTTGGCGGTCTTGTCGCCGGCGTGGAACTTGATGGCCGCTTCCACGTTCCACTTCACCACCTGGCTGTCCAGGAACAAGGTGGTGTAGGCGTTGCCGCGCCCGTCGAAGGCGGTGTGCAGCGGACCCAGCCCCAGCTCGACCTCGGCGGCGATCGCCTGGTCGATCTTCTCCAGCTTGCCGTCGAACCAGTCCAGCACCTTGGACAAGTCGATCACCGTCGCGGTCGGCGACAGCTTGCCGGCGCAGATGAAGTACTTGCCGTCCGGGCTCGCATTGACGCCGTGCGGGTTCTTGGGAACGCTGACATAGGCGGTCAGCGCCGTCTTCGGGTCGGCATTGGAGGCACGGGTGCCGTCCACCACCGGCACCTTGGAGGTACCGATGGTGCGGAACTTGCCGTCCTTCACCGCCTGCTCGATGCGGGCGATGTTGAAGAACAGGCAGGCGTCGCGCTCGGCGGACATCATGTCCTCGTAGTGGGCGCCGCCTTCGGTGTTGTACTGGTTGGTGGCCGCCAGCTTGCCGTCATACGAGGTGGCGGTGAGGTCGCAGTTGCCGTCGATCAGCACCTGCCAGCGGACGTCCATCGTCTCGGCGTCCACGCAGCTGAACAGCGTGCGGTACTGGTCCGGCTTGTCGATGCCTTGATTGGGCAGCGGGATGTGGAACTCTGCACCGCAGAAGACGCGGGTGGTGTAGTTGATGGCGGGATCGACCGGGTCGCGCTTGTCCGGGAAGATGCCGTGGAAGCCCTGCACATTGGGCAGCTCGGTGATCTTGTCGCAAACGAAGTAGTCGAGCCGGATGCGGGCCAGACGGCTGTTGATCTTGTCGTTGATCCAGGCGTAGCGGCCGTCGTAGTTGCCGTCCTTGTAGGAAGCATGCACGTGGTGGCTGTCGCCGACGACGTAGCGCAGGCTGCCGTCCGGCTTGGTGCCCATGACCTTCTTCGATTCGTTGGTGATGCCCCAGCCCACCAGCGCGTCCGGCACGAAGCAGGGAATGCGCAGGATCTCGCGGCCCGAAGGCAGCCCCAGCACCCGCATGTCGCCGGTGTGGCCGCCGCTCCACAGCCCGTAGTAGGTGTCCAGCTCGCCCGGCTTCAGGTGGATGCCGGCCGTGTCGGCGTGGGCCGCTGCGGCCGGGCCCGGCGCGGATGCGGAGGCGGCCGACGCCGCGGCGCCGCCCTTGTCGTTGCATGCCGCCAGGCCGACCGTCAGGCCGGCCGCTGCGGCCGTATTCAGAAAGCGGCGACGCCCCTCGACGGGCATCTTCTCGTTCGGCGTTTGTTTGCCTTGGCTCATGTTGCGACCCTCAGGAAGTGCTCCGGATGGACGCGACATGCGGCCACCGGTTTGTTCAGATGTGGATATTTCTCCCTGCCGCATGGTCGCCAGGACGGGGGGCGCCAGCCTTGCGCTGCATCAAGGTCTTCTGAAAAGTGCAGTTCTTCTGCACCTTTTGAGATTCGTCAGCTGGGACGCCAATTGCCGCTCCTAGACTGCAGCAACCATCAGTATTGGAGTTGCACGATGAAGAAGGGACTGCTGACCTGCGTGCTCGCGGCAGCCGCGATGCTTGCCGCTTGCGGCCAGAAGGAAGAACCGGCGGCAGCGACCACTGCACCCGCGGCCGAGCCTGCGGCCACCCCGGCTCCGGCGGCTGCGCCGGCCGTGGCCGAGAACCCGGTGGGCAAGAAGGTCTACGGCAACGTCTGCTCGATGTGCCACAGCGCCGGCGTCGCCGGCGCGCCGAAGCCCGGCGACGAGGCCGACTGGAGCGCCCGTGCCAGCCAGGGCAAGGAGCAGCTGTACAAGCACGCCATCGAAGGCTTCACCGGCGCCAAGGGCCAGATGCCTGCCCGCGGCGGCTCGGCCTCGCTGAGCGACGACGACGTCAAGGCGGCGGTCGACTACATGGTGACCTTCAAGCGCTGACGCAAGGAGCCCGGTCGTGATGCAAGCGCCCTCGAGCCACCGTGGCCGCACGGTCAACCGGCAGCGCCGCGCCCTGGTGGCGGCCGTGCCGCTGCTGGCCAGCGGGCTCGCATCCGCCGGCGTGTTCTCGCCACAGCGGGCCCGGCAGCCGCTGCTGCAGGAATCCCGCCCGCTGATGGGCACGCGGGTCGACATCAGCGCCAGCGGTCGCGACCCTGGGCAGCTTCGCGCTGCCATCGCGCTCGCCTGGGCGGAGATGGAGCGGCTGGTGGCCATGATGAGCCGCTTCCGGCCGACCAGCGTGGTGAGCGCCATCAACCTGGCAGCCGGCCTGCAGGCCATTGCCGTGCCGCCGGAGCTGATGCAGGTGCTGAAGATGGCGCGGCGAGAGTCCGAGCGCAGCGGCGGTGCCTTCGATGTCACGGTGGCTTCGATCACCGACTGGTCCTTCGACCCCCGGCATCCACGGATGCCATCGCCGCAGGCCCTTGCGCGCCAGTTGCCGCTGGTGGACTACCGCCACCTGGTGCTCGACGAGCGCGCCGGCACCGCCTTCCTGACGCGGCGCGGCATGCGCATCGACCTGGGCGGCGTCGCCAAGCTGCCGATCCTCGATGCGGGCATCCAGACCTTGAAGGGCCAGGGCATCACGGCCGCCATGATCAATGGCGGCGGCGATGTCGTCGTGGGTGGCCCGCTGGAGGATCGCCCGTGGCGGGTGGGCGTGCGGGATCCCCGTGCGCCGCAGCGCCTGCTCGGCGTGCTGCCGGTGAGCGAAGGATTCGTCGTGTCGTCCGGCGACTACGAGCGCTACTTCGTCGACCAGGGCGAGCGGCTGCACCATGTGCTGGACCCGTCCACCGGCCTGCCCGCGCACGGGCTGCGCGGCCTGACCCTGGTCGGGCGTGAACTGGGGTCGGTCAATGGCGCCGGGGCGGCCCTGATGGTCGGTGGTGCCGGCGCTGCCCGGGCCCGCCTGAACGCGCAGCGCGAGCTGGAGGCCCTGTGGGTGCAGGCCGACGGCGGGCTGTGGGTCGCCCCCGGGCTGGCACGGCGCCTGTCGGCCGCATAGGCCGCGCCGGCGGCCGCGGCGCCCAGGGCCTCGCGGGCCCCGGAGACAGGCGTGTTGCTCAGCGCGGCCGGTACGGCAACGACAGGTAGTGCCGCCCCAGCTCGGTGAGCTGCCCGGGGCCAGCCAGCAGGCTGGTGTGGTGCACATCGTTGCTCCAGCGGCCGGTGAACCAGGCATAGCGGAACACATCGTCGCGCTGCTCGCAGGTGGCCACCATCTCGGTCATCTGGGCCTTCTGCTTGACCACGGTATCGATCTGCGCACCGTCCGGCTGCGAATGCCAGTTGGCGAACTCGGTGACCCAGAACGACTTGCCGTACTTCTTCAATCGGTCGAGCTGGCCGCCCAGCCCATAGTCGTACCAATGGAAGGCCAGGTAGTCGATGCGCGGGTCGCGGCCGCCGTTGGCCTGGCGGTAGGCCGCATGGAAGGCATCGAGCCAGGCCACCGGGTCGCTGTAGCCCGGCAGGGTGCCCCAGGTGATTGCCGGGCCGACGATCTTGACCCCGGTGCGCGCGGCCAGCGCCTCGTAGCCGGGCCAGATTGCCGCGGCCTGCTGCGGCGTGAGGTTGGCCTGGTCCACCAGGTTGGGCTCGTTCAGCACCAGCAGGTACTGGATGTGCGGGTTGGCCTTCAGGAAGGCCTCCACCTCCGCACTCTGGTAGTTGCCGTTCCACAGCATGGGCAGGAAATCGGCACCATAGCGGGCGCGGTAGTCGGCTGGCAGGCCGGCATTGACCCGCGGGCTCCAGTTGTACCACCAGCTCACGCCCTTCGAGAGCGCCTCGAGGTCGCGTGCGTCGGCCAGGTCGTACGCAATGCCGCGCTTGGCGCTCTTGCCGGTGGCCGGCGGGCTGCCGGCCGCGCGGAAGGAGAACAGCTGCGCACCGGTGCCGTTGCAGCCGTACTGCTGGATGTTGGCGCCATCGGCCGTCGAGGCGGCGGCCACGTCCACGCATTTTCCGCTGCCGACGTTCACCAGCGTGTAGCGCGTGCCGTCGAGCGACTCCACGCGGAAGCGCTGCCCGCTGCCATGATGCACGCTCCACTGCTGGATGTTGGCGCCGTCGTGGCTCGCCGCGCCGGCCACCTCCAGTGCCTTGCCACTGTGGGCGGCCACCAGCTCGAAGCTGCCGCCTTCGGCCGGCACCAGGTCGAAGCTCTGGTTGCTGCCGCCGTGGCAGCTCCATTGGTGGATGTTGGCGCCGTCGGCCGTGGACGGGCCGGCGACGTCCACGCACTTCTGGCTGTTGGCGTTGACGACGCTGTAGCGCCCCGGCACCAGCGAGGCGGCCGTGGCCTGGCTGGCGGGCGTGCCGGATGCCCGCGCACCAGCGGCATCGCCGCCGGAGCCGCCACCGCAAGCCGCCAGCCAGCCGAGGCCAAGGGCCGCCGCCAGGTGGCGCAGCCGCGACAGTGGACGGGAATGGAACATCTTCATCGGTTCTCCTTCAACGACGGTTGTTCTGATTCAGTGTGCCTGGTGCCACAGCGGGCCGAGGCCGCGGAGGGGCGGCCGCTCCTGCCCGCCGCCACGGCCCGCCCGGCTCATTGCGGCAGGGTGGCCCGCAACCGGCCCGGCTCCGCGTTCACGGTGTCGCCGCGGCCGTTGATGATGTGCGTGATCTCGCCCACACCGCCCAGCGACACCGTCGTCATGTTGTGAAAGCGCACGCCTGGCCGCTGCGGCGCCTCGATGGCATTGCCCAGCTTCAGGGACGGGTTGGCCTGGAAGAAGCAGTAGATGCCCAGGCCCCACGCCGCGTGCTCGGTGACATCGTCGGCCACCTTGTACGAGGCGAAGCCGTTGGCGCCGTTGTTCATCCAAGCCGCCTGGCTCGGCACGTCGTAGGGAATCTCGCTCTGGTAGAAGTAGAGCTGGCCGCGCTCGCCACGCCACAGGGTCTGGTACTCGTGGAAGTGCTCGACGAAGAGCCCGTAGATGCGCACGTCGTCGCCATTCACGATCACGCCGTTGCGGCTGGTGTTGATGTCCCAGCCGACGTGCTCGCCATGGTCGGCGCGCCAGACCCAGAAATGATCGCCGATGACATGGTGGCTGTTGATGACGAGGCTGGCGTCGGCACGGCCCAGCGCGCCGGTGCCACCGACGCGGAAGAACAAGTCGTGCAGCGAGGTCGGGTTGGCTGCATGGCTGGCCGCGCTGGTCACCGGCCCCACCTCGAGCAAAGCCGGCGAAACCGTCTCGCCGGCATCGAACAGCAGGCCGGCGATCTTGACGCCGTCGACATCATCCACCGCCATCGCGGTGATGCCGCCCACGGGCACCAGCGTGGCGAGGCCGAGGCCCAGCACCACCGTGTTGCTGCGCCGGATCCGCAGCGTCTGGTCGAGCCGGTAGATGCCGGGTGTGAAGAGCAGGTGCTTGCCGGCATCCAGGGCTGCATTGATCGTGGCAGCGGTGTCGATGGCGGGTTTGGCCACATGGAACTGCGACAGCGGCAGGACCTGCCCTGCCGACGCGCCCTGCGCCCACGAAACGCCGCGGCTGTTGCTGCGCAACTCGGGCACCACCACGCTGTACTGGCCGGCGGTGTCCACCGTGAGGTAGGGCTTCTCGCGCACCAGCGGCGTCTGCTCGAGCACGGTATGCGGCGGGTCGGGGAAACTGGGGGCCGGCGCATTCACGGCACCGACGAACATCATGTTCCACACCCCGCCTTCCCAGCGGCCGAACTCGGCATTGCGGGAGAGCCACTGCTGCTGGCTGCCGGAGATCACGGTGCCGTCGATCTTCGAGTCGGCGATGAAGCCGCCGCTGGACCAGCCATCGCGGTCGAACAGGTGCAGGTTGCCCTGCACGTGCATGCGGCGGAAGGGTACTGCCTGTGACACCGCCCACACCATGGTGTTGTTGTTGCCGGGCACCACGCTGAGGTTCTCGGCACCGCGCCAGAAATTCTGGGTGGCGTTCTGGCCGAACCACTCGGCATCCACATGCAGGCCGCCATGGATCGTGACGTCGTTCGGTGAGCGGCCGAGGCCGAGCACCTGGGTGTAGTAGCCCACCCGCACGAAGTTGTGATACGTGCCCGGCTTGAAAAGAAAGGCATGCCGCTGCGGGCCGAACTGGTTGGTCTCCTGCTGGCGGTAGACGTCATCGAGCTCGGCCTGGATGGCATCGGCGCTCATCGACGGATCGAAGACCTTGACGTTCGGCCCCAGGTCCACCACGCCGGCGCCGACCGGCTCGAACACGAAGCGCTGCGCGCCGGTGCCGTTGCAGCCGTACTGCTGGATGTTGGCAGCGTCGCCGGTGGACGCGCCGGCCACATCGACGCACTTGTTGCTGTTGAGGTTGACCAGCGCGTAGCCGCCTGCGACGTCGCTCTGCAGCCGGAAGCGCTGCGCGGCGGTGCCGTTGTCGTGCCACTGTTGCACGTTGGCGCCGTCGCTGGTGGAGGCACCGCTCACGTCCATGGCCTTGCCACTGTGCGCCGCCAGCAACCGGTAGACGCCGGCGGACACTTCACTGACGTCAAAGGCCTGGTTGAGCGCGCCGGTGCAGCTGTTCTGCTGGATGTTGCCGCCGTCCCCGGTGGCGGCGCCGGCCACTTCGACGCACTTGTGGCTGTGCACATTGCGGATGACGTAGCGGCCGCCGGGCAAGGTCGCAGCGGCGCCGGCCGTGGTCCCGGACGGGTCGCCGGGCGGGGCGGAGGCGTGGCGGGCGGCGGGCTCGCCGGAGCCGCCGCAACCGGCAAGCAGCGCGGCCGCTGCAAGGGCCAGGCGCCAGGGGCGCTGGACGTTGGGGTGAGAGGCCGAGGGGGCGTGAAGCATGTCGTCTCCTGGTGCTATCGGACGCGACTGTGGGACGCGACAGTGGGACGCGGCAGTGAGACGCGTCAGCGCGGTTCGTCTGCCGGATACGGGCGCAGCCACTATGGAACCGGTTCCATTCTTTGATGCGTCAGTGCATGGAACCGGTGCCACCCGAATTCTGGTGCAGATCGGGCCCTCGGTGAACCCACGAGGAAACCCTTAGCGAGGCCGCCCGGGCAAGGCCGGCCGGCGGCCGCAAGGGGCCGGGTTGGGAGCGCAGCAGCCTCCCTTGCCGCTGCGCAGGGACAGGAGGCGCGACCCGCGCGCGCTGCAGGCCGCAGCCCTCCCACGGTCTTCGCGGGAGCGTGGCCGCGGCCCGCCACCAGATCCGTGAATGCGCGTTGCGCATGCCACCCGCTCGTCCCGCTTGGCGCTCGATGCGACGGCGGTGGCCCAGGTCGCGCTGCCTGCAACGGGGATTGGCGGCGCCATGGCCTCGCGATGTCCAGGGCCGGAGCCGGCTCGTTCCAGCACTGCTGCACGCGGGATGCGATGGCGCGCCGGTGCACGGCGGCTACTTCTGCCAACCATCGATGCGGTACAGCACCTCGACCAGCTTGCGCTCGGCCGTCCCGGAATCCGGAACGAACCAGGCCTCGAAGCGCGCCGGATAGTAGACACCCGGATCGCCCGCATGCACCAGCACCGACTCGCGGAGACGGAACAGCTCGGCTCCCTGGCCGGACCAGCCGATCGGGCGTCGCGCCGTGGCCAGCACCTCGATGTTGCGGGTCGCCTCGAAGGCCTTGAGGTACACGCGCCCGGCTTCCCCCGGATTGGCCGCCACCTCGATCTCGAACGCCCCCGCACCCCCGGCGAGCCGGATGTCGGGCGAGCCCGAGGCAACGCTGCCCGGCGGCAGCAGGCCACTGTGCCACCGGCCTGCGGCAAGCACATGCCCCAGCTCGGCCGCCACGCCGTCAAGCGCGTGCTGCAGTGGCTGGCCGTCGGGCCAGCGCGAGGACTGCCGCAGGCTGATGCGCAGGCGGGGCATGTCGATGAGCAGCCTGGCATGGTGCAGGCCGCCCTGCCCGTCGGACTCGAAGGCCAGCGGCAGGCGCCCCGGCAGGCCGGCGGCAGGCTCGCCGCCAGGGACGCCGGCAGCAGGCGCTGGGTGGGACTCGGTCGCCAGGCCGGAACGCAGCAGCACCACCACCTCGATGTCGAACCAGTGGCTGCGGTGCCGCGCGAAGTCGATGCTGCGCCTGGCCTCCATCTCGCCGCCGCCGCCCGCCTGGATCCGCCAGCCCGGGTGGCTGCGCAAGTAGCGCAGCAGGAGTTCGGTGTCGCGCTGCGTCAGGGCCGCCCATGCCTGGGCGTCGAACCGGACCTCGGACCACCGGGCCGGCGGAGGTGCTGCGTCCGCCAGGCGCAGCAAGGGCCGATACGCCGGCTCATCGAGGGCCACGGGCTCGAGGCTCGGTGCCGGCTCCCGCAGGACCATGCCGGGCGGGATGTCGATGTCGCGTCCGAAGCCGTCCGGCAAGGCGCCGAGGAAAGCCGCCCCGAGCGCCACCACGATGCTCCACAGCGACACGATCACCGTGCCGAGGATGGAGAGCGCCGCGACGAGCTGGGCGCCACGCCGCCGCGCCCGGTGCTGGGCCCGCAGCGCCCTCGTCATGCCGACCGTGGCCAGTAGCACGCAGAGCAACAGGGCCGAGGAAAGCGGTCCGATCACGCCGGTGTCGAGCAGCCGCAGCAGGACGGCGTACAGCGCGGCAGCATTTGCAAGCAGGCCGGCCACGCAGGCCCAGGGGCTCTGCAGGCACCGGCTCAAGGAGGAGGTGAAGGGCACGTTCTGGCAGGCAGGAAAGCAGCAAGGCCGCCACTCTAGAAAGGCGCGGTGAAGTCAGCATGAAGTCGTCGCCGGCGGTCCCTGCCCTGCACAGCGGCCCCGGCTATTGGAACGGCTTGAGCACCGCCAGCCCCGCGATCAGGACCGTCGCCAGGGCCGCCCACCCGGCGGCCGCACCGGGGGCCCGGGGGGCTGCTGCATGGCCGTTGCCCTGCAGCAGCCGGCTCACCATCGCCGACTGCCGGCCGTGCCAGGCCGACAGGCCGACCACCAGCAACAGCTTCAGCTGCAGCCATGTCGCAGGCAGTGCGGCGAGCCCCACCGCCATGGCGAGCCCGAGCATCCACAGCACCAGCAAGGCAGGCGTGGCGACACGACGGTCCCATTGGCGGGCCGCCACCAGCAAGGCGCGGTTCTGCGGGTTCAAGGGGTGGGGATGGCGCTGCACCACGCGCAGGATGGCACTCAGCAAGAGCAGACCCGAGAGGAACAGGACCGCTGCCGCGAGATGGGCCGCCTTGGCGACCCCCAGCAGCGCAACGGCCGTGATTCCCGTCATCGGGCCTCCCCTGGCCGGGGCGGCGCGCACAGCTTGCGACGAAACAGATGGACATTGGCCAGGTTGCCCAGCGGGATGGCGGCCGCCACCACCGCACGCAGCACCTCGGTCCAGCGCCATTCGCCGGGCCGCATCACGCCCGCCAGCACCCACAGGTAATAGACAAAGGCCAGGCCGTGCACGGGCCCCAGCACGCCCACCAGGCGGGCGTCTCCGGCCGCATGCTTCAGTGGCACCGCCACGCCCACCAGGAGCAGCAAGGTGCCACCCTCGACCAGGGAGGCGCGGCGCCACCGGCGGTAGTCGGGCGAAGGAGGAGAGGCGGGGGCGCGCATGGTGTGGTCGTCGCTCGCAATGTTGAACACGGGGCGGAATCATCCCGCCACCGGCGGTTCGCCTCCAGCCGGCTGGTGCACAAAACCGAAAGCTTCCTGCCAACGCGAGAATGCCGGAGCGGCGTTGCGGTGCCTGTTTCTTCACCCTGCGCCGTGCGGCTGGCCGCCGTTTGCGAGCGTCCAGTGGCTCCTTAGAATCCTGCCATGCACAAGATCGCCGTTCTCGCCTTCGACGATGTCATTGCCTTCGACCTGGCCACCCCGTGCGAGGTGTTCGGCCGCGCGCCGGTGCCGGCCCGTCGTGGTGGCTACCAGATCAAGGTGTGTGCGGCGTCGGACACGGTGGGCGCGGGCTGGTTCAGCCTGCAGCTGCGGCACACGCTGGACGACCTGGCCGAGGCCGACACCGTCATCGTCCCCGGCCTGTCCGATCCTTCCGGCCCCCTGCCGGCCGGCGTGCTGCGGGCGCTTCGGCAGGCAGCCCACCGGGGTGCGCGTCTCGTCTCCATCTGCACCGGTGCCTTTGTGCTGGCCGCCGCCGGCCTGCTCGACGGCAAGCGCGCCACCACCCATTGGCAGGTCGCCCCGGCGCTGGCGCGGCGCTACCCCGCGGTCGAGGTGCTGCAGAACGTGCTGTTCACCGAAGACGGCATGGTCTACACCTCCGCCGGTGCAGCGGCAGGCATCGATCTCTGCCTGCACCTGGTGGCGCTGGACCATGGGGTGGGCGTGGCGGCCGAGACTGCCAAGCTCGCGGTGGTGCCACTGCAGCGAGCGGCAGGGCAGCCGCAGTATGTCCGGCGCCCTCGCGCCGCCGTGGAGCCGCCACTGCAGGAGCTGCTGGTCTGGCTCCTGAACCACCTGGACCGCGACCTCAGCCTCGACAACATCGCCGCCGCCGGCCGGTTGAGTGTGCGCACCCTGCACCGGCGCTTCCTGGAGGAGACCGGGCTGTCGCCGACCCAGTGGCTGCTGCGCGCCCGCGTGAAGGAAGCGCAGCGCCTGCTCGAGGGCACGCGGCTGCCGGTGGAGCGGGTGGCCACCGAAGTCGGCTTCCACAGTGCAACCGCCCTGCGGGCGCACTTCAGGCGGCATGTGGGCGTGCCGCCCAGCGCCTACCGGCGAGCCGGGCGTGAGGGTCAGACGGCAGCGCGCTGAGGCACTGGCGCCTCAGGGCTGCGCGCCGGGTCGAGGTGGTCGACAACCGGTGCTGCCCGGCTCGGCCGCCGCGGCCGCGCCCTCCCCGTCCCGCGCCGCCGGCTCAGGTCCGGACCGCTGTGGCAGCCGGTCTCTCGGCGGCGCCGGTCGATCGCGCGGGACAGCGGCCGCCGGCCTCTGTGCACGTCAACGCCCGGCCGGACGGTCTTCGGCAGCGCCGAGAAAAACGTCTCGAACGCCGGGCTCCTGGCGTTCTCGCCGCAGCCGCCGCGCCACCGTGCAGCGTTAGCATCCGCATCCGCCGCCCGCGTGCACGGACGGGTAGCGCAACAACAAGGCGACACCGGCGCAGGGTGATCGCGGAGAGGGAACCAAGAACATGATCATCGGCATTGACCTGGGCACGACCAACAGCCTCGTGGCCGTGTGGCAGGACGGACAGCCGCGCCTGCTGCCCAACGCGCTGGGGGACCGGCTCACGCCGTCCTGCGTCAGCCTCGACGACGATGGCTCGGTGCTGGTGGGCCGCGCGGCGCGTGACCGCCTGCAGACCCATCCCGAGCGCACCGCCGCGGTATTCAAGCGCTACATGGGGAGCAACAAGACGCTGCGCCTGGGACGGCGCGAGTTCCGCGCCGAAGAGCTGTCGGCCCTCGTCCTCAAGTCGCTGAAGGCCGACGCAGAGGCCATCCTTGGCGAACCGGTGACCGAAGCCGTCATCACCGTGCCGGCCTATTTCTCGGACACACAGCGCAAGGCGACCCGGGCCGCAGGCCAGCTCGCCGGCCTGCGCGTGGAGCGTCTGCTCAACGAACCGACCGCCGCCGCACTGGCCTATGGCATGCACCACCTGGACAGCGAGACCCGCTTCCTGGTGTTCGACCTGGGTGGCGGCACGTTCGACGTTTCCGTGCTCGAGCTGTTCGAGGGCGTGATGGAGGTGCGGGCATCGGCCGGCGACAACTTCCTCGGCGGAGAGGACTTCGTCACCGCGCTGGTGGAGCTGTTCTTCACCCGGCAGGAACTGCCGGAGCGGCTGCGCAAGGAGCCGGTCTTCATGCAGCAGCTGCGGGCCCAGGCCGAGGCCGCGAAGTGCGCCTTGAGCAGCCAGCCAACGGCGACGATGCGGCTGTGGCACAAGGACAGCGACTACGCGCTGCAGATCGGCGAAGCCGAACTGGAGCAGGCGTGCGCGCCCCTGCTGGCCCGGCTTCGGGCGCCGGTCGAGCGGGCCCTGCGCGACGCCGACCTGCGCAGCAGCGAACTCAGCAACATCGTGCTGGCCGGCGGCGCGACGCGCATGCCGTTGATCCGGCGGCTGGTGACGACCATGTTCGGGCGCTTTCCCGCGATCGACCTCGACCCCGATGCGGTGGTGGCGCTCGGCGCCGCGGTGCAGGCCGGCTTGAAGGCGCGCGACCGGGCGCTTTCGGAAGTGGTGATGACCGATGTCTCGCCCTACTCGCTCGGCGTGGAGGTCAGCCGGCGCCTTTCCGCCCACGATGCGTCACACGGCCACTTCGATCCCATCATCGAGCGCAACAGCCCCGTGCCCTTGAGCCGCGTGAAACGCTACCACCCGATGGCACCCGGGCAGACCGAAATGCACTTGAACGTCTTCCAAGGCGAAGCACGTCTCGTCAAGGACAACATCCACCTCGGCGAGCTGCGCCTGGTGCTGCCGCCGGGCCCGCATGAGGAAAGCGGCGTCGACGTGCGCTTTACTTACGATGTGGATGGACTGCTGCAGGTCGAAGCCACGATCGTGAAGACGCAGGAGACGTCCACGCTGCTCATCCAGGGGCAGGCAGGCGGCCTGTCCGAGGAAGACATCGCGCAGCGGCTGCAGGCCCTGGCCGAGCTGAAGATCCACCCCCGCGAGAAGCTGGAGAACCGCACCTTGCTGGCGCGCGCGGAACGGCTCTACGAGCAGTTGCGGGGCGACGCCCGCGAGCAGCTCGGGATGCGGATCTTCGCTTTCGAGCGCCTGCTGGCAACGCAGGACGATCGGCTGATCGCGCCGCAGCGGCGCGGCTTCGAGCAGCTGCTCGATCACATCGAGCGCGACAGCTTCCTCAACGGCGCGCCCGACTGAGCCGCAGGAACCGCCGATGAACTTTGCGCCCTCCTTCCTGGCCCGCCTTGAGCTTGGCCCGGACGCGGATGAACGCGCGGTCAAGCGCGCCTATGCCAAACGCCTGAAGCAGATCGACCCGCAGGCCGATCCGGCCGGATTCCAGTCATTGCGCGAGGACTACGAGGCGGCCTTGGCCTACGTTCATCAGGCCGGTCCGGGCGACGGCCTGCCAAGCGTCGCCGGCGCCGCCAGCGGCGAGGACGGGGCCGCCACCACGGCCGCCGCGGACGTGCCGGCGGCACGCCCGGCACCGGGCGGCCACAGCCCGGCACCTGCACCTGCACCTGCACCTGCACCTGCACCTGCACCTGCACCTGCACCTGCACCTGCACTGGCACCGGCACCGGCACCTCCGGAGGCGCGCACGCAGGAGGGTCCCTGGAGCCCGGCGCAACTGCTGCACGGCGCCGAAGCGGCGGCAGCGGCTGTCTTCGAGGACTTCAAGGCCGGCCTGCAGCCGCCCCTGCAAGAGGAAGAAGCGGCCCGGCTGCTGCTCGAGCGCTGCATGAACGACGCCCGCCTGATCAGCCTCGATGCCCGGCGCAGCTTCGAGGGGCGCGTCGCACGCCACCTTGCGCAGGGATGGCGCCCCGGCAACGAATTCTTGCTGGGGCCGGCGGTCGCCTGTTTCAACTGGCGTGACGACCCGCGGCGCCTCGCACCCTTCGGCGGCGTGGGCGAGTGCCTCAATGCCGCCATCGAGGAGCGCATGCTGTACGACGGCCAAACACCGCAACGTCGGCAGGAGCAGCGCGACCTGATCCGCCAGCTGCGCCGCGGTACCCGCCCGGCAAACCAGGTCCTGGTGACGGAACTCGGGATGCTCGAATTCTGTGCCCGGTGCTTCCCGAACTGGCTGCACCTGATCGCGCCCTTGCAGGACATCGAACGCTGGCGCGCGTGGTCCCGCGAGTTGATGGCTGCCGCGCCTGCTCCGGCTGCAGCGCCGCCACCGGCGCGCCCCTTCCGCGAGCCAGGCTGGATCCTGACCTGGCTGGTGGCCGGTCTCCTGGTCGTCGGTTTCCTGGTGTCGCTGAAGAGCGGTCGCGAGTCCACCGTGAAGCCGCAGTCCTGGCCCTCGACCCTGTCGGCGCCCTTGCCGCCAGTCAGGGCCCCGGGCGGCAGTTCCGACTTGGCGGAGCGCCTCTTCCCCAGCCAGGCGCCGCCGCCACCGGGGGGAACGCTCTTCCCGATGGGGCAGGACACGCTGGATGTGCCGATCCGCCCGGCTGCGGCTGGCGCCTCGGCGGCTCGTTCGCGTCGCGAGCGGAAGGATCAGGGCGCGCCGGCCGAGACCGGTGCGCCCGGCCGGCAGCAGAAGGTGGACCGCGACGCTGCACGGATGAAGGCAGCGGCCGCCATCGAGGCCGCCACCCGGCTCGACATGCCGGCGCCCCTCGCGGCGGGCACGGTGGAGGGCCACGCACCGCCTTCCGCCGCGGCAACGGCCACCCGCGCAGCCACATCGAACAATCCCGCCTACTCGCTGACCGATGCACGTCCGGAAGCGGCCGCGGGATCAGCTGCGCTGCCGAAACCGGCCTATACGTTGAGGGATGCCGGCCTGGAACCGGTGCGCTTGGGGCAAGGCCTCGCCCCGCCCAAGGCCAAGCCGACGCCCGATGAAGAGTAGCGGTGCCCTCGCTTGCGCCAGGCCGGGCCGGGCGGCCCGGCAGCGGGGGGGCGGGGGAAGGAGCGCTCGTCCACCGGCTCCGTGAACAGGCTGCCGCGTGAGGCCGCGCACCGTGGGCAGCCACAAGGCAGCTCATCCCAGGAGACGGACCGGACGCGTCTTCAAGCGCTCCCGCCACAGGGCCGCCCCCTCCAACAGGGGTGGTTGCAAGCGGCGCAGCGAGGCGTCGAACCGCGGACTGCATCGGCCAGTGGATCAGCGGTCTTGCCTCGAACGGCCATGCGGGCTTCCACTGCCGGGCCCGACCGCTCGTGCGGGCTCAGCGCGGCCGCAGCAGCAGGAACTCCATCCCCTGCCGACGCACCGATTGAATATCGAAACGCGACAAGGTCGACTGCCCCAGCAGGAGCTGGCAGTTCTCGCAAACCACCGCGGGCATGTCCTTCACCTCGAAAGGACCGATGCGCACCGAGGACAGCAAGATGCTCCGCGCAGCCACCTTGCGCCCGTCGGCGGTACGCAGCTCCACCCGGGACGCCACTTCACGGTAGTCGGCGTGCGCGGCCTCTAGCAGCTCCGGGCTGATGGTGGTGACGCTGGCCCCGGTGTCGACCAGGAAGCCGGCCGGCGCACCCTTGCCCAGCTTCAGCGGCGCATAGTAGTGACCTCCGTACATCGGCAAGCGCAGCAGGCGCTCATCGGCACCGGCAGCCCTTGACGTTGCCAGGCTCGCTTCGATGCTCATGCGCTGCGCCGCGAAGTAGCCGGGCCGGCCCGCCGCCTCGCGGCGGACGTCGTAGGCCTGCAGGAGCGACAGCGCCTCGTACGGACGCTGGCGGGCCAGCAGCAGCTTGGCCAGCCGCCCGCGCACGTCGACCAGGTCCGGGGCAATGGCAAGCGTCTTGTAGAACCAGTCGATCGCTTCCTCCATGCGGCCGAGGGCAGCCAGGCTCTCGGCGTAGAAGGCGAACAGGTCGTAGGCGCCTTCCCCGAGGGCCAGCGCCTGCTCGAAATGCTTCAGGGCTTCGGCATGCCGCCCGGTTCGGGCCAGGGCCAGCGCAAGGCGGGCCTGGGCAGCGCCGTCCTGTGGATGCAGCTCGGCATAGCGCTGCCACAGCCCGACCGCGCATTCCAGGTCGCTGTGGCGCAGGCAGTTCTCGCTGCGCGCCTGCAGCTGTTCGATGGAAAGCCCCTCGATGTCGGCGCTGGCGACATAGTGGGCGTAGAGGCGAACGCCGCCCCAGGTGGCCGCGGGCAGCAGCAGGAGCGCCAGGCAGCTGAACAGGAAGACCTTGAAGCGCCGTCGCTGGTTGGCGCGATGGCTGACCAGCGTGTAGATGCCGACCGCCACCATCGGCCATATCAGCGTGCCGATGGCCGCGCCGGTCGCTTCGGCGCCGCCACCGCCACGCTGCACCACCAGCCCTACATTGACCGCGGCCGCTGCGAGGAAAGCCAGCACCGCCCCTGCCCGCAGCGCGGGCCCGGCCGCCGGCCGGCCGTCATCGCGCATGAAGCTGAGTTGCTGAACATAGGGGTGGTCGGTATCGGCCGCCAGGGCGACGGGCTCCTGCCGCAACTCGGACATCTTGACTTCCTGCGGTGGATGCAAGCCGCAGCGGTGCCATGGCCCCCACGGCCGGCATTTCCCCTCCTGCACTCCATCCCCACGAAAATTATGCCGCCTGGCCGCCACCCGCAGCGGGCATGCCGCGGCGCAATGGGGCTGCGCTGCGGCAATCCTCCGCGGTGCCAACGGTATTCAAGCTGGCCGGCGCAAGCTGCCGCGTCGCCGCCGCGCGCAGCGGAGCGCTTGTCCCGGTTTGATAGGCGCCCTCCTCCTGGCAGGCCGACAGCGCAGGCTCCTGGGCGTGCACCCCCTGCCCACCGCTTCGTCCGCCGGCCTCCACGCGCTCGCGACGCCCCTCTTTAAATGAGAATGATCTCTCAATAGAATCGCGGCCAGCTCTCGCCATCGCATGCAACGCCTCCTGCTTCGACTCCTGCTCCTGGCCGTGTGGTTCAACACGGCCATGGCGTTGCCCTTGCATCAGGCCGAACACATCAAGCGCCTGGCCTCCAGCGCGCTGGAGCTGCAGGCGGAGGCCGGCAGCCGCCGTCCCGCGCAAGACCCCGACCTCTACGAACAGTGCGAGTGGTGTGCGGTCTACGCGCAGTTCGCCGGCATGGTGCCGGACGGGGCCGCGTTGTGGCCGGGCGTCCTTGTGTCGCCCGCGTCCTACGAAACGCCGAAGCCGCAGGCCTTCTTCCCGGCGCACCGGGCCTGGTCACCCGCGTCCCCTCGCGGCCCGCCACTGGCTTGAAGCGCGGCCTGCCGCCCGGCAGCCGCACCTTGCCAAGCGCCGCTCTCGTGGGCCCCCGGCCACGAGGCGTCATCCCGTCCTGGAGCCGCTGCGCAGCTTGAATGCGCGGGCGGCCGTCTGTCCACGCCTCATTCATGAACGCCTATCCATTGCCAGGGAAGCTGCTTCCCTGTGCTGGCTTGCGCCTGCGCCCCCTTGCCCTGGGCGCGGTCGCCCTCAGCCTTTGCCCCGGCCCTGCCTTCGCGCAGGGCGCTTCACCCGCACAACTGCCCGCCGTGGAAGTGCGTGGCCGGGCCGCGCCGCGGACCTACCACGCGGAGGAAGCTGCCGCCGCCAAGAGCCAGCTCCCGCTTCGGGAGCTGCCTCAGTCGGTGCGTGTCATCACCCAGGAATCCATCAGCGATCTCGGCGCGACCGGGCTCGACGACGTGCTGGACTATGTCGGCGGCGTGTCCCGCCAGAACAACTTCGGTGGCCTGTGGGACAACGTCGCCATCCGGGGCTTGCCCGGCCATGACAACACCGGGCTGGCCATGTTGTTCAATGGCTTCGCGGCCAACCGGGGCTATGCCGCCCCGCGCGACCTGGTCAATGTGGAGAGCATCGAGTTCCTCAAGGGGCCGGCGGCGGCCCTCTACGGCAGCAGCGAGCCGGGCGGCACCCTCAACCTGGTGTCGAAGCGGCCTCGCTGGAAGGCCGCGCATGTCGTGGAGGCACAGGCCGGCAACCTCGGGTTCAGGCGGGCCACGGTGGACAGCACCGGCCCGGTGGGGCCGGCCTTCGCCTACCGCCTGAGCGCGGCGGTCGAAGACCGCGACGGCTTCCGCGACCATGTGGAGGCCCGGCGCCGGCTGCTCGCCCCTGCCTTCACCTGGAAGCTCGGCCGTGACACCGTGCTCGACTACCGCGGCGAGTTCATCCACCACGCCACCCCGATGGACCGCGGCGTCGTCGCGGTCAACCGTCGGCTCGGCGCCATCCCTCGCAGCCGCTTCCTCGGCGAGCCGGGCGACGGCGACATCACGCTCACCAACCAGCGGCACCAGCTGACGCTGGCCCAAGAGTGGAGCACCGGCTGGCACAGCCGCTTCGGCTTGTCCTACCTCGACACCTCGCTTCGCGGCCTGACCACGCAGGCCTCGGGCGTGCTGCGCGCCGACGGCATGCTGTCGCGCCAGGCCTACTTCCGCGACTACGACTCGGAAGACCTGGCCGCGCAGGCCGAGCTGCAGGGCAGGATCCGCACCGGCGATCTCGAGCATGAATTGCTGCTGGGGATCGAGAGCTTCCGCTTCCGCATGAACTCGCTGGCGCTGAGCGCCAATCCCACAGCGGGCGCTCCCTACGCCATCGACATCCATGATCCGGCCTACGGGCAGCCACGCCCCGCGCTGAGCGTGACGATCGACACGCTGGAACGCCAGCGCAACACCGCGCTTTACCTGCAGGACGCCATCAAGCTGACGCCGCGGCTGCGACTCGTGGCGGGTGCGCGGCTCGACCACTACCGGCAGTCGCTCGACAACCGTCGCGCCGGCGTCACCACACGGCAGCAGCCCTCGGCCACCTCCCCCCGCCTGGGCCTCAGCTGGCTGCCCACGCCGCAGTGGACGCTCTACGCGAATGCAGGGCGCAGCTTCCGCCCCAACACCGGCACGGATGCGGGCGGCAACGGCTTCTCACCCGAGCAGGGCCGCGCGCTGGAGCTGGGCGGCAAATGGGAGAACGCCGAGCGCACGCTGGGCGCCACCTTGGCGCTGTTCGACATCCGCAAGCGCCACGTGCTCACCTCGGACCCCGCCCATCCGGGCTACTCGACCGCCGCCGGCGAAGTGCGCAGCCGCGGCCTGGAGGTGGATGTGGGCGGGCAGCTCAGCCGCCATTGGCGCCTCAATGCCAGCCTGCTGCTCAACGAGGTGGAAGTGACGCGGGACCACCGCCTGCAGGTCGGCGGCCGCCTGCGCAACGTTCCCAAGCTGACGGCCAGCGCCCTCGCCCTGTACGAGGACGTGCTCGCCAACGGCCAGGGCTGGGGCCTGGGCGCCGGCTTCACCCATGTGGGCAGGCGCCTGGGGGAAAGCTACACCGAGGCCGAGGCCCAGGCCGGCACCCCGGCCTTCGACCTGCCGGCCTACACCACCGCGAAGCTGGTGGGCCACTGGCAGGTGACGCCCGCCACCCGCGTCTCGCTCGATGTCGACAACCTGTTCGACCGGTCGTTCTACACCAGCTCCTACAGCCGCCTCTGGGTGGCGCCCGGCACTCCGCGGGCGATCACGCTCGGACTGCGGTCCCGCTTCTGAACCAGTTCACATGTTGCACACCTCATCTCCCCACAGCACGCCGACCGCGGCCGGCGCAGCGCATCCCCCCCGGCTCGAAGCCCATGCCGTGCTGGCCGGCTATGGGCAGGCCCCCATCCTGCAAGGGCTCGACCTCACCGTGCAAGCCGGCGAGATCTACGCCCTGCTGGGCGGCAACGGCGCAGGCAAGACCACCACGCTGAGCCTGTTCCTGGGCTTCCTGCAGCCGCGCAGCGGCCAGGTGCGGGTGAACGGGATCGACCCGGCGGCCGATCCCGTCGCTGCGCGCCGCCAGCTGGCCTACATTCCCGAGAACGTGGCACTCTACGAGCACCTGAGCGCCAGCGAGAACGTGGCCTATTTCCTCGACCTGGCCGGCCAGGCGTACAGCGCCGGCGCCATCGACGGTTTCCTGCAGGCCGCCGGCCTGCAGGCACCAGCGCACGGGCAGCGCGTCTCGGGCTTCTCCAAAGGCATGCGCCAGAAGGTCGCGGTCGCGCTGGCGCTGGCGCGCAACGTGCCCGTGCTGTTGCTGGACGAGCCGACCTCGGGGCTGGACCCGCATTCGACGGACGAGTTCCACCGCCTGCTGCTCGGGCTGCGGGCACAGGGGGTGGCCATCCTGATGGTCACGCACGACCTGCTCAGCGCCGCCGACGTGGCCGACCGCATCGGTTTCATCCAGGGCGGGCGGCTGGTGGAGGAAGTGCGGGCCGCCGGCGACGAACGCTTCGATGTGCGGTCGCTGCGCAGGCGCTATGCCGCCGGGCGGGAGATGGCGCGATGAAGGGCGTGCTTCGTATCGCCCGCGAGGAACTGCGCCTGCTTTGGCGAGGCCGGGTGGCCCTCTACGGGCTGGCACTGCTGGTGCTGCTCAATGCCGTCGCCGCCTTCACGTCCTGGGAGCACTGGCGCCATGCGGCCGCCGAACGCATGCGCTACCAGGCGAGGGCGAACGCGGAGTTCGACGCCCAGCCGGACCGCCATCCGCACCGCATGGTGCACTACGGCCACTTCGTCTTCCGGCCGCTCGACCCGCTGGCCGCCTTCGACCCGGGCATCAACGCCCAGACCGGCCATACGCTGTTCCTGGAAGGGCATCGCCAGAACAGCCCCAACTTCGGCGAGGTGCGCCAGTCCTCGCTGCTGCTGCGATTCGGTGAGCTGACGCCGGCCTTCGTGCTGCAGGTGCTGGCCCCCTTGCTGTTGATCTTCGTGGGGCATGCCAGCGTGGCGCGCGAGCGGGAGTCGAACCTGCTGCGGGTGCTGCTGGCCCAGGGCGTGGCGCCCGGGCGGCTGGTGGCAGGCAAGGCGGTGGCCCTGCTCGGCTTCGCCGGCATGCTGCTGTCGCCGACGCTGCTGCTGCTGGCAGGGACGGCATTCGCCATCCCGCACCGGGCCGGTGCTGCGATCGGCCTGGGGGCGGCTTACGGGCTTTGGTTCCTGCTGTGGGTGGCCGGCGTGGTGGGCGTGTCGACGCTGTGCCGCCGCGGGCGCGATGCCTTGCTGGCGCTGCTGGCGATCTGGTCGGTCTGCGTGGTGCTGGTGCCGCGGTTGGCGCCCGAGCTGGCGGCAACGACCCTGTCGCTGCCCACGCGCCTGGAGACCGACATCGCGGTGTCCCGCGAGCTGAAGGCGATCGGTGACAGCCATGACCCTGACGATCCGTATTTCGCCGGCTTCAGGAAGCAGGTGCTGGCACGCTACGGTGTCACGAGGATCGAGGACCTGCCCGTCAACTACAAGGGCCTGGTGGCGCTGGAGGGCGAGCGGCTGACCAGCGAGCTGTTCGAGCGCCATGCAGCGGCTGGCTTCGATCGCCAGGCGGCGCAGCTGCTGTGGGTCGACCGTGGTGCGGTGTTGAGTCCGGTGCTGGCACTGCGCCGCCTGTCGATGGCGCTCGCGGGCACCGACCTGCACCACTACCGGCGCTTCGTCGAGCAGGCCGAGCAGCACCGCTTCCAGCTGGTGCAGGCGCTCAACCGGTTGCAGGCGGAGAAGCTCAGCCTGGCCCAGGACCGGTCCAGCCGCGACGATCGCATCAGCCGGCAGCACTGGCACGGGCTGGCGGAGTTCCACCACGAGCCTCCCTCACTCGTTGAGACGCTGGGCCGCGCCGCATCCTCGGCCGGCGTACTTCTGCTGTGGCTGGCCCTGCTGGGCGGGCTGCTGGCCCTCGGTACCCGCCGACTCGCAAGGAGCTCGTGATGAACTGGCTTGTCCATGAATGGCGCCTGCTGGTGCGCTCCAGGCTGGCCGCCGCCGCGCTGCTGCTGCTGTTGTGTCTTTCCGCGCTGGCGGTGCTGGCGGGCCTGCGCGAGGTGCAGCGGCAACGCCACACCATTGCACGGGTGCAGGGCCTGCAGCAGCAGGAACTGCAGGCCGAGATGCAGAAGCACGCCACCAAGGGCGATGCCGGATCGGCCGCCTACTACACCTTCCACGGCACCTGGGACCCGCCGTCACCGGCGGCCTTCCTCGCGCTCGGCCTGCGCGACGCCGCGCCCTATGTGCTGAGGGTGCGGGCGCTGGCCTTGCAGGCGCAGCTGCATGAGGGAGAAAGCACCAATCCCGAGCTGGTGCTGGCGGGTCGCTTCGACTTCGCCTTTGTGCTGGTGTACCTGGCGCCGCTCTTCCTGGTGGTGCTGCACTACGACCTGGTGTCCGGTGAGCGGTCCGCCGGCCGGCTGGGAGCGCTGCTGGCGCTGCCAGGCACCGGCAGGCGGCTGTGGCTGCGCCGCAGCGGCCTGCGCGTCGGGCTGGTGTTCGCCGCCCTGGTCACGCCGGCGCTCGCCGGCGCATTGGCCAGCGGCACGCCTGCGGCCGGCCTCCTCACCCTGCTGCTCGCCACCGCGCCCTACCTGCTGTTCTGGAGCGGCTTGGCGCTCGGGGTGGCGGCCCTGGGCGGCAGCTCGGCCGCCAAGGCCACCGCCCTGGTGGGAGCCTGGGTGGTGCTGACGCTGGTGGCACCGACCCTGTCCAACGCGGCGCTGGCGCGCCTGCTGCCGGTGCACCAAGGGGTGGAGCTGATGCTGGGCCAGCGCGAGGCGGTCCACGGCGCCTGGGACAAGCCCAGGGAGGCCACGATGGAGCGGTTCTTCCGGGGCCATCCGGAGTGGCGTGGAACCGCGCCGTTGCCGGCGGGCTTCCACTGGAAGTGGTACTTCGCCTTCCAGCAGCTGGGCGATGAAAGTGTGCAGGCCCAGGTGGCCGCCTACCGCGACGGGCTGGTGGCCAGGCAGCGCTGGACCGAGCGCCTGGGCTGGCTGCTGCCGGCCGTCGGCGTGCAGGCGGCCCTGCACCGCCATGCCAACACCGACCTGCTGGCAGAGCTGGCCTACCAGGACCGCATTGCACAATTCCACGACCGGTTGCGACGGTTCTACTACCCCTACCTGTTCAGCGAGACGCGCTTTGGCACCGACGCCTTTGCCAAGCTGCCGCGCTTCGAGCCGGCCCCGGTCGCCGCGGACCTGCCCCTGCCCCCGCTGCTGGGCCTGGCGGCGATGGCGCTGCTCGCCTCATGGGGTGGGATCGTCAGCCTGCGGCGCATCGGCCTGCTGCAGGCCCGCCCCTCGGCGGCCCCCAGCTGAGCTGACGGCGGCAACGCCGTGGCTTCCCAGGGCTCGCCACGCCGGGGACGCCATGCACCGTGGTCGCGGCGGCCGGGTGCTTGCTACCGCCGGCTGGCCTCGGGTGGGGCCGCGGCCGGGCTGCACCGGCACCGGCCGGTGCCGGTGCCAGTGCCGGTGCCAGTGCCGGGGACGTGGACGCGGACAGGGACGGGGACGAAGCAGTCGCCCGGCCGCCTCCATCGGCGCCATCAAGGCTTCGAGGCGCAACAGGCGTCGTTGAGCCAGGCGCCGTCCGTCGCGGACCGGGCCCGCTCGCCGGCACATAGGCAGACAAGCGCCGAGACGGCGCCCAGGACGTGACAGATCGCCTGTGCATCCCGGTGCCGCAGGCCGACACTGCCCGGCACGAGGCACAGCGCCAGGCTGGCTGCGCCCATCCCGAAAACTGCCCTCCAGAGAACAGCGACCTTCATGGCATGGCCTCCCTTGCCATCCCATACCGCATTCGCCTACTCGCGCTGCACTGCGCTGCGAAGCAAGCAGGCAGCGGTCCTCGGCCGCTTGTGTCGACCGCCTCATCGGCTCGCCCGCATGCCCTTGCCGCACGCATTACATCAACGACAGCTTGTGCGCCTCTGAGCATGGGCCGCGTGCGAGGGCAGTCCATCCTGCGTTCGTGTGACGCCTTCGCAGCAGGCTGCAAGCCAGCTGAGGTCACTGGCAAGCCGGCACGGGCATCGGTGCGCGCCCGATCCGATGGACGGCCCGGGCCCCGGGGTCGCCGGACTGTGGCGCCGCCGGGCCGCGCTTAATGGCCGCTCGCAACTCAGCCCCCAACCGCCGATCCCGACGGGTGATGCTCGGCAGGCGTCGATACCTTCCTGGCCAGGCCGCCAGAAGCGACGCCGTCGATGGACGGCCTGTGGGCCGGTGCGCTTGCCATGGCCTGACGCGGTGGCACTGCCGACGTGACCGACCACAGCCCTTGGAGGAGTTTCACATGAGAAGCAACATCGCGTCGCTCGCGCGGCCGTGCCCGGCACCCGGCGCATCGCGCACGCGGTGGGCCCCGCTGCGCCGGGCCGTTGTCGCCGCCGCGCGCCATCGGGCCTGACGCCCGCATCGCGCGATGCGGGCGGGCGCGTCACCGATGGCCAGGCTCCGGTGATCGCACCCTGCGATCGGCCTCTCGGGAACTCTCGGGGACGCTCGGCCACTGGGACTCCCGATTGCCGGGCACTACGGACAAGCTGGCATTTTCCCGCTCGGTGCGCGGCATGTGCCGGGGCCATCCGGATGATCGGCGCCTGGCCGCGGCGGGCGGGCGGCGGACAGACCGAGTCGCTCCCTGGCTTGCTGTTCCGCCTCCTCCCCACACCGGCCGGCGCTTCGCCAGCAAGCAGGGCCATCCGGCGCCATGAGTGCCTTCGATGCCCGACCGCCAGTGCCCGCACCAGCGCCGGGTGCGGGCGCCTCTTGCGCGTCTTGTGGGATAGGAGACCGGGATGGAATTCTCCGAGCTGTTCACTCAAAGTGCCCGGGAGGTCCTGCCGCTGGCGCGCGCCAAAGGCCTGGTCTCGTACTTCGACTATCGCGGCCCGTATGTCGAGATGCCAGGCGGCGACGCTGGCACCCGTGCCGGCATCCATCGCATCCTGCTTGGCATGACGGACTGCCTCGAGGCTGGCTTCGTCATGTTCAGCGCGGAGGTCGAGCCGCCCATCGCTGGCGTGAGCGAGGTCGTCATCCATGCCGCCGGAACGGGTGTCAAGGCCACGGCCGAAGCAGTCGCACAGGTCCTGCAGCGCCTGCAGCTGCACCCGCTGCCGACGCCCGGCGACCGCACCTCGCGGGCCACCGGCAGCTGTCCCGCCAGCGCGGGTACGGTGGAGTTCGTGGACGCCGGGCACGAAGGCCAGGTGATCACGCTCAGAACCCGCTTTGCGGCCATTGAAGTTCCCGGCGCCGAACCGCTGCCGGACGCGGCCGGCGCGCTCGCGTGGCTGGTGAGCCCGGTGCCCGGCAGCATGGATTCGGTCGGACGGCGCCTGCACCGCCTGGGCTGGCGCATGCAGTCGTTTCGCTCGCTGCAGGAGGCGCGCGCGCTGGTTCATGCGCCAGAAGATGGTGGGCAGCGCCTTCCGATGCTGTTGCTGGTGTCGGAGTTCAGCGAACTCGACCTGGCGCACATGGAGCCGATGGCCGCGGCCGTGCCTTCGATGTGGACCGTGCTGGCCGTGCTGGCCGGTTCGCCCACGGTGCAGGCCCGTGGAGCGACGCCGGTGGACATCCGTCTGCTGCCGCTGAGCCCGCAGGAACTCGAACGCTTCACCGCGCACGTCGACCGGCGCACATCGACCACCGAGTCCCGCGAGACCTCGCCCAGCCCGTTGTACACGCCGTACAGCGGACTGGTGCTGGTGGTGGACGACAGCATGGTCAACCAGCTGGTGGCCCGTGGCCAGCTGGAGGCCCTGGGCTACGAGGTGGCGGTGGTCTCCAATGGAGCCGATGCCCTTGCCTTTTGCAGCCAGCAGCCGCCAGACATGATCCTGATGGACATCGACATGCCGGTGATGGGTGGACTGGAAGCCACCGAACGGCTGCGCGCCAGCCAGGAGATCGGTACCCTGCCGCCCTTTCCCATCGTCGCTGCGACGGCCGACGACAGCCAGCTGCGCCGGCACGATTGCCTGACCGTCGGCATGGACGGCTGCCTGGCCAAGCCGATCGACCTGTTCGCGTTGGCCGACGAGATCCACCGTGTTCTGCCGACCCGGCCGATGGGGCCCGGATAGCACTGCGCCCGGGCGGATGCTGCCGCTGGCAAGGTGCCGGGCGCAGGAGCCGTGCTGCGGTCGCGGATGCCACCCGATCGGGTCGATGCTGGGCAGGGCCGCATGCGGTGGTGGCGGCCTGCCTTGCGCCTCGCGCCCGTGAGCGACGGCGGCGCTTGCCGCCCTGCCCTGGGGGGACCCGGCTGTTCAGCTGGCAGCGGGGGATCTGCCCTGCCGTGCGCGGACCCTAGCGGTCGCCGGTGCCGGCGAGGTCGTAGCGATCGCGTAGCGCGTCGACGACCGACCTGAACTCGGCGTCGCAATCGTCGGCCTGCAAGGTGCCACACTCGAACCCTTCGAGGTCCCAGTTGCGGCCCGCGGCGTCACGCGCATGCGGCTGCGGCAGCGCCACGCGCAGGGTTGCGAAACCCTGCTGCAAGGCTTCCCGGATGCGGGGGACGGTCCGGAGGCGGTCCTCCACCACGTCGGCCAGCAGCTCGGAGGGCAGCGCCTCCTTGGGCGTCGACGGCGAATCGGCGTCGTGGCCCTCGTACCCGCGTTGCCAGGCGTCGTGCTTGCGCGACCATTCGCGCAAGGTCTCACCGGTGGCGCCCGGCATGTTCTCGCGTTGCAGGAAGGGGTTGGCCCGCCAGCTGTGGTCGGCCTGGGCCGCGCGCGCGCCGTCGCGCTCCAGGTTCGATTCGTCAAAAGGTGGCTTCATCGCATCTCCTTGTCGCCGAGCCGGGCCGGCCTAGTCCTGCTCGTCGGGCTGTTCACCCGGGGGGGTTTCATGGCGGTCCTGCGAAGTGGACTGCACGCTGTGCCCGGCCTGCCAGGCGTCATGCCGCTGCCGCCAGGTCTTCGGTGACTCGCCGGTGGTGCCGGGGGTGTTCTGCGGTTGGTCCATCGGGTTCGCGTTCGACGGATCGCCCCGTGCAGCGGCCTTGGCACCCTGCCGGGCGAGTTCGGCCCGCTCGCGGTCCGGCAGCGGTGGAGGGGGTTTCGGGTGCATGAGATCAGTCACTCCATACGTCTTGTCGACCAAGCGATGGCCTCGCGGGCGGCACCTTGCGGGTGGCAGGAGCGCCGGCCGCGGCAAGGCGAATGCAAGGCCGTCGGCCCGGTGGGTCGGCCCGGGGCGTGCAGGAGGTGGAGGCGGGCAGGCGGATGTCGCTGCGCCGTCACCGCCGGGAGCACCTGCATCGGGGCAGGCCGCCGAAGCACGCGCCCCTGGCGAAGGGCCAACCCCGGCGCCAGCTGAAGCAGTCTCAGGCCACGCGGATGTTCGAGGCCTGCGGCCCCTTCACACCTTGGGTGACCTCGAATTCGACACGCTGCGCCTCCGCCAGGGTCTTCTGCCCCGTGCCCTTGATCTCGCTGATGTGCGCGAACAGGTCCTTGCCACCGTTGTCAGGCGCGATGAAGCCGAAGCCTTTGCCTGCATCGAACCATTTCACGATGCCGGTCTGAGTCGTCATAGTCGGTCTCCTCGTTGGAGTGCCGCCCAGCACCATGCCGCGCGGCTGAGAGGCGCCAAGCGATCCATCACGGGGATTCGACCAAGACCCGCCGCGGGCGCAACGGGGAAGGGAAGAAGACCTTCGGAACGACAGGCTTCGCGTGTCTGCTGTTTTTCAGGATACACACATTGCCAGTGCCGGTCGCGTGTACTTTGCGAAGAGGGAATTGTGCGCACCCTTGCGGGTCGCGTCCTTGAAGCCAGACACAGCTGCGGCAGCAGGCCGGCCACCGGCTGGAGGCGGCCGGCGGCCACGAGGCCCGGGCTCGTCTGGAGGGCGCGGACAGGCCGGGCTGCCTTGTTCCCGCATGGCCCCCGCGGGACGACTCCCGGCACGCCGCGCTGTACGTGCGGGACTGCACCGCGCGCGCCCCATAGCGGCAGCACGGGAACGTCGCTGCTCAGGCCTGCCGGCGCGCCAGACGCCGCACCACCTTCCGGCTCGCCACGGCAAGTGCCAGCGCCACCACGATGGCGAGCCCCCCGACGGCAAAGGTCGCCCGCATGCCGGTGGCCAGTGCAGCTGCATCCGCGCTTCGGAGGTCGGCCGCGCCCGCTGCCCCGGCGAACACCGCGCCCATCGCCGATGCACCGGTGATCAGTCCCAGGTTGCGCGAGAGGTTGAGCATCCCGGAGAGGACACCCCGCTGTGCCGGTGGCACGTCGGCCATCACCCCGGTGTTGTTGGCGGCCTGGAACAGGGCATAGCAGGCGGTGGTGAGCGCGACCGGAGCCAGGTAGCCCGCCACGCCGAGCGCCAGCGGCGCCACGCAGAGGGCCGAACAACCCAGCGCCATGCCGCCCAGGGCGCCGATGCTCACGCGTGGCGCGCCGAGCCGGTCCACCATGCGCCCCGCCGGCACCCCCATCAGCGCGGCCACCATCGGGCCGATGGACATGACGATGCCGACCTCGGCGGCCCCCAGGCCCAGCGCACCGGCGAGATAGAACGGGCCGACCACCAGGGTCGCCATCATCACGGTGGCCACCAGCGCGCTCATCGCGAGGCTGGCGCCCAGCACCGGCTCGCGCAGCCGCGGCAGGGGCACCAAGGGCGACGCCGCCCTGCTCTCCACCAGCACGAAGAGCCCCAGGCCTAGCACCGCGGCGCCCAACAGCGCCAGGTTGAGCAGGCCGGCATGGCCTCGTCCCAGGGTCATGGCCAGTGCGTAGGCCGCCAGTGTCAGCGCGAGCAGCAGCGTGCCGGGCAGGTCGAGCCGCGCCCCGCCGGCGGCCGGCGCCGGGTGGCCAGCCGGCAGGCAGCGGCGCGCCAGCAGCCAGGCGACGAGGCCGAGCGGAAGGTTGATGAAGAAGATGGCCTGCCAGCCCACCGCGGCAATCAGCACCCCGCCCAGCGAAGGCCCGAGCGCCGTGCCGATGGCCGACATCGTGCCGAGCAGCCCGATGGCGCTGCCGGTCCTGGCTTTCGGAACCGTCTCGCCGACGAAGGCGAGGGTGAGGGCCATCATGATGGCCGCCCCCAGCCCCTGCACCGCGCGGGCCGCGACCAGCAGCCACAGCGTCGGTGCCAGGCCGCAAGCGATGGACGCGGCCGTGAACAGGAGCACCCCGGCCATCAGCAGGCGCCGGCGCCCGGTGAGGTCGCCGAGCCGCCCGACGCTGACGATCAGCGTGGTGTTGGCCAGCAGGTAGGCCAGGACGATCCATTGCGCTTGCTGGAAGGGGGCATCGAAGGCCTTGGCCAGGGTCGGCAGGGCGACGTTGGCAATGCTGGTTCCCAGCGAGGGCAGCAGCATGCACAGCGAAAGACCGGCCAGCGCAAAGCGGACGGAGCGCGCTCCGTGTGCAGGCGCTGCCGCCGCTTCATCTTCTGTTCTTGAGGTTCTCAACATGAATTCGACCTGTCGGCGACTCCGAAGGTGGAGCCGTCTGGACGATAGTTCTTTGCCCGGAATGGCGGAAGACGCATCATCTGCACTTCATTCGTGCGTCTGACGCCCTATCACCTTCACTTTTTCGCAGACCGTTGCAATGTCGAGACCCGATTTCAACCTGCTGGTGACGCTCGATGCCTTGCTGGCCGAAGGCAGCGTGGCGGGAGCTGCCCGCCGCTTGCGGCTCAGCCCTTCGGCGATGAGCCGCGCGCTGGCGCGCCTGCGCGAGACCACCGGCGACCCGCTGCTGGTGCGGGCCGGGCGCGGGCTGGTTCCTTCACCGCGGGCGCTCGAACTGCGGGAGCGCGTCAGCCAGCTCGTGCAGGACGCCGAAGCCGCCCTGCGGCCGGCCACCAGGCTTGACCTGAAGAAGCTGGTGCGCACCTTCAGCCTGCGCAGCAGCGAGGGCTTCGTGGAGAACTTCGGGCCTGCCCTGCTGGCCCGCATCACCGAGAAAGCGCCGGGCGTGCGGCTGCGCTTCGTGCCGAAGCCGGACAAGGACAGCACGCCGCTGCGCGACGGCTCGCTCGACCTGGAGACCGGGGTGGTGGGCAAGGCCACCGGGCCGGAGCTGCGGGCGCAGGCCTTGTTCCGCGACCGCATGGTGGGCGTCGTGCGAATGGGCCACCCGCTGTGCCAGGGCGAGACGACCCCTTCGCGCTATGCCGCGGGCCAGCACGTCCTGGTCTCGCGGCAAGGTGCGGAGAAGGGGCCTGTCGACGAGGCGCTGCTGGCCTTGCAGCTGGAGCGGCGCATCGTCGCGATCGTCGGTGGCTTTTCGGCCGCGCTGGCACTGGCACGCGATTCGGACCTCATCGCGACGGTGCCCGAGCGGCACACCGGCCGGCTGCGGGCCGGCATGCACAGCTTCTCCCTGCCGGTGCCCCAGCCGGAGTTCACCGTCTCGCTGCTCTGGCACCCTCGCATGGACGCCGACCCGGCGCACCGCTGGCTGCGCGCTTGCGTGCGGGAGGCGTGCGCGCAGTGAAGCGACCTGGCTGCCTGACGACAAGGCCGGCCCCCGCCCCCATCGGAGGACACCGGCGATGCTGGCAGGCGGCGAACGGTCGGCGCCGGCGGTGCTCTGCCGGAAGGCCGGGCCTGCAGCCGCTGCCCCCCTGGATTTTTGAAGCGCAAGGAGGTGAGGGATGGACCGTGCGTCCACATCGATCACGCTGGAACTGGACTCGCTGCGGGCCCTGGGAAGCTGGGCGGCCGACTGCGCAGAGCGGGCGCTGCCGGTCTACGAGAGGCAGGTGCCTGCAGATGCCCGGCCCCGTGCCGCCATTGAGGGCCTGCGGGCGTTTGCCTCCGGCGGCAAGCGCACGGCCCGGCTGCGCTCCCTCGCCTGGGCGGCGTATGCCGCCGCCGGCGAGGCCGGTGACCCGGCTGCTGCGGCAGCCGCCCGCGCCGCCAGCCTGGCGGCGGCCGTCGCCTACACCCATCCCCTGGCCACTGCCCACCAGACCAAGCACCTACTCTGCCCGCCCGCCTATGCCGCGCTGGCGTGGGAACTGGCCCAGGCTGGCGATCCCGAGATCGGCCATGCCGAGATCCGGTGGGCGATCGAGCGCTCGACGCCAGAAGTACAAGGCATCCTGCGGCAGCTGCCGGCCCGTCTAGCGGGCAAGGGCCGGTTGGATGTGCTCCTCTACGAGCTGGATGGGGGGGTTCGCAGCCGCATCTTCCCGCAAGGCGCATGACGTGCCGACCGCTCTGGCACTCTCGCTTGAGAGTGCGATGCGGTCGAGCGCCGGCTCCACGGCCTTCGGGACGGACCGCGCATGTTGTCGATGCCTTGACACGCCGAATGTCCTGTTGCCGGATTCATCCGGCTTGACGGTGATCGCCGGCAAGTGCGCTCGTCCTGGCAGCCCGCAGGGGTCGATGTCGACGGCATCGCCTGGCATGGCAGGGGGCGCTTGCCGGGCCGCGACACGCCGCCGCGTCGAAGCTCGCGGGGCGAATATCATCGACCTCGTGGCCCCATGGAAGCAAGGCATGAAGGAGCTTGTCGGGCGCGCCGCCCCGGTCCTCTATCTCGACTTCGACGGCGTGCTGCATCACGAGAACGTCCGCTGGCACCCCCGCCGAGGGGCGTACATCGATGCACCGCGGGAGTATCGGTTGTTCCAGCATGCCGAACTGCTGGAACACCTGCTCCAGCCCTATCCTCACATCCGCATCGTCCTCAGCACCAGCTGGGTGCGTGTGTACAGCTACTCGCGCGCAAGGCAACGACTGCCCGAGGCGCTGCGGGCGCGCGTCGTCGGCGCCACCTTCCATAGCGAGATGGACCTTTGCCTCTTCGATGCCATGCCACGGGGCGTGCAGGTGCTCAGAGATGTCCAGCGACGGGAACCATCGTCATGGCTCGCGCTTGACGACGACGGTGAAGGCTGGTCGCCTCACTGTCTGGACCGGCTGGTGCTGACGCACGAAGAGCTGGGCATCAGCGCTGCCGATGTCACCGCTGAAATCCGGCGCAAGCTCGGCGTCCTGGCGGGCCCTGGGTGCCGGCTTCCGCCCGCGTAGCACGCGGCCACGCACCCAGACACCCACCGTGATCCTCTGACGCCGCCTCGCGCCCCGGCGTCGGACCGCCCCCTACCGGTACACCCGCAACCGCTGCCCGTCGATCAGCACGTCCTGCCATTGGGGTGCCACCACCTGCACCTGACCCGCCGCCAGCCGCTCGCGCCATTGCGCCAACGTGCCCGGCCCGCCGCCCAAGGTGTCCAGGACGTTCCAGCCGGCAGTGCCGCGGTGATGGATGCGCGTCTGCACCTGGCCATGCTGCTCGGACAGCAGCACCACCTCCGGCCGACCGTCTTGGTTGAGGTCGACCCGCCAGGCCAGGCAGGTCTCTGCACGGGTGAGGCAGTGGCGGAGCTGATCATCGGTGTGGTCGGCCAGCATGGCTTCGATGAAGTCGGCGTCGAGGGACTCCCCTTGCGGCAGCACCGCCAGTTGCTCGCGCAGCTCGCGGCGTTCGCGCTCCAGGTCACGTGGCGGCGCCGCCTGCGTGCCGGGCGAATCGCGCAAGGCAGCGGCGGCGGCGGCGGCCAGGCGGTGTTGGCGGTCGTCGCCACCGGTGGCCCGCGCGAGGGCCTGCACGGCAGCCTCGCCATAGGGGCCGGCCTTGCGCATCAGGAACTCCCAGTCGAAGTCCTCCGGGTCCACCTGGCCGCTCTTCAGGCGTGCCACCTGGCTCTCGGTGGACAGCCAGCGCACATCGGCCAGCGGGCTCAGCAAGGCGACCAGCGCGAGCGACTGCAGGATGGCCGCCGCGATGTTGGTGGCCGGCAGCAGGCCGAACCAGCCCCTGCGGGCCAGCAGCGAGGCGCTGTAGCCCAGCGCATACAGCGTCACCAGGCCGGCCACCAGCGCGCCCCACACACGGTCGGGGGTCCAGCCGTGCTGCTGGATGCGCAACCACAAGGCCCAGTCGCCCAGCACCGCCAGCACCGGCACGGCCAGCCAGCACCACGGTGCCACCACCACCAGCGGCCGCAAGAGGGCCGGTGCCTCGCGGCCGTCTTGCCAGGCGGCGTTGACGAAGGTGACGCACAGCACCCCGAACCAGCACAGGTACATCGCCGCACTGCGCGTGGCAAACAGCGGCTGCACGCCGGTGAACGGCAGCGCCAGCACCCAGATGACCGCAAAGAGCAATGCCAGCGGCAGCATCCAGGTGGTCAGCGACAGGGCGAAGCGCCGCAGGGCGAGCAGCACGTCGGTGCGCTGCAGCACCAGGCCACAGGCGAGGCCGAAACTCCCGCCCGAAACCACCATGATGAAGGCCGGCTGGGCGAACAGGCGGGCAGCCGCCTTGATCCCGATGCTGTGCAACAAGGCCGCCCCCGAGCCGAGCAGCACCCACAGCAAGCCGGTGAGCGCGGCCGCCACCGGCACCAGCACCGCATTGCGCCACGCCAGCTCGAACAGCCGCGGGTAGTCGAAGCGCCGGCGCACGGTATCGAAGCCGGCCGCCAGCGACAGCAGCACGAAGCCCAGCACGCCGGCCGGCAGCAGGTGGGCCGGCCCGACATGCGACAGCCCGTGCAGCTCACTGCCGGTGGCGCCGATGTGGGCCCCCAGCGCCGCAAACAGCAAGCCCAGCCCTGCGACCACGACAACGCGGGCCCGCCGCGAGCGGAAGCCCTGCTCCGACAGGTAGCCGGCCATCGGCAGCGCCAGCACCGCATACAGCAGCGCCGTCCACAGCGGGACGGGGGTCAGCGCCTGGTAGCGGCGAGGCAGCCCCTCGGTCAGCGCCCACAGCGCCGCCCCCTGCAGCATGCCCAGCAGCGCCAGCCGCCACACCGGGCTGGCCGCCGGCGGCAGCATCGCCGCGGCAGCGTCCACCCTGCCGGCAGGCAGGGCGGCTTGCTCGTCGATCGTCTTCATCGCGTCACTCTCCCTCGTCTCATGATGTGCGCCGTGGCCGGCGGCGGGCGCCATGATAGGGGCGCCACCGCCGGCCGCGCCGCCGGCGGCAGGCATGGCCGGACGTGGCTGCCGTCACGGCTGATGGCCGCATTTACCGCAAGTCACCAAACCGGCGCGGCGCGCGGCTGGAAGGCCCGGCAACATGCCGTGCCGTGCCGTGCCGTGGTGTGCCAGGCGGAGGAGGGGTGTGCCACATTCCTTCGCAGGGCAGCCTGTCGCTTCACATCGCATCCTTTGGGAAGATCCACTCCATGACACTGCCTCTTGCCCCTGCCGCTACGGCGGACCGTGGCCCGGGCGCACCGCAGCCGCCCCTGGCCGGCGGTGCCGGCTGGCCCCTCGCCTGACGGCCGCCGCCCATGTCCCGGCCCCCTGGTGCAACCGCGTCCCGCCGCTTCGCTGCCATGGCGGCAGCCGCCGCCCTGCTGCTGCTGGCGGCTTGCGCCGGCCCGCCGGGCGGCCCGCCGGCCACTCCCGAGCCGGCCCGGCCGGCGGAGGTCCGCGCCCGGGTGGCCCGCCTGATGCCTGCGGGCGTCACACACCGCGACGGCTGGGCCATGGACATCCAGGCGGCCTTCACCGTGCTGCAGCTGACGCCCAGCGTTGAGAACCTGTGCGCGGTGCTCGCGGTGACCGAGCAGGAATCGGGCTACCAGGTCGACCCACCGGTGCCACGCCTGGCCGAGATCACCTGGCAGGAGATCGACCGCCGCGCCGAGCGGCTCGGCGTGCCGCGCATGGTGGTGCGCGCCGCCCTGCAACTGCAGTCGCCGGACGGGCGCAGCTGGGCCGACCGCATTGACGCCGCACGCACCGAGCAGGCGTTGAGCCGCTTGTTCGAGGACATGATCGGCATGCTGCCGCTCGGCCGCCGGCTGTTTGGCGGCTACAACCCGGTGCGCACCGGCGGGCCGATGCAGGTCAGCATCCGATTTGCCGAAGAGCATGCCGCGGCCCGCCCCTATCCCTACCCGCTGCCCGCCGAAGGCAGCCTGCGGCACGAGGTCTTCACCCGGCGCGGCGGGCTCTATTTCGGGATTGCCCACCTGCTCGACTATCCGGCCGACTACGAGCAGCCGCTGTACCGGTTCGCCGACTTCAACGCCGGCCACCATGCCAGCCGCAATGCCGCGTTCCAGCAGGCGCTGTCGATGGTCAGCGGCGTCCCGCTGGCGCTCGACGGTGACCTGGTGCGCCATGGCGAAGACGATGACGCGCCTCCGGGCGAAACGGAAAGCGCGGCGCTGGCCATCGCCGCCCGCCTGGGGCTGGATGCCGCCTCGGTGCGCCGGGCGCTTGCGCAGGGCGACAGCCCGGCCTTCGAGCGGACCGAGCTGTACCGGCAGGTCTTCCTGCAGGCAGAGCGCATCGAAGGCCGGGCGCTGCCGCGCGCCCGGTTGCCGCGCATCACGCTGCAGAGCCCGAAGATCCAGCGCAAGCTCACCACCGAGTGGTTCGCGCGCCGGGTCGACGAGCGCTACCGGCGCTGCCTCGCACGCCGACCGGCCGACGGGGGTTGAGCGACGGCCCGGCCCACCGGCCGCACGCGTGCTTCAGTCCATCATCTCAACCAGGTGCGCACGGTTCGCCGGGGCCGGATAGGGCTCGGGCCAGAACTCCACCAGCCGGGTGATGCGGCCATGCGCGATGGTGAAGAAGGAAATTGCCCGGGCGGCCTGCACGCCGTCCGTCACGCTGACATCCGAGACGGCCTGGGCGCCCTCAGCCACCATCCGGTGCACGGTGAAGCGCCAGGGGCCGTGGGCCGGGTACTCCGCGTTCATGCGAGCAAAGCGCTCGGCGCCACGCAAGCGCTCCCTGGATTGCGGCCACTCCAGCACGAAGTCCGGCGCCAGCACCGCACGGACCGACTCGAAGTCGTTGCTCGCCATGCGGCGCCAGAATTCGTTCACCACCTCGGTGGCAGTCGCTGCAGCACTCAATGCGGGCTCCTTTCCAGGCAGGGTGGCCGCCCGCGGCGGTCCGGCGCGGCGCATCCCGCCCGCATGCTAGGGCATGCACGCGAGCAGGGGCGCCGCCTCTCCCCCGCGGGCATCGGACCGTCAGAACCAGGTGACCAGCGCATCCACCACGCGGTAGTCCTCGTCCACCACGGGCAGCCAGCGCCACTTGTCGAAGGTGGTGCACGGATGCGAGATGCCGAGCGCAATCCGGTCGCCCACCTGCAGCGGGGCCGTGCCTTCGCCGTCGTCCCAGCAAAGATTGGCATGCTGGTCGTTCAAGCCCGAGATGCGCCAGGCCGCCGGCGCGGCTTGCGGCTGGCGCTCACCGCGCGGCACATGGGCCAGCGGCACCGGCAGGCCGAGGTCGTGCGACAGGTCGCGCTTGCCCACCGCCAGAATGGCCAGCCCCGGCTCGGGCAGCGACTGCACCTGCGCCCACACCTCCAGGGCTGCCTGCAGGCCATGCCCGCAACCCAGGCGGGCGTTGGCCAGCGAGACCAGGCGGTGATAGAAGCCGTGGTCGTGCGTGACATAGCAGCCGGAGCGCAACACGCCGCGCACCGGCCGCCGCAGCCTCGCTTGCAAGCCGGCCAGCACCAGATCGAACAGCGCCGAGCCGCCGGCGCTGAGCACCACCTCCGCGTCCTCGAACCAGCCCTGCTGGTCCAGCGCCTCGGCCACCGCCTGCACCCGCTGCATCAGCGCAGCCGCCGAGGCACGGTCGGCCGCGTCCTGTCCGGTGGCGCCCAGCCCCTCATAGCATTCGACGCCGCACACCCGCACCGCGCGGCTGGCATGCGCCCGGGCGGCCAGGGCCAGGGCGTCTTCGTGGCTGCGGCAGCCGGTGCGGCCACCGGGCACACCGATCTCGATCAGCACGTCGAAGGGCGCTTCGGGATGGGTGGCCTCGATCAGCGCCAGCTGCGCGAGGGAGTCGAGCAGGAAGATCACCTTCAGGTCGGCATGCTGCCGCTTCAGGGCGGCAATGCCGAGCAGGTCCACCGGCGCGAACACCTGGTTGGCGACGATGCAGCGCCGTGCACCGGCCGCGACGCCAATGCCCAGCTGGCCCACAGTCGCGAAGGTGAGCCCCCAGGCGCCGGCCTCCAGCTGCCGCCGGAACAGCTGGGGCGACATGGTCGTCTTGCCATGCGGCGCCAGGACCAGGCCGGCATCGCTGGCAAAGCGCTGCATCCACTGCAGGTTGTGCTCCAGTGCGTCGCGGCGGATCACGGCCAGCGGCAGGGGCAGGTCGCCGGCCAGCACCTGCCATCCCTGCGCGCCGACCTGCGAGCGGCGCAGTGGCGGGCTGTGCGGCGGAAAGCCTTTGTGGCGGGCATCGAGCAGGGGATCGAGCAGGTCGTCGTGCAGGGTCATGGCAAGGCGGAAGAGGCAAGCGGAAGGAGGAAGTGGCAAGCGCCGGGGCTGCGACGCTGGGGGCGGCGGCGCAGCGGCGTTCAGCGCCCGAGCACCAGGAAGTCGATCACCGCCGGCGCGCCCACCGGCACATAGCCGCCGGTGAAACGCAGGCGCCCCCCCGCGCCGATGGCAAAGACGGTCAGATTGTCGCTGTGCTGGTTGCAGACGTAGAGGAAGCGGCCGCCCGGTGCAAGCTGGCAGCTGCGCGGGTAGGCGCCGCGCGTCCAGGCTTCGTCCACCAGCACCGGCAGGCCGTCGCGGCCGATCGAGAAGGTGGCGATGCTGTCGTGCAGGCGGTTCAGCGTCCATAGCCAGCGGCCATGCGGCGCCATCACCAGGCCCGAGGCGTAGCTGGTGCCGGCGTAGCCAGCCGGCAGGCAGGACACCTCACGCTGGGGCTGCAGCTGGCCGGTCACCGGGTCATGGTCGAGCACGGCCAGTGTCGAGGCTTCCTCGTTGAGCGAGTAAAGCCAGCGGCCGTTCGGGTGCCAGGCAAAGTGCCGCGGCCCCGCCCCCGGCGAAGCGGCCACGCTGCGCGGCTCGTGCAGTCGGCCGGCGGCGGCGTCGAAGCGCCAGGCCAGGGTGCAATCCAGCCCGAGGTCGTTGGCCAGCACGAAACGGCCCTGCGGATCGCTCTGCACCATGTGGGCATGCGGCTCGTCGTGGCCACTGATGGCGAAGCTGCCGGGCGGCGCGTGCGCAGCCACCCGCGCGCCCCACGGCGGGCCGGCAGCACCGAGCGCGAGCCGGTCCTGCTGCAGGTCGCAGGGGGGCGCCACCCGGCCATCGTCCAGCACGGGAAGCACCGCGACGCTGCCGCTGCCGTAGTTGGCCACGAACAGGTGGCGCCCGCCAGGATGCAGGCTGAGGTGCACCGGCAGCCGCCCGCCCGAGGACACGCTGTTGAGCCCGTGCAGTGCGCCGTCGCACGGATCGACGGCGTAGGCGCTCACCGAGCCGGCGCCCTCATTGGCGGTGTAGAGCCGCCGGCCGTCCGCCGACAGCGCCAGCCAGGTCGGGCTGTCGCCGCTGGCGGTGATGCCCAGCGGCAGCAGCGCGCCGCTGGCAGGGTCCAGCCGGAAGCGATGCAGGCCCTGGCCGCGCGGTGGGTAGGTGCCGACATAGGCGACCACGGTGCGGTCGGCATCGACCGAGCGGGTGCGGGCCCTGGCCGCTGCGGCGGCCGAACTGAGCAGGCGATGGCGAGGGTTCATGAATCGCCGGCGCAGCGGGTGTCAGGCGGGAGCATGTTCGGGGTTCCCAAGCGTGAAGACGACGTTGCGCCGCAGGATACGCAGGCCCCCACGCCACCGAATCGCGGGAAACCCGTGAGTCATTGACCTCCTCCGGGCTGGGCGGCCGCCGCACAAGCGTACTGGGCGGCGACGCCGGAGCAGGTCAAGACCTTGGCGCGCCAGCGCGCTACCGCCAGCGAACGGATCGGGCCCCCGCCGGCCGCCAGAACCGTCCCGGTGGGCGCGGCCCCTGCCGGCGCGGACACGAGGCCGGTTCTTCGAGCACAAGGAAGGGCACCGCGCCGCCGCTAGCAAAGGACGATCGCTTGGGCGGACAGCGCGGTGATCGACACGGCGAGCACCGCAGCACACGGCCGGGCAGCAAGCGGTCTTCTCCAGCGACAGGCGAGCCGACCGACCACCGAGCCGCCACACGGGCGAGACGACGAGCACGGGAGATGGCATCGGCCACCGGCCGCCTGGAACTTCGGGCCGCGAAGTTCGGGCCGATTGACCCAGGAATCAGGCGAGGGTCGCAGCGAAAGCCGCAGATGCCGGACGCCGGGGGCCACTATTGGCGCTGGGTGCCGGCAGCAGTGTGCGAGACGTGTGGAATGACCGCTTCAGGCTGAGTGCAGGCACCGTGGACGTGCCACCGAACGACGGGCGTCATCAACGACTGACGGTCGAAGCCTGCCGCATGAGGCACTGTCGAAGCGTCACGAGCAGACGTGTGGCAGGCGCCATACTCTGGCCCTTCTGCAACTCTCTGCCAGAGCCGTGTTCACCTTCCGCTGCACGCAAAAGCTCCTCGACAGGCTCAATGCGGCTCCTGTGCAGGAGTCGGCTCCACCAGATACGGTCCTTGGCGACTGGTACGCCACTCTGGTCCGTGCCGGACGAATCCAGGTGGTGCTGGCCGTCAGCGAGCGAACCTTACTGCCTGTGGTGGTGCCAGCAAGAGAAGGCCGGAGCCTTGTACAGCGACTTACCGAGGCATTGGGGCCTCTGCTTGAGTCACTCAGTCTCCCTGCAGAGGTGGTGACTGCCGAGCGCCGCGCAATGCAGTCTTGGGTCATTGGGAAGACGGCAAGTCGGCGCATCTTGGGCTCACTCAACGACTTGGTGTTTCAGCTTCAGGTCGGGCTGGTCGAGTTTCCAGATCGAACGCTGCTGGCGCAATCGCTCTGGCTGGCCCAGACCCCCTTAAAGCTCATCGAATATGGGGCACCAAACAGCGCAACTGTCGCGGCCTTTGTGGCTCAACGCACGCTGCGTGCGGCAAGCAGCCGATGACTGCAGCGACTGCAATCATCGGCTGCCACCGCCGCACAGCGTTCGTTCCGCCGCTGATGTCGCGGACATCAATGCAATGGCGCGGACCATCCCGCCACTCACTTCAGCGAATGCGGTCGCCGTACTTGATGGAGCGCAGCTGGCCGCCCTCGAAGCGCAGCATCGTGATGAACTGGCCGGGGCCCGGGCGGTAGGTCCACTCCTCGACCGTTTCACAAGTGCCGACCTGGACCACCGTGCCGCCGGTGGTCGGCACGCCGGACTTCTCGGCCGGCTTGCAGAAGCTGTCCTTCATCACCGGTTCGCCGCACTTCTGCAGGATGGTGGCCTTGGCGTCACCGGTGCGGGCGTGGTCGTTGCCGCACTTGAGGGTCTGGGCCTGTGCGACGCCGGCGGCGGCCAGGCACAGGATCGGAACGAGGCTGCGCATGCTCGATATCTCCTGGAGTGTCTTCTGGGGCGGCGCAGCTTATCACCCGGTGCGACCGCCCGGGGGTGCCGGAAGTCAGCCCGCTGCCATGGCCGGGCGTGCGGCGACCCGCTGCGGCATGACGCGGATCGCCCTGCATGTCAGCGTTTTCGACCAGGCGGGCCGACGCTGTCGCGCACCACGAGGCGGCCCTCGACCTTCAGCGTGCGGTGCCGCGAGGCGGCTTGCCCGTGCTCGTCCAGCAGCGTTTCCACCGCGAGCCGACCCATCTCGTAGTTGGGCAACACCAGGGTCGTCAAGGCCGGGTGGGTGTGCTGGGCAATCTCCTGGTCGTCGTAGCCCATCACCGACACCTCACGCGGCACGGCCAGGCGCAGTTGGCGCAGCGCTTCGAGGCTGCCCGCGGCCATCAGGTCATTGGCGCAGAAGATCGCGGTGGGCGGCCGCGGCTGGCGCATGAGCGCCAGCGTGGCCTCGTAGCCGCTGCCCACCTGCCAGTCGCCCTCCCGCACCAGCGCCGGCTCGAAGGGCAGGTCGTGGCTGGCGAGTGCGCGACGGTAGCCCTTCAGCCGGTCGCGCGCCGCGTCCATCCACGACTCGCCGTTGATGAAGGCAATGCGGCGGTGGCCCGCCTCGATCAGGTGCTCGGTGGCACTGTGCCCGCCCGCCACTTCCGCCGGCAGGACGCAGGAGCGCGGGGACGTCGGCAAGGGCGGCTCACCGGCCGGGCGCCGGCCCGGCGAAGGCGGCGCGGGTAGGGCGGCCTCATAGCAATTGAGCAGCACGGTGGGCACCGCCGCAAGCCGGTCGGGAACCTGCACCTGCCGCGTGAAGATGGTCGAGTAGATGACGCCGACGATGGCGGGGTGCGACAGCAGGCTGTCGAGAGCCGCGCTCTCGCGGGCGCTGTCGGAACGCAGGGTCGTCACGGCCACCGTGGCGCCCTGCTGCCAGGCGGCATCGCTCGCCCCGTCCACCGACACCACCGGATGCGGGCTGGTCGAGATCTCGTCCACCACGTAGAGGATGAGCGGCGAGTGGCCCGCTCGGCGGGACGCCGGCCCGCGCTCGGCGCCGGCCTTGGCCCGCGTCGAAGGCAATTGATAGCCGAGTCGCTCAGCCGTGTCGCGCACCCGCTGGCGGGTTTCCTCGGACAGGCTGATGTCACGCACATCGTTGAGCGCCAGCGACACGGTGGACTGCGACACCCCTGCCGCCTTCGCGACATCGGTCATCGTGACGCGGCGCGGCGACGCGGTGCCGGTGCTCGCGCTCGCCGCGGTGGCTGCCCCGGATGCCGCCGGCACGGCGGCCTTGCGGTCCTTCTCGGCGGCCCTTCCGCCTGCGCTGCGCGCGCCTCCTCTTGCCATTCCCGTCCTCTGTTCCCGAGTTCTTCAGTTGTCTATGACTAATAGTCTGACCGCAGCCTCGGCGCGGTCCGGCTTTCGATGATAAGGCCGTGCCCTTGCCTGGGCAGGCAGCCCCCGGGGAGAGCCGCCTCGCCACCTTGAGATACGCGCACTTACATCACCACCAAGATCTGCGTGCGGTCGATTATTAGTATTAGCAAAACTATTAGTGACGGCACCTCCGCGGACGGAGCGAGCCGTCCCCTGCCCGGTGCAGCGCTGCCGCGGGCCGGGCGTCTGTTCCCCGACTTTCACAAGGAGACAACGGTGAATTCGATAAGACGGCGATTACTTGCATGGCTGCTGCCCCTGCTGGCGGCCGGGTGTGGTGGCGGTGGCAGTGGCGGGCCGGACGACGCCGTCCAGGCAGCGTCACCGTCCTTGCAGCGGGAGGCGGCGCAAGCGGCCGCCGCACCGGTGGCGCGGCTCACCACGCCGTGGACCGACGCGGCCCTGCGGGCGGCCGTGCCGCTGCCCGAGTACCCGCGGCCGCAGATGACACGCTCGCAGTGGCTCAACCTCAACGGCAGGTGGAGCTACCACGGCGGCGCCGCCGCGCCGGATGCGGACAACACGCCGGAGGCGGCGCCGGCCTTCCCGGCGCAGCCCGAGCAGGTGCTGGTGCCGTTTCCGGTCGAGTCCTACCTGTCCGGCATCCAGCGCATGAACGAGCGCAACCTCTGGTACCGCCGCGCCTTCCAGGTGCCGCCCGCCTGGAGTGGCAAGCGCATCCTGCTCAATTTCGGTGCCGTCGACCGCAAGGCCACCGTCTACGTGAACGGGCGCAAGGTGGGCCAGCACGTCGGCGGCTACGACGCCTTCAGCTTCGACATCACGCCCTACCTGCGCCGCGGCAACAACGACCTGGTGGTGGGTGTGTTCGACCCCACCACCGGCGACGACATGGTGGGCAAGCAGACGCTCAACCCGGGCGGGATCTTCTACACGCCGAGTTCGGGGATCTGGCAGACCGTCTGGCTGGAGCCGGTGGAGGCGCCCCACATCACGCGGCTGGACCTGACGCCGGACCTGGCCAACAGCCAGCTGCGCCTGCGCGTGGTGGGCGAAGGCCTGGCCGGCCACACGGTCGAGGCGGTGGCGTTCTCCGGCGGCACCCGCGTCAGCAGTGCCAGCGTGCGCGGCGGCGTCGAGTTCAGCCTGCCGATACCGAACGCCACGCTCTGGTCGCCCGAGCAACCGTTTCTCTACGACTTGCAGGTCACCCTGCGGCGCGGCGGCGCGGTGGTGGACCGGGTGGGCAGCTACTTCGGCATGCGCTCGATCGAGGTCGGCACGGTGGGCGGCGTGCCGCGGCCCTTGCTGAACGGCCGCCATGTGTTCCAGTACGGCCCGCTCGACCAGGGTTTCTGGCCCGACGGCCTGTACACCGCACCCACCGACGAGGCGCTGAAGTCGGACCTGCTGCTGGCCAAGGAACTCGGCTTCAACATGGTGCGCAAGCACATCAAGGTGGAGCCGCAGCGCTGGTTCTACTGGGCCGACAAGCTGGGCCTGCTGGTCTGGCAGGACATGCCGCAGGCCTGGGACGCCGAGTCGCAACCGGCGGCTCGCGCGCGCTTCGAAGCCGCCGCCCGAGAGATCGTCGACGAGCACCGCTCTTCGCCCGCGGTCGTGAGCTGGGTGATCTTCAATGAAAGCTGGGGCGACTTCGACATGGTGCGCATGGCGCAGCAGTTCAGGAGCTGGGACCCGAGCCGCCTCATCAACACGCATTCCGGCATCAACTTCGCCCCGGGCGACCAGGGCGTGGGTGACCTCATCGACCTGCATGACTATCCCGGCCCGTCGGCGCCCGCCTGGCAGCCGGGGCGCATCGCGGTGCTTGGCGAGTTCGGCGGCAACGGCTTGCGCACCGAGGGGCACATGTGGAACCCGGCGTCCACCTGCTGCTACACCCTCTATCCCGATGCCTCGAGCCTGACCCGGGCCTACCTGGACCAGGTGGACACCCTGCGCGAGCTGGCGGCCTCCCGGGGCCTGAGCGCCGCGGTCTACACCGAGACCAGCGACGTCGAGGACGAGCTCAACGGCTTCGTCACCTACGACCGCAAGGTCAGGAAGATGGACTTCGCCGCGGTGAAGGCCGCGCACGAGGCCCTGCTGCAGGGGGTGCCCTACCTGCGCCTGGGCAGTTCGTACTCCTTGCGCACCGTCACGCCCGGGGTGGGCAACCGCTACCTGCGGCAGGCTGCCGGCCTCGGCTACACCGAGCTGGTGGACGCCAGCAGCGCGGAGTCGCTGAAGAAGGATGCGTCCTGGAAAGTGGTGGCGGGCCTCGCCGACCACCGCTGCCTGTCGCTGGAGTCGATCCACCAGCCGGGGCAGTACCTCCGGCATGCCGGTGCGCGCCTGCGCATCGACCCCAGCGATGGCAGCGAAGCGTTCCGGCAGGACGCGACCTTCTGCCCCCGGCCGGCACTCGACGGCGGGGGTGGCGTGTCGCTGGAATCCAAGAACCAGCCGGGGCACTTCATCCGCCACCTGTACAGCGAGGTCTGGCTGCATCCCCTCGAGGACCATGCGCTGTTCAGGGCCGATGCGTCCTGGGCGCCGGGGCCGGGCTGGTGGCGCAGCAGCGTGATGCTGCCGCTCGGGCAGCTGCAGTCCCTGCGGGTGCTGACCCCGAACTTTGACAACCGCTACCTGCGCCATCTCGACGGCCTGGCCCATACCGAGGTCGTCACGGCCGACAGCGACGCGCTGTTGAAGCAGGATGCGTCCTGGCGCATCGTCGCCGGGCTGGCGGACCCAAGCTGCTACTCCTTCGAGTCGCGCAACTTCCCGGGCGAGTACCTGCGCCACATGCACTCGCGGGTGCGCCGCGATCCGCTGCAGCACACGGCGCAGTACCGGGACGATGCCACCTTCTGCGCGCACGCCACCGGCAATGGCGCCGCGGGCGTGCGCCTGGCGGCATACAACTTCCCCAACCGCTGGCTGCGCCACTATGCAGCGGCGGTGTACATCTCGGACGGCTTGGGCGGCGAGCCGTGGAACGGGGCAGGCGGCCATGAGGCCGACACGCGCTGGGCGGTAGAAGCCGCCTGGGCGCCCTGAGCGGCCGGGCGCTGCTGGCGCTTTGCACCCCATCGCCGGGGTGTTCGCAGGCGGTGGCGCGGGCGGGCCGGGAAGCACCGCCCTGGCCTGCGCAGCAGCCGGCGGGTGGAGCGGTTCACGCCTGCCTGCCGGCGGCTGGGCAACGACGGAGCCGAGCGATTCACGACCGGGTTCAGCATGCCGCGACCGGCGGCAGCACCCAGGCGCAGTGCAGGCAGCGCGCCACGCCGGGGCCCCGTGCCAGCATGACGGCAGCTGCCACCGCCTGCTCGCTCGCCGGCACCGCTGGCATGCCGCCGGTCTGCGGACCCGGCGCGTCACCGCCCTCCCTCGGCACTTCAAGCACAAAAAAGCCTGCATGACCTTCGTCATGCAGGCTGGGCAGGCGGTCGGTGCCGCCCCTTGCGGGGCCGGGACCGGCGGCGAGCGCCTTACTTCAGCAGCACCGGCTCCAGGCCCAGGGTGACGGTGGCGGCGGAGATGCCGCTTTCCTGGCCAGCCAGGGTGCGCACCTTGGACACGCCCCACTCGGCCGGCAGCGACACCACCGTGTTCGGCGTGGTGGCCCAGGCGATCACGAAGCTCTCGCCGCCGCGGGTGGCACGGAACACGTACACGTTGTGGTTCACCTGGTAGGAGTCGACCAGGCTGGCACCCTTGACCCAGCGGATGGCTTCGGCGTAGGAGGTGGCCGCGGCGGTCGGCGTGCGGTAGTCGGCTTCCACCATGCGCGAGCCGGCGCCTTCCTTGCTGCGTTCCCAGTAGTAGTAGTTGAAGTTGCTGATGCCCTTGCCCCACATCATCATCAGGGCGCGTGCATTGACGCTGTTCTTCTCGGCGGCGGTGGCTTCCCAGGTCGAGCACTGCTGGAACGAGGGGTCGCAGATGAAGGCGCCTTCGGTGTTCCACAGCGGCTTGTTCTCCACACCGTGGTTGCGCATCACTTCACGCACGTTCTGGATCTGCGAGCCCAGCAGCTCGGGCTTGTTGTTGTAGTAGAAGTGGAAGCCGATGTGGTCCACCCACTGGCCGCCACCGAGCTCCAGGAAGCGGTCCAGCCACGGGTAGCCCTGGCCCAGCGTCAGGCCGGGGGACACCAGCACGGCGGTGGCGTCGGCGGCCTTGATCTCCTGGTGCGCGATGCGGGCCATCTCCACCATCTTCTCCATCGTGCCCTTGTAGGTGCCCGAGAAGTCCGGCTCGTTCCACAGCTCGTAGTACTTGATCTTGCCGGCGTAGCGGCGGGCGATGGTGCGCACATAGTCGCGCCAGTCGTCCATGTTGGCCGGGTGCATGTTGGCGCCCATGCCGTACTGGCCCACCGAGCTGGGGTTGGCCGAGGCCCAGGTCGGCGTCTGGCCCAGGGTGTACAGCATCTGGCCACCGTTGCGGCGCACGTAGTCCACGTACATGTCCAGGCGCAGGCCGTGGCCACCGCTCCAGTCCCACACGTTGTTGGCGCGCTCCAGGTCGGCCCAGGTGGTGCCGGTGTTCCACAGCCGCACGATGCCCTGGCCCAGCGTCGGCCAGTTGGAGTGCTCGCCCAGCTTGTTCACGTGCACGCCGAACAGGGTGTCCGGGGCCGCGGCCTTGCTGACGGGGGCCATCTCGTTGTAGTCGACCTCGGCAATGCTCATGTTGTCGATCCACACGTTGGCGCCGGCCGTCTTGGAGTTCACCCGCAGGGTGCCCAGCACGTCGCCGACATAGGTGCCCTGGATCTCGATCTTCTGCCAGCTGGTGCCGACCTGCACGGTCTTGGCGGCTGCCGCGTCCCAGGGGTGGGCGTCGCGGCGGATCAGCAGTTCCACCGAGGCATTGCCGTCCGAGCGCACATAGGCGCTGGCGCGGTAGGCCCGGCCCTTCTTGAAGGCGAACGGGAAGGTCAGGTGGCCACCGCCGCCGCCGCTGGACAGCATGCGAAAGCGCTGCGAGGTGGCGCCGGCGTAGACATAGCCGCTGCGGGTCTCGCGCTCGGTCTCGAAGGTGCCCGCCGGGCTGCCCCAGATGTTCATCTTCCAGCCCGGGGCGGTCTTGCTCCAGCTGCCTTCGAAGTCGGAGCCCGCCACCGGGGTCACGGTGACCGAGGCGCCGCCGGCCGCCGGCAGCGCCAGCGCGCCGCTCAGGCTCGCCGCCGCGCCGTAGCTGGCCACGGCCTGGGCCCGCTCCACCGGGGTGGTGTTGGGTTGCAGCAGCAGCGGGGCCGCCGCCTCGATGGCCACCGGCTGCTCGGCCGCGGCCACGCTGTCTTGCCCGGCCGCCACTTCGCTCTGCTCGGTGCCGGAGCCGCCGCCGCATGCTGCAAGCAGGACGACGCTGAAAGACACGGCCCAACGGTAGACGCTCGAATTCATTCTCTGTTCCAGTCTGATGTGCTGAATGAATGGCCAAACAAGCTCCGCCTCGCGCCTTGCGGCGTGATCAAAGGGACGGGGTGTTTGGACAAATAAGCGGGCGCGCGATCGAGGGTTACCAACTGCGGTCGGTGTGGCGTCCTGGCGGACGCTGCCTCGGTCTTCCCGCTACGGTGTTGTCAGACTGGCGCCTGAGCGTCTTTCACCGGTGCGATGCCGAGATAAACGGCGCTTTGCCGGCTGACTTGATAGCGGCAAATGAAACAAATTGTGTTTCAAACTTGCGGAGGGCCCGCCTGCCGTTCAGGCGCGCCAGCCACGCAGCGTGACGCGGCGCCGCTCCTGGTCGATGCCGCGCATCGAGGCCAGCGCCCGGCGCGCCGGGCGCTGCGTGGTGGTGCCCACCAGGTACCAGGCGTCGCTGCCCCAGAACAGGTCGTCCATCAGGCGCGGGTCCGGCGGGTCTGTCAGCGGCTCGATCTTGAACGAGCACCAGAACATGTCGTCGGGTTCGGGGTCGACCAGCCGCGCCAGCGGCTCGTCGTCGACGATGACGTTCCAGCAGGTGTCGTCCCTGGCGTCGAGCGGGCGCTTCAGGACGCGACGCAGCCAGGCCATGGCAGTGAGCTTCACCCCTGCATTTTCGCTGTGGCCCGCTCCCGGGGGAGCACACGCAGGATCCACAGCGCCGGGCGCCCCGTCGCCGCCGCGTCCTCCCGCTGTGCTGAGCACCGGCAGAATGCGGGCACCGATGGTTGATTCGCCCGCCATGATGCCTCCCCACCGCGGCGCGCCGGTACGGCGCACGGTGCGCCTGATCCTGTTGAACGAGCGCCAGGAACTGCTGCTGATGCAGGTCGTGCTGCCCGACCGCAGTTTCTGGTGCACGGTGGGCGGCGGCATCGAGCCCGGCGAAACGCTGCGTGCGGCGGCGCGGCGCGAGGCGCTGGAGGAAACCGGCTTCACTGATGCCGACCTCGACTGGGGGCCCTGCGTCTGGCAGGGCGAACACCTCATGGACCGCGACGGCGTGGCCATGCTGCACCACGAAACCTTCGTGCTGGTGCGGACCCGGCGCACCGACTGGTGCAGTGCCGGCCTCACGGACGCGGAACGAGCGGTGGTCCGCACGCTCCGCTGGTGGAGCGTGGACGAGTTGCAGCAGGGTGCGCCGCATGTGGTGCCGCCGTCGCTGGCCAGCCACCTGGCCGACCTGGTGGGCCGGCTGTCCGCCGGGGAGCAGCCGGTGCGGACGCTGCCCATCGAATTGGGCGACCGGCCCCGGGGCGACAGGCAGCGACGCCCCTGACGGCAGCGACGGGCCGGCCGGCAGGGACGCGCCGCCGACCCACCTCAGGCCGCGGCCTGCTCTTGTGCCTGCAGCGCCTGCGGCACCTCCACCGACACCACCTGCCCCTCTTCCAGCCGCACCACCCGGTCGGCCAGGTGGAAGTAGCGGTCGTCGTGCGAGATCACGAGCACCGTCTTGCCCATGGCGCGCAGCTCGGGCAGCACCTCGCGGTAGAACACGTCCTTGAACACCGGGTCCTGGTCGGCGGCCCATTCGTCGAACACCAGGAAGTCGCGGTCCTCCAGGTAGGCCACCACCAGCGCCAGGCGCTTGCGCTGGCCCTGCGACAGCGCCCGGGTGGTGAAGGCGCCGTCGCGCACCTGCACCTTGTGCTGCAGGTGCAGCCGGGCGATCAGGCGGTTGCCGCGGGCGTCGAGGTCGCTGCTGGGGGCGTCCAGCAGGCGGTCGAACAAATGGAAGTCGGAGAAGATGGCGGAGAAGCCCTGCCGGTACCGGTCCAGCCCGGCTTCGTCCACCGGCTCGCCGTTGAACAGGATGCGGCCGGACTCGGGGCGGTACAGCCCCACCAGCAGCTTGGCCAGCGAGGTCTTGCCGCTGCCGTTGCCACCCACCAGGAAGGTGATCTGCGCCGGCTCGAAGCTGAGCGAGATCGGGCCCAGCGAGAAGAAGTCGTCGCTGCCCTCGTGGTAGTAGCGGTGCTGCACACCGTCGAGCACCAGGCTGCCCAGGGTGCGCGGCGGCATCGCGCAGGCGGCGTCGCCGGCTTCCGGCATCTCGCGGGTGATCTCGTCGATGCGGGCCGCCGACACCCGCGCCAGGTTGGCCCGCGGCAGGTTGACCAGCAGCGCCTCGAGCGGCGTGATCATGTAGAGGAAGACCAGTGCGAAGCCGGTCATGATGCGGGCCCGATCCGGCACGTCGCCGACCAGCACGAACAGCACCAGCCCGATGAAGGCATAGATGAGGAAGCTGCCCCAGCTGGCCGAGACCAGGAAGATGGACATGCCCAGGGTGCGCTGGCGGCGCACCGTCTCGATGGAGCCGCCCAGCACCTCGCCGGCGAAGCGCTCGCGCTTCTGGCGGTGCAGGCGCAGCTCCTTCGCGCCCTCGACCAGCGAGCGGAAATGGCCAAACAGCCGGTCCTGCTCGCGCGAGGCTTCGTCCAGGTGGCGGATGGCCCGCAGGTGGGCCAGGTGGTAGCCGAGCGAGCCGAGCCCGATCACCACCACCGCGACCGCGAACACCGACCACGACAGCCAGGCCATGTAGGCCAGGCAACCGGCCACCACCATGCCGTTGACCAGGATGGTGGGGGCGCTGACGAAAAACTCGGCCACCCGCGCGCTGTGCTCCGACAAGGCGGACTGCACGCGGGCGGTGCCCAGCTCCTCCAGCCGCCGGTAGTCGGTGGCCAGGACGCGCGCGGAGATGAAGCGCCGCAGCTCGGCATGCGCACGCTGGCCGAGGCGCTCGAACAGCACCGACGACGCCATGTGGCTCAGCATGGTGAGCAGCGCCACCGCGGCGAAGACCAACGCCAGGCCGCGGCGCTGCGACTCCGGCGCGGTGAGCGCGGTGTTGATCTGCGCCAGCAGCAGCACGCTGCTGGCGCCCGAGGTGAGGCTGGCGAGGCTGGCGGCCAGCAGCAGCCGGCGGGATTGACGGATCAGATAGGACAGCAAGACGCACCTCGCGTTAAGGCGGCAGGGAGGGAGCACATGCCCTACTGACGATCCGGCGCCGCCCCTGTTCAGGCCGGGCCGCTTGCCGCGCTGAATGTGCGCCGGCCTGGATCGTCTTGCAGGCATGACCGCCATATCTCCCCTGCCTGCCCCCGCCCGCCCGGGCGGCCCGCGATGATCCCGATCCTGGAGCCCATCTTCCGCGGCCCCTGGGCCGCCTATGGCGAGAGCCTGGCCTGCTCGCCCTGCCCGCCGCCCCATGCGCTGCCGGTGAGCCAGCTGCTGGCCGGGCCCGAGGTGCTGGACGAGCTGCTGCAACGCCATGCCGCCCATCTCGGCAGCACCGACCTGCGGCCGGTGGCCTCGGCCTGGAGCCTGCACTACCTGTGGGCGCTGCTGCCGCCGGTGGTCGCCGCGGCCAGCCTGCTGCGGCATGCCTTCGCGGTGCAGCCGGGACAGATGTGGGTGGAATTCGATGCCGACGGCGAAGCGCGCCGCTTCCATGTGGCCGACAGCGGCCGGCCCTGCCCGCAGGGCGACAGCTCCGCGTGCTACGAGGCGCTGCTGTGGCAGCACCTGGCGCCGCTGTTCGAGGCGGTCGGCCGGCGGGCCCGCCTGCCGGCCAAGATCCTGTGGGGCAATGCCGCCCGCTACCTCGACAGCATCTTCGAGCAGGGCCTGCTGCTGAGCCGGCAAGCCGACGCGGTGGCGCGCGACCGCGAGCGGCTGCTCGAGCAGCCGGCCTGGCCGGACGGCCGGGCCAACCCGCTCTACAGCCGCGCCCGCCAGGTGCTGCAGGAGGCGCCCGGCGGCGCCACCCGCCTCACGCTGCACCGGCAGTGCTGCCTCTATTACCTGCTGCCCGGTGAAGGCTACTGCGTCGCCTGCCCGCTGGCGCCGCAGTACCGCCGGCTCACGGCTGCAGCAGCAGGCGGGTGAGGCCCGGGTCGCGGGCGATCTCCTCCTCGCGGAACGGGAAGGCCAGCCAGTCCTTGCGTGCATAGCGCAGCACCGGGGCCTCGCCGGGGCCGTTGTCCACCGCGGCCTCGTCCTGGCCGTGGGCCAGCAGGGTGTGGGCCTCGACGCCGTGGTGGCCGAAGCGCACCCCCTGCAGGTAGGTGTTGCCGATGGAGTCGGGCCCCATGCGCCAGCTGCCGTCGTAGTTGCAGGCCACCGCGAAATAGCCGCCCGCCTGGCAGGCGCCGTAGAGCGGCACCTCGCGGCCGCCGCTGCGCACCAGGCGCTGCTGGCCGACCGGGGCATCAAGCGCCACGCCGCGGTCGGCCAGGGACCGCTGCGCGGCCTCCAGCGCCTGCGCGACACGGGGATCGCTGCCATCCGGGTCGCGCGGCGTGTCCAGCGGCGCAGCGGCCGAGAACGGCACCCGCCAGAGCTGCTGCGGCGGCACCGTCTTCTCGAGCTGCTCCCAGAAGGCGTCCCACAGCAGCGCACCGCGGTCCTGCGCCTGTGCCGTGCCGGGCCAGCTGCGCAGCACCTGGCACGCGGCGGCGAGCGCGGGTGCACCGCAGGCGGCGTCGAGCAGCTCGTCCTTGAACAGCTCGGCTGAATGCGAGCGGGCCGCCAGCGACTCGCGCATCAGCGCCTGGCTGAGCCGCAGCGACGAGCCACCGGCCGAGCGCATCAGCCGTTCGGCCAGCCGGTGGCCCTGGCGGCCGCGCAGCGACAGGGCCTGGCGCTCGCCGCCGAGCACCGCCGGGAAGCCCTCCAGCGGCTGCTGCGGGTTGCCGAGCCAGTAGCTGTCGTTCATGTTGGCCACATAGTCCTCGCGCAGCAGCGTCGGCAGGGCGGCGGCCGGGAGGGTGCCGGGTTGCACCGCGGCCGCGTCATGTTGCCAGTCGCAGGCACTGCGGCTGCCGTCGAGGAAGGGGGTGACGCCGTCGAGAGCGGCGAAGCCGCGCGACAGCGGGGTGGCGCAGGCGGCGCGCAAGGCGTCCGGCGTCGCCGGCACCACACCGAGGTCGGCATACCAGGCGCGCGGGTCGCCGCGGCCGATGGCGAGGGTGTTGACCCAGGGCAGCGCCGCCTCACGCCGCTGGATGGCGATGAAGTCCTCCAGCGAGCGGGCCTGGTTCCAGGCCAGGTAGTTGCGGAAGACGCGGAAGTTCTCGGCATTGGCGTCGCGCAGCGCCACCGCATGCCCGCCCGCCCAGCCCAGCGCCGGATGCCAGGCGCCGAGGTCGACCACCGGCCCCTGGCGGCTGCGGTAGAGGGTGCGCGTGACGGTGGACAGCCGGCCGTCGGCGCCCCGCACCTCCACCGCGACCGTGCGGGCCTGCATGGCTGCGGTCACGCCGTCCACCTGGTAGCGGGTGGCATCGGCGGCATCGAGCGTGAGGTCGAACAGGCCGAAGCGGCGGGCGGCCGAGACGGTGTGGCTCCACGCCACCTGGTCGTTGAAGCCGATCATGACCACCGGCACGCCGAGGAAGGCCACGCCGGCCACATCGAGCTGGCCCGGCAGCGTCAGGTGCATCTGGTAGAAGCGGTCGGGCCCGCCCCAGTACCAGTGCGGGTTGCCCAGCAGCACACCGCCGTCCTCGCCGGTGGCGGCGCGGCCAAAGGCCAGCGCATTGCTGCCCAGGCCGGCCTGGCGGCCGACGCCCGGCACCAACCAGACGGGCCGCTCGCCGGCTGCCCGGGGGACGGCGGTCGCCGCGACAGGCGCCGGCCGGGCCTTGACGATCTGGGGAATGAAGCGCGCATAGCCGGCACCGATCTGTGCGGCGTAGAAGCGCCGGTACACATCGTCGGCGCTGATCTCGCGCACCCACGGCTCGTTCAGGCAGCTGCGGGCCGCCGCGCCGGGCGCAGCGCCACGCGCCTCGCGCAGGTAGCGGTTGTAGCCGGCCGCGTAGCCCTGCACCAGCTGCTGCAGGGCGGGCGGCTGGGCGGCGCGCTGGCGCGCGAGCATGTCGGCGTCGGCGAAGCCGCGGAAGAAGATGTCCAGCTCCAGGTTGGTGGGCCGGCCAAGCATCGAGTCGTGCGGCGGCCGGGCCTCGGGCCCGAAGTGGGCGGAGCGCCGGCCCTCGTAGGTGAGAAAGCCGTCGGCCAGCGTGCACAGGGCATCCTGCGCCTGCGCATAGCCCACCCCCAGGCCCAGGCCGTGCCAGGACGTCGCCCGCACATGGGGAACACCGTCGGTGGTGCGGCGCAGCTCCACGACGGCGTTGGACCCGGCGGGCCGGGCGTGCGCCGGCCCGCTGGCGGCGATGGCCGCCAGGGCGCTGGCCAGGACGAGCCCGGCCCGGGCGCTAGGGGGGGTCCGGCCGGCCGCCGGCCTTGCCCTGCTGTCAACTCGCATGCATGTGTCCTCGTGGTGGTCGTCGTCGCGCCGCCGCCGCGTGGCGGCGGGCCTGCCTTGATGACGGCCCGGCGGCCGCGCTGTTCAGCGCCCGGCCGGCGGCGCCACGACTGAACGTTTCGACAGGCCGTTCGTCTTGTTCTGCAGCAGGGGGCGACGCGCCGCGCAGGCGGGCGCCGCCCCGCCCCCCATCCGATTCTCCAACCGCCACAGGAGCGCCCATGTCGCCACAGGAAGTACGAGGACCCGCGCCGGACGCGCCCTTCATCTCGCATCCCGACGGCCAGCCGGTCGAGGTGCTGCGCGATGGCCAGGTGCTGCTGGCCCGCCGCGGACCGCAGGCGCCGGCATCGCGCTGGACGATGCAGCCGAACGGCGACGGCGGCCTGACGCTGCAGGCGCAGGCGCCCTGCGCCGGCACCCCGGACACCGGGCACCTGCTGGCCGCCGTGGAAGCCGCCTTGTCGCTGCACCCGCAGGCGCGCGGCCTGGTGCTGCAGGCGCCGGCCATCGCCGCCGAGCTGCTCGGCAGCGGGGCCGTGCTGCGGCAGGGCGGCATCACGACCGTCGACCGCGAGCTGTTCTGGCAGCAGGCGCGCATGTGGCTGCCCACCGTCAGCACACCCTTTGCGCTGCGCCATGTGCTCACCCAGGGCCGCCGCCATCCGCAGCGCCCGCCGAAGCCGCAGGGGGTGGTGTACCAGCGCCACATCCCCTGGCTGGGCCGCACCTTCTCCTTCCGCACGCTGGAGCTGGAGGCCGACCTGCCGCGCTTCAACCGCTGGATGAACGACCCGGTGGTGGTGCGCTTCTGGCAGGAGGCCGGCAGCCTGGAGCAGCACCGCGCCTACCTGCAGGGCATCGCCGACGACCCGCACATGACGTCGTTGATCGCCTGCATCGACGGCGAGCCCTTCGCCTACTTCGAGGTCTACTGGGCCAAGGAGAACCGCATCGCGCCGTTCTACGACGTCGGCGACCACGACCGTGGCTGGCATGTGCTGGTGGGCGAGGCGGCCTTCCGCGGCAAGGCCTATGCCACGGCCTGGCTGACCTCGATCACGCACTACCTCTTCCTGGACGACCCGCGCACCCAGCGCGTGGTGGGCGAGCCGCGTGCCGACCATGTCCAGCAGATCCGCAACCTCGACAAGTCCGGCTACGCCAAGGTCAAGGAGTTCGACTTCCCGCACAAGCGGGCCCTGCTGATCTCCATGCTGCGCGAGCGCTACTTCGGCGAGCGGCTGTGGCTGCCGCGCGAGGAACCGCAGCCGGACGCCGTTTCCCCGCAGCAAGCATGAGCCTGGAGGTGACCCCATGAACCCCGTCGTCCACGACCTGATCGGCATCGGCTTCGGCCCGTCCAACGTCGCGCTGGCCATCGCGCTGGAGGAGGCGCGCGCCGCCGGCGAGCCGGCGCTGGATGCCTTCTTCATCGAGAAGCAGCCGGGCTTTGCCTGGCACCCGCACATGCTGCTCGACGGCACGCACATGCAGATCTCCTACCTGAAGGACCTGGCGACGCTGCGCAACCCCTGCAGCCGCTTCACCTTCGTGAACTACCTGCACGAGAAGCGGCGGCTGCAGGACTTCATCAACCTGAAGACCTTCTTCCCCAGCCGCCACGAGTTCAACGACTACCTGGCCTGGGCCGCCTCGCATTTCGAGGACCGCTGCGCCTACGGCGAAGAGGTGCTGGAGGTGCTGCCCGACAAGCGCGGCAACGAGGTGGCGCTGCTGCGGGTGCGCTCGCGCGATGCCGACGGCGTGGTCCACGAGCGGCTGGCTCGCAACCTGGTGGTGGGCGTCGGCGGCGTGCCCAAGGTGCCCGACTGCTTCCAGCCGCTGCGCGGCGACGCGCGGGTCTTCCACACCCATCACTACCTGGCGCGCATCGGCGCGCACGACGCGGCCCGGCGCATCGCGGTGGTCGGCGCCGGCCAGAGCGCGACCGAGGTCTTCCTCGACCTGAACAAGCGCTCGGCCCAAGCGCAGGTGGACCTGCTGATGCGCGCGCGCGCCATCAAGCCCTCGGACGACAGCCCCTTCGTCAACGGCATCTTCGACCCTGAGTTCACCGACTACGTGTACGGCCGCCCGCCGGCCGAGCGGGCCGAGCTGCTGGAGGAGTTCTCGCGCACCAACTACGCCGCGCCCGACCTGGCGCTGCTGGAGCAGCTGTTCGACCTGTTCTACCAGCAGCGCGTCACCGGCCGCCACCGCCATCGCTTCCTGCGCCGCCATGAGGTGCGCAGCGCACGCGCGGCGGCCGACGGCATCCACCTGACCCTGCTCGACTTCGACACCCAGCGCGAAAGCACCGAGCGCTATGACGCGGTGGTGCTGGGCACCGGCTACGAGCGCGACCGCCACCGCAGCCTGCTGCAGCCGCTGGCGCCCTACCTGGGCGACTTCACGGTCGACCGGCACTACCGCGTACAGGCGGTGCCGCACTTCCGCCCCGGCATCTACCTGCAGGGCGCCTGCGAGGCCAGCCACGGCCTGAGCGACACGCTGCTGTCGGTGACGGCCGTGCGCACGCAGGAGATCGGCCACAGCCTGCTGGCGCACCGCCGGCCCGCCCCCCATCCGCAGCCCGAGGCGCTGCACCTCTGATTCCTCAACCCGTTCTTTCCTGACTGCCATGCAAGCTTCCCAGGCCGCCTTCCCCTTCCCGCGCACCCGGCTCGCGCGTTCACTGCACCTGGCCCTGCTGGGCCTGTCGCTGGTGGGCGCGGCACGCGCACAACAAGCGCCCCAGGCGACCGACACGGCGAAGGAAGCCAGCCTGCCGGCCGTGCGCGTGACGGCCCGCCGCGAGGCGGAAACCGCCACCGGCCCGGTGCGCGGCTACGTCGCCCGCCGCAGCGCCACCGCCACCAAGACCGACACGCCGATCGCCGAGACGCCGCAGTCGATCTCGGTGGTCACGCGCGACCAGATGGACGCGCAGAACGTGCAGTCGGTGGGCGACGCGCTGCGCTACACCGCCGGCGTGATGGCCGAGGCCAACGGGCCCGACCCGCGCGCCGACGTGGCGACCATCCGCGGCTTCGGCGGCGGCCGCTCGGCCTTCCGCGACGGGCTGCGCGACCATGCCTTCGGCGGCCAGGGCGGCATCGTCATCGAGCCGTGGGGACTGGAGCGCATCGAGGTGCTGCGCGGGCCGGCCTCGGTGCTGTACGGGCAGGGCGATGCCGGCGGCATGCTCAACCTGGTCAGCAAGCGGCCGCAGCCGGTGGCCCACCACGAGGTGCAGCTGCAGCTGGGCAACCACGGCCGCAAGCAGGCCGCGGTGGACGTGGGCGGGCCGCTGGCTGCGGCCCCCGAATGGAGCTACCGCCTCAATGCCCTGGTGCGCGACGCCGACACCGAGGTCGACCATGTGAAGGACGACCGCCTCTACATCGCCCCTGCCCTCACCTGGCGGCCGTCGGCCGCCACCAGCCTGACGCTGCTGGCCAGCTACCAGAAGAACGAGCGCGGCCAGGGCTACCAGTCGCTGCCGCGGGTCGGCACGCTGGTGCCGGGCGTGGAGGGCAAGGTGCCGACCGAGCGCTTCGTGGGCGAGCCGGGCTTCGAGCGCTTCGACCAGGAGCAGACCTCCATCGGCTACCAGTTCGAGCACCGCCTGGGCGAGGACTGGACGCTGCGGCAGAACCTGCGGGTGATGAACCAGGACACGCTGTTCAACTCCACCTACCATGCCGGCCTGCACGATGACGGCGTGACCATCGACCGCCTGGCCGGCCAGGGCCGCGAGCGGGTGCGCAATGTGGTGCTGGACAACCAGGCGCAATGGACGCTGCGCGGCGACGGCCTGCAGCAGACCCTGCTGTTCGGCCTGGACCACCAGCGCCTGCGCGCCACCCAGGGCACGCTCTACACGCCCTTCCCCACGCTCAACGTCTACCACCCGGTGTATGGCCAGCCCTTGCCGGTCAGCCGCAAGGCGCCGCCGGACGACACCCGCAAGACGCTGACGCAGACCGGCGTCTACGTGCAGGACCAGCTGAAGTTCAACGACCGCATTGCCTGGACGGTGGGCGGCCGCTACGACACCACCCGCTCCAACGAGACCGACCTGGCCAGCCGCCAGGACGATCCCCAGCGCGACCATGCCTTCACCTGGCGCACCGGCGTGGTCTACCTGGCCGACGGCGGCTGGGCGCCATATGCGGGCTATGCCCGCTCCTTCTCGCCGCAGGTGGGCAGCGACGCGGCGGGCCGCCGCTTCGACCCCGAGAAGGGCGAGCAGTTCGAGGTCGGCGTGCGCTACCAGCCGGCGGAGCAGGACTTCTCGCTGCTGGCCTCGGTCTACGACCTGCGGCGCCAGAACGTGCTGGTGGCCGACCCGGTCAACCTGGGCGAGCAGGTGCAGCGCGGCGAGGTGCGCTCCCGCGGCCTGGAGCTGGAGGCCAAGGCGACCCTGATGCGCAGCCTCGACCTGGTGGCGAGCTATGCCTACAACGACCTGGAAGTGACCCGCAGCACCGGCCCCGAGCGCGGCCACCGGCCCAGCGCCAGCCCGAAGAGCATGGCCTCCGTGTGGGCCAGCTGGCGGGTGGCGGACGTGCCCGGCCTGAAGCTGTCGGGCGGCGTGCGCCATGTCGGCTCCAGCTATGGTGACGAGGAGGAGACCCTCCGCGTGCCCAGCCACACGCTGGTGGATGCGGCGGTCGAGGTGAACGTGGCCCGCCTGCTGCAAACCACCGGCGACTGGCGGCTGGCGCTCAATGTGAGCAACCTGTTCGACAAGACCTATGTCTCCACCTGCGGCTACTTTGCCGACGGCTGCAAGTACGGCTACGGCCGGCGCGGCACGCTCACGCTGTCCTACCGCTGGTAAGCCATGAAGGCACGGGCCGCGCTGGTGGCGCTGCACCGCTGGCTGGGGCTGACGACCGCGCTGTTCCTGGTGCTGACCGGCCTGACCGGCAGCCTGCTGGCCTTCGAGCACGAGCTGGACGCCTGGCTCGCGCCCGAGCTGCACCATGCCGCGCCGCCACGCCCCGGCATGGCGGCGCTCGACCCGCTGGTGCTGCGCGAGCGGGTGGCGGCCCAGCTGGGGCCGGCCGTGCAGGTCTCGGGCGTGACGCTCAAGACCCGCCCCGGCGCCTCCACCCAGCTGTACGTGGATGCCGCCCCCGGCCAGCCGCCGCCCGGCTACGACGAGGTGTATGCCAACCCCTACACCGGCGAAGTGCTGGGCCGGCGCGACGCGCGTGGCCTGCACTGGGGGCGCGAGTACATCATGCCCTTCATCTTCGAGCTGCACTGCGTGCTGGCGCTGCCCACGCCCTGGGGCCAGCTGGTGATGGGCCTGGTGGCGGTGCTGTGGACGCTCGACTGCTTCGTGGGCGCCTGGGTCACGCTGCCGGCCTCGCGCCATCCGGGCTCGGCGGCCTGGTGGCGCGCCTGGCGCACGGCCTGGTCCATCAAGCGCCTGGCCGGCACCTTCCGCCGCATCCTCGACCTGCACCGCGCCGGCGGCCTGTGGCTGTGGGCGGTGCTGTTCGTGTTCGCCTGGTCGAGCGTGATGTTCAACCTGCGGCCCTATGTGTGGCAGCCGGTGATGGCGCTGGCCTTCGAGTTCGACGACAGCTGGCGCGAGCTGCCGCCGCGCCCGCCGGCCAGCGGGCCGGTGGCGCTGGACTGGCCACAGGCCCTGGCGGCCGCCCGGCTCGCCATGAAGGAGCTGGCCGTCCGCCACGACCTGCAGCTGCACTTCGAGGAGCGGCTCACCCACAACCCCGAGCAGCGCACCTACATGTACATGGCGCACAGCAGCGCCGACCTGCGCAGCGACACCGGCAACACCGCGGTGCTGGTCGATGCCGACAGCGGGGCCGCACTGGCGCACTGGCTGCCCACCGGCGGCGCCACCGGCAACACCGTCAGCAACTGGATGGGGGCGCTGCACATGGGCCATGTGTGGGGGCTGCCTTACCGGATCTTCGTCTGCCTGCTGGGCGCGGTGGTGGTGGGGCTGTCCGGCACGGGCATCTACCTGTGGTGGAAGAAGCGCCAGGCCCGCCTGCGCACCGCCCGGCTCAGGCAGGCTGCCGCCCTGCCGGCGGTGCTGTCTCGCTGAGGGCGGCCACCAGCCGGGCGTGCAGCAACGGGCTGTCGAGCACGCCGAGGTGACCGCTGCCCGCCACCACCTCCGGCTCGCTGCAGCCGGGGTGGCCGGCATAGGCGTCGTGCAGGCCGTCGGGCTGGCTGGCCATCTCGGCTGAGCGCCAGCAGCGCAGCGGCGCCGGCAGGCCCGCCGGCAGGACATGGCCCAGGCCGAGGCGCAGGCAGTTGAGCCGGCTCCACAGCGCGTGCTCCTGCGAGCCTGGCTGCGGCCCGTCCTGCGGCAGCGCATGGCCATAGGCGGCCACCACCTGGCGCAGGAAGAGCTCGTGCTCGGCGGCGCCCATCTGCTGCAGCGCGGCGCTCCAGGCCGCCCGCAGGGGGGAGGCCTGCAGCCAGCGGCGCATCACCGCCTCCAGCTCGGCCCGCTCGGCCGCGGGCAGCGGCGGCAACTGCTGCAGCTCCTGCCGCAGCGCGGGGAACAGCGAGCCGTCGATGCTGCCCACCCAGGCCACCGTGCACCGGCCGGCCAGCCGGCGCGCCACCTCGATGGCCACCAGCGCACCGACCGACCAGCCCAGCAGCACCAGCGGCCGCTGTCGCGCCCCCTCCTGCTGCACCAACTGCTCCGCATAGCGCCGCCCGAGCGTGGCCACGCTGCTGTCGGCCCAGGCCAGCTCGCCCCCCGGCTCGCACACCACCGTCAGCGACGGCCCGAGCGCCGAGGCCTGCAGCCCGGCATATTCGGCGCGGTGCCAGGCCCGCGCGGGAAAGGCATAGAGGCCGACCGGCGCCTGCGCGGCGGCCGGCCCGGCATCCAGGGTCACGGAGGGGTCAGACATGGTTCACCTGTTCGTTGAAAGTGGAGGTGGTAGGGGCCGCCGCAGGGGCAGCGGGCGGCGCGCCTGCCTGCAGCGCGGCGGCCAGGTCCCGCAGCACCGGGTGCGCGAAGACCATGGACAGGCTCAGCGGCGCTGTGCCGGGGGGCGGCGAGGCGTTCCAGGCCGCCACCAGCTGCGCGGCCCGCAGGGAGTCGCCGCCGGCGTCGAAGAAATGCGCGTCGGCGCCATACCCTGCGTCCGCCCCCCGGCCGGATCCCGGCTCGCCGAGCACGCGGCGCCACACGCTGGCCAGCGCGTCGAGCACGCGCGCGGCCGGCGGCGGCAGCACTTGGCCGACCGCCGGCGCGCCCAGCGGCAGGGCCGGCGCCACCCGGGCCGCTGTCACCGCCACCTCGCCCAGCGGGCGGGCGGCGTCCTGCACCAGCGCCGTCAGCGTGGCGGCCAGCTGGCGCAGCAGGTCGGCGACGAAGTCGGCCGGCAGGGCGGCGCGGGCGTATTCCAGGCTCAGCGTCAGCGCTGTGCCGGCCGGCACCACGATGAGGGCCAGCGGCACGCCGAGCGCCCCGTGGCTGGCCACTTGGGACAGCGGCAGCGCCGCGCCCGCGCCGCCGCTCACCGCGGCATCGATGGGGTAGTTTTCGAACACCACCAGCGTGTCGTACAGCGGCTGGCCAGCCCGGCCAAGCCAGCCCTGGATGGCGCCGAGCGAGGCATGCTCGTGCTGGCGCATCTCCAGGTTGGTGGCCAGCAGCTCGCGCAGCCAGTCGCCCACCGGCTGCTCGCGGCGCGGCCGCAGCATCAGCGGCAGGGTGTTGATGCACAAGCCCATCACGCCGTCGATGCCGTCCAGCTCCAGCGAGCGGCCCGACAGCGTGGTGCCGAAGGTGCAGCCGGCCTGGCCGGTGCGCTGCATCAGCACCAGCGCCCAGGCGGCCTGCACCAGGGTGTTGAGGGTGACCTGCTGGGCGCTGGCGAAGGCCCGCAGCGGCTGCATCTGCGCCTCGTCCAGCTGCACGGCTTCGGCCGCATGGCCGCCGGCGGCCCAGCGGGCCAGCGGCTGGCCGCACAGCAGCGCGGGCGGCCCGGCCAGGGCATGGCGGCGGCGCCAGTGGTCGGGTGCGGGCGAGGTGGCGCGTGCGGCCTGCAGGAAGGACGCGAAGGGCGGCCCCACCGGCCGTGCCGGCTGCCCGGCATAGACCGTGAAGACCTCGCCCAGCAGCTGCGACATGCTCCAGCCGTCCAGCAGCAGATGGTGCCAGGTCCAGGCCAGGCGCCAGCGCTGCCCGTCCTCGCGCACCACCAGCCAGCGGGCCAGCGGCGGCCGCGCCAGGTCGAAGCCGCGCCGGCGTTCCTGCTCGCACAGGGCGGCCCAGGCGGCATCGGCCTCCGCCGTGCCGGCATGGCGGCCGCGCCAGTCCAGCAGCTGCAGCTCGGCCAGGCCGGCGCCACCGGCGCGCCACACCACCTGCAGCGGCTCGCCCTCGGCGCGCCAGTGGAAGCTGGTGCGCAACATCGCGTGGCGGGCCACCGCCGACTGCCAGGCGGCCTGCAGGCGGTCGAGGTCGAGGCCGTCGAAGGTCGCCTGCATCTGCACCAGGTTGATCTCGCTGCCGGCCGGCGCCAGGCTGCTTTCCACCAGCATGCCCTGCTGGCCCGGCGTGAGGGGGTAGATGTCCTCGATCTCGCGGGCCGGGCGCGGCAGGCCGGCCAGCAGCGCGGCCAGGCTCGGGTGGTCGAGCCCGGCCAGCGGGAAGTCGCCGGGGCTCACGCCGCTGGCGCCGCTGGTGCAGTGCGCCACCAGGGCGCGCAGCTCGGCTTCATAGTCGGCCAGCAGCGCGTGCACGCGCGCCTCGTCCTGGCGCGCGGCGCTCCAGGTGAGGGACATCGAGAGCACGCCGTCCATCACCTCGCCATTGAAGATCAGCTCGTGGCTGAGCGGCAGGCCAGCGTCGCTGGAGGCGCCGGCCGGCTCGTCGGCCAGGCGCCAGCGGGCGCCGCCGGCCTGGCCGGCATCGAACTGGCCGAGGTAGTTGAACAGGACCTCGCGCCGCGGCACGCGGCCCAGCACGGCCCGCGCCGCCGCGTCGCCGAACTGCTCCACCACGCCCCAGGCCAGGCCCTTGTGCGGCACCGCCGCCAGCGCCTGCTTGACGCGCAGCAGCGCCGCGCCCGGATCGCCCTGGGCTTGCACGCAGACCGGATGCACGCTGGTGAACCAGCCCACCGTGCGCGACAGGTCCACGTCGTCGAACAGGTCCTCGCGGCCATGGCCTTCCAGGTCGAGCCACAGCGGCGCCTGCGGTGCCGCGCGGCCGAGGGCGCGGGCCAGCGCGGTCACCAGCAGATCGTTGACCTGCGTGCGGTAGGCCGCGGGCGCCTCGCGCAGCAGGCGCCGGGTGGTGTCGGCGTCGAGCCGGAAGGTGGCGCTGCGGGCCTCGCGCAGCGTCGCCGCGCCCGAGGGATCGCGGCTGCCCCAGGCCAGCGGCGCCGGTGCGTCGGGCGGCACGCGCCAGTGCGCCAGCGCGGCCTGCAGGGCCTCGCCCTCGGCCAGGCTGCGCAGCCGCCGGGTCCAGTGCTGGTAGCTGCTGGTCTTGCGCGGCAGCGACACCGGCTCGCCGCGGGCGGCCTGCTCGTAGGCGCTGCCAAGGTCGTCCAGCAGGATGCGCCAGGACACGCCGTCGATGGCCAGGTGGTGCACCGCCAGCAACAGGCGCCAGCCGTCGCCGTCCACTTCGACCAGCAGGGCCCGCAGCAGCGGGCCGCGGCCAAGGTCCAGGCTGCGCTGCGCCTCGTCGCACAGCGCGCTCACGGTGGCGGCGTCGGGCGCGCGGCGCTGCCAGAGGCATTCGGCCGCGGACGGCAGCGGCCCATGAGCCTGCTGCCAGCGGCCTGCAGCGTCGCGCTCGAAGCGCAGCCGCAGCGCGTCATGCTGCGCCAGCAGGGCCTGCAGCGCGGACTGCAGGGCGGCGGCGTCGATCGGCGCGTCGCTGCGCAGCAGCACCGCCTGGTTCCAGTGCGAAGGCCGCGGCACCGCCCGCTGCAGAAAGCCCTGCTGCAACGGCGACAGCGCCACCTCGCCGGCCACCGGCACCTCACCCAGCGTGGCCTCGGCCTGCAGCGGCGTGGCCACCCGGGCCAGCGCGGCCACCGTGCGGCACTCGAAGAGCTGGCGCGGGCTGATGCGCCAGCCGGCGCGGCGGGCGCGTGCCACGATCTGCAGGCTGATGATGGAATCGCCGCCGATGTCGAAGAAGTTGTCATGCCGCCCCACCCTCGGCAGGCCCAGCACCTGCGCCCAGGCGGCGGCCAGCGCCTGTTCCACCTCGCCCTCGGGCGGCTCGTGGCTGCCGCTGTCGGCCCAGGCCGGCTCGGGCAGGGCCTGGCGGTCGACCTTGCCGTTGGGTGTCACCGGCAGCGCAGCCAGCACGCTGATGACGGCCGGCACCATGTGCTCGGGCACCGCCTGCGCGAGCTGGCGGCGCAGGGCGGCGCCGTCGGGCGCCGGGCGCCCGGGCGGTGCGGTGACATAGGCCAGCAGGCGTTTGCCGCCGCCGCTTTCGCGCACCAGGGCCACCGCCTCGTGCACGCCGTCGAGCCGGCGCAGCTGCGCCTCGACTTCGCCGATCTCGATGCGGAAGCCGCGCAGCTTCACCTGCTGGTCGAGCCGGCCGAGGTATTGCATCTGCCCGTCGGCCCCCCAGCGCACGCGGTCGCCGGTGCGGTACATGCGGGCGCCGCCCCCGGCAAACGGGTCGGGCACGAAGCGCTCGGCCGTCAGCCCGGGCCGGCCCAGGTAGCCGCGGGCCAGGCCGGCGCCGCCAAGGTACAGCTCGCCGGCCACGCCCGGGGGCACCGGCTGGCCGTCGGCATCCAGCACATAGGCCCGCCGGTCGCCGCAGGGCCGGCCGATGGGGGCGTAGGCCGAGTCGAAGGCCGGCTGGCCGGCGTCACAGGTCCAGGCCAGCGGCGTCACCACCGCTTCGGTCGGCCCGTAGCCATTGATGTAGCGGCGCGCCCGCAGGGCCGCCCGGGCCTGCTCGAAGCCGCCGCGCGACATCGCCTCGCCGCCGAAGGACAGCAGGTGCATGTCGGGCGCCTGCCCGCACTGCACGGCCCAGTCGGCCACCTGCTGCAGGTAGGACGGCGGGAAGCCGGCATGGCTGGCGCCGTGGCGGCGCAGCGCCTCGTGCGTCTGCTCGGCGCTCCACAGGCCCGGGCCGCGCAGCACCACCGAGGCGCCGCAGCGCAGCGCGGTGAGCCAGCGCTCGTGCGCGCCGTCGAAGGCCAGCGAGAGGAAGTGGAACTCACGCGAGCGCGGGCTCATCTGGTACAGCGCCGCAGTGGCATCGCAATGCATCGACAGCGGCCCGTGCGCCACCGCCACGCCCTTGGGCTGGCCGGTGGAGCCGGAGGTGTAGATCACATAGGCCAGGTGCTCGCCGTGCAGCGCGGGCGCCGGGTCGTGGGTGGGCTCGTCGTCAAGCGCCAGGCGGTCGAGGTCGAGCCGCAGGCAGCCGGCCGCCTCGGCGCGGCGATGCAGGGCCTGCAGCGCATGGCCCGGTGCATCGAGCGGGCTGTGCGTGAGCAGCCAGCCCACCGCGCTGTCCTGCAGCATGTAGGCCAGCCGTTCGGCCGGGTACTCGGGGTCCAGCGGCACATAGGCCGCGCCGGCCTTGAGCACGGCCAGCAGCCCCACCATGGTCGCCAGCGAGCGCTCCACCAGCACGCCCACGCGCGTCTCGGGCCCCACGCCGGCGGCGATCAGCCGGTGGGCCAGCTGGTTGGCGCGGCGGTTCAGCCCGGCGAAGTCGAGCACCTGCTCGTCCAGCAGCAGCGCCACCGCATGCGGCCGCAGGCGGGCCTGCTGCTCGATGGCGCGGTGCACCGGCGCGTCGGTGGCCCAGGCGGGCGTCGGGCAGCCCCAGGCCTCAAGCGTGGCCTGCTCGGCCGCGCCGAGCAGGCCGATGTCGCCCAGCGGGCGGGCCGCGTCCTCGGCCAGGGCCAGCAGCAGCCGCTCGAACTGCGCAGCCAGCGCCGCCACCGCCGCGATGCCGGCAGCCTGCGGCGCATGGCCGAACTTGACGCGCAACCGCTCCGACAGCGACACCGCCAGCGTCAGCCCGTAGTGGGTGCGCTCCTCGTTGACCGAGCGCGTGAAGCGCAGACCGCCCGGCGATGCCTCGGCCAGCACCTCGTCGATGGGGTAGTTCTCGAACACCACCAGGGTGTCGAACAGGGCCTGGCCGCCCTGGCCGGCCCAGCGCTGGATGTCGTTGAGGGGCGTGTGCTCGTGCTCGCGCGAGGCCACGCCTTCGGCCTGCAGCTCGCGCAGCCACTCGCCCACCGGGCGCGGCGCATCGGGCGTGCAGATGACGGGCACGGTGTTGATGAACAGGCCCAGCATGCGCTGCGCCCCCGGCAGCTCCTGCGGGCGGCCGGAGACGGTGGCGCCAAAGCAGACAGTGGCCTGCCCGGTGCAGCGCCGCAGCAGCAGGGCCCAGGCGGCCTGCACCAGGGTGTTCATCGTCACGCGCTGCGCCTTGGCGAAGGCGGCCAGGCGCGCGGTGGACGGGTCGTCCAGCTCGATGTGCTGCACGTTCCAGTCGGGCGCCGGCTCACGGTCGGCCGGCCGCGGCAGCGCATCCAGCAGCCGGCAGGGCAGCTCCAGCGGCTGCAGGCGGGCGCGCCAGTGCGCCTCGCCGGCCTGCCGGTCGCGCGATTGCAGCCAGGCGATGTAGTCGCGGTAGGGCGGGCTGGACGCCACCGGCTGGCCGTCGTAGTGGCGCAGCACCTCGCCCAGCAGCTGGCTGGCACTCCAGCCGTCGACCAGCAGGTGGTGGCAGGTCCAGATGAAATGGTGGCGGTCGCGGCCGGTGCGTGCCAGCGTGAGGCGCATCAGCGGCGGCTGCTGCAGGTCGAAGCCGCGCTGCAGGTCCTGGCGCGCCAGCGCGTCCAGCGCCGCCTGTTGCTGGGCGGGGGGCTGGCCCTGGAGGTCGTGCAGCGGGCAGGCCAGGCGCCCGGCGCGCAGCACCCATTGCATGGCCTGCTCGCCCAGGCTGAGGAAGCCGGTGCGCAGCACCGCATGCCGGGCGTACACCGCCTGCCACGCCGCCTCGAAGCGCGCAGCGTCGAGGCCGTCGATGTCGACCCGCATCTGCGTCAGGTAGGCGCCCTCCTCCAGCGTGCTGTGGAACAGCAGGCCCGCCTGCAGCGGCGAGACGGGATAGAGGTCGGCCAGCGCCGCGGGCTCGATCGGCAGGGCATCGAGCGTCGCCTGGTCGAGCCCCGCCAGCGGGAAGTCGGCCGGCGTCACGCCGAGCGGGCCGGCCGTGCAGTGGCCGACCAGCTCCAGCAGGGCCTCGCGATAAGCCTGGGCCAGCGCCTGCACCGCAGCCGGAGACAGCCGCCCGGGGCTGTAGCGCAGCGCCATCGTCAGCTCGCCGGCATAGACCTGGCCACTGATGACCAGCTCATGCTCGGGCGGCGTGCCCTCGTCCATGGCCGGGCCGGCCGGCTCGTCGGCCGGCCGCCAGCCGCCGGCAGCATCGAAGCTGGCATCGAACTGGCCGAGGTAGTTGAACACCACCTGCGGCCGCGGCAGCGCCGCCAGCGCGGCCCGCTGCGCCGGCGTGCCGGCATGCCGCAGCACGCCCAGCCCCAGGCCTCGGCCGGGCACGCGGCGCAGGCGCTCCTTGGTGCGCTTGATCAGCTCGCCGGCCTCGCCGTGGCCGTCCAGCAGCACCGGATGCAGGGTGGTGAACCAACCCACCGTGCGCGACAGGTCCATTTCCGCGTCGTCGCCGTCGCCGCGGCCGTGGCCTTCCAGGTCCACCAGCAGGCGCGGCAGGCCGCTCCAGCGGCACAAGGCGCGGCCCAGCGCAGCCAGCAGCAGGTCGTTGACCTGTGTGCGGTAGGCCGCCGGCGCGTCCCGCAGCAGGGCGCGCGTGGCCTCGGCGTCAAGGCGCAGCTCGGCCTGTTGCTGGCGACCGGCCAGATGCTCGCCGCCAGCATCCAGCCCCGGCAGCGCCACCGGCTCGCCGACCAGCGCGCACCAGGCCGGCAGCTCGGCCGCATGGCGCGCCGCCTGCCCGGCCAACCGGCGGGCCCAGTGGACATAGCGGGCGGTGCCGGCCGGCAGCGACGGCTCCCGGCCCTGGCACAAGGCGGCATAGGCGGCCTGCAGGTCCTCCAGCAGGATGCGCCAGGACACGCCGTCCACCACCAGGTGGTGGGCCACCAGCAGCAGGCGCTGGCCGTCGGCACCGGCGTCGATGGCCAGGGCGCGCAGCAGCGGCCCCTGCTGCAGGTGCAGGCTGCGCTGCGCCTCGGCGCACAGCGCCTCGATCTCCTGCGCGCCGGCGGCGCGGCGCAGCCACAGCAGCTCGGCAGGGGCGCTGTCGGTGCCGACCTCCAGGCGCTGCACCCAGCGGCCCTCACCGTCGCGCTCGAAGCGCAGGCGCAAGGCCTCGTGGCGGGCCACCACGCACTGCAGCGCCCGGGCCAGGGCGGCGGTATCGAGCGGCGCCTCGCACTGCAGCAGCAGCGACTGGTTCCAGTGCTGCGGCACCGCCAGGTCGCGCGCCAGGAAGTCGGCCTGGATGGGCAGCAGCGGCCAGTGCGGCGGCTCGGCCGCCTCGGCGGCCGCGTCGGCCGGCGCCTCGACGCGCTGCGCCACCTCGGCCAGCGCCGCCACGCTTTGGCGCTCGAACAGCTGGCGTGGCGTCACCCGCCAGCCGGCCTGGCGCAGCCGGGCCACGATCTGCAGGCAGACGATGGAGTCGCCGCCCAGCTCGAAGAAGTTGTCGTGCCGGCCGACCTGCCCGCGCCGCAGGGCCTGGCACCAGGCCCGGGCCAGCGCGGTCTCGGCCTCGCCCTGCGGCAGCTCTTGCACGGGGGGGGTGTCGGCCGCCGGTTCGTCCTCGGGCAGCGCGTGGCGGTCGACCTTGCCGTTCGGGTTGAGCGGCAGCTGGGGCAGCACCACCACCGAGCCGGGCACCATGTAGTCGGGCAGCTGCGCCGCCAGGCGCTCGCGCAGCGCCGCCCCCTGCAGGGCCATGCCGGCCTGTGCGCTGGCATAGGCCACCAGCCGGTGGCCGCTCGGCCCCGGGCGGGCCAGCACCACCGCCTGGCGCACGCCGGGCTGCTCCAGCAGGCGGGCTTCGATCTCGCCCAGCTCGATGCGGAAGCCCCGCACCTTCACCTGGTGGTCGATGCGGCCCAGGTACTGCAGCTGGCCATCGGCCTGCCAGCGCACCAGGTCGCCGGTGCGGTAGAGCCGCCCGCCGCGGCCACCGAAGGGGTCGGCGATGAAGCGCTCGGCCGTCAGCCCCGGCCGGTTCACATAGCCGCGGGCCAGCAGGTCGCCGCCGATGCACAGCTCGCCGGGCAGGCCGGGCGGCACCGGCTGCAGGTCGCCGTCGAGCACGTGCAGCTCGCGCCCTGGCAGCGGGGAGCCGATGGACAGCTGCGAATGCAGCGGCTGGCGCCCGTCGAGCAGCGGCGTGCAGTCGAGCACGGTGGCCGTCACGGTGGCCTCGGTCGGCCCGTAGGTGTTGCGCAGGGCGACGTGGGCCAGGCCGGCGTCGCGCCAGGCCTTCAGCCCTTCGGGCGGCATCGCCTCGCCGCCGGCATGCACCTGGCGCAGCGCGCCGTAGTCGCGCTGGCCCTGGGCGGCGAAGTCCTGCACCAGCAGGTGCCAATAGGCGGTGGTGAGGTCGGCCACGCTGATGCGCCGTGCCAGCAGCTCACGGTGGAAGGTGGCGCTGTCCCACAGCTCCGGCCCGCGCAGCACCAGTGCAGCGCCTGCACACAGCGTGGGGTAGATCTGCTCCACGCAGCCGTCGAAGTTGAGGGTCGAGAACTGCAGCACCCGGTCCTCGGGCGTCAGCGCGAAGAAGCCGACGGCGACCTGCGCATGCTCGGCCAGCGCGTGGTGCGCAATGCCGATGCCCTTGGGCCGGCCGGTGGAGCCGGAGGTGTAGATCACATAGGCCAGCTGCCCGGCATGCACCGGCACCTGCGGGTCGTGCACGGGCTGGTCCTGCAGGGCCAGGCCGTCCAGCTCCAGCACGGCCACGCCGGGCTGCGCCACGCGCTCGCGCACCGTCGCCTGCGTGAGCAGCAGCGTGATGCCGCTGTCGGCCACCATGTCGGCCAGGCGTTCCTGCGGGTACTGCGGGTCCAGCGGCACATAGGCGGCACCGGCCTTCAGGATGGCGAGCAGCCCCACCACCATCTCCACCGAGCGCTCCAGGGCGATGCCGACGCGCGCCTCCCGCCGCACGCCTGCGGCGATGAGCCGGTGCGCCAGCTGGTTGGCCCGGGCGTTGAGCGCCTGGTAGCTCAGCACCTGCTCGCCGTACACGAGCGCGGTGGCCTGCGGCGTGCGGGCCGCCTGCTGCTCGATCAGCCGGTGCACCGGCTGGTCGGCCGGATGGCGCTGCGGGTGGCTGCCCCACTGCTGCAGGCGGGCCTGCTCGGCGTCGTCGGGCAGCGCCAGCTCGCCGAGCCGGCACTGCGGCTCGCCCACCAGGCGCTGCAGCATCCGCTGGTAGGCAGCCGCCAGCCGCTCGGCCGTCGCCGGCGCGAAGAGGTCGGTGTTGTATTCGAGCCGGCCCTGCACGCGGCCATCGGCCGACACGGCGAAGTCGAGCGACAGCTCGAACTTGGCCCCCTGCTCGTCGAAGGCCACCGGCGCCACCTGCAGGCCGGGCAGCGCCAGCGGCTGGTTCTCGCCCTCCATCTGCACGCCGAACATCACCTGGAACAACGGCGGCCGGGCCGCATCACGCGGCTCCTGGCGGCTGGCCAGCAACAGCTCGAAAGGCAGGTCGGCATGGTCGAGCGCGGCCAGTGCGTCGCTGCGCACCTGGCGGCACAGCTCGCGCAGGCTCATGGCCGGCGACAGGCGCACCCGGTAGACCTGGGTGGTGACGAAGAAGCCGAGCAGGCCCTGCAGCTCCTCGCGATGGCGCCCGGCATGCGGCACGCCGATGGCGAAGTCCTGCTGCCCGCAGTAGCGGCCCAGCAGCGCCTGCCAGGCCGCCAGCAGCACGACGAAGGGCGTGCAGCGCTCCTCGCGCTGGAAGCGCTGCAGCGCAGCGGCCAGCTGCGGCGCCAGCTCGAAGCGCACCGCCGCGCCGGCAAAGCTCTGGCGCGCCGGGCGGGTGTGGTCCAGCGGCAGCGCCAGCGGCGGCACCACCGGGCCAAGATGGTCGCGCCAGTAGGCCAGCTCGCGCGCCAGGCCGCCGGCCTCGGCCCGCTCGCGCTGCCAGGCGGCGAAGTCGGCGTATTGCAGCGCCATCGGCGCCAGCTGCACCGGACCCTGCAAAGCCTGGCGGTAGGCCTCGGCCAGGTCGGCGGCAAACACCGCGTTGGAGCCGGCATCCGAGACGATATGGTGCAGGCAGGCGGCCAGCACGTGCTCCTCGTCCCCCAGCCGCACCAGCAGCGCCACCATCGCCGGCGCCCGGCCCAGGTCGAATACATGCGAGACGGTGGCCTGCACCGCCCGGGCCAGCGCCGCTTCGCGGTCGGCCGCGGGCTCGGCGCCCAGGTCCAGGCGCTGCAGCGTGAAGGGCGCGTCGGGCAGCACCACCTGCAGCGGCTGGCCGTCACGCTCGAAGAAGCGGGTGCGCAGCACCGCGTGCCGCTGCACCAGGGCCTGGAAGGCGCGCTCCAGCGCGTCGGCATCGAGCCGGCCGGCCAGGCGGAAGACCCGCGGCAGGTTGTAGGCGGTGAGCTGCGGCTCGAAGTTCTGCAGGAACCACAGCTGCTGTTGCGAATAGGACAAGGGCCGCTCGTCGCCGGCCCGGGTGGTTGCGGGAATGCGGCTGCCTTCGTCGTCCTCGTCGAAGCCGTCCATCAGGGCCGCCAGCAGGGCCGCTTGCGTGTCGTTCATGCTCGGAAATCCTCTGCCCCGGGACGTCGCGTCCCGGGGGATGTGCAATGGGCGAAGGGCGCGGGCCGTCTCAGGCCTGGGGGGTGGCGGCCTGCTCCAGCCGCGCCAGCGCGGCCGGATCGGGTGAAGCGGCACGCAGCACGGCAGCCAGCGCCGCCGGGCTCGGATGGTCGAAGACCGCGGCCGGCGCAATGTCCACCTTCAGCAGCTTGCGGATGCGTGCCACCAGCTTGATCACCAGCAGCGAATGGCCGCCCAGCTCGAAGAAGCTCTCGTCGGCGCCGATGCGCTCGCGGCCGAGCAGCTGGGCCATGCCGGCCACCAGCAGCGCCTCCAGGGCGTCGCGCGGGGCCTGCACCTCGGCCGCTGTTGGCGCCGCCTCCGCCAGGGCGGCCAGCGCGCGGCGGTCGACCTTGCCATTGGGCAGCCGCGGGAAGTGCGCCACGCACTGGTAGCGCGCCGGCACCATGTGCGCCGGCAGCAAGGCGGCCAGCGCCTCGCGCAAGTCCGCCGCCCGCGCGTTGTCGGCCACCACGAAGGCCAGCAGCTCGCCGCCCGCCGCTGCAGGCAGCACCGCCGCCTGCCGGACCCCCGGCAGGCCGAGCAGCGCGGCTTCGATCTCGGCCGGCTCGACGCGAAAGCCCCGGACCTTCAGCTGATGGTCGGCCCGGCCGGCCAGCTGCACGCCGCCCTCGGGCCGCCAGCGCGCCAGGTCGCCGGTGCGGTAGAGGCGCTCGCCAGGCCGGAACGGGTCGGCCACGAACAGCGCGCCCGCCGGCTGGCCCAGGTAGCCGCGGCACAGCTGCGCGCCGCCCACGTAGAGCTCGCCGAGGGCGCCGGTGGGTGCCAGCCGCCGCTCGGCATCGAGCACGTAGACCCGGTTGTTGGGCAGCACCGCGGTCAAGGGCAGCGCCGCCTCGGCGGCCGCGCCGGCAGCCACCGCATGGACCATCACGCCCACCGTGGTCTCGGTGGGGCCGTAGTGGTTGTACACGGCACAGTCGGGCGCCAGCGCGGCGATGCGCTCGACCAGGCTGCGCGGGGCCGCCTCGCCGCCCAGCACCAGCAGGCGCGGCAGCGGCGGCGCTTGGCCTTCGAGCAGGGCCTCCAGCTGGGAGGGCACCATCTTCAGGCCGTCGATGGCGCGCTCGCGCATGAAGCGGCAGAAGGACGCCCCGTCGGCCATCTCGTGGGCCTCGGCCACCACCAGGCAGGCGCCGTGGTACAGCGCACCGAACAGAGCGGTGTTGCCCAGGTCGGCCGCCACCGTGCCGGTGAGCGCCCAGCGCCGGCTGCCCGCCAGCGGCAGCCGCGCCGTGGCGCCCGCCACGTAGTTCAGCAGCTGGCGGTGCTCGATGACCACGCCCTTGGGCGTGCCGGTGGAGCCCGAGGTGTAGAGCACATAGGCCACATCCTCCAGCCGGCAGGCCGGCAGCGCGCCGGCAGCCGGCGCCGGCGCGGCCCGCAGTGCCTGCAGGGCCGCCGCATCGAGCAGCAGCGCCGGCGAGGCATCGGCCAGCACGGCACGCCGGCGCGCCTCGGGCCAGTCGGGCTCCAGCGGCAGGTAGCCGGCACCGGCCCGCCAGCAGGCCAGCAAGGCCACCACCAGGTCCACCGAGCGCGGCAAGGCCAGCGCCACCAGCGTGCCCGGCCCCACCCCGCGGGCGCGCAGGCCCTGCGCGAGCGACTCGGCCTGCGCCAGCAGCTGTGCGTAGCTCAGCACCTGGGCGCCGCATTCGAGGGCCGGCGCATCGGGCGTCTGCTGGGCCCAGCGGGCGATGTGGGCATCCACGCCTTCGCTGCCGAAGTCAGCGCTGGCCTGGTTGAGGGCCAGCAGGGCCGCCTGCTCATGCGGCCCCACCACCGCCAGCGTGCCGGTGGCTGCCTGCGGCTCGGCCAGGGCCGACGCCAGCAGCGTGAGGTACTGCTGCAGCAGCCGCTGCAGGGCCGGCTCGCTGTAGTGCCCGGCATCGGCCCACAGGGCCGCCTGGCCCTGCCCGCCGTCCCAGCGCAGCTCCAGGGCCAGCTCGAAGCACGGCAGCGGGCCGGGCAGCCCGCCCAGTTGCCACTGCAGGCCGCCGGCGGCCGGCAGCGGGGCGGCTGCGTCGAAGGCATAGCCCACCGCCAGGTGGCCGGCCAGCGGGGGGGCCTCCACCGGCCAGGCTTCCTGCGCGTCGGCATGGGCGCTGGCGATCTCGTCCAGGCGGGCCAGCCAGCCGGCAAAGCCGGCGGCCGGATCGATCTCGATGCACAGGGGCAGCACCTTGTCGTAGAGGCCCACGCCGCCCTGCATCGGCTCGTAGTCGTGCCGGCAGTCATGCTGCCAGCCGGCCAGGAAGCGCGGCTCGCCGGCAATGCGCGCCAGCAGCAGCCACCAGGCCGCCTGGCCGATGCGCTCCACGCCATGGCCGAGCGCGCGGCCGGCACGCACAAGCGCCTGGCACAGCGCATCGTCCAGCTCGGCAGCCACCCGGTGGCGCCGGCCGGCGGGCGGGCCTTCGCGGCGATGGGCCAGGCGGGGCGACGCGGCGCCGCCCGCCTCGGCCTGCCAGGCGTCCCAGTAGGCGCGGCCGTCGGCATCGCCGTCCTGCAGGCTGTCGCGCCATTGCAGGTACTGGCGGTAGGGGAAGGCCGGTGCGGCCCCGGGTGCGGCGTCTGCATAGGCAGCGGCCAGCTCGGCAGCCAGGGTCCTCAGGCTGCCACGGTCGGCGGCCAGCGCGCTGACCGCCAGGGCCACGGTCCAGCGGCCCTCGCCGCGCGACAGCAGCAGGCCGCGCAGCATGTCGCCGTCGGCCAGCGCCAGCGGCGTGGCGGCGAACTCGGCCAGGGGCTGCGCCAGCAGCGCCTCGTCGGCAGCGGGCAGGTGCAGGACCCGCCACTGCACCGGCCGGGGCGCGGCAAGGACGCGCTGGCGCGCGCCCCGCCCGGGGGACGGCTGCTGCACCGCCAGCCGCAGCGCCTCGTGCCGCTGCAGCAGCTGTGCGACGGCGGCCTGCAGGCGGGCGGCATCGAGCCGGCCTTCGATGTCCAGGCGCAGCAGCCATTGCGGGACGGGCCCGCCCGCCTGCATGGCCAGCAGCGCACGCTGCTCGGGGCCCAGGGCCAGGCCGGGATCGTTCGGGGTCTCGGAGGGGGACGGCATCGGGCTCACTCCTGCAGGGCTTGCGGTTCGGCGGCGGTGGCGGCGCCGGACGGGGGATCGTTGGCGTCCAGGGCCGAGCGCTCGAACATCGCGCCCATGGCGACGACGATCTTGCGCGGGCCTTCATAGGGGTCGCGGGCGTGGGCGGCGAGCATGTTGTCGAGCATCACCACGTCGCCCTGGCGCCAGTCGAAGCGCACCGCGCACTCCTCATAGGTGCGGCCGATCAGGGCCATCACCTCGTCGTCGATGGGCGAGCCGTCGCCCCAGTAGACATGCCGGGGCATGCGCTCCAGGCCCACCATGGCCAGCAGGTCCTCGCGCACGTCGGGCTCCAGGCAGCTGACGTGGTGCAGCTGCATCTGGTTGAAGAAGACGCGCTCGCCGGTGACCGGATGGGTGATGACGGCCGGGCAGCGGGTGCGGGTCTGCAGCTCGTCCTCGCCGAGCCAGCGCCATTCGATGCCGGCCGCGGCCAGGCGCGCCTCCACCTCGGCCCGCTGCTCGGTCTTGAAGAAGTCCTGCCAACTCACGTCCAGGCGCCGGGTGAAGGTGCGCACGTACAGCAGCTGCTGGCGCTCCAGCGTGCGCACCAGGCTCACCGGCAGGCGGCGCAGCATCTCGCGGCCGTCGACGATGGGCGTGGCGCCGCCCACCGGCGAGGGCAGCTCGCAGAAGAACCATTGCTTGCGCGGCCAGCGCTCCAGGTGGGAGCTTTCGTTGTGGTACAGGATCATCTGCCGCTCCGGGTAGGGTGTGGAGCGATAGGTGTTGCGGCCGCCCTCCTTCTTGGGCAAGTCGCCGTAGCTGCCGTAGAGCTGCGGCTCGATGGCCTCGGCAAAGGCCTCGAAGTCCTGCGGCGTGCGCAGCCCGAAGCCGCGGAACAGGATGCCCGCATGGCGGGCCAGCTGCGCCTCGACCCAGCCGCGCTGCTCGTGCGCCCAGGCCACCGGGTCGAGATCGCGGCCGGCCGGCTCCACCACGATGGGGAATTCGCGGCCGGGGGCCAGGAAGGAGGTGCGCACCGCCGGCCGCGGCGGCACCGCGGCCGCGGCACCGCCAGCCGCGGCGAGCTGGCGCAGCTTGTCGAGCTTGTGGGACTTGGGGGTCCGGGAAGGGGTGTCGGTGGTCATGCTCGGGTCCTTGGAAGAAGGCAGAGGATCAGTCGGGCGATCCAGCGGAGGGCGCTCCAGCGGCTCGTCGGGGCGGGCCGCCACCCGCGCGAGCAGCTCGCCCCAGTCGGCGGCCAGGCGCTCCACGGTGGCGCGCCGGTAGCGCGCGGCGGGGTAGACCCATTCGGCCCGCAGGCCGTCGGCGCCGGCCTCGGCGAACACCGCCAGGTCGAACTTGGCGTGGCGGGCCGGCAGGGCCTGTGGCTCGATGCGCAGCGCGGGCAGTTCGAGCCGGGCCGGCGGCGTGTTCTGCAGCACGAACAGCAGCTGCACCAGCGGCGCCCGGCCGCGCCCGCGCGGCAGGCCGGCCAGCTCCACGATCTGGTCGAAGGGCACGTCCTGGTGCTCGAAGGCGGCCAGCACGCCGTCCCTCACCTGTCCCAGCCACTGGCTGAAGCCAAGGCCGGGCGTGCGGCGCGAGCGCAGCGGCACCACGTTGACAAAGAAGCCGATCAGGTCTTCCAGCTCGCGGTGGCCGCGGCCGGCCACGTCGGTGCCGATGACCAGGTCGTCGGCCTGCGCCTCCTGGTGCACCAGCCACAGGAAGGCGGCCAGCAGCACGGTGTACAGGCTGCACTCGTGCTGGCGGGCCAGGGCCTGCAGCGGCTGCAGCACGGCCACCGGCAGGGCCAGGCTCACCGCGTCGCCGCCGGACGATGCGTTGCCGGACGCTGCGGGGTCGGCCGGCAGCGTCGAGGCGGCCGGCGCGCCGGCCAGGTAGCCGCGCCAGAACGTGGCATGGCGGGCCAGCGCCTCGGGGGCGAGGCGGCGCGCCTGCCAGTCGGCAAAGTCGGCGTACTGCAGCGGCAGCGGCGGCAGCGGCGCGGCCCGGCCGGCGGCAGCGGCCTCGTAGTGGGCCGCGAACTCGCGCATGAAGACCGATTGCGACCAGCCGTCGAACACCAGGTGGTGCACGCACAGCCCCAGCACATGCCGCTGCGGCGCCAGCCGCAGCAGGGCCACCCGCAGCAGCGGGCCGCGGGCCAGGTCGAAGGGCTGGGCGACCTGTGCGGCCAGCGCCTGCTGCACGGCCGCGGCCTGGGCCTCGCCGGCCAGCGCCGACAGCTCATGCCGCTCGATGGGCAGCGGCGCAGCCGGCGCGATCACGGCCACCGGGTCGCCTTCATCGTCTTCCGGGTAGGCGGTGCGCAGCACTTCATGGCGGGCCACGATGGCGTCGAGCGCCGCCTGCAGGGCGGCTTCGTCGAGCCGGCCTTCGAGCCGCAGGGCTGCCGCCATGTGGTAGGCCGCGCGTGCGGCGGCATCGCCGCCGGCTTGCAGCCGGTCCACCAGCCACAGCCGCCGCTGCACCGGCGACAAGGCCATCGCGGCACGCCGCGGCACCGGCTGCGGCGCCGCCTCCACCGCCGTGCCCGCCGGCGCGGCCTGCGCCTCGGCGATGCGCCGGGCCAGGGCCTGTAGCGTCGGATGGGCGAACACCTCGCGCAGGGGCAGCTCCACCCCCCAGGCGGCCCGCACCCGCGCCACCAGCCGGGTGGCGAGCAGCGAATGGCCGCCGCGCTCGAAGAAGTCGTCGGCGCGGCCCACTTCCGGCAGCTCCAGCAGCTCGGCCCACAGGGCGGCGAGCCGGGTCTCCAGCTCGCCGCGTGGGGCCTGCGAGCCGTCCAGCGCGGCGATCTCGGGCGCGGGCAGCGCCTGGCGGTCCACCTTGCCGTTGGCATTCAGCGGCAGGCTGGGCAGCAGCACCAGCGTGGCGGGCACCATGTATTCGGGCAGGGCCGCGGCCAGGCGCTGGCGCAGCAGTGCGGCATCGAGCACCGCGCCGGCACGCGGCGACACATAGCCCACCAGCCGGGGGCCGCCCGCACCGGGCCGCGCCACCACCACCGCCTCGCGCACGCCAGGCTGGGCCAGCAGGCGGGCCTCGATCTCGCCCAGCTCGATGCGCAGGCCGCGGATCTTCACTTGATGGTCGAGCCGGCCGAGGTAGTCGAGCTGCCCGTCCTCGCGCCAGCGCACCAGGTCGCCAGTGCGGTAGAGCCGCTCGCCCGCCACCCAGGGGTGCGCCACGAAGCGTTCGGCCGTCAGGCCCGGGCGGCTCTGGTAGCCACGGGCCAGGCCGATGCCGCCCAGGTACAGCTCGCCGGCCACGCCCGCCGGCACCGGCTGCAGCGCCGCATCGAGCACCAGCGCCTGGGTGTCGGCGATGGGCCGGCCAATGGGCACGCTGCTGCGGCCCTCGTCCACGCAGGTCCAGTGCGTCACGTCGATGGCGGCCTCGGTGGGGCCGTAGAGGTTGTGCAACGCCACGCCCGGCAGGCGGCGGAACACCTCGGCCTGCGCCTCGGCGGGCAGCGCCTCGCCGCTGCAGATGATGTGCCGCAGCGCGAGGTCCTGCACCGCCTCGCCATGGGCGCCCAGGTGGGCCAGGAAGGCCTGCAGCATCGAGGGCACGAAGTGCAGCGTGCTGACGCGGTGCCGGCGCATCAGCGCGAGCAGCCGGGCCGGGTCGCGGTGGTCGTCGGGCGGCGCCACCGCCAGGCAGGCGCCCTGCATCAGCGGCCAGAAGAACTCCCAGACCGAGACGTCGAAGCTGTAGGGCGTCTTCTGCAGCACCACGTGCCCCGCCGCCAGGCCGTAGGCCTGCTGCATCCAGGCCAGCCGGTTGTGCAGCGAGCGGTGGCGGTTGCCCACGCCCTTGGGCCGGCCGGTGGAGCCGGAGGTGTAGATCACGTAGGCCAGCTGCTCGCCGTGCACCGCCAGCCGCGGGTCATGCGCGGGCTCGGCGGCCAGGGCCAGGGCATCCAGCTCCAGCAGCGCCGGCACGCCCAGCGTCGCCACCTGCTCGCGCAGCCACGACTGCGTGAGCAGCAGCGTGATGCCGCTGTCGGCCACCATGTCGGCCAGGCGCTCCGGCGGGTACTGCGGGTCCAGCGGCACATACGCTGCGCCGGCCTTCAGGATGGCGAGCAGCCCCACCACCATCTCCACCGAGCGCTCCAGCGCCACGCCCACGCGGGCTTCCGGCCGCACGCCTGCGGCGATGAGCCGGTGCGCCAGCCGGTTGGCCCGGGCGTTGAGCGCCTGGTAGCTCAGCACCTGCTCGCCGTACACGAGCGCGGTGGCCTGCGGCGTGCGGGCCGCCTGCTGCTCGATCAGCCGGTGCACGGTGCACTCGGCCGGCTGGCGCTCGGCATTGGTGCCCCAGCGCTGGACGGCCGACTGCTCCTCCGCGGGCAGCATCTGCAGCTCCCCGATGCGGCCGGCCACGCCATCGGCCAGCGCCGCCAGCAGCTGCACGAAGCGCTGGGCCAGCCGCTGCACGGTGGGGCCGTCGAAGGCGTCGCGGGCATGGCCGAAGCGGCACTCCAGGCCCGCCGTTGCGTCGCCGGGCAGCAGCACGGTGAGGGTGAGCGGATAGTGGGTCTCGTCGCGATGGCGGATGGCGCCGAAGGACAAGCCCGCCGGCGCTGCGCGCAGCGCGTCGGCCAGCGGGTAGTTCTCGAACACCACCAGCGTGTCGAACAAGGCGCGGCCGGCCTGGCCGGCGCAGCGCTGGATCTCGTACAGCGGCGTCTGCTCGTGCTCGCGAGCCGCCACATTGGCCGCCTGCAGCTCGCGCAGCCAGTCGCCCACGCGCTGCCCTTCCTGCGGGCCGGCGAGCACCGGCAGCGTGTTGATGAACAGCCCCAGCCAGTGCCCGGCACCCGGCAGCTCGGCCGGGCGGCCAGCCACCGTGGCGCCAAAGGCCACCGTGCGCTGGCCGGTGTGCCGCTGCAGCAGCAGGGCCCAGGCGGCCTGCACCAGCGTGTTGAGCGTGACCCGTTCGGCCCGCGCCACGACGTGCAGGCGCTGGGCCAGGCTGGCCTCGAGCGCCACCGTGTGCTCGCCATGGCCGGTGCACGGCGCCGGCGGCGGCAGCGCGTCGGCCAGGCGGGTGGGCGCCTCCAGCGGCTTGAGCGCCTCGCGCCACCAGGCCAGCGAGCCTGGCGCATCGCGCGCCTGCAGCCAGGCGATGTAGTCGCGGTAGCGGCCGGCCGGTGCCGCCACCGGCTGGCCGGCATGGCGGGCCAGCACCTCGCCCAGCAGCAGCGAGGTGCTCCAGCCGTCCATCAGCACGTGGTGGCGGGTCCAGACCAGGTGGTGCCGGCGCTCGCCGGTGCGCACCAGCACCAGCCGCATCAGCGGCGGCTGCGTGATGTCGAAGGGGCGGCGGACCTGCCCGGCAGCCAGCGCGTCCAGCGCCTCGGCCAGGTCGGCGCGGCCACGCCAGTCGTGTTCTTCCCAGGGCAGGGCCACCGCGGCCGCCTGCGCCACCCACTGCAGCGGCTCGCGCAGGCCGGCGTGCTGCGAGGCGGCCAGGAAGCCGGTGCGCAGCATCTCGTGTTGCGCGAGCGTGGCCTGCCAGGCGGCGCGGAACCGCGCCAGGTCGAGGCCGTCGATGTCCACCCGCAGCTGGTTCACATAGGCGTCGTCCTGCGGGTCGAGCAGGCTGTGGAAGAGCAGGCCCTGCTGCATCGGCGACAGCGGGTAGAGGTCCTCGACCGCGTCCGCGCGCAAGGGCAGCGCCGCCAGCTCGGCAGCCGGCAGCCCGGCCAGCGGCAGGTCGGCCGGCGTGAGCAGGCCGGCGCCGCGGTCTTCCACCAGGGCCTGCAGCTGCGCCAGGTAGCGCTCGGCCAGCGCCTGCACGGTGGCCGGCCGGTGACGGTGGGTGCTGTAGCCCCATTCGATCTGCAGGCAGCCGTCCTGCACGCGCAGCTGCAGGTCGAACAGGCTGCGCCGTGGGCTGTCGGGGGCACGCTCCCGGCCGGCCGGCTCGCTGGCCAGGCGCCAGGCCCCGCCGCCGTCGGCATCGATGCGACCCAGGTAGTTGAAGCTCAAGCCGGGCGCGGGCGCCTCGGGCAGCAGGCCGGCCACCTGGCGCAGCAGGCCGTGGCCCAGGCCGCGGCCCGGCACGCCACGCAGCTGCGCCTTGATGGCCGCGACGCTGTCGGCCCAGCCGTCCCGGGGCGCCAGCCGCACCGGGTAGAGGCTGGTGAACCAGCCGACGCAGCGGCTCAGGTCCAGCTCGTCGAACAGGTCTTCGCGGCCGTGGCCTTCCAGCTCCAGGCGCACACTGTCCTGGCCGCACCAGTCGCACAGGCAGCGGGCCAGGGCGCACAGCAGCAGCTCGTCCACCTGTGCGCGATGGCGGCGCGCCACCTCGCCCAGCAGGCGGGCAGTACGGGCTGGGTCGAGAGACAGCGTCACGCTGCGCAGCGAGCCGGCGTTGTTGTCGCCCTCCGCCACGTCCTGCGGCCACGGCGCATCGGGCTGGTCGGCCTGCTGCCAGTACGGCAGCTCGGCGCGCAGCGCGTCGCTGCCGGCGTGGGCCTGCAGGCGCTGCTGCCAGCGGTGCAGCGTGTCGTCAGCCGCCGGCAGTTCTACGCCGTCGTAGAGGCCGCGCAGGTCTTCCAGCAGCACGCGCCACGACACCGCATCCACCACCAGGTGGTGGACCACCAGCAGCAGCCGGCCCGGACGCCGCGGCCCGAGGTCCATCCAGGCCGCCTGCAGCAGCGGGCCCTGCGCCAGGTGCAGGCCGCGCTGCAGCGCGTCGCCAGCCGCCTCGATGGCGGCAGCCGGCTGGGCCTGCTGCGTCAGGTCGATGCGGCTGAAGCGCCAGGCGGCGGCGGCATCGGCCCGCAGGCGCTGTTGCCATCCGCCCGGTTGCGCCGGGTCCTCGATGAACTGCAGCCGCACGGCTTCATGGCGGCCAACCAGGGCGGCCAGCGCACGGGCGAGACGGGCCTCGTCCAGGCCGGGCTCCACCTCAAGCAGGACCGACTGGTTCCAGTGATGGCGCTCGGTCATCGGCTGGGCGAAGAACCAGCGCTGGATGGGCGTCAGCGGCCGGGCCGGGCTCACCGCCTGCGGCGCCGCGGGCATGGCCGCAGGTGCGGCGGCGGCCATGGCCTCGGCGATGCGTGCCACCGTCTGCAGCTCCATCAGCTGCCGCGGCATCAGGCGCAGGCCCTGCTTGCGGGCGCGGGCGACGATCTGCAGCGTGAGGATGGAGTCGCCGCCGATCTCGAAGAAGTTGTCGTGCCGCCCCACCCGCTCCAGCTTCAGCACCTCGGCCCACAGGCGGGCCAGGGCGGTCTCCACCGCGCCCTGCGGCTCGGCCGATTCCCGGGCGCCGGCGGCAACAGGTGCAGGCAGCGCGCGGCGATCGACCTTGCCATTGGCAGTCAGCGGCAGCGCCGCCAGCGGCACGATGGCGGCCGGCAGCAGGGGGTCCGGCAGTTGCCGGGCCAGCGCCTCGCGCAAGGCGGCCGGCTGAAGCGCCTGCGGCACCACATAGGCGTGCAGCTGGGCGCGGCCGTCGTCGCTGCGCGCCACCACCACCTCGGCCTCGCGCACGCCCGGCAGGCACAGCAATGCTGCGCGCAGCTCGCGCGGCTCGACGCGCCAGCCGCGGATCTTCACCTGGTCGTCCAGCCGGCCGAGGAACTCCAGGCTGCCGTCGGCCAGCAGGCGGGCCCGGTCACCGGTGCGGTAGAGCCGCCGGCCCGCGCCGCCAGGATGCGGCACGAAGCGCTCCGCGCTCAGGCCGGCACGGCCCTGGTAGCCACGCGCCAGGCCGGGGCCGCCCAGGTACAGCTCGCCGGCGGTGCCGGCGGGCACCGGCTGCAGCTCGGCATCCAGAACCAGGGCCTCGGCCTGCGGCAGCGGCCGGCCCAGCGGCAGCGCCGCGGCCTGCCGCGAGGCGGTCTCGGCCGGCTGGGTGAGGATGCCGACGGTGGTTTCGGTGGGGCCGTAGTGGTTCAGCACCCGCAGGCCGGGCCGCAGCGACTGCAGCCGCTCCAGCAGCGGCCAGGCTGTGGCCTCCCCGCCCAGCACCAGCGTGTGCCGCGGCAGCACCTCGGCCGCCTGGGCGGCCTGCAGCAGCCCTTGCAGGTGGCTGGGCACGATCTTCAGCACGTCGATGCGGTGCTCGGCCATGTACTGCGCGAAACGGTCGGGATCGAAGGCGCGGCCCGCGCCCGGCAGGTGCAGGCAGCGGCCGCTGCACAGCGCGCCGAAGAAGGTGGTGTGGCCCAGGTCGGCCGCCACGGTCGACACCATGGCCATGCTGCCCACCTGCGCCGGCAGGGCCAGCCGGTCGAGCACGCCGTGGACGTATTGCGCCAGGCCCTCGCGCGTCACCACCACCCCCTTGGGCTGGCCGGTGGAGCCGGAGGTGTAGATGACATAGGCGGCCTGGCCGCCGTGCAGCGCCGGCGGCCGGCGCACCGTGCCGGCCGTGGCCTGCGGCCGCAGCGCCAGCGGCCGCACCGGCAGCGCCGGATCCCAGAACGGCGCGCCCTCGGCATCCAGCACCAGCCGGGCGCCGCTGTCGGCGCACTGGTAGGCCAGGCGTTCGGCCGGCAGCTGGGGGTCCAGCGGCACGTAGGCGCCGCCGGCCTTCAGCACCGCCAGCACGCCCAGCACGAACTCGCAGGAGCGCTGCGCATGCAGCGCCACCCGCACCTCGGGCCCCACGCCCAGCGACTGCAGCTCGGCGGCCAGTTGCTCGGCCTGGGCGTCCAGCGCCGCATGGCTGAGCGTCTGCGACTCGCTGCAGACCGCCGGCGCATGCGGCTGCCGGGCCACCGATTGCGACCACAGCGCCAGCACGTCCTCGGCCGCGCCGGCCAGCGGCTCGCCCTGCAGCTGCGCCAGCGGCGGCGGCAGCGTGAGCGTGCACAGCGGTGCCTCGGGCGCCTCGGCCACCTGGCGCGCCAGGGCCTGCAGGCTGTCGGCCAGCCGGGCGATGCTGGCGTCGTCGAACAGCGACCGGGCGTAGATGAACACGCCCTCGACGCCCTCCGGCCGATCGGTGAAGTCGAAGCTCAGGTCGAAGTGCGCCCGGCCGCCGGACAGCTCCACCACGTCCACCACCAGGCCGGCCACCTCTCGGGCCCCCGGCAGTGCGTCCTGCTGCGTGCACTTCACCTGGAACAGCGGATGCACGCCCGGCTGGCGCTCCGGCTGCAGCGCTTCCACCAGCAGGTCGAAGGGCAGCTCGGGATGGGCCTGGGCCTCCAGCACCGCCAGCCGCACCTGCGACAGCAGCTGGGCGAAGCCGGCCTGCGGATCGAGCTGCGTGCGCAGCACCTGCAGGTGCGTCAGGCAGCCCACCAGGCCGCGGGTCTCGGCGCGCTGGCGGTGGGCGATGGGCGAGCCCACGCGCAGGTCGCGCTGGCCGCAGTGGCGGTACAGCACGAGCTTGAGCAGCGCCAGCAGGGCCATGAACAGCGTCGCGCCCTGCCCGTGCGCCAGGCTGCGCAGCCGCTCGCTCAGCGGCGCCGGCAGCTGCACGACGTGGCGGCCTTCGGGCGATTCGCCGCTGCCCTGGCGCGGGCGGTCCAGCGGCAGCTCCAGCAGCGGATGCTCCTGGCCCAGGCGGTCGCGCCAGTACTGCAGCTGCCGGTCGGCCTCGCCTGCTTCCAGCCAGTGGCGCTGCCACAGCGCGTAGTCGGCAAACTGGATGGGCAGCGGCGCGAGCGGGCTGTCCTGCCCGGCGCGCTCGGCGGCATAGAACGCCAGCAGTTCGTCGATCAGGATGCGCAGCGACCACCCGTCCGCGGCGATGTGGTGCAGGGTCAGCGCCAGCAGGTGGTGCTGCTCGCCGAGCCGGATCAGCCGCGCCCGCAGCGGCGGTTCCGCATCGAGCCGGAAGGGTTGCTGCGCAAAGGCTTGCAGCTGGGCGCGGGCGTCGGCCTCGTCGGCCGCGTCGCCCTGCGGCAGCGCCACCGATGCCGCCGGCAGCACGCGCAGCCGCGGCTGGCCGCCCTCGCCCGGCTCCACCACGCTGCGCAGGGCCTCGTGGCGCGCCGCCAGCGCGTCCAGGCTGCGCTGCAGGGCGGCGGGGTCCAGCCGGCCCCGCAGCCGCAGCGCGCCGGGCATGTTGTAGGCCGGGCTGGCCGGCTCCAGCTGCCAGGTCAGCCACAGGCTGCGCTGGGCATAGGACAGCGGCAGCTCGCGGTCGCGCCCGGCCGGCACGATGGGCAGCTCGCCGAAGCTCAGGCCGGCGGCCTGCAGCTTGTCGATGAAGGCGCGGCGCGCCTGTGGGTCCAGCGCGGCGACACGCCGTGCGATCTGGTGTGCGTCAAGTGCCATGGCTCATGCCTCGAAGTCGTTCAACAGGCGGTCCATCTCGGCCAGGCGGTCCTGGCGCGATGCGGCCTGCCGGTACCAGTCGGTGGGCAGGCCGGCCGCCAGCGCGGCCAGCGTCGGCTGCTCGAAGAAGCGCCGCACCGGCAGCTCGCAGCCATGGCGCTGCTGCAGCAGCGCCGTTACCTGCACCGCTGCCAGCGAATGGCCGCCCAGCTCGAAGAAGTTGTCGTGTCGCCCCACGCGCGGCAGGCCCAGCACCTCGGCCCACAAGGCGGCCAGGGCGGCTTCGGCCTCGCCCTGCGGCGCTTCGTGGCGGCTGTCGTCGCCGCCGCCGGGCACCGGCAGGGCCTGCCGGTCCAGCTTGCCGCCGGGGCCCAGCGGCAGGGCCGGCAGCACGACGATGGCCGAGGGCAGCAGGTGCTCCGGCAGGCGTGCGGCGAGGCGCTCGCGCAGCGCGGCCGCATCGAGCGACTGCGGCGCCACCCAGGCCACCAGCCGCAGGCCGGCCGGCCCGGGCAGGGCCTGCACCGCCGCGTCCTGCACGCCAGGCTCGGCCAGCAGGCAGGCGCGCAGCTCGCCGGGCTCGATGCGCAGGCCGCGGATCTTCACCTGCTCGTCCACCCGGCCCAGGTGCTCCAGCTGCCCGTCGGCTCGCCAGCGCACCCGGTCGCCGCTGCGGTAGAGGCGGCCGCCCGCGACATCGAAGGGGTCGGCGACGAAGCGCTCGGCCGTCAGCCCCGGCCGCTGCAGGTAGCCGCGGGCCAGCAGCGCGCCGCCGATGTACAGCTCGCCGGCCACACCGGGTGGCACCGGCTGCAGCTCGGCGTCCAGCACATGCAGCCGGCGGCCGGGCAGGGGCCGCCCGATGGGCGGTGCCTGCTCGGCGTGGCAGCCGTCGTCCTGCGCCGGGCAGGCCCAGGCGCAGGCAGTCACCACCGCCTCGGTCGGGCCATAGGCATTGAGCAGCCGCACCGTGGACGGCATGGCCGCGCGCCAGGCGGCCAGGGCCGGCGCCGTCATGGCCTCGCCGCCGGCCACCATCAGCCGCAGCGCGCCAAAGTCGCGCCGGCCCTGGCGGGCGGCGTCCTGCACCAGCAGCTGCCAGTAGGCGGTGGTGAGGTCGGCCACGCTGATGCGCCGTGCCAGCAGCTCGCGGTGGAAGGTCTCGCTGTCCCACAACGCCTCGCCGCGCAGCACGAGGGCGGCACCGGCGCACAGCGTGGCGAAGCACTGTTCGACGAAGGCGTCGAAGCTGATCGTGGCGAACTGCAGCACCCGGTCCCCGGGCACCAGGCCCAGCCAGCCGATGGCCGCCTGCACGTGGGCCGCCAGCGCCTGGTGGGCCACCGCCACCCCCTTGGGCCGGCCGGTGGAGCCGGAGGTGTAGATCACATAGGCCAGTTGCTGGCCGTGCACCGCAGGCAACGGCCGGGCCGCATCGGCCGCCGCCGCGGCCGGGGCATCCAGCTCCAGCACCGGCACGCCGCTGTCAGGCACCCGCTCGCGCACGGCAGCCTGGGCGAGCAACAGGTCCAGGCCGCTGTCGGCCACCATGCCAGCCAGCCGGTCGCGGGGATAGGCCGGGTCCAGCGGCACATAGGCAGCGCCGGCCTTCAGGATGGCGAGCACCGCCACCACCATGCCAATGCCACGCTCCACCGCCAGGCCCACCCGCGCCTGGGCCGGCAGGCCAGTGGCCAGCAGGCGCTGCGCCAGGCGGCCGGCACGGGCATCCAGCTCGGCATAGGTCAGCACTTCCTCGCCGAACACCAGGGCCGGTGCCTGCGGCGCGTGCGCCGCGCGCTGCTCGATGAGGTGGTGCACCGGCAGGCTGCCGGCCTCAATCGTGGCCGCCGGTGCTTCGCCCCATTGGCGCAGCAGCGCGAGCTCGGCCTCGTCCAGCAGCGGCACGTCGGCCACGGCCTGCCCGGGCTGCTGCGCCAGCGCCTGCAGCAGCGTCCGGTAGTGGCGCGCCAGCCGCTCGATGGTGGCCGGCTCGAACAGCTCGCCCGCATAGGTCAGCGTGGCCTGCACGCCGCCGTCGGGCAGCTCGACGGTGTCCAGCACCAGCTCGAACTGCGCGGTCGGCTCGGTGAAGGCCTGCAGCTCCACGCCGAGCCCCGGCACCGCGCGCAGCACGCGCACCGCCTCGTCGCGATGGTTGTGCATGACCTGGAACAGCGGCGTGTGCTCGCGGCTGCGGGGCGGCTGCAGCAGCTCCACCAGGCGGTCGAAAGACAATCCGGCATGCGACTGCGCGCCGAGCGCCGCGACACGCGCCTGCGCCAGCACCTGGGCCAGCGGCAGCCGGCCGTGGACCTGGTTGCGCAGCACCAGGGTGTCGACGAAGAAGCCGATCACGCCTTCGGCCTCCAGCCGGTCGCGGCGGGACGCCGGCACGCCGATGCGCAGGTCGGCCTGCCCGCTCCAGCGGTGGAGCAAAGCCTGGAAGCCGGCCAGCAGCGTCATGAACAGGGTGGCGTCCTGCGCTGCCGCGGTGCCGCGCAGCCCGGCGACGAGGGCCGCCGGCAGTGCGAAGGTGTGCGCGGCGGCGCGCTGGCTGCCTGCGGCGCCGCGCGGGCGGTCGGCCGGCAGCCGCAGCACCGGGTGCTCGTCGCCCAGCTGCGCCCGCCAGTAGGCCAGCAGCCGGGCTTCCTCGGCCTGGCCGAGCGCGCCGCCGGCATGCAGCCAGGCCGCATGGTCGGCGTACTGCAGCGGCAGCGGTGCCAGGCCGGCGGGCTGGCCAGCGATGGCGGCGGCATAGAGGGCCAGCCATTCATCGACCAGGATCTGCATCGACGCCCCGTCGCTCACGATGTGGTGCATCACCACCACCAGCCGGTGCTCGTCCTCCGCCAGCCGCTGCAGCGCGGCACGCAGCAGCGGGCCGCGGGTCAGGTCGAAGGCCTGCTCCAGCAGCGCCCGCGCCTGGGACCCGGCCTGCCCGGGCGGGCTGCTGCGCAGGTCGTGCTGCTCCAGTTGCACCGCCGCGGTGGGCTGGATGCGCTGCACCGGCCGCCCGTCGGCGCCGCTGCCGAACACGGTGCGCAGCGATTCATGGCGCAGCACCAGCGCGTCCAGCGCCGCCTGCAGTGCGGCCACGTCGAGCTGGCCCTTCAGGTGCAGCATGCCGCCCAGGTGGTAGGCGCTGTCCTGCGGCTGCAACTGCCACAGGAACCACTGGCGCTGCTGGGCCGGCGACAAGGGCAGCGGGCCGTCGCGGTGGGCCAGCCGGGGGATGGCCACGGGCGTGCTGCCACCGCCGGCAGTCCGGCGGCGATCGATCTCGGCAGCCAGCGCCTGCAGCCGCGGGTGCTCGAATACCACCGGGGCCGGGCAGTCGATGCCCCACTGCCCGGCGATGCGCGCCGCCAGGCGCACCGCCCGCAGGGAGTTGCCGCCGGCGCTGAAGAAATGCGCCTCGCGCGTCGGCGCGGCGCCCAGCACCTGCTGCCACAGCGCGGCCAGGGCCTGCTCGGTCTCGCCCTGCGGCGCGCTTGCGGCGGCCGGGGACGCATCGCCACCGCGGGTGAAGCGGCCGTGCTCGTGGATGGCATAGGCGTCCAGGCTGCCGTCCTGCCAGCGGCGGCGGCAGGCGGCGCGCTGCAGCTTGCCGCTGGAGGTCTTGGGCAGGCCGCCGGGCTGCAGCAGCACCACCACCGCCGCCGCCTCGCCGCACACACCGCTGACCACCTGCTGCAAGGCCTCCACCAGCGCCGCCGGGGGCACCAGCTTCTGCAGCCCGCGCGAGACCTCGGCCGCCAGGCCGACGCCCTCGCCACCGTCCACGCCAGGCACCGCGAAGGCGGCGACCCGGCCCTTGCGCACGGCTTCCACCTCGGCCTCCACGGCCTGCTCGATGTCCTGCGGATAGAGGTTGCGGCCGCGCAGGATGATCAGGTCTTTCAGCCGGCCGGCAATGTAGAGCTGCCCGTCGTGCCAGAAGCCAAGGTCGCCGGTGCGCAGCCAGCGGCCGCCCGGGTGCGCGACGAAGCTGGCCGCGCTGTCCTCGGGGCGGCGCCAGTAGCCGCCTGCGATGCTGGGGCCGGCCACCCAGATCTCGCCCACCTCGCCGTCGGGCAGCGGCTGCCCGCCTTCGGGCGCGACGATCTGCACCCGGTGCTCCGGCGGCGTGCCGCCGCAGGCCACCAGCGTGCTGCCCTGCGCCGCCACCGGCCGGGCCCGGCCCTGCCCCAGCGCCGCGGTGTCAAAGCCGCAGGCCACCATGCCGGTGCCGCGCACACCGCCGCTCACCAGCAGTGTGGCCTCGGCCAGGCCATAGCACGGGTAGACCGCCGAAGCGGCGAAGCCGGCCGGCGCAAAACGCTCGACGAAGCCCTGCAGTGTGTCATGCCGCACCGGCTCGGCGCCCGAGAAGGCGACGCGCCAGCTCGACAGGTCGAGCCCTTCGAGCTGGGCCGGCTTGACACGCTCCAGGCACAGCCGGAAGGCAAAGTCGGGCCCGCCGCTGATGGTGCCGCGATGCCGCGAGATCGCCTGCAGCCAGCGCACCGGCCGCTCCAGGAAGTACTGCGGGCTCATCAGCACCACCCGCAGCCCGCGGAACAGCGCCTGCAGCAGTCCGCCGATCAGGCCCATGTCGTGGTACAGCGGCAGCCAGGACACGAACACGTCGTCGTCCCGCACCGACATGCTGGCCTCGATGGCGCGCTCATTGGCCATCAGGTTGGCATGACTCACCATCACGCCCTTGGGACTCGCGGTGGAGCCCGAGGTGTACTGCAGGAAGGCGATGTCACCGTCCGCCGGCGCATGCTCGCGCCAGTCGTCGGCGCGGGCCTCTGGCACGCTGTCCACCGCGATGCAGGCCGGCGCCAGGCGCTGCACCTGCTCGCCCACCAAAGCGAGCAGGGTGCTGCTGCCCAGCACGCAGGCCGCCTCGCAGTCGGCGGCGATGGCCACCAGCCGGGCCAGGTGCTGTTCGCGCGCTGACTCCGGCGGGAACACCGGCACCGCGATCAGCCCGGCATACAGGCAGGCGAAGAAGGCGGCCACATAGTGCTCGTCGTTGTCCAGCAGCAGCAGGGCGCGCTCACCGACGGCGAAGCGGCCCTGCAGCTCGGCGGCGATGGCCCGCGCACGGCGATCGAGCGCGGCATAGTCGAGGCAGGTCTCGCCGGCCTGCGACAGCGCGATCAGCGCGGTGTCCGGGCCGCGCGTGGCGGCCATCGAGCGCAGGTGGGCCACCATGTGGCGGGCGGTGGGACGGGGCAGGTGCTTGTCGTGCATGGTCAATGGCAAGGAAGCCGCGGCATCAGGCCGCCTGCGCCGCGACGTCGCGCGGCATCTCGTTGCGGGGCAGGTTGCCGTGCGGCTCGGCCATCGCCACCACCACCTTGCGCGGCCCTTCGAAGGGCGCGCGCGCATGGGCGACGAGCATGTTGTCGAGCATCAGCACGTCACCGGCCTCCCAGCGGAAGCTGACGGTCTCCGCCGCCAGCACCGCCCGCACCTCGTCGAACACCGCATCGGGGATCGGCCGGCCGTCGGCGAAGTACACATTGCGCGGCAGGCCCTCGATGCCGAACAGCTCCTCCAGCGACTCGCGCACTTCGGGCTGCAGGTTGGACACATGGAACAGGTGGCCCTGGTTGAACCACACCCGCTCGCCAGTGCGCGGGTGGGTCTCCACCGCCTGGCACAGCTGGGTCGTGCGCAGGCCGCCGTCGTCCTTCCATTCGCAATGGATGTGGGCGCGCCGGCAGAAGGCCTCCACCGCGCTGCGGTCCTCGGTGTTGAAGACCTGCTGCCACGGCACGTCGAAATCGTCGTAGTTGCGCGTGTACAGCAGTCCGGGCTCGAACAGCTGGCGGATGCGCTCGGGCATGCGCCGCAGGATGGCGCGGCTGTCGGCAATGGGCGTCTGGCCGCCAACCGGCGAGGCCGTCACGCAGTGGAACCAGATCTTCATCGGCCATTCCCGCGTGTAGGCCTGCTCGTTGTGCAGCGGGATGTGCTGGTGCGCGGGGTATTCGGTGGAGGTGTAGACGCCCGAGCCCACCTTGCTGCGCGGCGTCGAGGCGAACTCGTACGACAGCAGCGGATGGCCGAAGGACAGCGCGAACTGCTGGAAGTGCTGCACCGACGGCACCGAGAAACCGCGCAGCAGCACGCCGCCCACCTCGGCCAGCCGGGACTCGATCTCGGCGCCCAGGCGCGCACAGGTGTCCAGCAGCGGCTCGCCGGCCCAGGATGGGGTGAGGAGCACCGGCAGCTCCGACCCTGCAGGTGCCGTGCGTTCGAATGGTGTCATGCGTGAACTCCTTGTGGCCGGCGCCCGGCCGGCGGCGGGGAAAGAAGGGAATCAGCCGTTGGCCACGCTGGCCCGGCCGGCGGCGCACCGGTCGTCGCGCAGCAGTTCATCCACCAGGGCTTGCAATACCCGCTCTTCCTGCTCGCGGATGAAGAAGTGCCCGCCGGTGAACCACTGCAAGGTGAAGACCCCGCCGGCCTCGCGGCGCCAGGCCTGCAGGCCTGCCGGTGCAATGCGATCCTCGCGGCCCGCCAGCACGTGCACGGGCAAGCCAAGGGGCAGCGACGGCAGGGGCCGGTAGCTGGCGCAGACCCGGTAGTCGGCCCGCAGGGTCTGCAGCGCCAGCGCCAGCAGCTCGGGGTGATCCAGCACCTCCTGCGGCGTGCCGCCCTGGCGCTTCAGGTCGGCGAGCAGGCTGGCGTCGTCGTCGCCGGCGGGAAAGCGCTGCGGGTCACGCTGCGTCGGCGCCGCGCAGGCAGCGACGAACAGGGCCGAGGCTCCCAGCCGCCGCGCCATGCCGTGCGCGAGCAGGGCGCCCATGCTGTGGCCGAACAGGGCCCGGCGGCCGGGCGGCCGGGCGGCCTGTTCCTCGCACAGGAGATCGAGCAGGCGGTCGAAGTCCTCCACCGGCGGCTCGGCCAGCCGCAGCCCACGCCCCGGCAGCTCCACGGGGACCACTCGCAGCCAGGCCGGCAGATGGCGCCGCCAGCGCAGGTACATCGTCGCGCTGGCACCGGCGCAGGGCAGGCACAGCAGGTCGATCGGCGCAGCGTGCACGGCGGTCACTGCTGCAGCGGGCTCTCGGTGGCCTGCGCTTCCATCCAGCGCCGCAGCGACAGCGGGCGCATGTCGGTCCAGACCTGCTCGATGTGCTCCAGGCAGGTCTTCTTGTCGCCCTGCACCCCGGTGTCGCGCCAGCCTCCCGGTACCGGCTTCCACTCCGGCCAGAGGGAGTACTGTTCTTCATGGTTGACCAGGACGCGGAACACACCGTCCTCGCGATCGAAACAACTCGCCGACATGGCGACCTCCTCATGCAGGTTGAACACGGGCAGCCGGCGACCCGTGGCGGGTGCCTTGCGCTGCTCCAGCTACATGACGGTTGGGGACCACCGGTTGTTTAGGCCTGGCGCCTGATGGCCTGATGGCAAGGCGGCACAGCTGCAGCCATGCAGCCATGCAGCCATGCAGCTATGCAGCTATGCAGCTATGCAGCTATGCAGCTATGCAGCTATGCAGCTATGCAGCTATGCAGCTATGCAGCTATGCAGCAGCAGGCCAGCACTGACCTCGAGGCAGGCAGGCGCAGGCCCACCCGGGCCGCGTCCCGTTGCAGTCGTGAAGGAAGGGAGAGGAACGCGCAGCCCATGCCATGGCGGCACGGGCTGGCAGGAAGTGGGACTCAGGTGGACGACAAGTTGTCGTCGCCGTCCTCGTCGTTGCCGCCTTGCGGCTCGTCATCCCCGGCCGGCGGTGCGGCCTCGGCATGGGCCAGCGGCACCAGGCCGCTGAGCAGCCACAGGCGGGCGGCTGCGTCGTAGGTCTTGCGGTTGGCCGGGTCGGCCTGCAGCCAGGCCTGCAGTTCGGCCCGCTCCGCGTCGCCCAGGGCATGCTCATGCTCGCGCATGACCCAGGACCAGGCGGCATCCCACCGCGGGTCGTCTTGCTCTTCGGTACTCATGGCTGCCCGGCCTCCTGTCGCTGGCATTGCTGCTGGCTATGTAGACGATCGAGGGACCGTCTTGTTCGGGCATCGATTTTAAGTGGCGCGCCTGGCGGCGCTGCCCGGCCTCTCAGCCACGCGCCAGCAGGTGCCGGCAACCGCTCAGCGCTTGGGTGGCATCGCGGATCATCGAGTTGACCAGCGCCGCCGACACGCCGAGCTGCTCGCCGATGGCGCGCTGCGTGAGCCCGCCCACCCGGTAGAGCTCGAAGGCCTGGCGCGTGCGGGCCGGCAGGCCGGCCAGCACCCGGTCGACAATCTGCAGATTCTGGCGGCTGATGGCGTATTCGTCCGGCGTGCCCTGGGCCGCCGGCACGTGCAGGCCGTCTTCCTCATCGGCAAACACGGTGGATTCCAGGGCCAGCCGGCGCCGGCAGTCGATCGCCAGGTTGCGCACCACCTGGAAACAATAGGCCAGCGGCTGCTGGATCGAGAACGCCGAGGCCGCTCCGCTCAGCTTGAGGTAGGCCTCCTGCACCACGTCCTCCGCCAGCTCGCGCTGCCCGGTGATCTTCTGCGCCACACCCCTCAGCTGCGCCCGGTGGGCGACAAACACACCGCCCAGCCCCTCGGGCTCATGATCGATCGACACCGCGTTCCTCCTCGACAGTTCCCGAACTCTCTCAATGAGAGTGATTCTCATTATTATGAAGAAACTTGAGGCGCATCATTGTCTGGGCCAGTAACACGGTCTTTCAAAACCATGACGCGGGTTCGGGGTAGGGCGGTGCAGGCGGCCGGCCCGGCGGCGCTTCACCACTGTCGAGCGTCAAGCGGCCAAGGCGGCGAGTTGCATCAGCGGCGAGACAGTGCGGCGAAGGCGGCGGGCCGTGCTGGACGCACGGCGCCATCCGTGCCCCTGAGCGGCCGCCGGCCGGCTTTCCTGCCCGGCATCGCGGTGGAGAAAATCGGCAGCATCGCGCCCCTTCCCGCCCTCATCCCCGGGCCCACCCCTTCATCACCGCCCCGCACCACCATGAGCTCCTCCATCGCCCTGCAGGCCTTCATCGACCACTGCCCGCCCTCCGGCCCCCTCGTCAAGGCGGATGACGCCCTGCTGCGCCGCTACCGCGGGCTGCTGCCCGACACGCTGCTCGAGCTGTGGTCGGTCCACGGCTTCGGCCTCTATGCCGGCGGCCTGCTCCAGCTGGTGAATCCCGACGACTACAAGGCAGCCCTCTACGAATGGCTGATGTACGACGAGGAAGATCCCTCGCGGCTGCCAATCGCCGTCTCGGCCTTCGGCAAGCTGTTCTACTACCGCCGCCTGACCGAGACCGACGAGGACATCTCCTGCATCGACCCCGAGGACCGCGAGGGCAGCGCCCTGGTGTGCGCCTGGTCGCTCGACGAGTTCTTCCGCGAATGGCTCACCGACCCGGCCTTTGCCGGCTCGGCACTCGACCAGGCCTTGTTCGATGAGGCGGTGTCGCTGCATGGGCCGCTCGCGCCCGGGCAGGTGTTCTGCTTCACGCCGTCGCTGCGGCTGGGCGGCCGGCGCGATGCACGCCACGTGGCCAAGGGCGATGCGGCGGTGCACCTGCACCTGCTCTACGAGATCGCCACCGGCGGTTGACCGCCGGTGGCCGGGCGGCTGCTCAGCGCCTGAGCGCGGTCCGCACTGCGTCGATCAGCGCCTGCGGTGTCACGGGCTTTTGCAGCACCGTGTAGCCCTGCTCGGTGGCCACCGCCATTTCGCGGCTGTAGCCGGTGGCCAGCAGCACCGGCAGCCCCGGCCGCGATTCGCCCACCCAGCGCGCCAGCGCCACCCCGCTGACCGGCCCCGGCATCACCAGGTCGCTGAGCACCAGGTCGACACCCCGCCCCTGCGGCGACAGCAGGTGGGCCCGCGCTTGTTCGCCGTTGCCCAGGTGCAGCACGGCGCAGCCGGCGGCCTCGAGCAGCTCGCGGGTGGTGGTGCCGACTTCCGGGTTGTCCTCGACCAGCAGGATGCTGGCCTGCAGCCGTGCAGCATGGCCGGTGCGCGCCGCCGGCGGGGCGGCCACCGCCTCGCCGGTGGCCGGCAGCAGCAGCGTGACGGTGGTCGACACGCCGGGCTCGCTGGCGATCTCCAGCCGGCCACCGGCCTGCGATGCAAAGCCGTAGACCTGGCTCAGGCCCAGCCCGGTGCCGCGTCCGGGTTCCTTGGTGGTGAAGAATGGCTCGAACACCCGCGACAGCAACTCGGGGGCGATGCCGTGGCCGGTGTCCGCCACCTCGATGGCGATCAGCCCCGGGCCATCGGTCGCCGCACCCGCCACCGGCCGCACCCTTATGCTCAGCACCCCGCCCTCCGGCATCGCGTCGCGCGAGTTCATCGCCAGGTTGATGATGGCCAGCTCCAGCTCGGACCGGTCGGCCTTCAGGGCCGGCGTGTCCGGCGCCACTTCGAGGCGCATCTCCACCTGCCCGCCCAGCGTCGCCTGCAGCACTTCCCGCAACTCGGGCAGTTCCCGCTGCAGCAGGATGGCCTCCGGGCGGATCGCCTGGCGGCGCGCAAAGGCCAGCAACTGCCGCGTCAGCCGCGCACCGGTCTCGGTGGCCCGGGCAATCGCGGCCAGCTGCGGGCTGTCATGGCAGGCCGGCGACAGGCGCCGGTGCAGGTAGAGGTTGTTGGACACCACCGCCAGCAAGTTGTTGAAGTCATGCGCCACGCCGCCGGTGAGCTGGCCCATGGCTTCCAGCTTCTGGCTCTGCCGCAGGGCCTCCTCAGCCTGTTGCAGGGCCCGGGCCTGCGCCTTCTGCGCGGTGACGTCACGCCCGTAGGCAAACACCAGCTCGCCCTCGGCCGCGGTGTGCCAGGAAATCCAGCGCGGCGTGCCGTCGCGGTGCCGGTAGCGGTTCTCGAAGTCGGTCAGGTCGCTGTCGTGGGCGGCCTCGTCGAGGCCACCCTGCGTCCGCACCGCGTCCTCGGGCCAGACGAATTCCAGGAAGCTGCGGCCCACCACCTCATGCGGCTCATGGCCGAGGATGGCCGTCCAGGCCGGGTTCACCGCGCGAAGGATGCCGTCGGCCCCGACGACCACCAGCAGGTCGCGCGAGTTCTGCCACACCCGGTCGCGCTCGGCGGTGCGCTCGGCCACCTGCCGCTCCAGCGACGCAGTGAGGGCCAGCAGGTCTTTCTCGGCCCGCCGCCGGGCCACCGCCGTGCGGGTGCGCTCGGCCACCTGGCGGATGAAGCCCAGCTCCTCGGTCGACCAGGTCCGCGGTGCGGCATGGTTGAGGTACAGCAGTGCCACCAGGCCGCGTTGCTCGGTCACCGGCATGTTGACCACCGATTGCGCGCTGATCGCCTTGAGCGCCGCCGCATTGGCCTGGGTGCGCGGGTCCTGCTCGGCATCGGCGAACACCACCGTCTCGCCCCGCTTCAGGTCCTCGATGTAGGAGCCGTAGTCGCGCAGGTGCAGCACACCGGCCAGGCTGCGGATGCCGGGGGCATTCCAGTCGCGCTCGATGACGACCGTCTCGGCCACCGGGTCGATGGTGCCGTAGCCGGCCCGGCTCACACCGAGCGATCGCCCCAGCAGCTCGGCCGCTGCAAACGACAGGTCGGCCGGCTCGCTGAGGTCGCGGAACCGGTCGTCCAGTTCGACCAGCAGCGCCTGTCGCCGCTCGTTGGCGCGCAGCTCGGCCTGGGCCTGGCAGGCCTCGGTGACGTCGTGGCCCTCGACGAAGATGCCTTCGACGCGGCCCGTCTCGTCCAGGATGGGCTCGTAGATGAAGTCCAGGTAATGCTCGTCCGGCACGGCATCGGCGCCCCGGAAGCGCACCGGTACCTGGGCGGCGATGTAGCGCCGCCCGGTGGCATACACCTGGTCCAGCAGCTCGAAGAACCCCTGTCCCGCCACATCCGGAAAGGCATCGCGCACGCTGCGGCCGATCAGGTCGCGGTGGCCAACGAGCCGGGTGTAGGCATCGTTGACGAACTCGAAGATGTGCTGCGGCCCGTGCAGGATCGCGATGAAGCCCGGCGCCTGCTGGAACAGCCGGCGCTGGCGCTCCTGCGCGGCGGCCTGGCGGCGGTCGGCCAGCACCTGGCGGGTGGTCTCGATGCAGGCGCCGAACAGGCCGGCCACCTCGCCCTGCTCGTCGCGCGCCGGGGTGTAGGAGAAGGCGAAGTGCGCTTCCTCCAGCCGGCCATGGCGATCGAGCATCAGGGAAAAGTCCTCCATGTGCACCGCCTCGCCGGAGAACACGCGGTCGAACAGCGGTTGTAGCGCCTCGCGCGCCTCACCCCACACCTGCAACGCCGGCTGCCCGAGCGCCGCCGGGTGCTTGCGGCCCAGGATGGGCACGAAGGCATCGTTGTAGAGCCAGACCTGCCCAGGGCCCCAGGCCATGAACATCGGCTGCGTGGAGGCCAGCATCACGCCGACCAGCGTCTTCAGCGACGGCGGCCACCCGCTGGGCGGGCCCAGCGGCGTCGCGGCCCAGTCGTGGCCGGCCATCAGCGCCGCCATGGCGCCGCCGGCACGCTCGAACACCGGGCGGTCGCGCCTGCCGGTGCCGGGCTGGCCCTGCCCTCTCCTTGCGTGCGGTCGGTCGTGGTCTGTCAAAACGCGAAGCCTTCTCGGGGAACGGGAATGTGCGTCTTGCAGTGTACCGAGCAGGCGTGCCCGGGCCGTCCCACCCCCTTTCCGCCCCCACCAGCGGCCACCCCGCACCCCAGCCGCTGTCATGCCCGCTTCACGTGGGCTGTGAATACTGCGCGGTCTTTGACTCACGAGGTCCCCGTGCTCCCTACCCGACCCTCCACTGCCCGCCTGGCCGGCACCGCCGCGCTGGCCCTGTTGACGCTGCATGGCTGCGGCGGCGGAAGCTCCGGCTCCGGCACGCCGCCGCGCGAGACGCCGGCGGTGGCCGAAGGCACCCGCACCACGGTGGCGCTGCTGGAGACGACCGACCTGCACAACAACGTGCTCAGCTACGACTACTTCCGCCTGGCCGAGGACAAGTCGCTCGGCTTCGAGCGGGTGGCCACGCTGATCCAGCAGGCCCGCAAGGAGTATCCCAACCACGTGCTGCTGGACAACGGCGACACCATCCAGGGCTCGGCACTGGCCGACTACCAGGCACTGGTCAAGCCGTTGTCGTGCGACCAGACGCTGGCCATGTACAAGGTGATGAACGCCCTGAAGTACGACGGCGCCGGTGTCGGCAACCATGAATTCAACTACGGCCTGCCCTTCCTGAACCAGGTGACCGGCAGCCGCTTCGAGGTGGACGGCGTGGCCGCCGGCACGCCCTGCGCCGGCCCGGACTTCCCGTTGGTGCTGTCCAATGTGGTCAGCCTCAAGAGTGGCGCACCGCTGTTCAGCCCGTGGCGCATCCTCACCAAGACCTTCACCGCCACCGGCCCGGACGGCCGCGCGGTGGCGGTGCCGGTGCGCATCGGCATCATCGGCTTCACGCCGCCGGCCATCATGGCCTGGGACAAGCGCTGGCTCGACGGCAAGGTGGCCACCCGCGGCGTGGTGGAGTCGGCACAACGCTATGTGCCCGAGATGCGGGCGCAGGGGGCCGACCTGGTGGTGGCCATCGCGCACGGCGGGCTGGACGATTCGCCCTACCACCCGGACATGGAGAACGCCAGCTGGCACCTGGCCCGCAGCGGCGGCATCGATGCGATGCTGATCGGCCATTCGCACCAGGTGTTCCCCAACCCCGGCAGCACGGTGCCGCAGTTCAACCTGCCGGGCGTGGACAAGGCCAGAGGCACGGTGCATGGCGTGCCGACCGTCATGGCCAACTACTGGGGCCGGCATCTGGGGCTGATCAAGCTGGAGCTGGTCTTCCACGACGGCAAGTGGTCGGTCGACACCAACCGCACCCAGGTGGAAGCACGCTCGACACAGCAGGCTGACAAGAGCTATGTCGAGGTCGCGCCGGAAGTGGCCCGCGCCGTCGAGGCGGAACACCAGGCCACCATCGCCTACGTCAAGACGCCGATCGGCAGCACCGACTTCCGCATGAACACCTATTTCGCCGACGTCGGCGACGTGTCGGCCATCCAGGTGGTCAACCAGGCGCAGGCGGCCTATGTAGCCGACTACATCGCCGCCAACCTGCCGCAGTACGCGGCCCTGCCGGTGCTGTCGGTCAGCGCGCCCTTCAAGAGCGGCTTCGGCGGCGGCAGCGACTACACCGACGTCGCGCAGGGCCAGCTCGCCATCAACAACGCGGCCGACCTCTACCTGTACCCGAACACGGTCTATGCGGTGAAGGTCAGCGGCAGCGAACTGCGCGCCTGGCTGGAGACCGCCGCGCAGCGCTTCAACCGGATCGACCCGGCGCGCAGCGACGACCAGTGGCTCATCAGCGGCTTCCCCGGCTACAACTTCGACGTGCTGACCTCGCCCGACCTGAGCTACGAGATTGACGTGACCCAAGCGGTGGGCAGCCGCATCAAGGAGCTGCGCTACAAGGGCCAGCCGCTCGCGGCCGATGCGCAGTTCATCGTCGCCACCAACAACTACCGGGCCAGCGGCGGCGGCGGCTTCCCCGGGCTGGACGGCAGCAAGACCGTCTACGCCTCGCCCGACGCCAACCGGGATGTGCTGATTGCCTACATCAAGGCCAACCGCGACCTGACGCGGGCCGCCAACGGGTCGGCACGCAGCTGGCGCTTCAGCAAGGTCGCCACGCAGGGGCGGGTGCTGTTCAAGTCGGCAGCCGGGCAGCTGGCACTGGCGCACGCCGCCGGACTGAGCACGGTCTCGGTGGTGAACAACGACGACGGCAGCGGCAAGAACCTGGCGGTCTACGCGATCGACCTGCAGCAATGATGCGCCGGCTGCTGACCCTGTGCTCCGCCGCCCTGCTGCTCGGCTGCGGCAGCGACCCGCAGGCCGAGCTGGCCGCCGGCAAGCGCTTGCTGCTGCAGGCCGGCGCGGATGCCGGTGCGGTACAGGCCGGGCTGCTCCACCTGCAGGCCGCGGCGGACGAGGGACTGCCCGCAGCGGCCTACCACCTCGGCCTGCTCTACCGGCGCGGCGCGCCCGGCGTGCCGGCCGATGCAGCGGCCGCCGAGCGCTGGCTGGTCATGGCGGCGCAAGCCGGCCTGCCGCAGGCCCAGTTCGCGCTGGCGCAGGCCCTGCGGGCACCGGCCGGCGGGCCGGCCCGCGAAGCAGAGGCCCGCCATTGGCTGGAACGGGCCGCCGAGCAGGAACTGCCCGAGGCCCACCTGGCGCTGGCACTGGCGCACCGCCATGGCGAACTCGGCCTGGAACCGGACGACCGCACCGCCCAGCTGCATTTCATGGAAGCGCAGCACGCGCTGCGGCATCCCCGGCCGGCGCCCTGACAGGGCCGGCGCGCCGGCGTCCCGGGCCAGCGCCGGGCGATGCATCTCGGGCCACAATCAGGCAGCAGCGCCGCAGGCCGTCCCCTCCAGCCGGCGCGCCCGACCTGCCCTCCCCCGCCCGAGCCCGCCACCGATGACCGACCACCGCCTGGATTCCGACACCTCCCTCATCACCCTGCACAACGGCGTGCGCGTGCTCGCCATCGACATGCCGCACCTGGAGACCGCCAGCGTCAGCGTGTTCGTGCGCAGCGGCAGCCAGCATGAAAGCCGGTCGCTGAACGGCATCAGCCACCTGGTGGAGCACATGGCCTTCAAGGGCACGCTGACGCGCGACTGCCAGCAGATCAACCTCGATGCCGAGCGGCTGGGCGCGGAGGTCAATGCCCATACCGACAAGGACCACACCGCGTACCACATGCGGGGACTGGCGCGCGACGCCGAACGCTTCGTGCAGATGCTGGGCGACATCGTGCAGAACGGCACCTACCCCGAGGCCGAGCTCGAGCGCGAGCGCCAGGTGATCCTGCAGGAGTACATGGAGGACGAGGACGACGCGCTGTCCACCGCCTACAAGCTGTTCGACAAGACCTGCTTCGGCAGCCACGCGGTGGCGCAGCCCATCATTGGCACGCGGGCCAACATCGAGCGCTTCACGCGCGAGGACCTGGTGGGCTATGTGCAGCGGCAATACACCGCCGCCAACGTGGTGGTGGGCGTCGCCGGCCCGGTGGCTGCCGAGCAGATGGCTAGGGCGGCGGAAGCGGCCTTCGGCGCCATGCCCACCGGCACGCCGCACCGGGTGGCGCCGCCCGAGTACCGGGGCGGCATCCGGGCCAGCCGGCTGCCCGGCTACAGCCAGTCGCACGTCGTGCTGGGCTTTCCCACGCCGGCGCTGCACGACCCGCGGCACCATGCCAGCGTGCTGGCCGCGGCGCTGTTCGGCGAAGGCATGAGCTCGCCCCTGCTGGATCAGGTGAGGGAGCGGCTGGGCCTGGTCTACCACGCGGCCTGCTCGGCGGACGTGATGGAGCTGTGCGGCCAGTTCGTGATCGAGGCCTCCACCGTGCCCGAACACCTCGAGCCCCTGCTGGTGACGGTCATGCGCCTGCTGCGGGAGCACGCGGATGCCACCAACCCGGTGGGCCTGGAGCGCGCGCGCAACCAGATCGTGGTGCGGCAGCTGCAGAACCAGGAGCGGTCGTTTGGCCGCCTGGAGGCAGCTGCGCAGGATGTGTTCGTCTACGGCCGGGTGCGGCCCGGCGCCGAGCTGCGCGCCTGCCTGCAGGAGGTGACGCCCGCTCAGGTGCGCGACGCCTTCGCGCAGATGCTGGCTTGCCCGCTGGCGCTGGCCATCGCCGGCAAGGTCAGCCTGGCCACCAAGGACCGGGTGCGGGCGCTGGTGGCCGAAGCGGGCGGCACGCCGCTGCCCTCGGACGCGGCCTGAGCCGGCGCCGCCGCCTCGCGGCTTTTTTGGCCGGCAGGCCACCGCCGCGCCCGGCCACTTCGGCGCGGGCCTGTCGCTTCAGTCCCAGGCCGGTGCCAGGCCCGGCGGGTTGGCCTGGCGGTCATCGCGATCCAGCGCGTCGATCTGCGCCATGTCCTGCGCACTCAGCCGCAGCTCCTGCGCCCGCAGGTTGCTTTCCAGGTTGGCGCGGCGGGTGGACGACGGAATCACCGCATATCCCTGCTGCAGCGCCCAGGCCAGCACCACCTGGGCCGGCGTGGCCGCCTGGCGCCGGGCAATGGCCTGGATGACAGCGTCCTGCAGCACCTTGCCATAGGCGAGCGTCATGTAGGAGGTGAGGTGCAGCCCGCGGCGGCGCGCATGCGCCACCACCTTGCGGTTTTGCAGGTAGGGATGGAGCTCCACCTGGTTGGTGGCGAGGGGCAGGCCGGTGGCCAAGGCCTCGTCCATCAGCGCCACCGTGAAGTTGGAGACGCCGATCTGGCCGGTGAGGCCGGCGGCTTGCGCCTCGGCCAGCGCCCCCAGCGTCTCGGCCAGCGGCACGGCGCCGCCGGGCGAGGGCCAGTGGATCAGCGTCAGGTCCACCTGCTCCAGGCGCAGGCGGTGCAGGCTGTCCTTCAAGCTCGGCACCAGCCGGTCGCCAGAGAGCTGGTCGGTCCAGATCTTGGTGGTGACGAACAGCGCTCGGCGCGGCACGCCGCTGCCGGCGATGGCCTCGCCGACCTCGGCTTCATTGCCATAGATCTGCGCCGTGTCGACATGGCGGTAGCCAAGCGCCAGCGCCTGGCGCACTGAATCGACGGCCGTCTGGCCCTGCAGGCGGAAGGTGCCGACGCCAAAGGCGGGAAGGCTCATGGAGAACTCCAGTGAAGGTGTGAAAGGATGCAGCGCGAGGGGCCGGCAGCGCCTCGGTGGCCCCCGCTGTAGGCGGCCCGGCTGCGCGCGCCGCCGGCTGCCGGGTCGCGGCGGTCCAGGCGGCCGCTCCACGCGGTGAGTGCCCAGGCCCCCAGCACCACCACCGCGCCGATCCACGGCGTGTGCATCAGCCCGAGCCGCGCCACGATGCCGCCGCCCAGCCAGGCTCCGGCGGCAATGCCGAGATTGAAGGCCGCGATGTTGAGGCCGGAGGCCACATCCACCGCCTGGGGCGCGAAGCGCTCGGCCTGCTGCACCACGTAGACCTGCAGGCCCGCCACGTTGCCGAAGGCGACCGCCCCCCACAGGAGCACCGTGCCCACCACCAGCCAGGGCGAAGCGGCCGTGAGGCCAAGCAGGGCCAGCACGCCCGCCAGCAGCGCGAAGATCAGCTTCAAGGCAGCCACCGGCCCGCGGCGGTCCGCCAGCCGGCCGCCCCACAGGTTGCCCACCGCCACCGACACGCCATAGGCCAGCATCACCAGCCCGACGGCCGAAGCGCCGAAGCCCGACACCTGCTCGAGGATGGGCGCCAGGTAGGTGAAGGCCACGAAGGAGCCGCCGTAGCCCACCGCCGTCATGGCATACACCAGCAGCAGGCGGCCTTGCTTCAGCACCCCCAGTTGCTGCCGCAGCGAGGCCGGCGCCCGGTGGCGAATGCCGGCCGGCACGAAGGCCAGGCTCGCGCCGAAGGCCAGCACCCCGAGCGCGGCGACGGCCAGGAAGGTCAGCCGCCAACCGGCATGCTGGCCGATGAAGGTGCCCAGCGGGACGCCGGTGACCAGCGCCACCGTGAGGCCGCTGAACATGGTGGCGATCGCGCTCGCCGCCCGGTCCGCGGGCACCAGGCCGGTGGCCAGGGTGGAGCCGATGGAGAAGAACACGCCGTGAGCCAGCCCGGTGAGGACGCGGGCCGCCACCAGCGTTCCGTAGCCCGGCGCCTGCCAGGCCAGCAGGTTGCCGGCGGTGAACAGGACCATCAGCGCCAGCAGCAGCGTCTTGCGCGGCAGGCGGCCGGTGAGCGCGGTGAGCACCGGCGCCCCCACTGCCACACCGAGCGCGTAGAGGCTCACCAGCAGGCCGGCGGAAGGCAGGCTGACGCGCAGGTCGGCCGCCATGGTGGGCAGCAGCCCGACGATGACGAATTCGGTTGTCCCGATGGCGAATGCGCTGATGGTCAGCGCCAGCAGGGCCAGTGGCATGAGGTGGACTCCGGGCAAGGAAAGGTGGAAGGCCCGCAGTCTGCATGCCGCTTCATTTGCGAAACAGACGCTTCAGTGCAGAATATTCTTGACTGCGAATCAAGAATGAAGACAAGCCTGGACGAACTGCTGGCCTTCACCACGGTGGTGGACACCGGCTCCATCACCGCCGCGGCCGAGCAGCTGGGCCAGACGGTGTCCGGCATCAGCCGGGCCCTGCAGCGGCTGGAGCAGAAGCTCGGCACCACGCTGTTGCGACGCACAACACGCCGGCTGGAACTGACGGAAGAGGGCCAGGTGTTCCTGGCCCATGCCCGGCGCATCCTCGACGCGGTGGAGACGGCCGAAGACGACATGTCGCAACGCCGGCAGAAGCCGGCCGGTCGCTTGCGGGTCAATGCCGCTTCGCCCTTCATGCTGCATGTGGTGGTGCCGCTGGTGGGCGAGTTCCGCCGGCGCTATCCGGATATCGAGCTGGAGCTGCACAGCAGCGACAACATCATCGACCTGCTGGAGCAACGCACCGACCTGGCGCTGCGCATTGGCGCGCTGCGTGATTCCAGCCTGCATGCGCGGCCGCTCGGCAGCAGCCGGCTGCGGGTGCTGGCCAGCCCCGCCTACCTGAAGCGGCAGGGGCGACCACGCAGCGTCGCCAAGCTGCAGCAGCACAGCCTGCTCGGCTTCACGCAGCCGGAAAGCCTGAACCGATGGCCGCTGCGCCATCCCTTGGGCGAGCAGCTGCCGATCAGGCCGGCCGTGGCGGCTTCCAGCGGCGAGACGCTTCGGCAGCTTGCGCTCGCGGGCGAAGGCCTGGTGTGCCTGGCCGATTTCATGACCGCGGGCGACCGGGCGCGGGGCGATCTGGTGCAAGTGCTGCTGCGCGAGACGGTCGAGGTGATGCAGCCGATCCATGCGGTGTACTACCGCAACACGCAGCTGGCGTCGCGCATCCAGTGTTTTCTCGACTATCTGGCGAGCCGGATGGGTGCGGAGGGTGGTGTCGCCGAGCGGCTCGGGAGCCCTTGAGATGCCGCCCGGGCGCGGGCGGCCGCCGTGCAGCAACACCGGCGGCGGTGCCCCGCCCGCGCAGGAGCGCGACGGCAGCAAGGGCCACTGTGTCAGGCAGCTCGCTTGTTCTCGATGTTGCGGCCCGGCTCAGGCCGCAGCTGGTTCCGGTCCGGCCCGCGGGCCGGCAGGCGACGGCGCGGGCGCCTGCCTGCGGTCGAGCGGCGTGTGGGGAAGGCGGGTGGCCGATCGATCCATGTTGCGGCTTGGCTTAGGTCCCAGCCGGTTCCGGTCCGGCCCGCGGGTCGGCAGGCGATGGCGCCGGCGCCTGCCTGCGGTCGAGCGGCGTGTGGGGAAGGCGGGTGACCGATCGATCCGTGCTGCGGCTCGGCTCAGGCCCCAGCCAGCTCCCTCTCGGTCTGGCCGGTGGATCGGCAGGCGACAGCGCGGGCGCCTGCCTGCGGTCGAGCGGCCTGTGCGGAAGGCGGGTGATCGATCGATCCGTGTTGCGGCTCGGCTCAGGCCGCAGCCAGCTCCCTCCCGGTCCGGCCGGTGGATCGACAGGCGACAGCGCCGGCGCCTGCCTGCGGTCGAGCGGCCTGTGCGGAAGGCGGGTGATCGATCGATCCGTGTTGTGGCTCGGCTCAGGCCCCAGCCAGCTCCCTCCCGCCCCGGCCGGCGGGCCGGCGGGCGACAGCGCGGGCGCTGCCTGCGGTCGACCGGCCTGTGCGGAAGGCGGGTGGTAGATCGATCCGTGCTGCGGCTCGGCTCAGGCCGCAGCCAGCTCCCTCTCGGTCCGGCCGGTGGATCGGCAGGCGACAGCGCGGGCGCCTGCCTGCGGTCGAGCGGCCTGTGAGGAAGACGGGTGACCGATCGATCCGTGTTGCGGCTCGGCTCAGGCCCCAGCCAGCTCCCTCCCGGTCCAGCCGGTGGATCGGCAGGCGACAGCGTGGGCGCCTGCTTGCGGTCGAGCGGCCTGTGAGGAAGACGGGTGACCGATCGATCCGTGTTGCGGCTCGGCTCAGGCCGCAGCCAGCTCCCTCCCGCCTCGGCCGGCGGGCCGGCGGGCGACAGCGCGGGCGCCTGCCTGCGGTCGAACGGCCTGTGCAGAAGGTGGGCGACCGATCGATCCGGCATGATGGCGCCGCGGTGCCCCGGCGCCGTCGGTGGTTCGGTCTGCCGGTTCAGTGCGACAGCATGGCCGACATCCCGTCGGTCACGTCGCCGGCTTCCACCAGCTTGTCACGCAACCAGGGACGGTCGATGTGCAGGTGCTCGAGCAGCTCCGGCACCGCGGCCTCCAGCGCGGCCAGCGGCGCTGTGCCGAGCTCCTGGGCATCGGCCAGCACTTCCGCCATGCGAAGCACGGCGGCCAGCAGGCAGAAGCGGCGTGCGGCGAGCGGCTCGGAAGCGTCGGCAAAGGCTTGCACGAGCACCGGCGGGAAGCGCCACTGACGGGCCAGCTCCGCCGTGACGTCACTGTGGGTGCAGCCAAATCGGTTGATCTCCAGGGACAGCCGGCACCCGGCTTCGGTGACATGCGCTTCCTCGTCGGCGACCAGGGCAGGTTCGGACATCGCGATCAGGACCTGGCCGGTGCGCAGCATGAGCCCAGCCAGGTAGGCCACCTCGCTGTCGATTTGCAGCCAGCGGCCCAGCAGCTTCGCATAGCCGGCGGTCGCCAGGCTGTGGCGCCAGAACCGGGCCCGGTCCAGGCCTTGCGCCTGCGGGAAGGCACCGACGATGCAGGCCGCCAGGGCCAGGTCGCGCAGCGTGTCGAGGCCCAGCACCGTCGATGCGTCGGTCAGCGTCGCCACATCGTTGGCAGGCCGATAACGGGCCGAATTGGCCAGCCGCAGCACCTTGGCCGCCAGGGCCGCGTCTTTCGAGATCAAGGTCGACAGCTGGCCCAGGCTGGCGTTTTCGTCGTCGAAGCTGCGCATCAGCTGTCGTGCCACCTCCGGCATCGTGGGCAGGGCTCGCAGGTTGTCGAGGTATTTTTGGGCAGCGGTCATGGACGAGGCTCAGGCAGAAAGGTGAACACTCCATCGGTATCGACCGATGCGCCGGCCGGCATATGCGGACAAGCCCCAGTTCGAGAGAAGACGGCTCGACCGTCGCCGTGCGGCCGGCCGCCAACCGGATTCGAGCACCGGGCACGCCCGCTTGAACCGGCCGCTGCCGCTGCCGACGGCACTCACCGCGGGTCTCTGCATCCCTGGCGGCCCGGGTCGGCTGCCCTTGTCGGGCGTGACCGGATCCGGGCGCCCTTGCCGGGCGGGGTCGTTCGCTCTGCCCGCCCGGCCCTCCCTCGCGACCCGCTGTGCGGGCCGGGCCGCCCCACGGCAGTCCCCGGGGCCTCAAGTCCGCGCCTCGCGCCGCCCAACGTGCCCAGCCTGGGGTCCGAGCGACAGGTCAGCGCCGGACCTTGCCGTCTTCGGTCAGCATGGACAGCTCCACGAAGGTCGAGCCGACGTGCTTGGCATTGCTGAAGCTGACGCTGAAGCCGCCGAAGGAGGTGTTCACCGACTCGAGGCCCGCAATGAGGCCGTCCGGCGTCAGCTTCGGCGCCTTGCGCAGCCCTTCGGCGAGCACCTTGGCGGCGATGTAGCCCTCGATGCTCGAGTAGTTCGGTTGGGCATTGCCGCCCGCCCGCTGCACTGCCTGCAGGTACTCGCGCGAGATGGCGGTGGTGGTACTGAAGGGGAAGGGCATCACCTGGCTCACCACAACACCATGGCCCTTTCTGCCCAGTTCATCGGCCAGCGCCTGCGTGCCGACAAAGGAAACGTTGTAGAAGGTGCCACCGTAGCCAGCCTGCCGGGCCGAAGTGATGAAGGCGGCGCAGCTGCGGTAGGCGCCCACTTGCACGATGGCGTCGGGCTTCGCGGCGACGATGGTCTTCACCGCGCTGGAGACATCGGTGGTGTTGCGCTCGACCGTCCCCGTGGCGACCGGCTCCAGACCCTTGGCCTTCAGCGCGCGCTGAACGCCCTCCAGCCCGGCGAGGCCGTAGCTGTCGTTCTGGTAGAACACCGCCACCCGCGACAGACCGACAGAGGTGAGTTGCTTGACGATGAGCGCCGTCTCGTCGAAGTACGACGCCCGCAGGTGGAACACGTTCCGTGCCTTGTTGTCACGCAATGCCGGCGCACCCGTCACCGGCGCGAAGAATGGAATGCGCCGTTCCTGCGCGAGCGGCAAGGCCGCCAGGCTGGTCGGTGTGCCAACATAGCCAAACAGGGCGAAGACGTCGTCGTTCAGCAGGGTCTGGGTGTTGGCCTTGCAGCGCTGAGGGTCGTAGCCGTCATCCAGCGTGCGCAGCTCGATGAGTCGCCCGTTGATGCCACCCGCTGCATTCAGCGCATTGAAGTAGATCTGCGCGCCGCGTCGCACTTCCATTCCCAGTTGGGCATTTGGCCCGGTCATCGGCGCCGACTGTCCGAGAACGATGCGGCCCTCAGTCTGCGCCCAGGCCGGAACGGCCACGGTCGCGGCGCCGGCCGCGATACGAGTGATGGCTTGCCGGCGCGTCAGGCTACGCGCAGCAACGGGAAACTTGCTTGTCATCGGAACGGACTAAAAGGTGAACGACGCCAGGCCAATGAAAGTTTGACTGCCTGGTGAAACTTACAGTTTACTACAACTAGGTAGTTACCCTAGGTCGATTTGTGGTGGATCAAGCGCCGTGGAAATTCCAAGCCGGTGTTGCGGCTTCGGCGCTTGCCTTGGGCCTCGCGGGTAGGGGAAGGGTAAGGACCCAGGTCATCCAGGCCATGCGCCGGAGATGAATTGCTGCGCCCGCTGCTCGATATCGAAGAATGGTTGGGCTGCACGGACTGGGTCGCTCCGCTCCCTGCCGAACCACACAAAGCAGGTGCAAGGCGTGTCCTGAGAAGCAACACGCCTTTGCTCTGCCCTGCTCCACCTTATAGGGCTTTGGCTTTGGCTTTGGCTTTGGCTTTGGCTTTGGCTTTGGCTTTGGCTTTGGCTTTGGCTTTGGCTTTGGCTTTGGCTTTGGCTTTGGCTTTGGCTTTGGCTTTGGCTTTGGCTTTGGCTTTGGCTTTGGCTTTGGCTTTGGCTTTGGCTTTGGCTTTGGCTGAGGCTGAGGCTGAGGCTGAGGCTGAGGCTGAGGCGGTTCACCGGCTAGAGTTCCTTCAGGTGCCCAATGCTCGCTTCAGCCGCTATCCGGAGTAGCGGCAAGGATGCCCTCACCCTCACCTGTTGTGTGAGCCAGTCGTTTAGCGGGCAAGCAGAAGGCACCCCAAACCGCGACAGCCACCTGTGCCGACTCGAGGAGTCCCTGCCGTCTGTGGAGTGAGTGGCACAGCCGTCAGCAATGAGGTGGTCGCGGAGAAGGCGAAAGCACGGGCGGCCGTGCTGACTGCTTGCAAGACAAGGAGCTCTAGCCGCACGGACCGCTATGGTTCAACTCGTTTGCAAAGGCGGAGATCGCTGTTGTCGTGACAGAAGCGAACCGGCGGATAGCGGCAGCGGCAGCGGCAGCGGCAGCGGCAGATTCTGCTCCGCGGACCGTGCATCGAGGTGGAAGCCGGCGAGATGCATCAGGCCCGCCTGACCGCTGCGCGTGTCGCTACCGTCAGCTGCGGCCCGCGCTTGGTCATCGATTTGTTGAGGGGGTGGCGTCTTGGCAGCCGTGCCTCCCTGCTCCACTGCTGCGCGAAACCGCTCCCCAGTGGATGGGAGTTGCGCCTCGCTCGCCACAGGGGTTCAGTGAACAGACCCTCTTGTTGCCCTGTTCCGCCTGCCGGACCGGCCAGCATCCAGAGCAGCGAAGGTGGCCCTCCCCGCGCAGCGCTTGGTGTTCTACCTGGTGTCGCAGCGCCTCGCCCGGACGTCTCTACTACAGCGAGAAACAGAGCGTTGTGATGCCGTCTCTGATAGTCCTGATGGATTCATGATCTGGCACGATCGTGCCGCCCTGCCCTGTGGCCCAGGCAAAACCGAGCCGCAACTCATACGAAACGGCAGGGGTGGGACGGTCCTACCCCCCTCCACATCACCTTGGCCGTTCGGCTGGCGACGTCGTTTCGGTTTCGCTCCCACGCCAACCACCGAGTGAGATTCGCGCCGGTCCCTGCTCTGTCTTGCGAACGGCTCAACTCGTTGCTCGCCGTCTCACTGCGCGCGTGTGAAGCAGCCTCGTGCCGAAGAGATCACCCGCGTCTCTGGCCCGGGATACCTGCGGCTGACGCCTTGCAGGCCATGCGCCATACAAGCAATGCACCGGACGAGGTGTACCCGCCCGAGAAGGCCGGCGCCCGCGGCCAAATTCCCGATGATTATTGTTATTATCATCGTATACAGAACATGCCAGCGTTCCTGGGATTTCTGGCCCGTTTAGGTCATTTCCCTAATCAGAACAAGTATTTAGCCGCCATGACGCGCCCCGCCTCGCCTGTTGCCCGCCGAGAACTCACCCGTGCTCACGTGGCCTTCTACAGGGCCGTTGTTGAAGGTGTCGAACGCCGGAAGGCGTGGGAGCTCTACCTCAGTTTGGATGGCGACTTCAGTGACGCTCATTGTGCTGCGACGCTCGAATGGGTTCGCCAGACCCTCATCGCCGAGGCGATGTCTGCTGGCCAACCGGAGCTGATTGGCCTGTTCCGGCGCGATCCGGAACGGGTCAGGGTCAGTGAACGACCGACGTTGAACGAGTTTGCGACGCAGTTTGCAGACGCGGGTGAGTTTTCGGAAGCCGAGCTGACCGAGCTCTGGAAAGAGCAGTACGGAGAGGCGGATGGCAGTGATGCGCGCCGCGCCAGGCTCAGCCGCCGCCTCCGGGACGCCCTGCTCCTGGTGGAGAAAGCGGGGCGCAAGCAGGCACAAGCGACAGACCCCGTTGCCATGTGGTTGGCACCTCGGCTCTCATCCAGGCTGGCGGAAGCCGGGCTGCTTACCCTTGTAGACGTCCGCAGCGCCCTTGACCGCCGGAAGACGCCGCGCTGGGAAGAAGTGCCCGGCGTTGGCGAAGTGTGGGCCGATCGCCTTGCCGCATGGCTTGCGCAGGTCGGCATCCAGGCACCCTCTCAGCCTCCGGTGCCACTCGCCCCGGCCCACCCCTTGCGCCCCCTGGAGCGGCTCACCGTAGCCGAGCTTCATCCACTGCCCTCTGCCAATGAACCCCTTGTGCCCGTCCCGCGGCCCGCATTCGCAGAGATCGCAAGCGATAAGGACGCGGTCGAGCGCTGGCTGAGCGAGAAGGGTGGCAACCGCCATACGCTGCGCGTTTATCGTCGCGCCAGTGAGCGTCTGCTGCTGTGGTGCCAGCTCGAACGGCAGCTGCCCTTCGGGCGGCTCACGCCTGACGATGGCGCACTGTACTGCCGCTGGCTCTCGCAACTGGGCCGGAAATCCGTCGAGGTGTGGGCCGCGGAGGGGTGGCGCCTTCCCGCCGACGCATGGGTCAGCACCGCCCGCGCAGCGAGGCGCGACTCGCCAGAATGGCGGCCGTTCGAGGGCCCGCTGTCGCCGGCCTCCGTGAGACAGGATCTGGCGGTGGTGAAGGCCTTGTTCGCTTTTCTTCGGCGCCATGCCTACCTGAGCAACGCTCCCTGGGAGGGTGTACAGCCAGCAGAGATGCTGCCTGCCGAGGATAAGAATGAGGACGCCGCCGAAGGCACACGGAGGCCGGCCCGCCAGGACTGGGTTCATCTACTTGATGGGCTCCAGCAAGCCCAACCGACAAACGATCGAAATGCCAGGCTGCGTGTCGTCCTGTGGCTGGGCCTGGGCTGCGGCCTCAAGGCCTCGGAAATGTTGAGCCTGACCGTGGGCAGCTTGGCTCCAACAAAGGACGGCTGGCAGCTTCGAGTTGCAGCAGGTGCTGCCAATGAGAGGCAAGTGCCCCTGCCGGCGCCTGCTAAAGCAGCGCTTTTTGACTACCTCGAACAGCTGGGCTTGGACGGCCGCGAGGTTCCCACACTGCCCGCCGACGTGTTGGCCGCCCCACTGCTGCGCTCGCAGAAGGGCCGTCGTGCTGCTGGTCGAGGAGTACCGTCGCAAGGTCTGCGCTATACGCAGCTGTACACCGACCTCAAGTCGTACTTCGCCTCTCGGGCAAGAGAGCTGGAGCCTGTGAACCCTGCCGCGGCAGCCCGGATTCGCCGGGCATCGACCCAATGGCTGCGCTACTCCTGCGCCGCCGCATCGGCGGAGGTGGGGATCGGAATTACCGGCATCCAGCAACTGCTGGGTCACGCGCATGTGCGCAGCACGGCCGCCTACTTCCAGGATTCGAAGCCGCAGCTGCAATCGGCAATGGAGCGCGTCGCTGACCTGCTGCTCTCGGGTCCGTCCGCACGCTGATGGGAGAGCCGGTGGTGCGCTGCCTGGCGTCGTCTCGATCCCGTTGAGCACTGGATACTCAAGGCGTGAGGGACGATGCATAGGGAAGGGGTGGGACCGTCCTACCCCCGCTTTGCAGGCCGGACACGGTCGGGGCAGGCGGTTCCTGCGATCGGGTTTGAGTGGCAATGCAGGGTGGTGTGGGGTGGGACGGTCCCACCCCTACGCGCGCTCACTGTGCGGGCGGCTCCTGCAGCTCCGCTCGTATCGCCACACACCGCGCGCCTCCAATGAAAAAGGGGTGGGACCGTCCCACCCCTTCTGCGAAGGTTGAAGTCAGCGCCGATTCATTCGATCAGCTGGCGGATCGCACGGGCCAAATCGTCCCACTTCTCAGGAGGAAACAGGTCGGGCGGCAGCTGAATCACGGTGCGCCCTTTCCCATCCACAGAAAGAAGCGCCGCTTGGCCCGATGGCAGCTGGACGGAGCGCGAAGGAGGCAAGGCCAACTCACTGGGTGGTGTGCGCAGGCATGCGGTCAAACGGGCAAACACGTCGGCAGCAGGTACCAGACCGCCTTGTTTTCCAATCTCCCGGGCAGCCGCGAGCACGGCTTCCTGGTGCTCGTTCAGAGCCCTCTCCAGGTCGGTTGCCCACCGGAACTGGATCGAATTGGGCGACGGGAAAGCGCTGGTCACCTCTTGCGGCAGCTTCGCGATGCGCATGGCTTTTCCGATATCGCTCACGCTGCGTCCAATGGCGGCACCCAACTTGGTGGCGGAAGGAAACAGCTTCTCTTCGATGGCGCGGAGGTACATGCGCCCTTGCTCCCACGCCGACAGACTTTCCCGCCCCCGGTTCTCCCGCTCCATCTCCACGAAGAGCAGGGAATCGTCGAGCTCGGCCACCACCGCCAGCACCGGCAGCCCCAGCTCCAGGCAGGCACGGTGCCGTCGGTGGCCGAACACCACTTCGTACTTCACTGCATCGTCATCGGCCTTGCGCCCGGAAATGGGGCGCACCTTGATCGGCTGGACATTGCCCCCGGCGTCCAGAATTTCGCGTTTGAGCGCGTCGAAGGCCTCACCGCTGAAAGCGTCCGGATGCCGGTTCGCCCACCGACTGGGTGCGATGCTGCGAGGATCCAGGCGTTGAGCGCCACGTTCGCCAGCCAGTCGTTCCACCTCGGATTCAAGCTCCTCGATGCGCCCTTCCAGCTTGTTGGTCTCGAAAACAGTGGTGGTGAGCAGTCCTACGCCGGTTCGCGGCGCAGCCCGCGGAACGACGGGCGCAGGTTGCGATGGAGCGGCGGCCCCTTCTGTCGCCGCCTCGCCTGGGGTATCGAGGCCGCTGGTGGGCAACACGAAGTTGATCCCCGCTCCTTTTTTCTTGGTGGGATAAGAAGAAGCCATTGTCATGCTCCGAGTTGCCGGCGCCAGAACGCCTGGGTCTGGTCTTCGATCAGTTCAACGAACCTCTCGTACGCCTCATAGGCGCGCTTGAAAGTGCGGGTGCTTGCGTTGGCAGGGCTGCTGTCGTAGACGGTGCCGAACTCGGCACTCGACGTGCTGACAGCCGCCGCTTTCGGGATCTCGACCGGAAGCACCTTGTCGGTGTATGCGGCAGAAATCCATTCGCGAACATAGGTGCTCGCGCCATCGTTCGTGTCCACTTTCGACAGCAGGATGTCGATGAAGGCGAATTCCTTCTCGCCACCGCGATTCGCGACCAGCTGTGTGGTCAGGTCTGAGAACAAGTCCCAGAACTGCGCGCTGGAGGCGAAATCCAGTGCGTTCGGCGGCAGCGGCATGATGATCCCGTCGCTGGCCATCAGGGCATTGATGGTGGTGTAGGAGAGAGCGGGCGGTGTGTCGATCAAGATGACGTCGTAGTCCAGGCGAGCTGGATCGATGCCGTAGTTCAGCACGTTCCAGAATTCGAACTTCGGGTCCTTGCTCTGCTTCGCGGGCAGCACAAACTCCGCCGAGAACAGCAGCGAGGCGGCTGCGACCAGATCGATGCCATCCCAATATGTCGGCCGGATTGCGTAGCCGATTTCAGACTGTGCGCCACTGAACAGCGGCAACACGGTGTCGTCGACGTTGACCTCGGAATCGGGCAGCAGTCCGAACAGTGTGGTCAGGCTGCCTTGTGGATCGCAGTCAATCACCAGCACCCGGTGTCCTCGAAGACTCAAGCCCTGGGCAAGGGTCAGGGCCGTGGTGGTCTTGGTGACGCCGCCCTTGAAATTGCCGACGGCGATGGTGATCGCCTCTGCACCCTCCGGACGGAGTTCGTCTCGACGTATGTCCCGGATCCAATGGCGCACTTCCGGCTGAGTGAACTCACGGCGTGAGCCCGTGCTGTTGAGCCGGCCGGTGGGCAGGTCTCCTTTGCGAATTCGATAGTCCACCTGGGACTTGTCGAGGCCGGTTAAGGCCATCAGCTGTGAGGTGTTGTAGGTCGGGGCTTTTTTGCGGGAGTTCGGGGCAAGCATGGCCCCCCGGACTTGCGCAACGACCGATTTGACACGGTCGGCCTGTTCGCCAATGGCGTCCAGGGTGATGGGTTTTGCTGCGGTCACCATAAGGTTCGCTTTCTCTGCCTTTCTTGTCGCTGTCGCGGGCGACCGCGACACCTGCGGATTCTATGGCACACGCGACTTTTGGCGACACCGGCGTTTTCTGCGTCTTGGACTGTCCTCAAGGTCGGATTTCCAGGACAGTTCGCGAGACGGGGTCTTATCCACAGCCGCCATGGTCTTCAAAAGATTTAAGCCTTTAAGAGTTTGGCGGAGAAAAATCCTTTTAAATCAATGAGTTATACCGACTTGCGTCCGGGAAGTGCTCGACATCCGTCCGGGAAGACCCCCAAACCCGTCCGGGAAGACCGTGCAAGTTGTCCGTCGCTGATCGGAACTGTCCTGCTTCTCCGGGGCCGAGGGCGATGGATCACCCAATTTCGCCGCTGGTGGCGGCTGCCGGGCGCATGGCGTGCGGCTTGTTGCCAACTGTCCAGGTTTTCCGGTGCCCTGGGCACACCGCGTCCTTCCTCTAGCAGGGTGCCGGGGCGCTGAAGTGTCCGGGAATTCGGGCCGGAACGGGGGTCGCCGCTGCGCGGAAGTGTCCGCACTTCCCGGTGCGACGCCCGAGACGCGGGTGGCCTCCAACTGTCCTGAATTTCGAGCCCGGCGCTTGAGGACTGCACCTCGCAAGTGTCCGGCTTTCCCGGCGCCTTGCGGCGCGGGCGCCATTCTGCGAACTGTCCGGGCTTTCGAGTGACGCAGGCTGGCTAAGCCATTGATTTTTCGTTGCCGGCGCGTTCCGCTGCGGTTCAGCGTCGCGCAACAGGAGTGCCGAACTGTCCGGAAAGTCCGGCCCCGGTGCGTTGGCAGCCTTTCCGGCCGGCTGCCGAACTGTCCAACCCGCTGTGGATCCCCGATTCCAAAAATGTCCGCTTGCGGTTGGACATATACTTCCTGGTATGGAGCCGGCGGGAAACAAGCGCAAGAGAGAAGGGCTGCCCACCACGCTGAACAAGCCGGTGGCGGCGTTGGCCATCGTGCCGTTGAACCGCAACCTGACCGTCACCGCCCGCAAGGCCTACAACGTGATGCTGCACATCGCGCAAAACGCCGGCGATACCGGGGATCTGGGCTTCAGTGCGCCCCTCAATGCCATCCTGAGGGGGTTCGGTGTGGGCAACAACGTGGCCACCGACGCGAAGCGCTACATCGACCAGATGACCTCCACCAAGATCGAGTGGCGGCCGCTCACCGAGGGCGAACAGTGGCAGTTGCCCAACGACGGCCGCGACCCGTCCCTGCTCGAATGGCGCGCTGGCGAGGAGGCTCGCGATGAACTGCGCATCTTCAACATGTTGGCGGAAGTGCGCCTCTACAAGAAGGCCGGCGAAAACTGGGTGACCTGGTTTTATCCTCCCACCATCAAGGAACAGATGCTGGGGCCGCATCGCTGGGCCAGGCTGGAGCTGGAAGTGATCGCCCAGCTCGGGACGTACACCGCGGTGGCCTTGTATGAGATTTGCGCGCGCTACCGGGACAACCCGGCGGGTGTTACTTCACGCCACCCGTGGAGCTGGTGGGTCGACGTCTTGAAAGGCTCGGAAGCGGGCAAGCAACGCGAGTGGCGCAAGTTCAAGAACGAGTTCGTCAATCCAGCGATCCGCGAGATCAACGAGGTCAGCGAGATCGAGATCGAGTTGCTGGAATACAAGCAGGGCCGTGCGATCGCCGACGTGCAGTTCGCCGTGAGGAAAAAGGCGCCGCAGGCTTTGCCCAACAAGCCCCAGCCGCCGGATGTCTCGCAGCTGTTGCGCGCTGCGCGCCTCGGCATTCGGGAGAGTGATGCGGAAGCCCTGCTGGAGCGCTACGGCGATGCGGCCATGACCCATGCGCTGGACGCGATGGAGCGCCACATGAGCCACCACGCCTCCAAGACGATCTTCAACAAGAGCGCCTATCTGAAGTCCATCCTGCTCGGCAAGACCGCGAGCTTCGGCGAGACCGAGGCGCCGCCGCTGGAGAACCCGCCGCCCAGCACCCGGGCTGCCGCTCCGCGACTGGCCAGTGCGGAGTCCGACGAATGGCGTGCCCGGCGCTTGGCCGAGATCCAGACCGAGTTCGAAGCCCTGAGCGCGCAGGAACAGGCGCAATGGGTCGAGAAGCTGCGGCTGGACGCGGTCTACCGTGGCGGCGTCAGCGCCACGGTGATGCGCCGCCTGGAGGCCGGGGCTTGGCGATCGCCCCTCGTGAAGGCAATGGTGATCCGCTTCTATGCGAGTGCTCGCCATGGCTCCGACTGGGCCGAGCTGCCTCAGGGCATGGCTTCGGCGGCGGAATGAGAGGCTGCGGGGCGGGCGGCCGGTGACATGCCGGGCGGTCACGCAGCGCAGGACGACAACCACTGGAGGGAAGGCATGGGAATCGGCATGGCGCGCAGCTGGCGGCGTGGCATCGTGCGAGGGGGCCTGGTGGGGCTGGCCGCCGCGGGCGTCATGCTCGGTTACGCCCACTGGCAGGTGGAGTCGGCGGCCCGGGGCCGGATTGCGGCAACACCCGAAGCGGCGGGGCCGCAGCCGGTGGCGCTGCTGCTCGGCACGGCGCCCGAAACCCGGGGGCGTCCCAACTTCTTCTATGTCGAGCGCCTTCGCGCGGTGGTGCGCCTGTGGCAGCTGGGTCGGGTGCGCGCGGTGCTGATCAGCGGCGACAACTCGCGGCCCGACTACAACGAGCCGGACAGGATGAAGGCCGATCTGGTGGCTGCCGGCATCCCGGCGGCATTCATCACTTGCGACTATGCCGGCCTGCGCACGCTGGACTCGGTGGTGCGTGCGCGGCAGGTGTTCGGCTTGCAGCGGGTGCTCATCGTCTCGCAGCGCAGCCATGTGGAGCGGGCCATCTACCTGGCGTCACGGGTTGGGCTGGATGCGCAGGGCCTGGCGGCCGCCGATGCACCTCGCTGGTGGCAGGTGCGCCAGCAGGCGCGGGAAGCGCTGGCGAGGGTGGGTGCCGTGTTGGACTTGGTGGTGGGCCGCCAGCCGCGACACCTCGGCTCCCCAGTGCCGGTACCGCTGGTGCCTCCCAGTGCGACCGGCGGGCAGCCGCCGGCTCTGCCGGCAGCACTGCCGGCCACTGCCTCCGGGCCCGCCTGAGACGCCAGCCGTCGGGCGCGCCGTGAAAGACTCGCGGCGCGGGCAGCTTGCACAAACATGAGGCAGCCTGATGACACCCCGCATCAACAGAGGCTGCGCGAGCACCGACTACAGCTTTTCCACAGGGCCATCCACACGGACTGTGGAGTTCTACAGGAGGCGAGAAAAAGGGCTTGGTGTTGCAGCGATGTGGAGCGTCGCAGACGGCGCATTCCTCGCCTGCAGGAGCCCGTGGTGAGTGCGTGCGCTCACTGTGGTGAAGCTGTGCACCGACTGCCCACAGACTTGTTCACACGGTTGCAGAGAGGCAGCGCCACTCCGCACACCGGGAACCGCATGGCTGGGGGTTGCACGTCCGTGCCGGAGGGGGGCCGGCGTGACGACCGCGCCGTCTCCTGAAGGGTCTCCCGCCGGCCGCGGGGCGGCACCGTCCTTCCCGGTGTGACTGCTGCAGCGCCGTCGTGTCGGAGGTGCTGACGCAGCGTCTTCGCCCACAGCGCGGTCGGGTGATCCGCGGCTCGCAGGCGGGTTGCCCGGCTGACTCGCTTGTCGGCTTCGGCTCGGCTCGGCTCCCTGCTTGCCCCGGCCGGGCCGGCGACGTGCCGTGCAGTCCACACGCCGGCGCCTGGCATGCCGGGTGCAGCACTGCTGGAGTGACTCATGCGGCCTGGCCCTGCGTTTCGGGGCATCGCGTCATCAGGCCTCGGCTTCGCCTTCAGTTCGGGCTTTCGGATGGAGGGCCGCGTCGCAAAATTGATGGATCTCACTACGCCTTAGCCATGCCTTTGACTCTCGGCTCCGTCCAACGCAAGCTCGCCCGGGTGCTGCTGGCCGCGGTCGTGCTGTTGATGGCGGCGGTGGCTGGCAGCTTCTATCTCGGCCGCGTCGCCGAAGCGACGGATGACCTGCGCGACGCCGCTGCAGGGCGACTGGCCGCGCTCGACACCATGCTCACCAGCGTGCTGGATGCCGAGACGGGCCAGCGCGGTTTTGTCATCACTGGCCTCGAGAAGTACCTCGATCCCTACCTTGGCGCCCGCGAACGGGTGGTGGCAGCGACGGCGCGCGCGCGCGAGCTGTACCGCGGCGATGCGCTGGCGCTGCAGCGGCTGGCTGCCCTGAGTGCCTTGCAGGACGCCAAGCTGGCTGAACTGCAACGGGTGGTGGAGGTGCGCCGCAGCCAGGGCGAGGCGGCGGCTCGCCAGCTGGTGCTGCAGGACGTCGGTCGCGAGTACATGCAGCAGATTCGGCAGGGCGTGCACGAATTGCAGGAGCGCGAGCAGGTGGGCTACCAGTCGCTGGTGGCGCTGGCCGAGTCGCGTCGCCGTGCCGTGCTGTATGCGGAGGGCTGCGCGGGCTTGCTGATGCTGGCGGTCGCCTTCGCTGCCTATCGCTCGCTGATGTCCCAGGCCGAACGGCAGGAACAACGGTCGCGGCAGCTGGAGATCGAGGCGCTGAGCGAGAAGCGACTGCGCGCGATCACCGACAACCTGCCTGCCCTGATTGCCCACTTTGACACCGCGCAGCGCTACCTGTTCGCGAACGCCCATTTCCGCCATGCCCTGTCGGTCGATCCCCGGGCCCTGATCGGCAAGGCGCTGGCCGACGGGCTGGATCCGGCCGAGCACGAGCGGCTGCAGCCCTTCATCCGTGCGGTGCTGGCGGGCCAGTCAGTCAGCTTCGAGAGTCGCCTGGGCAGTGGGCGGCAGACCTTCCAGCAACACCTCGTGCCGGACCGCGCGCCCGACGGCAGCGTGTGCGGCTTCTATTCGATCTCCTTCGACATCACCGGGCTGAAGGCGGCCGAGGCGCAGCGCCAGGACAGCGAGGCCCGCATCCGCCACATCCTCACCCACGCGCCGGACGCCTACATTGGCATGGACCGGCAGGGACGGATCACCGAATGGAATCGCCAGGCCGAGCTGACGTTCGGCTGGACCCGCAACGAGGTGATGGGACAGGACCTCGCCCCGCTGCTGATCCCGGAAGCCGCGCGGGCCGCCCATGTCGCTGGCCAGCGCGCCTTTTCGGTGAGCGGGCGGGGGCCCTTGCTGAACAAGCGCATCGAGGTGACGGCCCTGCATCGGGACGGCCGGGAGATCCCGGTCGAGATTTCCATCACCGGTGTGCGCGCGGAGGACGGCTTCGGCGCCAGTGCCTTCCTGAGGGACATCACCGACCGCAAGGCGGCGCAAGCCAAGCTGGAAGCCGGGCGCAAGCGCCTGCGTGACGTCACCGACAACGTGCCGGCCCTGATCGGTTATTTCGATGCCGAGGAGCGCTGCCACTTCGTCAACGGCCCGGCGCAGCGCCTGCTGAAGCTGCCGGATGACTATGAGGGCCTGAGCCTGCGCTCGGCCATCGGCGAAACCCTGTATGCGGTGTATGCGCCGCATGTCGCTGCCGCGAAGCAAGGCCAGCGCGCGGCCTTCGATGCCGTGAGCCGCGGCAACACCCGCTCGCGCGAGCACCAGACCCACCTGATCCCCGACTGGAATACCGAAGGCAATGTGCAGGGCTTCTATGTCCTGGTCTTCGATGTCACTGCGCTGAAGGAGGCCGAGCAGGCCCGTGCGGAGGGCGAGCGGCGGCTGCGTGCGATCACCGACAACCTGCCGGCCCTGATCACCTACATCGATGCCGGGCAACGCATCGTCTTCGCCAACGCGACCTTCAAGGACTGGCTGGGCGTGCCACCGTCGCAGATGCTGGGCCGCCCGCTCGGCGAGGTGATCGGCCCGGTGCTGCTGGATCAGCGGCGCGAGCATCTCGATGCGGCGCTGCGCGGCGAAAAGGTGTCGTTTGAAATGCGCTCCCAGGCCATGGGCGTCGAGCGCCACCTGAAGACGGTCTACATCCCCGACCGCCGGCCGAATGGCGAGGTTGCCGGGCTGTTCGCGCTCAGCACCGATGTCACCGCGATGAAGGAAGTGGAGCAGCAGCTGCAGCAGCTGGCCCGGGTGGACACGCTCACCGGCCTGGCCAACCGGCGGCAGTTCGATGAGAAGCTGGCCGAGGCTCTGCGGCGCCGGCGGCGCTATGAGCGGGAGTTGGCGGTGCTCTTCCTGGACGTGGACCGCTTCAAGGCCATCAACGACACGCATGGCCATGCCGCTGGCGACCTGGTGCTCGCCGAATTCGCCCGCCGGCTGCAGTCGTGTGTGCGCTCGACCGACACGGTGGCCCGGCTGGCGGGCGACGAATTCGTCATCCTGCTGGAGGGGCTGGGCCAGGCCAGCGAGGCGTCGGCGGTCGCCGAAAAGATCCGCGCGGCGCTGCGGCTTCCGTTCAACCTGCCGACCGAGCGGCTGACGGTGACCTCAAGCATCGGCATTGCCATTGTCGACGAGGAAACAGACTCCCCGGCGGCGCTGCTTGCGCGGGCCGACGAAGCGCTCTACAGCGCCAAGCGGGCGGGCCGCAACAGCTTCTCCGTGATGCATCACTGACCTGCAGCGCCGGGGAACGCGGCCGGAGGAGGTGCATCGCAATTGCACTACAATGACTTGCATGAAAACCGCCACCATGCCCGCCGTCCGTGTCGAGCCCGAGCTCCGCGAGGAGGTCGAAGGCCTGCTCCGCGACGGTGAAACGCTGTCGCAGTTCGTCGAGAAGGCGGTGCGGGACAGTGTGGCCCGGCGCCGCAACCAGGCGGAGTTCCTGGCCCGCGGCCTGGCTTCGCTCGACCACGCCAAGCGCAGCGGCGACCATCTGCAGGCGGACACGGTGGTGGCCGCGCTGGAGCGCCGTCTTGCGCAGGCCAGGCAGCGGCAGGCCGCACCGCGACGGTGAGCTACGACGTTCGTTTGACGCGGGAAGCCGCCGAGGACCTTGAACGCCTGTTCGAATTCGTGCTGGAGCGCGAACTGGCCCGCGAGGCGGGTGACCTGGATCTTGCCGAACAGGCCTTGCACGCGATCAAGGCCGGAATCGAGACCCTGCGTGCCTCGCCGTTCACCTGCCGCAAGGCAGGCGATAGTCCGTTCCTGCGCGAGCTGGTGATTCCCTTCGGCCATGCTGGCTACGTCGCACTGTTCGAAATCGTCGACGACAAGACCGTGCTGGTCGCGGCGGTCAGGCATCAGCGCGAGGACGATTACCACTGAGCCGAGCCAGGCCGCAGGCGGCCGGGAAGGGGCGCCACCGGCGCTGGCGATTCACTGAGGGCCGCGCCGGTGGCAGCGCGCCGGCCGTCCAGGCCGGCGCACAGCGGCTAGCAGGTCGCGATGGGACTCACTTGCCGTCGCGGTCGGAGTCGCCCGGCATGGCGCGCTCCACGCGGTCGCTCAGGCGCTGCCAGGAGTCACGCGAGGCGTGCCGCGCTTGTTCCCACGACAGTCGCGAATTGCCGCGCGCGCTGTCCCAGCCTCCGGCCAGGTCGGCCTGCGTATCGTCCCAGCCCATGCCGGGATGGCGGTTGTAGAGATCCACGCCATAGCGGTACGCCGGACCGTAGTCGTCATAGGACGACCCTTCCTGCACATACGGCCGGTGCTCATAGTTGTCGCGCCAGTAGGCGTCTTCGACCGTCGGATCGATGCGCTCGGCGACGCCCTTGCCGGCCAGGCCGCCGACGATGGCACCGGCGGCCGCACCGATGGCTGTGCCCACCGGGCCGGCCACCGTACCCACGGCAGCGCCGGCTGCCATGCCGCCTGCAGCGGCGCCGATGCCGGTGCCGACCGGGTGGGCGCCCGGTGCGCCGGTGATGGGATCGCGATTGGCGCTGCCCTTGTCGCTGGAGTGGCTTCGAGAATGCATGTTCATGTGGTTCTCCTACAGGGGATGCTGGAAGACGCCCATGAAGGGCCGGCGCGGCCGGATGCCGCCTGCCTGTCTGTATTGGAGCCCACGCCGCCTTGCCCGGGCATCGGCGCCGCGGGCCCCGCGGCGTAGGACGCGGCCTACCCCGCCCGACGGCAGGCAACGCCGGAGGAGGCCCTCAAGCCGGACGCGTGCCGTCCAGCCACCGGTAGTAGAACAAGGCCACCTCGCGCGTGTCCGGCTGCTCGCCGCGGTAGAGCCAGGCATCCACACCGCCCAGCACGAAGCCATGGCGTTCGTAGAGCCGGCAGGCCGCCACGTTGTTGTTCTGCGTCTCCAGCATCAGCCCCGGCAGCCCTTGGGCGGCGGCCCAACGGCCCGCCGCATCGAGCAGGGCCGATGCAACGCCCTGCCGCCTCGCCCCGGCGTCGACGGCGATGTCCTCGATCAGTGCATAGCCGTTCCAGTTCGTGCTTATCGCCAGGTAGCCGGCCAAGGTGGCGCCACGCCGTGCGGCCAACAGCGCCTTGTCGGGTGCCTCGAGGTGCTCGCGGTAGTCCTCCGGATCAAAGCCATAGGCCTTTCGTTGCGGAGGCAGCGGCCTCAGCGAGCTGCTGGCCACTGGCCGGCCGATCTGCGGATCGAACTCGGCCTCGATCGAAAAACTGAAATCGCAACGCAGGGCATCGGTGAAAAAGTGCGGATCGGCCGCCTCGATACGAATCGTCATGCCGGCGAGCCTAGCATCGCCGGCCATGCGCCAGACCGGCTTCAGTGCCTTGCACAAAGTTGCGGCAATCTGATGACAGCCCGCTGCCACAGCGGCTCGGCGCGCGCCCCCTACAGCTTTTCCACAGCTCCATCCACATCGTCTGTGGACTGTGCCCGTGGCGCGGTTTTTCCACAGCCGGCGCCGGGCTGCAGAGCGCGCCGGCGTTGCCATGGAGAAGAAGCGCGTCTACTTGTTCCGGCGCCATGCACGCCTTGTCCACAGGCTTGTCCACGGCGGGCGAGGGGCGCGGCTCAGGCCGCGCCGGCCAGCCAGGCGACGATGAGCGACGCGAGGGCGGCAGTCGCTGCCGATTCCTCCACCCGGCCCTGCAGCATCTCGCGCGCAAGTGCCTCGCCGGCGCCGATGATGGCGACACAGCGCAGCCTCAGGGCCTTGCGTGACAGCCGGACGAGCGGCGCGAAGGCGTCGCAGTAGAGGGCCACGTAGCCGTCGATCAGCTCCTGCTGGAAGGCGTCCATCTGCTCGTCGCCCTTCAGTGCCGCGGAGATCGCGTGCCACTGCGGTCCCAGCTCGAGATAGCAGTGCATGTAGGCGCGGCTGACGACACGCGCCACGTCTTCCAGCCGCGGCTTGGTGCGCTCCAGCGCGTGCAGCAGCGCGGCCACCTGGCGCGCATCGAGCTCCTTGTACAGGGCGATCAGCAGGCCAGAGCGGGTCTTGAAGTGCTCATAGGCGATGGGCTTGCTGACGCCGGCGCGCTCGGCCAGACGGCCCAGCGTCAGCGCATCGGTGCCCTCTTCGCGCACGATGGCCATTGCAGTCTCGATCAATTGCTCGCGGCGCTGCGTCTTCGGCAGCCGTTTGGCGGGGGTGTCGTTCATCGGGTTCGGATCTCGGCGCAGCGGTGCGGACTGGGCTGATTGTCCTGCGTTTCGCTGCTTGCTTGACAAGCCGCTTCTCCCGTAATCTACTGTCCGTAACTTACTGATGGTAAGTTGATGAAGGCGAAACGTGACAGCGGCATGTGCCTTTCCGCTCTGTCCTCCTGTGACTCAATCGAACGGAGCTCCTGATGACCCTGCATACCCTTGGTCCCGTCCTGCTGGTGGGCGGCACCGGCACCGTCGGGCGGCTTGCCGCCCAGGCCTTGCGCCGCCTGCATCCGAGCCTGCCGCTGGCCATCGGCGGGCGCGACCTGGGGAAGGCCGAGGCACTGACCCGTGAACTGGGTGACGGCGTCACGGCCGTGGCGGTCGACCTCGACCGACCCGGCCTGGGGCTGGCGAGCGGCACGTCCTATGGCGCGCTGGTGCTGTTCGTCAAGGACCATGGCCTTCACGCGATGCGGCACGCCCAGGCCACCGGTGCCGCACTGCTTGGCATTTCCAGCGGATCGTTCGAGGTGGCGCCGGAAGTGGCCCGCTTCATCAGCCGCCCGAAGGCCGCCCCGGTGCTGATGTTGAGTCACTGGCTGGCCGGCGCGGCCTTGTTCCCAGCACTGCAGGCAGCACGCGAGTTTGAGAGGCTGGAGCGCATCGAGATCGGGGCGGTGCTCGACGAGCAGGACCTTGGCGGGCCCGCGGCGCATGCCGACTTCGAACGGTTGACCACCGCTGCGCCGCATGCCCAGATCCTCCGGCAGGGTCGTTGGGGCTGGGCGACCGGGGCCGATGCCCGTCGCCGCTTCCGTCGCGTCGATGGCGTCGAGGTGGAAGGCACGGCCTACGCCCCCCTCGACACGATGAGCCTGGCCACGGCCACCGGTGCCGCCGACGTCCGCTTTGACCTGGTGCTGGGCGAGAGCTCGAGTCGCCACCGGGGCGAGCCGTATTCGACCGAGATCCTCATCGAACTGGCCGGCCTGTTGAAGCAGGGCGGGCCCGGCCGCCGGCGGCTCGAGCTGGTGCACCCGCTGGGGCAAGCGCCGTTGACCGCCATGGGCGTTGCAGTGGCGGTCGAACGCCTGTTGGGCTGCGCGGGCGGCGCACCGGTCGCACCGGGGCTCTACCTGCCCGAGGTCTTGATCGACCCCGAGCATGCCGTGCAGCGGCTGCAGGCGGCCGGCGCACGCCTACGGCTGGCATGACGGCGGCCGCTCGCCTTTCCTCACTGGCCCCCAACACAGGAACTTCCATGATGTCCTCGATTGCCATTCCCTCGGTGCTGCTCGTCGGTGGCTCCGGCGCGGTCGGCCGCCGGGCTGCGCTGGCCCTGCGCCAACTCCATCCCGACTTGCCGATCACCATCGGCGGCCGTGACCTGGCCAAGGCCAGCCGCCTGGCCGACACGCTGGGCCGGGCCGATGCGGTGCGCATCGACCTCGACCGTGTCGACCTGGGCTTGCCGGCCCCGGCCAGGCACAGCGCCATTGCCGTGCTGATGAAGGACCCGACGCTGCGCACCCTGGCCCATGCGCAGCGGCACGGCATCCCTTACCTCGCCTTCTCGGACTTCGTGTTCGACATCGCTCCCCTGGTCGCCCGTGTCATCCATGCACCGCAAGCGGCGCCGGTGCTGTTGCTGGGTCACACCATGGGCGGGACCGCCGCGCTTGCCGCGCTGTACCTCGTGCAGGGCCTGCGCCGTGTCGATTCGCTGGACATCGCGGCGGTGCTCGACGAGCATGACGCGGGCGGGCCGGCCGCGCAGGCCGATATTTCGGAGCTGGCCCAAGGCGCTCCGCTGCCCCTGGTGCTGCAGGACGGCAGCTTTCGCTGGCTGCCGGCCGCGGCTGCAGGGCGCCGCTTCACCGGCGCGGACGGCCGTGTGCACCAGGGCCAGGCCTATCCCCTGATGGACGTCGCCAGCCTGGCGGCGGAGACCGACGCACGCTCGATACGGGTGGACCTGGCCCTGCGCCAGCGGCCTGCCGAGCGTGTGGCCGAGCTGTCGAACGAGGTCATCATCGAAGTCGCTGGCGAGCAGGCCGATGGCAGTGCGGTGCGACGGCGGCTCGAGCTGGTGCACGACGACACCTACTCCGCCCTCAGCGCATTCGGCGTCGCCATTGCGCTGGAGCGGCTGCTGGGCCTGGTGGGAGGCCCACCGGTCGCGGGCGGCCTGCACCAGCCGGAGCGGCTGCTGGACCCCGGCCACGTGATGGCCCGGCTGCAGGCCTTTGGCGTGCGCTGCACCGCGGCCTCGACATCCTGACCATGGCCGGCCGGTACGTGTGGGTCGGCTTCACGGACATCGCATGCGTTCGGGCGCCTCGGCGTCGCGGGCGGCCACCTCGGGCGGCAGATGGCGCAGGAAAGAGGTCTTGCGATACGCGGTGCGCAGCTGCGCTTCATTGAGCTCGCGGCGATAAGGCACCCAGCGCTGGCTCAGGTCTCCTTCACCGGTGTCGATGTCCATCAGGCGCAGGCCGGCGTTGCAATGGAAGTCGATGGCGGCCAGGCGCAGCTGACGCAGTGGCCGGTGGCTCGCGGTGCGGTAATGCACCACGCCGCGGCGCATCTCATAGACGATCTGCCAATGCGTGGCGCCCGGCTGCGCCACCTGGTCCAGCAGCGCCAGGGCCTGGCCCGGGTTGTCCGGCGGCCCGTCCTGCAAGCCCGCCGCCGCGCGGACAAAGCGCGCGGGCGACTGGCTGCCGGCCGGCAGGGGCTGGCTGCCGCCGAAGCCGCGGTACTGCGCCAGTTGGGCCACCGAGCTCTGGTAGCTGTCGTTGGCCAGCACCTTCACCGGCATGCGTTCGCCGCGGTGGACCACCATGCGGCCGGCGAGGAACTCCACGCTGGCCGCGCCGCCCTGCGCGTCGGCGAGCAGGAAGTGCAGCGGCACCCGGCCGGCAATGCGCACCTCGGCGGCGGCGGCCAGCGCTTCATCCAGCGTGCCACTGGTGTCGAGCAGGTACTGGATGAACTCGAGCGTGGCGACGGTGGGCCGGTGGTCGCCATCGGGATAGTGGGTACCGTCGAGCCACAGCAACTCCACCACCAGGCCGGCCTCGTTGATGCCGCCAGTGGGATAGCCGACACCGAACTGGTTGAAGGTCACGCTGCCGTGGCGGGCTGTCCAGCGTGCCGCGCGCTCGCCAGCGCCGGCCCCGGTGTCGCTGCTCTTGCGCAGGCCGCGAGGGTTGACGACCACCAGTGCCTCGCCGAACTCGAAGTCGTAGTTGCGGCCGAACAGAGGGCCGTCGTGGCCGGCGCTGACGAAGGTGGTGCAAGGCAGGGCCGGGCCGGCGAGCGAGGCCGCGAGCAGCGCGGCGACCGCCTGCCGCAGGACAGGGGCTGACATGGTGCGCTCCCGAGATGACGATGCGTCCATGCTAGGGCGCCGCCCGGCCGGGCGCATTGACCGCGATTGATGTGTTGCTGCCGTCGCCGTGGCCGGCTGCGGCCTGCACAATGCCGGCATGCAAGTGGCACCGCGCAATCTGGGTCAGCAACGCCGGCGCTTGCGCCGGGTGATGGAGCACATTGGCGAGGAGCTGCGGCGCGAGTGCAGCGCGCAACGGCTCGGCCTGCAGGACCTGGCTGAAGTCGCGTGCTGGTCCCGTGAACACTTCGACCGGGCCTACCGCCGGTTCACCGGCGAATCGCCGATGTCCACCCTGCGCCGGTTGCGCCTGCGGCAAGCGACCGACTGGCTGCTGGAAGGCTGGCCCTTGGCCGAGGCGGCGGACGCATGCGGCTATGGCAGTGTGCAAGCCTTTGGCCGCGCCTTCCTGCGTGAACACGGGCTGCCGCCCGGTGCCTGGCTGCGGCAGCAGCGGGAGGCGCCAGCCGCGTCTTCGCGGCCCGCCGAGCCGCTGCCGCCCCCGATCGTGCACCTGGAGTTCGCCCCGCCGTGCCACCTGTTGGGCTTTCGGGGTGCCGCCAGCGAGGTCAGTCGCCTGTTCGACGGGGTGGTGGATCGATTGGTGCGCAGTGGCTCACCGCGCTCGCAATGGGAGGTGTTTGGCCTGGCGCCTGCCGATGCGGCACTCGGCGGCTGGGGACAGGCGGGCGGGCAGTGCGAGCTGCAGGCCGCCGTGCTGGCGCAGCCGCTGTCGGCAGCACCGCCCGACATGGGGCAGGGTCGCCTGAAGGCCGGCTGCTATGCCCGTATTGCTGCGGCGCAGGCGGCGCAGCAGCCCTGGGACCAGGTGCTGGCCGACGCCGGCTGGCAGCGCATCGATGCGCCGGTGATGCGTCACTACGCGACCGATCCCGCCTACACGCCGCCGCAGGAGCGCCGCGAGTGGCTCTACCTGCCGGTGATGCGGCGTTGATGGCGCTGCCTGCCAGGCAGCGCCCGCATCACTCGATGACGCGCTGCAGCTCCGGGTACAACTCGGCGGCATCGAGCGGCTTGCGCAGGTAGGCATCGGCGCCCGACTCCCGGCACCGCTGTTCGTCCTCTGCGCTGACGAGGGCGGTGACGACGATGATCGGGAAGTAGGGCAGCGCGCCGACGGCCTGCAGTTCGCGCAGCCGGCGCGTGGCAGCCAGCCCGTCCATGCTGGGCATCTCCACGTCCATCAGCACCGCATGCGGCGCCAGCTCCCGGCACTGCTCGATGGCGGCCGCGCCGTCTACCGCCACCTCGGTCCGGAAACCCAGGCTGCGCAGCACCTCGGTGGCGACGAGCTGGGTCACCGGGTTGTCGTCGACCACCAGCACGCGGCGCGGGGCCGGTGGCTCGTCGGCATCTGCCACGGTGGGCGCGCCGGCATCCGCCACCCGGCGGGCGGCCCGTTCGGTGATCTGCAGCAGCTCCATGCGGCCGAGCGGCAGCGGCTCGCAGCGCAGCGGCGGCGTCGGCGCTGCCGCCTCGCCCCCCGCATCCGGTTCAAGGCCAAGGACCACCTCGCTGTCGGGCAGCCGCTGCGCCAGTGCCAGCAGTTCGGCCTGCCGCACGCCATACGAGGCGAGGCCCAGCACGAAGGCGGGCGACGCATGGTGTCCAAGCCGGTCGACGGCTTCGTTCGCATCCGCCACCGTGGAGAAGCGCCGATGCCGCCAGCCAAGCCGGTAGAGCTGCTGCGGGAGGGCGGCAAAGGCCAGTGGGTGGTCTGCGATCAGCCAGGCCGTGGCGCCAGCGGCGTCGATGCCGTCGTCCGGCGCATCGGCCAGCGGCTCGACGACATAGTTGACGAGCACGAGGGTGCCTTCGCGCGGCTTGCTGGCCACCGTGATGAGGGCGCCGCTGCGCGGGCACAGTGCCCGGGTGGTGGCAATGCCGGTGCTGGCGTCCGGTGCTTCCGATTCGAGGGGCGCGCGTTCCGGCAGGGCCCGCGCCAGGTCTTCCGGACGCAGCATCAGGTGGCTGCCGGCGATCTGTGTCTCGGCGATCGGCAGGCCCGAAAGGCCTTCCTTGATCTCGGTGGAGAACAGCAGGCAGCCGCTGGGCGTGCGTTCCAGTGCCACGCCGAGCAGGGCGGTCAGTCGCTCCTGCAGCGCCTGCAAGTCGCCCCGGTAGTGCACCGTCGGGCCCAGGTAGTCATTGAGCAGCACCACTCCCTGGGCGGTTGCGCTCGGCAGGCAGGTGCGGGCACAGCCGGTGAGGGCCGTGCACAGCGTGGAGGAGGATGGTCTCATGGTCGAAGCTCCGCTTGCCCTGGAGAGGAAATGGACCTGAGCTGTCGGCAAGGGCCATTCCCGCTGCAGCTCTACACCGTCCGCCCGCTGTGCCGGCCACGGCTGCGTGGACGCGGAGCCGGCGCGAGGAGCGACGTTGCCGCGCCAGCCGGCGCCCTGCCCGCAGCGCGGTCGACGCACAACTGATTGTGGGCTCGCCTGGCGACGATCAGAAGACCGTGATCAAAAAATGCAGTGCCGGCGTGTCGATGCCGCCGGCCTCACTCGGGCGGCTGTGTCACTGAGGCGCGGAGGCCGGCGGCTGCGTCGGCAAGCCCAGCTTCTCGGCGGTGTGCTGCACGGCTTCTCCTGCCTTGCGGGCGCCGTGCTCGACGGCGGCGGCCGTTTTCTTTGCGCCTCGCGTGACCGCAGCCTCGGTCTTGGTCGCCACCGCGGAGGCGCCGGCCGCGACCGACTTGGCGGCTTCCGCCGGGCCGGCATGCGCCGTGACGCCGCACAGCGCCAGGCTGCACAGGGAGAAGGCAAGGGCGATGGAGTGCTTCACGATGCTGGACGACAGGAGTCTTCGACAGCCGCGATCATAGGCCCGCCGCGCACGGTCGGCGGCCGTACCGGCGGGCGCAGGCGCGCGCGGCCCGGTGGCGGACCCGGCCGCTTCACACCCAGGCGCGCACCACCACCAGCAAGGGGCTGAAGCTGAGGTCGTCGCCGCGACCGCTGAACAGCAGCGGATTGACATCACCGGCCCCCAGGGACACGACGTCAGTGAAGCCCATTGTGCGCATCTCCCGGGCGAGGGCGGCGGGCTCGAAATAGGAATGCCACGGCTCTCCCATCAGTGCACAGCGCCAGGCCACCAGGCGCACGGCCCAGCGTTGCGCTGGCCGCAGGGTGCCGGGCGGGATCAGGTGGTCGAAGACGATGCCGCTGCCGGCTGGCGTGGCCTCGGCGATCCAGCGCAGGGTGTCCATCACCGCTGCCCGGCGCAGGTAGACGGTGACCCCCAGCCAGGAGAAGAACACCGGCTCGTCGGCTCGCCAGCCAGCTGCCTGCAGGCGCTCAGGCAGGCCTTGTGTCTCGAAGTCCACCGGCACGAAGTGCAGGGCTTGCGGCAGCGGCATGCCCGCCTGCTGCAGCAGCCGGCGCTTCCAGGCCTGGGTGTCGGGGTGGTCGACCTCGAACACCTGCAGTGCCGCGGCCGGGTAGGGGTTGCGATAGGCAAAGGTGTCGAGTCCCGCACCGAGCACCACGTACTGGCGCACGCCGCGCCTCACCGCTTCGTGCAGGCTGTCTTCGGCGATGCGGCTGCGGGCCACCACGTCGGCCCGGATGCGGCGGTTCAGCCTGCTCTCGCGCCGGTGAGGGGCGGCGCGCAGCCGGGCAGCGTCGTCGGGGCCGAGGATGTCGAGCGCGACCGGGTCGTCAAGCACCCTCGGCAGTTCGTCTCGCAACTGATGCTGGGCGCGCAGCAGGGCGACGCGGTGGGCTGTGCGGCTGGGGCGGCCGGGTTCCATGCGGTCCTCCTCGGCGGCGCCGGCCCATGGCCGGAGCGGCGGTGTGTGATGGAGCGGCCATGGTAGACAGCCGAGCGCCTTCGCGCGGCCCAGAGCGTCACCGCCGGTAAGGTGGCCGGCCCTGCGGGCCGGTTGAAGGGTTGGCCCCGGTCAGGGCTCGCCGTCCCAGTAGTCGACGCTGGCAGCCGGGCGCTGCACGGCGTCGAAGCCGGGTGCATAGGCGGCGTACTTGCCGGAGTCGGGGTACACGCAGACCTCCGGCGATTCACGGGTGCTGATGCTCAGGTACTTCAGCGGCCCTTCGGAGGTGTTGATGATCTGGTGCGGGTAGTCGGGCCCGGGCGGGATGAACACCACATCGCCCTGCACCAGTGGCAGCATCTCGCCGGCCACCCGCAGGGTGCCGCTGCCTTCGAGCACCACGAACATCTCTTCCTGTGCGTGGTGGTAGTGATAGGGACAGCCGCGCTTGCCGGGCGGCAGCACGTCGATGCTGGCACCGAGCTTGTTTGCTGCGGTGCCCGGCGCCAGCCGGGCGCAGGCGGTGTCATAGAGAGGGGCACGCTGCTCGTGGCGGCGCGGCACCGCATCGAAGTTGCGGATCAGGCGGTGGTGCAGGCTCTGGGCGCGTTCGTTCATGGGGTGACGATACGCGGCCCCGGTCCGGCTGTCGATATCCGGGGCGGCTGGCAACAGCGACTGGGCAGCCGGGCGACCGCAATGCTGGCGCACCGGCCCTTGCAGGTCCGCCTCCCGCGTCGGCGGGAAGCGGCGGCCACGGTGCCGGGCGCTCAGGCCTTCAGCAGTTCCACCTCGAACACCAGCGTGGCGTTCGGCGGGATGACGCCGCCGGCGCCGCGAGCGCCGTAGCCCAGCTCGGCCGGAATGGTCAGCACCCGGATGCCGCCTTCCTTCATGCCCTGCACGCCTTCGTCCCAGCCCTGGATGACCATGCCGGCACCCAGAGAGAACTCGAAGGGATCGCCACGGTCCTTGCTGGAGTCGAACTTGCGGCCGCGGCCATCGGCCGCCTTCGGATCGTGCAGCCAGCCGGTGTAGTGCACCCGCACGCTGCGGCCGGCGGTGGCGGTGGCGCCGGTGCCTGCTTGCACGTCGTCGATCTGCAGCCCGCTGGGGGTGGTGGTGGTCATGCGGTCTCTCCTTGGGGGATGAAAAGACGCGATGATGCCATCCGGCCGCCGGCCCCGCCGGATCTGCAGCACAGGCAGCCGGCAGCGGCACCGGTGCGGCCGGTCCTCATTCACATCGCAAGGGCCGGCCGGCGCCGATCGCCCCTTACTTCAGCGAGAACTTGACGGTGACCGGTGCCTGCCCCGCCAGGGTGACGAGCGCGACGGCCTTGGTGCCGGCGCCCACCCCAGGCTGGCCGGCGCCCTGCAGCCGGTCGCCGGCCGGAGCCAGCGGCACCTCGGCCTTGGCCTGCGCGCTCAGCAGTGTCAGGCGGGCGGACGCGCCCTTCAGGTCCACCGGCTTGCCATGGTCCGACACGTACAGCGCGATGCCGTCGGGCCGTGCCACCAGTTCGTAGTTCATGTCCTTGACGACGGCGACGACACCGCCATGCACCGCCTTGGCTTCGTGGGCATGGGCGGCGCCGGTGTGGCCGTGGTCATGGCCGTGGTGATCGTCCCGGGCCTGGGCGGTCAAGGCTGCCGTAGCGGCAAGGACGAGCAGGAGGCGTGGTGGTTTCATCATCAGTGAGCTCCTTGGTGGGTGGGGTGGGAACGGTAGGCTGCCCATCGCTGCGGCGGGCGCGCCGCAGCGATGGGCAGCTGCGCCGGGTTCAACCGGCTTGCGCGGAGGCCGGCAAGGCGGCCAAGGTGCCGTCGGCCTGCTCCGCCGCTTCATCGCGCCGGTGGGCCAGGCGGTAGAGCACCGGCAGCACCAGCAGGGTGAGGGCGGTGGAGGACAGGATGCCGCCGATCACCACCGTCGCCAGCGGCCGTTGCACCTCGGCGCCGGTGCCGGTGGCAATGGCCATCGGCACGAAGCCGAGCGACGCGACGAGCGCCGTCATCAGCACCGGCCGCAGCCGCGTCAGCGCGCCTTCATGGATGGCTTTGTCCAGCGGCCGGCCTTCCTCGCGCAGCTTGCGGATGAAGGCGATCATCACCAGCCCGTTGAGCACCGCCACGCCGGACAGTGCGATGAAGCCCACCGCGGCCGAGATCGACATCGGAATGCCGCGCAGCCACAGCGCCACGATGCCGCCGGTCAGCGCAAAGGGGATGCCGGTGAACACCAGCAGCCCGTCCTTGAGATTGCCAAACATGGCGAACAGCAGCGTGAAGACCAGCAGCAGCGCCACCGGCACCACCACCTGCAGCCGCCGGGTGGCCGACTGCAGGTTCTCGAACTGGCCGCCCCAGCGGGTCCAGTAGCCGCTCGGCACCTTCACCTGCTGCTGCAGGGCCTGCTGCGCCTCGGCGACGAAAGAACCGATGTCGCGCCCGCGCACATTGGCGCTGACGACGACGCGGCGCTTGCCGTCCTCGCGGCTGACCTGGTTCGGGCCGGGCGCCAGCGAGAGCGTGGCCACCTCGCTGAGCGGGATGAAGCGGGTGCGGCCGCCTTCCTCGGCCGGCAGCGCCACCGGCAGCCGCTGCAGCGCGTCCAGGTCGGCGCGCAGGTGCTCGGGCAGGCGCACCAGGATGTCGAAGCGGCGGTCGCCCTCGAACAGCGTGCCGGCCTCCCGGCCGCCGAGGGCGGTGGCCACCGTGTCCTGCACATCACCGATGTTGAGGCCGTAGCGGGCGGTCTTGTCGCGGTCGATCTGCACCGTGAGCATGGGCAGGCCGGTGGTCTGCTCCACCTTGACCTCGGCCGCCCCCGGCACCTGCTGCAGCACCCGGGCGATGTCGGCCGCGGTGGCCTGCAGGCGGTCCATGTCGTCGCCGAACACCTTCACCGCAACATCGCTGCGCACGCCGGAGATCAGCTCGTTGAAGCGCAGCTGGATGGGTTGCGAGAACTCGTAGTTCTGCCCCGGCAGCCGCGCCACCTCGGCCTGTATCGCGGCGAGCAGCGCCTCGCGGGTGCGGCGCGGCTCGGGCCATTGCTCGGTCGGCTTGAGCATGATGTAGCCGTCGGAGATGTTGGGCGGCATGGGGTCCGCCGCGATCTCGGCGGTGCCGGTGCGCGCGAAGATGCGCTCGATCTCCGGAAAGCGCGCCTTCAGCGTGCGCTCCAGCTGCTGCTGCATCTCCACCGACTGCGTCAGGCTGGTGCCCGGCATGCGCAGCGCCTGCACCGCCAGGTCGCCCTCGTTGAGGCTGGGCACGAACTCGCTGCCCAGCCGGGTGGCCAGCAGCAGCGACAGCACCACCGCCACCGCGGCGAAGGTGAGCACCACTGCCCTGGCGTCCATCACCTTGCGCAGCACCGGTGCATAGGCGCGGCGGGCGGCCTGCATCAGCCCGTTCTCCTTCTCCGCCACGCGGTGGCCGATGAAGAGCGCGACCGCTGCGGGAATGAAGGTGACCGACAGCAGCATCGCACCCAGCAGCGCGATCACCACCGTGAAGGCCATCGGGTGGAACATGCGGCCTTCTACCCCGGTCAGCGCGAAGATGGGCAGGTAGACGATCATGATGATCAGCTGCCCGAACAGGAGCGCACGTCGTGCCTCCTGTGACGCGGCAAAGACCTCGTGGAAGCGCTCGCTGCGTGTCAGTGGCCGGCCGTGGTGGGCCTGCGCATGGGCCAGCCGGCGCACGCAGTTCTCGACGATGACCACCGCGCCGTCGATGATGATGCCGAAGTCGAGCGCGCCCAGGCTCATCAGGTTGGCGCTGATCTTCTGGCTCACCATGCCGGTGAAGGTGAACAGCATTGCCAGCGGAATCACCAGCGCGGTGATCAGCGCCGCGCGGATGTTGCCGAGGAAGAGGAACAGGATGGCCACCACCAGCACCGCGCCTTCGAAGAGGTTCTTCTTCACCGTGGCGATGGCCTTGTCCACCAGCACCGTGCGGTCGTACACCGTGACGGCACGCACGCCGGCCGGCAGACTGCGCTGGATCTCGGCCATCTTGTCGGCCACCGCCTGGCTCACGGTGCGGCTGTTCTCGCCGATCAGCATGAAGACGGTGCCCAGCACCACCTCGCGGCCGTTGTCGGTGGCCGCGCCGGTGCGCAGCTCGCGGCCGATCTCCACCGTGGCGACATCACGCACCCGCACCGGCACGCCCGCCACGTTGCCGAGGATGACGTTGCCCACGTCTTCCATCGTGCGCACCTGGCCGGGGGCGCGGATGAGGTACTGCTCGCCGCGCTTCTCGATGTAGCCGGCGCCGACGTTGCCGTTGTTGCGTTCCAGGGCGGCCACCACGTCGGCCAGCGTCAGCCCGACGGCCGACAGCCTTGCTGGGTCCGGCGCCACCTGGTACTCCTTGGCATGCCCGCCGATGGAGTTGATCTCCGTCACGCCCGGCACGTTGCGCAGTTGCGGCTTGATGATCCAGTCCTGGATCTCGCGCAGGTCGGTGGCGGTGTAGGGCGATCCGTCCGGCTTGCGGGCGCCTTCCTCGGCCTCGACGGTCCACAGGAAGATCTCGCCCAGCCCGGTCGAAATCGGGCCGATGGCCGGGCTGATGCCGTCGGGCAACTGGCCCCGGGCGGACTGGATGCGCTCGTTGACGAGCTGGCGGGCGAAGTAGATGTCGGTGCCGTCCTCGAAGATCACGGTCACTTGCGACAGGCCGTAGCGCGACAGCGAGCGGGTCTGCTGCAGGCCGGGCAGGCCGGCCATGACCGTCTCCACCGGGTAGGTGATGCGCTGCTCCGTCTCCAGCGGCGAATAGCCGGGCGCCTCGGTGTTGATCTGCACCTGGACGTTGGTGATGTCCGGCACTGCGTCGATGGGCAGCTTCTGGTAGCTCAGCAGGCCGAGTGCCGCCATGCCGAGCACGGCCAGCAGCACCAGCCAGCGCTGTTCGATGGCGAAGCGGATGAGTCGTTCGAACATGGGGGGCGCTCCGCGTTCAGTGCACATGCTCGGCCGTGGCCTTGCCGACCTCGGACTTCAGCACGAAGCTGCCGGCCGCCGCATAGGCTGCGCCTGCCTGCAGGCCCTGCAGGATCTCCACACGCCGGCCGTCGCTGCGGCCGGTCTTCACCGGCTGCGGCAGGAAGCCGCCGGCGTGGCGCACGAACACCACCTGCTGTTCATCGAGCGTCTGCAGCGCCTCGGTCGCCACCGTCACCGGCAGCTCCGCTTCGGCCGCCACCAGGCCCACCGTGACGAACAAGCCCGGCCGCCAGGCGCCCTGCGGGTTGGACAGCGCCACGCGGGCCTGGGCGGTGCGCGTGCGTTCGCCGATGAGGGCGCCCACATGGGCCACCGTGCCGGTTGCGGTCTCGGCGAAGGCGCTGGCGCGGATGCTCACCCTGGCCCCCACCCGCACCTGGGGCAACTCACCGGCCGGCACGTCGATGGTGGCCCACACGGTGGACAGGTCGGACAGCGTGAACACTTGGCTGTCCTCCTTCACGGCCTCGCCGAGCGCCAGGTGCTTCTCCACCACCACCGCATCGAAGGGCGCACGCAGCTCGAAGCGGTTCAGCGCGCTGGCCGCCGGGCCGGCGCCCAGGGCCTGCAGCTTCTGCTGCAGGCCCGCCACCGCGATCTCGGCCTCGTGCAGGGCCTGCTGCGCCTGCAGCACGTCCTGCTGCGGCGAGATCTTCTCCTCGTACAGCGCCTGCTCGCGCTCATGGTTCTTGCGGGCCAGCACCAGGCGCTTCTGCGCCGCCTGCAGCTCGCTGCGCAGTTCGGCCAGCAGCGGGCTCGACAGCACCGCCAGCACCTGGCCCTTGCGCACCCGCTGGCCCAGGTCGGCCGAGACCTGCTCCACCACGCCGGGCACGCGCGGCACCACGTGGGCGGTGCGGTCCTCGTTGAAGCGGATCTCGCCAGGCAGCTGCAGCGAGGACTGGATGCGCGCCGGGCCGCTGGTGGCCAGCGTGATGCCGGCGGCCTTCAGCTGCGCGCCGGTGAGGCGGATCAGGCCTTCCTGGCGGCTGAAGGTGAACAGGTACGGCTCGCTGTCGGTCCGGGCCGCCAGGGTGGCCTCGAAGACATGCGGCTCGGCAATGGGCTGCACGCTCAGCAGGTGGTCCTGCCGCGCCTCGAAGGCGATCTCCTCGGCCGCGGCGCCCGGCCGCTGCAGCGTGAGGCCCAGGCGGGCCGCCGTGGCGGGCAGCGGGCGCCCGTCGCGATAGAGCCAGACCTTCAGGCGCGGCGGGCCGTCGCCTTCGCTGAGCAGCGCCTCCAGGCCAAAGCCGCCTTCGGTGAAGAGCTGGCCGCCATGCGGGCCGAGCGCCTCGGCCGCGCTGTCGTGGGCATCGCCGTCCTCGGACTGGCCGTGATCGTCGTGCTCGCCTTCGGCATGCGCGTGGCCCTCGCCGGCCTGGCCCTCGCCATGGTCGTGGCCGGCGCCTTCGGCATGGCCGTGGCCGTGGCCCGCGGCCGGCCGTGCCGGCGCGGTATTGAGGATGGCAACGGCGCCGGCAATGCCGAGCACCAGCAGGATGGCAATGGCCAGGCTGTGGCTCTTGCGCAAGGGGAAACGGGGTCGTGTCATGGGCATCCTCTCAGGGCTGCATCTGCAAGGGGGGGGTCGCTGCGGTTGGGTCGTCCACGCCCGTCAAGCGGTCGATCTCGGCGGCGGCGCGGTGGCTCTCGGCCAGGGCGCGCAGGTGGCGGGCGCGGGCTTCCAGCAAGGTGCGCTGGGCATCCAGCACATCGCGGAACTCGAACTTGCCCAGCTCGAAGCCCTTGGCCGCTGCGTCATGCGCCTGGCGGGCCGCGGGCAGCACCTCCTGCTGCAGCATCTCGGCCTCGGCCTGCGCGGTGGCAAGACCTTCCTCGGCCCGGCTCAGCTCGGTCTGCAGGCGCAGCGCCAGGGCCTGTGCCTCGTCGGCCGCCTGGTCCTGGCGCCGCAGCGCTTCCAGGTGCGCGCCCTGGTTGCGATCGAACAGCGGCAGCGGCAGCGCCAGCCCGACGATGGCCTGCTGGCGGCCCAGTTCACCGGAGCGCTTGGCGCCCACCGTCAGGGTCAGGTCCGGGCGGCTGCGGGCTTGCTCCAGCGCGGCCAGCGCCGCCAGGCGTTGCACCTCGAGTCGCGCCTGCCGCAAGGCCGGTGCCGCCGCCAGGCGTTCGGTGGCCGGCCTGGCCGCTGTTGGTGGCCGGGGCGGCAGGGCGAGTTGGCCGTCGACCCCCTCCGGAGCGGCGCCAGCCTGGCCGATCGCGGCGGCCAATGCACCCAGCGCGGTGCGCCGGGCGCTTTGCGCCTGCAGCCATTGCAGGCGCACGCCGGCCTCCGCCACGCCGGCCTTGCTCTGTTCGATGGGCGACACCTTGCCGGCCAGCACCTGGCGGCGAGCCGCATCGCTGGCACGTTGGGCCAGCTGCAGGTCGGCCTCGGCAATGCGCACCTGCTCCTGGGCCACCAGCGCCTCGACGAAGGCACTGTGCACGGCGGCGCGCAGGTCGACCCGCCGGGCCGCCAGCCGGGCCAGTGCCATCTGGTGCGCCTGCTCGGCCGCTTCGATGCGCGCCGGGCGCTGCCCGCCCCATTCGATGGGCTGGCTCAGCTGCACGGTGGTGCTGCGGCCCTGGCGACCGGGGTCCTCCCACTCGATGCCGAGCTGCGGGTTGGGCCATGCGGCCGCCTGCAGCCGGGCCGCTTCGGCGGCCTCGACCTCACGCCGCGCGGCGGCCAGTTCGGGATGGTGGGTGAAGGCCAGGGCCAGGGCGTCGGCCAGGCTCAAGCGCCGGCCGGTGGCGGGCGGCGACGGGTCGGCGGCCAGCGCCGTGGGGGGCACGGGGCCGGGCGGCTCGCCGGCCTCGACACCGTTCAGGAATGCAGGGGCGGCCAGGGCCGCCAGGGCCAGCGGCCGCAAGAAGCTGCGCATCGGATGCTCCGGGTTGTGGGTGGGACAACGGGGGAAGCGTCCGGCGCGCCATGCCGGGGGAAGCCCTCAGCCCGACGGCGATGCCGGGAGGGGGCAGCGGCGGGCACGCCGGATCAGGCGCGCAGCCAGTTGGGGCGTTCGATGCGCTCGGCCAGCAGGAAGCCGGGAGGGTCGGGCAGCAGGGCAGCCCCGTGGACCGCCGCCGCGCGAGGCAGGAGCAGAGTGGCCAGGCTGGCCACCGGCTTCACGCAGCCCAGGTGGCAGAAGGCGCAATCAGCGTCGAGCACCGACAGCGTGTTGGACGCTGGGCCTTCCTTCTGCGGAGCATCGGCTTCATGCTGATGCTCGTGGTGTCCCAGGTGCCGCACCCCGGCGTCGCGCTCGTGCTGGCAGTAGCTGGCGGCTGCGGCCCAGGTGAGCTGCAGCGGCAGGAGAACCAGCAGGAAGACGGCGAGCCAGCGACGCATGGCGCGGAGTATATCGACGGCCGTCATGGACGCGGTGTGTCGAGTGGTGTGGCTGGCAGGTGTGCTCAGGGCTGCAGCCGGGCCTTCATCAGGCGCAGGCCGTTGGCCACCACCAGCAGGCTGGCGCCCATGTCGGCGAACACCGCCATCCACATGGTCGCACTGCCGAACACGGCGAGCAGCAGGAAGGCCGCCTTGAGCCCCAGCGCGAACGTGATGTTCTGCCACAGCACCGCATGCGTCTTGCGCGAAAGCCGGATGGTGGCCGGAATGCGGCGCAGGTCGTCGTTCATGATCACCACGTCGGCGGCTTCCATCGCCGTGTCGGTGCCGGCGGCACCCATCGCGATGCCGATGTCGGCCTGGGCCAGGGCCGGTGCGTCGTTGATGCCGTCGCCAGCCATCGCGGTGGCGCCGGCGCTGCGCTGCAGCTCCTCGATGGCGCGCTGCTTGTCCTGCGGCAGCAGGTTGCCGCGCGCTTCGCTGATGCCGGCCTGCCGTGCGATGCTCTCGACAGTGGCGCTGTTATCGCCACTGAGCAGCACGGTGCGCACGCCGAGCGCCTGCAACTCGGCGACGGCTTCGCTCGAGGAGGGCTTGATGGTGTCCGCCACCGCGAAGACCGCCAGCACCTCCTGCTCCGACGCAAGCAGCGTGACGGTGCGGCCGGCCGCCTCATGCGCCTGCAGCTCGGCCTCCAGCGACGGGTTGCACTGCCCGCGCTCCTCGATCAGCCGGTGGTTGCCCAGCACATAGGTGTGACCCTGCACCTCGGCCTTCACGCCCCGTCCCGGCAGGGCCTCGAAGCGGGCCACTGCCAGCGTTTCAGCGGGCAGGGCGCTGGCGATGGCCTGCGAGACCGGGTGGTCGGAGCGGCCGGCCAGGCTCGCCGCCACCCGCATCGCCTGGCCCTCATCGCCGGCCCGCACCTGCCGGGCCACCAGGCGAGGCCGGCCCTCGGTCAACGTGCCGGTCTTGTCGAGCGCGATCGCGCGCAGCTTGCGGGCGTTCTCCAGATAGGTGCCGCCCTTGATCAGGATGCCGTCCCGTGCTGCGCTGGCCAATGCGCTGACCACCGTCACCGGGGTCGAGATCACAAGGGCGCAGGGGCAGGCGATGACCAGCAGCACCAGCGCCTTGTAGAGCGCGTCGAGCCAGCCCCAGCCCATCAGCGGCGGCATCAGCAGCGCCACGCCAAGCGCGATGGCGAACACCGCCGGCGTGTAGCGCGCCGCGAAGCGGTCGACGAAGCGCTGCGTCTCGGCACGGCTGCCCTGCGCCTGCTCGACTGCGTGGATGATGCGCGCCAGGGTGGTGTCCGACGCACCGGCGGTGACACGAAACTCAAGCTCGGCGGTTTCGTTCACGGTGCCGGCGAACACCAGGTCGCCCACGCTCTTGTCGACCGGCAGGCTTTCGCCGGTGACCGGTGCCTGGTTGATCGCACTGTGGCCCTGCGTGACCACCCCGTCCAGCGGCACCCGCTCGCCGGGCCGGATGCGTACCACCGCACCCAGCGGCACTGCGCGTGCCGGCACTGTTTGCCAGGCGCCGTCGGGCTGGCGCACCTGCGCCTCCTGCGGTGCCAGCGCCATGAGGCCATGGATGGCGTTGCGGGCCCGGTCGACGGCCCGGGCCTCGATCAGCTCCGCAATGGCGTAGAGCGCCATCACCATGGCCGCCTCCGGCCACTGGCCGATCAGGAAGGCGCCCGTCACGGCCACCGACATCAGCGCATTGATGTTGAGCTTGCCATGGCGCAGGGCGGCAAAGCCCTTGGTGTAGGTCTGCAGCCCGGCGAGCCAGATCGCCGCCACGGCGAGCGCCATGCCGAGGCCGCTGCTCCAGCGCGCGTCGGGCGCGAAGAACTCGACCGCCTCGGCACCGATGGCCAGGGCGAGCGCCGCCGCCAGGCGCCCCAGACCCGCGGCCATGCCACCGGCGGCCGGTGCGGCACTGCCGGCTTCGATGCGCTGCGCACGGAAGCCGGCCCGCGCGATCGCCTCCTGAGCCCGCGGCAGCACATCGGCCGGGGCGGTGAGCGTCAGGGTGCGTGCACCAAGCTGAAAGCTCAGGGCCTGGATGCCGGCCACCGGCTCCAGCGCGCGCCGGATGTCGGCTTCTTCCGCCGCGCAGTCCATGGCGGGAATATGAAAGAGCGCGGCGCCCGGAGGCAGCGCAGCTGCCAGCGGCGGGTGCAGCGCCGGGCTGTCGTCGTGATCGTGATCGTGATCGTGGTGGGCACTGTGGCTGCGGTCGCTGCCGGGGCAGTGGTCGTGGCCCCTGCAGCAGGCTGCGGTCTCAGGGGCGGCTGAGGCGAATTCTTCTTGTGCGGGCTGTTTCATCGCGAACTCCTGGTGTCGCCGGTATTCCAAACCCTGTAGTGGGTGTAGAGTCAACCGGCATACAACATGTCGAACAGGGTGATGCGATGAAAATTGGCGAAGTCGCCAGGGCCACCGGAACGCCCGTCGAGACCATCCGCTTCTACGAGCGCGAGCAGCTGCTCGCCACGCCGGCGCGCAGCGACAGCAACTACCGCATCTATGGCAGCGACCATGTCGAGCGGCTCGCCTTCATCCGCCACTGCCGCTCGCTGGACATGACGCTCGACGAGATCCGGGTGCTGCTGCGCTTCAAGGACGCTCCCCAGGAGAACTGCGGGCAGGTCAATGCACTGCTCGACGAGCACATCGGCCATGTGGCACAGCGCATCGCCGAACTGCGTGCGCTGGAGAAGCAGCTCAAAGGCCTGCGCGAACGCTGCCGCGAAGGCCATGCCGCACAGGACTGCGGCATCCTCAACCGCTTGACCGAAGCATCACGCGAGGGCGTGCCGCAGCAGCGGCGCGGGCCCCACGTGCATGGCCCGCATCGGTAGGGCGCTTCGACAGGCTGCAACGCGGGTGGGGCGGAGCCAGCGCGCCCTTGCCGCGCTGAGGAAAGCGGCGCACCCTGGACGGGGCCGGCCCTCGATGGGTCTCGTGAAGGCGACCGAGCGGTGGCTGCGTCAAGTTGCGGCTGCCCTGGCAGCCACTGCCCAGGCCGCGCCCAGGTGCAGCGCGGCACCCGCGGCAAAGCCGACCGTGAACGCGCGCGAGCGGCGGCTGCGCGAGGCGAAGTACCACGGCTGCAGCCCGGCTCGCCACAGCCAGAGGCCCCCGCCCGCCAACGCCAGCCACATCGACGCCGGGCGGTCCGGCTCGGCCCACCACAGCGCGGCACCATAGGCCAGGGCCACATAGATGAGCACCGCGTTCATCGTCTGCGTGACGGCCGCATTGAGGTGGCCCGAGGCCTTGAGTGTTGCCGGCCAGCCGAACAGCCGCCAGAAGCCGAGGTGAAAGAGCGCGATGGCCAGGTCGAACAAGGCAGCGGCCTTCAGCAGGCCGGTGTCCGTCAGCAGGCTCATCGCAGCCCTCCGGGGAACGGGTGGAAGGGCATCGGCCGCTCCTTAGCTGGCGCTGCGCGGCCGGCTGGGCACGCGGCTGGCCGGGGTGTGGGCAGCGGGCTTGCGGCCGCTCCGGCGGCGTGCCGGCGCGGCGGCCACCAGCCGCTCTGCCGCCGTGGCGATGGCTGCGCGGCAGGCCGCTTCGATCAGGTCATCGAGTTCAGGCGGTGGCAGCTCCTGGCGACCCAGGTGGCGGCGTACTGCGGCATAGGGAATGTCGACCACTGCGAAACCCAGCGCGGCCAGCGCCTGCGGACTGGTGCTGCCGAAGAGGCGGACGGCGAGGCTGGCCAGCGCTGCTTCTGCCTCCTGACCCAACCGGGCTGCCTCCTGCATCATCTCCGCCGGCCAGCCGCCGCTGAGGAAGTCTTCACGCCGATGCAGCAGCAACACGCGGGCGCTGTCGGGCTGGGCGCGCACCCAACGCGGGATGGACAGGGCCGCATCGAGCGCGGCCTGGTGAGGCTGTGCATGCGCCAGCGCCTGTGCAAATTGCCGCTGGAAGGCCGCCACCGTGCGCAACCACAAGCGTCCCAGCAACTCGTCGCGCGAACGGAAGCGGTGGTAGATGGAACCGTTGGAGGCGCCGATGACGCTTCCGATGGCGTTCACGGTGGCGGCCTGCGGCCCGCCTTGCGAGACGATCTGCACCGCCGCATCGAGGATGGCCGCTTCGTCGAACTTTGCATTTCTGCCCATATATTAGATTCTAGACTCTGATATAAATTATGGCCAGCTGCAGAGATTGCTTCACGGTGCAAGCATCGCGGAGCGCTTCACCTCGGGAAGAAAGGGCAGGCCATGACGTCTGATCTACACCGTCGCCAGGTCCGCGGCGATGGGGCGGTTGCGGCCGTGGCGCCGCGCCGTGCGACCATCCCGCTCGCCTATGCGCGCCATGTCGGGAGCGGGCCGACGATCGTGTTGGTGCACGGCAATTCCAGCGACCGCACCCTCTGGAACCGCGTGTGCGAGCAGTTGCCGCGGGCAGACATGCTGGCGGTCGACCTGCGCGGCCACGGTCGCAGCCCCTGGGCCGACCCACCGGCCTATGCCACCGAGGACTACGCGGCCGACCTGGCTCAGACCTTGCAGCGGCTGGAAGTGCACGAGCCGGTGCTGGTCGGCCATTCGAATGGTGCGCTGGCCTGCTGCTACCTGGCCGCCCATCTCGCACCCCGGCCGCGCGCGCTGGTGCTGGTGGACATCGAGCCCCGGGTGCCGGACAGCCAGGTGGCCTACTTCCGGCAGCGGGCCGGGGCAGTGGCCCGGCCCGCCACGCTGCAGCGCCTCGTCGACGGCATGTGCAGCGTGGACCCTGAGGTGCCGCCGGCGCTGATGAAGCAGTTCGTGCAGGGACTGGTGCGCCCCGCCGACGGGGGCGTGTGCCTTCCTCTCGATCCTCATACCTATGCGGCGTGGCAGCCCGCCGACCTGCGGCCGCATCTGGGCCGCGTGTCGATGCCGGTGACGCTTGTGCGGGGCGCCTGCAGCCAGGTGTTGTCCGTCGAAGGCGCCGAAGCCTGGTGCGCCGGCCTGCCCGAGGCCCGGCTGGTGACGGTAGAGGGTGCCGGGCATTTCCTGCCGCTCAGCCACGCGGCGGCGCTGGCCAGCCTGATCGCCCAGGCGGCGGCCGGCTGATGGCGGCTGGGGCGGGGGCGGTGCGGGGGCCCCCCCGGCAGCGGCATGTCGGCTTTTTCCAAGACCGGACGGGGGGCGCTGGCTACGGTAGCGGCATGAACGCCTTGCCTTCCTCCCTGCCTTCGGGCTTGTCCACCGCGGCGGCCAGGACCGCCGAATCGGGCTACCTGCTGACCACCCTCGACGACGCGGTGAATGCCGCCCGCAGCGGCAGCATGTGGTACCTCACCTTCGGCCTGGCCTGTTGTGCGGTGGAGATGATGCACACCGCGATGGCGCGCTACGACTTCGAGCGCTTCGGCATGATGCCGCGCGCCAGCCCGCGCCAGGCCGACCTGATGATCGTGGCCGGCACGGTGACGAACAAGATGGCCCCCGCCATCCGCAATGTGTACGACCACATGGCCGAGCCCCGCTATGTGATCTCGATGGGTTCCTGTGCCAATGGCGGCGGCTACTACCACTATGCCTACTCGGTGCTGCGTGGCGTCGACCGCGTGCTGCCGGTCGACGTCTATGTGCCGGGCTGCCCGCCCACGCCGGAGGCGCTGCTCTATGGCGTGCTGCAGTTGCACCGCAAGGTGCGCGAAGGCGGCAAGACCTTCGACCGTGGCGCCTCGGCGCCACCGCACGAGGGCCGCCGGCCGTGGCGGTGGTCAACGCTCGCCGAGGGCATGCGGCAATGGGTCGGAGGGAAAGGGCCGGGCCCGCGGCGATGACAGTGCCGGCGGCCGCGCTGCCATGGCGCCTTCCCCATCAGGCATGCGATGGCCTTGCCGGGCGCGGCTGCCACGCGCTCAATGCCAAGCGGCCCGCTGCTGCTCAACCAAGCGGGACGGCTTGGCCACGCGCATGCCCGGCGCCGATCTCCAGGGGCCAGTGCACGGAGCCGGGTGAGCCGGGGGCGTCCATCAACCGGGTCAGCGGCGCGCCGGCCAGCAGGCGGCAGTCGCGGGCCAGGTGGGCCTGGTCGTAGTAGCCGTGGCGCAAGGCCAGTTCGGCACCCGGCGTGCGGTTTACCAGCGCGTCGAGCAAGGCGGCTTCCAGTCGGGCCATGCGCTGGAACAGCTTGGGTGTCATGCCGAAGTGGTGGGAGAAGACGCGCTCGAACTGGCGCTCGCCCAGGCCCACCAGGCCGGCCGCCTCGGGCACCGGGCGTGACAGTGCCCGCTGCATGCGCTGGCGCTGCCGGGTGCTGTCGAGCGCCGCATCGCTGCACAGCCGTCGCCGCAGGAAGCCGAACAGCCAGAGCAGGCTGTGCCGGTCATCGCTCGCGCTTCGCATGGCGTCCTCACAGGCCACCCAGCTCGCACCGAACACCTCGGCCGCCGCCACCGCCCGGTCGGTCACGCTGGCCGCGCCGTCGCACAGCAGCGCGGCGGTGGCCGCGGGGTAGAGCAGCACGCTCACGCAGCGCAGCCGTCCGGTGAAGGTGGATTCCATCGGCGCGGTGCTGGGGCCCGTCACGACGGCGCTGGGCAGGGGCCGTGGCACCGGGTCGCGCGTGGTGTGCAGGTGCAGCCGGCCTTCCAGGACCACCGTCAGCATGCTGCCGGCCAGGGCCGGGAAGTGGTTGCCGTGCGGCCCGCTCCCCGCCTCGAAGCTCACGGCGGTCGCCTGGGAGACCCAGGGCTGCAGGTCCGTGGGAGGGCGCCACAAGGTGTGCTTCATGAGCCATCGGGCCGCGTGCGGAAGATGGCGGGCATTGTAGGAGCCCTGGCCGATGTGCGCCGCCGCTCCACGCAGCAGCAAGCGGCGGGCACGGCTTGCACCGGGTCAGGGCGGGGGAGGCGGGGCTGCTTGCTACACTGCGCCGACATTTTTCCAAGGCATGTCGAGGGTGCTCAGGTGCGGCAGAAGCCGAGTGACAGCGATGCCCGCCCGCCTGCGCGCAGGGGCTCCAACCAGGCCGGCATGCGGCAGTTCAACGACTCGACGGTGATCGAGGCCATCCGGCTGCATGGCCCGATGCCGCAGTCGGTGCTGGCGGCGCAGACCGGCCTGTCGGTGCAGGCCATGGCCTTGATCATCGGCCGGCTCGAAGCCGAGCACCTGTTGCTGCGACTGCCGCCGGTGCGCGGCAAGGTCGGGCCCCCTTCCATCCCGGTGGCACTGAACCCGGACGGGGCCTTCTTCATCGGCCTGGCCGTCGGGCGCCGGCGCATGCGGGCCTTGCTGATGGACTTCACCGGCGCCACCCGCGCTGCCCGCGCACTGGACTACCCGTTTCCCGAGCCGCAAGGCCTGTTCGCCGCCATCGACTCCGCGGTGGCGGCCTTGCGGCGGGAGCTCAAGCCGGCATGGCGTGGGCGGCTGCGTGGTGTCGGCATTGCTGCGCCCTTGTCGGTCGGCGGCTGGGGGGAGTTGCTGGGCCTCGCGCCCGGCATCGCGAAGGCATGGGAGGCGGTCGACATGGCGCAGCGGGTCGCGGCGCTGGAGGCCTGCCGCGGCCTGGATGTCGATGCGGTGAAAGACACCACCGCCGCCTGCATGGCGGAGTGGGTGATCGGCTGCGGCCGGCACAGGCCCACCTTTCTTCACATCTTCGTTGACGTCTTCATCGGCGGGGGGCTGGTCATCGACGGCCACCTGTACCCTGGCGCGGGCGGCAATGCCGCCGCCCTGGGCTCGGTGTCACTGGGCCTGGGCCGCCGCGGACGTGCGGTGCCGCGGCAATTGCTGGGCGTGGCTTCCTTGCAGAATCTCGAAGCCCGCTACCTCCAGGCCGGCCTGCCGGCCGATGCCTGGGCCGACGACCGCGCCCTGTCGGCCCCCTGGCGGCGCCACACCTTGCAATGGCTCGCCGCGGCCGGCCCCGCCATCGCGCTTGCCGTGCACGGTGCCAGCTGCATGCTGGAGCTGGACACGGTCTTGGTGGACGGCGCAATGGGCCGGTCCTTGCTCGATGCCTTGGTGCAGGCGATCGTGCAGGGCTTGAACGGCTACAGCTGGCAGGGTGCGAGATGCCCCGAGGTGTCGGCCGGCACGGTGGGGCCGGAAGCGCCCGCCATTGGAGCGGCCCTGCTGCCCTGGTACAAGGCCAGTGTCCCGGGCCGCCGGCTCTTCGGATAGCGGCCCCCCGTCTCAGGGACGGAGTGCCTCCGCGATCACGCCCTTCTTGAACAGGAAGTTGCCATATGGCTGCGGTTCGCCCGTCAGCACGATGGCGTGCGCCCGCTTGACGCGTTCATAGAACGCAAAGCGCTCGGTGGCTTCGCAGCGAGCGGCATCGTCGATCCAGCCGCGCTCCAGCAGGCAGGCCGTGACTTCGCGCTGCAGCGCGCTGCGGTAGCCCGGCGGGGTGTGGCAGACCTGCATGAAGGCCACCGGCTGGGACACCGCCGCATCCAGCGGCAGCAGGGACAGCACCGCTTCACTGGCACGCAATACGCCGGCGCCGGGCAGGTGCACCACCGGCCGGGTGCCGGCGAGTGTCGCGGCGGTGAAGTTCGCGTCGGCCACCACGATCTCGTCGCCATGGCCCATCTCGGCCAGCAGGTACAGCAGCTGTGGCGTCAGCAGAGGATCGATGCCCTTCAGCATGCAGCTCTCCCGTCTGGCCGCGCGGCCGCGGCCCGCTGCATGCCGCGCGGCCGGAACCGGGCTGGCTGGGTGGCATGGCATAGGGGCCGGGCGGGGTGCGGGCTGGCTGCAAGCGGGTGGAGGTGTGGCATGTCGTCGGCTGGGGGCGGCAGGGCGCCGTGCCGCGCGATTCTGAAGCAAGCCACGGCAATAAATCAAGTTCCTTGAATAATTGCGGGCCGGGCACCCCGCGATGCCGCGGGTGGGTACGAGTGCACCAGCGCACCAGCGTATCTGAGCCGCAGAGCCGCAGAGCCGCAGGGCGGCGCCGCTTCGCACGCTGCGGATTGCCTTCGGCCGACCTCGTCCGCGCGCGGGGCGGCATCGATAGGCTCGATCCCGCTGACCGTCGCCGCTGCGGCTCGCGGCAGCCTTGCTTTCAAGGAGATGCTCCCCATGCCGTCGTTCCCTTCCGTCCAGGGCCCTGCCCGGCAGCCCGCCACTCCGCCATCCGGTGCTGCAGGCACCGAGGCGCGGCCTGCCGCCAGCAGCGCTCCGTCCAGCAGCGTGCCGCTGTCCTCGCGCTCATCCAGCCAGGCGCCGGTGGATCGCAGTGCCAGCAATTCAGTCGCTCCGCGGGCCGGCATTGCCCAGCAGGCAGCGTGGGGTGCACAACAGCCCTTCTCCGAGGGCTACTACCACCAGGCGGTGGCGCTTGTGAATGCGCCGCTGCGCGAGCGCCAGATCGGTATCACCGCGGAGTCGGCACGGTCGGTGTCGTCCAACCTCTCCGGGGTGCAAGCAGGCAGCACCAGCTTCACCCAGGCGCACATGAACGAAGCCATGAGCTTCGGTGCCGACGCGATTGCACATGCCCGCAATGGCGATCTGCGCAATGCCGCGATGACCGGGGCCGGCGCGGTGGTCAATGCGGTGGCGTCGATGTCGGCCGGCCCGGCGATGGACTTCGAGCGCGAGCGCAGGAGCGGCGACCCCGAGCGCATGGCGCACGCGCTGTCGACCCTGCACAGCAATTTCCCCTAAGCCGGCCGGAGCCGGGCAGGGCTGTCCAGTCCCGCATTCACGACGTGACCGCGGCGGCGGCGCATCGCCTCAGGAGCCTGCCGCCGTGTCGTCCATGGGCGGAAACGCCGGATGGCGTGGCAGCTCGTCGCCGGGTTGCAGCCACGGCAGGCGCTCGGAGTCCCAGTAGTGGAAGGCCGGTGCCACCGCTGCGGGCTGGTCCAGGCTGCCGATGGCAATGTCCACCAGGCCCGGCAGGTAGGTGGCCGTGAAGGCCAGGGGCGTGCCGCAACGCGCGCAGAAGCTGCGCCGGCATCCCGGCGACGACTCGAAACTCCGTGGCGGCTCGCCCTCGAAGGCCACCTGGGCGGCCTCATACAGGGCCCAGGCAACGACCGGCGCGGCATGGGCCCGGCGGCACATGGTGCAGTGGCACAGCGCGGTCAGTGCAGGCGCGCCCACGATGCGGTAGCGCACGGCGCCGCATTGGCAACCTCCTGCCATGGCATCAGCTGACATCGGCTTCTCCTGGGTCGATGGATCGGCAACCACTGTAGCTGTTGGTTCAGCTCTGAAGGGCCGTGACACGCTGGTGCGCCTCCCCCTTGAGGGGGGGCCGGCCCGTCCTCGACGCCCGGCTTGGCTGCCGCCAAGCCGCGGCTGTGCTGGCACAGGGCCAGCGGGATGTCCCGCGCTTGAAGGTCCTCCCTCCACTTGGGGGGAGGACGCCCTTGCCTGCTTGCGATATACCGCCGGTGGGCGGCACATGCCAGCATGAGCCACCCGCGGCGCCGGCCGTCTCGCGTTGTCAGCGCCTGCAGCGCCGCCGCGTGGCCCGCCGGCCAGACCCCCGCCCGTCATGTCGACGGGCGCCCGTTGCCAACACAAAAGACAGAGCAGAGCCGACCGGGCAGAGGGCCCGACATTCAAACCAGTGCCGCATCGCCTTGCGAGGACCTGCTTCGGCAGGAGCAGGCGACCGCCCGCCCACCCTCACCGGCGCAGTGCGCACGGTGGCCGGTGGGCGGGCCCGCCCCGACGCCACGACCGCTTTTCGCCAGCCTGCCTGATCGCCCATTCCCGACCCAGCACCCCCATGACCGTTGCAAGCGCCACCGTCCTGAGCGGCATCCCGCTCGACACCTTTCTCGACGAGACCGAAGAAGCCATCGACCTCCAATCCCAGGCCGGCGTGGCCGATGACCTGAGCCGCCCGGCGCTCGCTGCGGCACTGCGCCGGCAGCCCTGCCGGGCTGACAGCATGAGCGCCGTCGCCCGCCTGTTCCGGCTGTGGCTGCGGGCTGGTGAATGGCAGGAGGCGCAGCGCGTGCTGGTGCAGGACGGCGCCGACGTGCTGGCGCAGCTGCCGCGCAATGAACAGCACGAGGCAAGGATCAGCCTTGCGTTCTGGCATGTCGAGGCCCTGCAGGCCGGGCCCGACGCCGAGGCCCTGCACCGTGCCGTTGGCGCTGCGGAGCAGGTGCTGCAGGCGCTCGCGCCGGGGCAGGTGCCGGACCAGGCGTGGGCCCATCTCGCCGGGCTGGCTGCGGAGGCGGGCGACCATCGCTGTGCGCGGCGCTGTGCCGAGGCTCGGCATGCCCTGCAGGTGGCCCTGCCGCAGCGCAGCCGCTATCGGGCCTGGGACGACGCGCTGCTGTCGGTGCGCGTGGGCCTGTCCTACGCGGCCGATGCCCAGCCGGAGCGGGCGCATGCGGCTGCGCAGGAGGCCATTCGCTCGCTCGCTGAAGCCGGGCCCGACCAGGACGTGGATGCCGACGACTGGCTGAGGCTGGGCGACTCCCTGGTCAGGCTGGCGCCCGACTGCGTCGACACCATCGTTCAGCAGGTGCAGGCCGCCTTGCCACCTGGGCTGGCCCAGCCGCGCCGGCGCAGCGTCCAGGTGCGCCTGGCTCGCCTGCAGGCACGGGCCTTGTGCGCCCAGGGCCGGCTGGAGGAGGGCCTCGCGGTGGCTGCGCAGGGGCGCCACGACCTGTCGGAAGACGAAGACGACGACTTCAACGCCCAGGTGTTCCAGTGGTTGCTGCAGGCGGGGCACAGGCAGGCAGCGGCCCGCCTGGCCTTCGAGTGCATGTTCCATGAGCGCGGCTCCAGCCGGCGGATGCACCCCTTCGTGGTGGAGCAGGTGGCCGCGGCAAGCGCCACGGACGAAGGAGCCGACGTGCATTGGGCGCTTGCGCTGGCCAGTGCCGCCGTTCGCGAATCGACGCAGTGGGTGTGCGGCGACGAAGCGCCCTCGGTGTACTTCGAGCGCCACCTGGCGCTGGCAGCCCGCTGGGATGCCGCGCATCCGGCCATCGAGTTGCTGCAGGGCCTGCACCTCCTTGCGACCGGCCACGGCCCGGCAGCGGCCCTGCCCCTGCTGGAGTCCGCCGTGCCGAAGGACCCCGAGTTCGCCGACAGCGATGTGGTCGGCAAGCTCTGGCTGTGCCGCATGCAGGTGCACGGCGCGCCGGTGGCGTTGACCCTGCCCTTCATCGAGGTGCCGTGCGGTGGCTGGTGCTACAGCGTGGCGGTGCGCCTCGAGGACCTGCACGAGTCGCTGCCCGACGGCGCCGAATGGCCGGAAGACGCGGTCGGTGCGCTGCAGGCGCGCTACTACCGGCAGGGGCTGGCCCGCTTCGAGGCCTTCTTCGAGAGTGGCCAGGGCTATTACCTCGACGGCAACGCCCACACCTACTCGATGCTGTGCAACAACCTGGCCATCTACTGCCGCTATGACGAGGACGATCCGGCCAGTGCGGTGGCGCTGCACCACAAGGGCATCGCTGCGAGCCCCTTCGCCGAGCACTACGACGGCTTGGTCGCTTGCCACTGGCAGGCTGGCGACAAGCCGGCCTTCGTGGACACTGCCGACCAGCTGTGGCACTACGCGGCCACCTATGGCTATGGGCGCCACACGCCGACCCGCTATGTGCCGGATGTCGCGAACACGCTGTACAAGCTGGACCGTGACAACGAGATCGCCATCTGGCTGCAGCGCATCGAGGAATGGTGGAGCGGCCAGGACGAGGAGGAGCAGGCCGAGCTGCACGACGTGTACCTGGAGACGGTCGTCATCCTCCTTGCCAACATGGCCTACAGCCAGCCGGAGGACACCCTCGCGCGCCTGGAGCCCTTGTTGCCGCGGCTTCGTTCAGCGCGGTTGCTGGTGGCCATGCGCAACGCGGGCGTGGCTTTCGAGCGTGCCGGCCTGCATCAGCGGGCGCTGGCACAGTACGAGGACACCTTGACGCTCTGCGTGCCGCCGCAGGAGGATGCTGACGCGCAGCGGCAGGCCACCCTGGCGTCCATCGAGGTCTGCAAGCAGGCGATGCGTGCGGGCCGCCCCTGGTGGCGGTTCTGGGGCTGAGATGGCCACCGCACTGCCCCGCGGTGGCTATGCACCCCGCGACGTGCTCAATGCGCCGGCCCTCAAGGCCGCCATCGACAGACGCAGCCGTGCCAGATGCGATGCCGAGCCGGTGCGCGAATGGCTGCTGAACCATTTCTTTCGCCATGTGGTGGGCAACCTGCAGGCACCGCCGCCCGCGGTCCAACCGGTGAGCACCCTGGCACAGGCGCGCCAGCTCCTTGCGCCAGCAGCACTGCCGCCCTGGGTGAGCAAGGCGATCGAGACACGCAAGGCGGCAGCATCGCCCGCGCTGTGGTGGGTGGACCCAGAAGGCGCTGAGCTGCTGGCACTGGAGTTGCGCCTGGTGGAGTTCCTTGGCTCGCGGCAGGGCACGCCGCTCGAAGGCAAGCTGATGCGCGTCAACGGACCGCAGGCGATTGCGCTATGGGCGGCGGAGCATGCCGCCATCGAGGCCCAGGCGGATGCCGGCTGGCGCCGTCATCAACCGGAGGCGGTGCGGCAGGTCTGGCAAGGCCGCCATGGCGTTTTCGTCGAGCTGCTGCCGCACAGCCCCGGCCTGCGTGCGGAGATGGCCTATGAAAGCCAGCTCATGCGTCACTGCCTCGGGCAGTTCGCCAACCGGAAGGCGCTCCAGGGCGGCTATGGCGAGCACTATGCCGCGGCGTGCGAGTCAGGGCGCCTGCGCCTCTTCAGCTACCGCAGCTTGCAGCAGCAGCCGCACATCACCATCAGCGCCTGGGTTGGCGCGCAGGACGGCCGCCTGGCGATCGACCAGATCAAGGGCAAGCAGAACCGCCCGCCGGTGAGCCGCTATCAGGAGGAGGTGATCGGCTTCCTGAATTCGCTCGACACCACCGCTGACACGCCGCCGGATGCCGCCGGCATGGGAGTGGTCCGCCTGCAACGCGGTTGGTGCCCGGTGTCACAGGCGCACGATGCGGGCGAGCAACTGCAGCTGGTGAAGCGCTATCCGGCCCTTGTGCAGGCGCTGCCACAGCCCAGCGCGCTGGTGCAATGGCTGGTGGCCGCGCGGCAGCCCGAGCTGCTGAAGGGCCTGGCGCTGGCGCCTGGCGTTGCCCAAGCACTGGAGCAGGGCCGATGAGCTGGCTCCTGGCGATGGTGGTGGCGTGGTGGCTGGGGCGCCGGCTGCGGCGTGCGCTGGCTGCGGTGAGGCGGGGGGCGCTGTTGCAGCCCGCAGGCCACGAGCCGTCCACGCCGGCGCAGCTGCAGCAAGAGGCGGTGCTGTCGCTGGCCCATCCGGTGGTGCTGCATCGCCTGCCAACGGTGGGCCTGCCGCCCAGCCCGCCTGCGGATGTGCAGACCCTCGAGCGGCAGTTGCGCCCGGCCTTGCTGCACCTGTTCAAGCTGCGCATGGAGATGAGCCCGGCGCAAGTCCGCGCGGCGGTGGCGGAGCAACTGCGCGCCGGCTGGTTTCGCCTCGATCTCGACGCGCTGCGCCCGGAGGACGAGCCGCGGGACGCCCTGGCGTTTGCCTGTGCCCGCGTGGCCTTTGCCGTACAGGCCGCAGCCTGGCTGGGCTGGATCGATGAAGCGCTGTGGCGGCAGGTGTCCAGCCAGAACGCGCGACGCGCGCACGACTGCTTCGACAGCTGGCAGGACTATGGCACGGCCTGGGCACGCGGCCGGCGGCAGTGGGTGGCCGGCGCGCGGGCCGACAGCCTGGGCGTGGCTTTCGATGAGGCCCAGGCACACGCCTGGGCGCAAGACGGGACCCATCCCTGGGGGCGCTTGCCGTGGTCGGCGCTCGTCATGCCGCCGGCTGGCGACGCTTGAGCGTTGCCGCAGGCAAGGCGTCAGTCGCGCCCGCTCCGCAGGCTCGATGCGGGCCGGGCTGCAGCCCGCCAGCCGCGGCAGGGCGCTTCTGCGCGATACGCTATAACGCCGAACATCGCCGCGGGTGAGGTGGCTGTGGTGCAGCGGGTGTCACGCCGGTGCCGTCCGGCGACCCGGGGCACCGCGCCCCTGTCGGCGAATCATGAGCAGGAGGACAGTGTGTCGAATCCCATGGCCATTTCCCGCCAGGCGGGGTCATTGCTGGAACAGGCCCGTGGCCTGGCGCTGGCGAAGTTCAATGCCGACCAGTCCGGCAAGAACAAGGACAAGGTGTGTGCCGTCGCCATCAGCGTGGTGGACAGCAGCGCGCACTTCGAGCTTTTCTCGGGCGCGCCCGGGTACGGCGAGCTGACCGGCATCGTGATGGGCGGCGGCGCCAGCAAGCAGAGCGCTTCGCAGCTCATCACGCACAAGCTCACGCAGTTCCTTGGCTCCGAGGAAGGTGGCGGCTTCAGCAACGAGCAGATCACGCGGCACGGCTATGACGCCCACGGCCGCGGCGCGATGAACTGCGCCGAGCCGAAGATGTACTACCTGCTGAAGGAGCACGAGGCGCAGACGGTGAGGAACTGGGTGGTGATCCCGTTCAACTACACCGCCGACCAGCAGCTGGTGTACAACGCGCCTTGCAAGAACTGCAGGCGCTGGGTCTACCGGCACTTCCATCCGCTGTCAGGGCTGATCGCCCGGGCACAGAAGGGGCCGGAAGCGTTCGAAGCCTGAGGCAAGACAGGCGGCCCCAGCCGCCGTCCCTCGCGCCGCCGTTCGGCCTGCTCCGGCGCTTCGGCCGGTGCTTGCGGAGTGGCTGTCCTGCCCGCCGCCGCCCGCCCGCCTCCGGCACTGCCGGGCAGTTCCCCGCCAGCGCCTCGCGCATGAGGCGGCAGTGGTGCTCACAGACGCCTGGGCCCGCAGGCGAAGCGGCTGCCCCGGCCTCCGGCCGGTCAGTGCGAACCGTCCCGCGCAGCGGCCTCGCGCAGCTTGTCCTTCTTGCTCTTGCGCTTGCCTTTGATGCCCCCGTTGCCGGCCGGCGGGGCGGCGGCCTCGGTCGGCTCAAAGCCGGCCACCACCTCACGAGGCACACGCTGGCCTTGGCGTTTCTCGATCAATCGGAAATGCGCCTCGGTGGTCGCGCTGACGAAGCTGACGGCAAGGCCCGCTTGGCCAGCGCGGCCGGTACGGCCGATGCGATGCACATGGTCTTGAGGCGAGCGCGGCAGGTCATAGTTGACGACCACCGGGAGACCGGCGATGTCCAGGCCACGGGCCGCCACATCGGTGGCCACCACCACCGCCAGCCGTCCTGCCTTGAAGTCGGCCAGCACGTGGCTGCGGGCACCCTGGCTGAGGTCGCCATGGAAGGCCGCGGCTGCGATGCCGCCAGCGCGCAGCTTCTGCGCGACATGCTCGGTGGCGTACTTGCTGGCCACGAAGACCAGCACCCGGCTCCAGCCTTGCTGCTCGAGCAGGTGGCGCAGCAAGGGGGTGCGGCGCGCGGCGTCCACCTGCACTGCCCGCTGCTCGATGGCGGCGGGCGTTTGCGTGCCGCCGGGCATCTCCAGCCGCAAGGGCTCGTTCAGCACGGCCTGGGCCAACCCCTGTACGGTCGCCGGATAGGTGGCGGAGAACAGCAAGGTCTGCCGGCGCGCCGGCAGCAATGCGAGGACGCGCTGCAACTCGTCGGCGAAGCCGGCTTCCAGCAACCGGTCCGCTTCGTCCAGCACCAGCACCTTCAGGTCGGCCAGCTTCAGCGCGTTGTGCTGCACCAGGTCCAGCAGGCGGCCCGGGGTCGCGACCACCACATCGGCACCGCCGCGCAAGGCCATCATCTGCGGGTTGATGGAGACGCCACCATACACGGCGGCCAACTTCACCGGCCGCTCGAGCTGGCGGGCCAGCTCGCGCATCGAGTCGCCCACCTGGATCGCCAGGTCTCGGGTCGGCACCAATACCAGCGCATGTGTGGGGCGCGGCAACTGCTGCGGGCGGTCTTGCAGTTGCTGCAGCAGGGGCAGGGCAAACGCGGCCGTCTTGCCGGAGCCGGTGCTGGCCAGGGCCAGCAGGTCGGTGCCTCGCAAGATGGCCGGAATGGCGGCCTGCTGGATCGCGGTGGGCTGTTCATAGCCGCGCGCATCAACGGCGTGGAGCAGGGCGGAGGACAGCCCGAGTGAGGCAAAAGGCATGGAGGGCCTCGAAGGCAAGCAAGGTGAAGGGAGCCCAACCGCGCCTGCGCCAGCGGCGGCCGGTGCGGCGACACGCCACGCGGGCGCTGTTCCCGAAGGGCAGCGGTGCGCAGTGTAGGGCAAGGCCGCACGCGTGCCGGCAGTGGGCGAGCCATGGGGCGTGCTCGCCGTTGGTGCTGGCAGGCGCTGGCAGCTGGCGGGGCGCGGCCTTGGGGCAGTGTTCGTCCTGAGCGGCTTTCAGTAGTGAGGCGGCAGCTCCTCGCGCAGGCTGCGCGGCGCGGCGCCGCTGCCATCGGCTTGCTGCTGTCGCAGGTGCGCGATCTCGCGCATCAGCAGGTCGATCTGCTGCTGTTGGCGGACCACCGTCTGGTTCAAGTGGTCGACAAGGTCCTCGGTGAAGCTGGTCTTGATCTCAAGGTCAGTCACGCGGTCTTCAAGGGTGCGGGGAGATTCCATGCCCGTATTGGACGACAAGTCGACACGCTGCCAACACAGCCGCGCGCGCCGGGGCCGACCTGCTGCGGGGCAGCGGCACCATCGGCCTCGTCAACGCCCACATCACAGGCAGCACCGGCCCGGTGCCACGCGCAGGAACATGAAGCAGCACTGTCCTGAAATGCAACGTCGGCGGTGTGCCTTGCGCTTTTCTGTTGGGTGATCGAACCGCCATCAAGACAGCGTTCAATGCATGTAGAAGCACAGACAAGAACAGCGTTTGAATCCACTGCGTTCTTGCTGCTGGAAAAAAGCACCGATGCCTTCCGAGCCCACTCCGGAGCCAAAGAATGGCACATCGAGGTTTCCAAAAAACCAGGTCAATAGACAATTGTCAGAGGCGGTATCGCTTCTTGTAAGGCCCTTGATCTCGCGCATAGCATCTGCGCAGCCCTGCTCTCGACATGTCAACTGCCAAGCTTGACGAGAGGACAGGGCGCGGAGACCGCCCGGCATACCGAACCCCAAGGAGAGAAGGGTGGGGGAGGGCCACCGGTGCGCACCACGGGATCGGTCTCCGACGTCCGGCGTTTGCCCTGACCGTTTGTGATCCGAAGGGCCCTGGGCTCGCCGTTGCACCACCTTGAAGCTACGAGGTTGCTTGAATGATCTCTCGTTTTCAACCATCGGCCGTCACCTGTGCCGTTCAACGTCTCGGCCTGGCCACCGCGCTCGGCTTTGCCCTTTGCATGTCCGCGCACGCCGGCCAGAGTGCGGAAGCCGGCGCCGCCCCCTGGTCCGCGTTTGGCGCTGCAAGCCTGCAGGCTGCTTCGGCAGCGACCGACCAAGTGATCGTGAAGTACAAGAGCGCGTCCAGGCGCTTGCAGGCCTCCGCCTTGAGCGGCACCCAGAGCGCTGCGGCGGTGGCCCGCCTCGGCGTGGCGGTGACGGCGCAGCGCCAGTTGACGGCGCAGACCGATGTGCTGCGGCTGTCCAGGCGGGTGTCGCTCGACGATGCACGTGACTTGGCCAACCGCATCGCCGCGGACAATCCGGATGTCGAGTACGCGGAACCGGATCGCTTGCTGCAGATCCAGTCCACGCCGACCGACACCCGCTATGGCGAGCAGTGGCACTACTTCGAGCCCACCGGCGGCCTGAACCTGCCGACGGCCTGGGACAGTGCCACCGGCGCAGGCGTGGTGGTGGCCGTGATCGATACGGGCTACCGCCCGCATGCCGACTTGCGCGCCAACCTGCTGCCCGGCTACGACTTCATCAGCGACGTGGAAACCGCCAACGACGGTGACGGGCGGGACAGCGATGCCAGCGATCCTGGCGATGCCTTCTCGGCGGGTGAATGCGGCTCTTCGCGGGGTTCGTCCAGCAGCTGGCACGGCACCCACGTGGCGGGCACCATCGCGGCGGCAGCCAACGGCACCGGCGTGGTGGGCGTCGCCTATAACGCCAAGGTGGTGCCGGTGCGTGTGCTGGGCAAGTGCGGTGGCTACACCTCCGACATTGCGCAGGGCATCATCTGGGCCTCCGGCGGCAGCGTGAGCGGTGTGCCTGCCAATGCCAATCCGGCGCGGGTGATCAACCTCTCGCTCGGCGGCGGCGGCAGCTGCGATCGCACCACCCAGGATGCGATCAACTCGGCCCGCAGCCGCAAGACGGTGGTGGTGGTGGCCGCTGGCAATTCCTCCTCGGATGCCGGCAGCTTCACGCCGGCCAACTGCAGTGGCGTGATCACCGTGGCGGCCACCAACCGCAGCGGCTCGCGCAGCTACTACTCCAACTACGGCTCGACCGTCGAGGTCGCGGCGCCCGGTGGTGAAACCAGCACTGGCTCCGCCAACGGCATCCTGTCCACGCTCAACTCCGGACAGACCAGCCCGGGTGCCGACAGCTACGGCTTCTACCAGGGCACCTCGATGGCAGCGCCTCATGTGGCGGGTGCCGCAGCGCTGGTGATCCAGGCCAACAATGCCTTGACCTCGGACGAGGTCTCCAAGGTGCTCGTCGACACCGCACGTCCGTTCCCGGGCTCCTGCTCGGGCTGCGGCAGGGGCATCGTCGATGCGGCTGCCGCGGTGGCGGCGGCCGGTGGCGATCCCGGCGGTGGCGACGACGTGGTGGAGACCGAGCCCAACGACTCTCGCAGCCAGGCGCAAGTCATTGCGGAAAGCGGCAGCACGGTGAAGGGCTCGATGGGTAGCAGCGGCGACCGTGACTACTTCAAGGTGTCGGTGGGTGCCGGACGGACCCTGTCGGTGGCCCTGGCGCCCAACAGCAGCTCGGACTACGACCTCTACGTCTACAACGCCAGTGGCACGCGGGTGGGTCGCAGCGAACTGCCGACCGGTGAGCGCGACAGCGTGTCGGTGCGTGCACCCTCCGCGGGCGGCACCTACTACATCGAGGTGCTGTACTACTCGGGAAGCACCGGGGCACAGGGCGTGTACACGCTGGATGCCAGCTTCTGAGGAGCCGGCTCAAGCCAGGCCGCGGCAGGCGCCGCGGTGCGGCTCACCCACCCGGGGGGTGAGCCAGGGCAGCCACAGACAGGCTGCAAGCGTCTCAGGCGCTTGCAGCCTTTTTTCATGGTCGCTCGTTTCCCCGGCGGCCAGCACCCCGGCAGGAAAGCACGCAGGTGCAGCACAGGCACCTGAAGCGGAATGGCAGCCGGGCGGCCATTCCGGCTGGGGGCCGGGCTCAGCTCAGGCGTTCGTGGCGGTCGGCCGCGGCGAACAGTTCGGCCGCGAAACGCGGGTCCGAGCCGAGGAAGTCCTGCGCATAGCGACGCAGGTCTTCCGCTTCGCTCGCACGGTCGGGCGGCCCTTGGCGGCGCACCTGGCGTGCGAACAAGCGTTGTGCAGCGGCCTTCAGCCCGGCGATGCGGAAGGACAGCAAGCCGAACTGCTTCTGTGCGATGGCGTGGCTCATGGCGAAGGTCTCTCAGTACGGAGCCCAGCATCTGGGCGACCAGCCCATTATATAGGGTTTACACCTAGATCTAAGTAGTTACCCTAGTCTGATCGCCTGGGAAGCGGTCCAAACGCCGGCGTTCGTGAACAACTGCGCAGGCGGCGGTCCTGGGCGTCCTGAGCACGGCGAAGGCATGCCTGTCAGATCAGACAGGGATTCCGTTCCTGGGAGGCGGCAAAAAAACAACGGCTCCGAAAGGCACACTCGAGGAAGGGCCACGGGCCAGCTGTCCCAAACGGAGACAAATCACCTGTCCAACGCCGGCTCCGGCACCCGCGTGAGCTCCGACCAGCGAGCATCCCTGCTGCATTCGCAGCAGTGGCGAGTGCCTCGGCGGAACGGGCGCGGTCCCAGTGCGCCGCCCCGCACGCTCCTCAAGGGCGGAAACGCAGCTTGTAGGGGGGCCGACTTGCCGGATCGGAGTAGACGATGGCAACCGCTCGCTGGACGTGGGGCAGTGCGGCGACGAAGGCCTCGATCCGCGGCGCCACCCGATCGTCGCGCACGCAGCCTTCGATGAAGACGATGCGACCTTGCACCGTGGCCCAGACGGTGGTGTTGGCGAAGGGATGCGCCTGGCTCAGGCTCTTGCGGAGGGCCTCGGCGATGTCGCGGTCGTAGCGATAGAAGTTCGGCCGTTCGCAGGACCCGGTCAGCCAGCAGGTGGTGCCCCGCTCGGCCCGGTTGTGCGACTGCACCCGCCGCTCTGCCTCGGTGATGAAGGGTCCGGCGGGCAGGGGACAGTCGGCGATGTCCTTCGACAGCTGCAGGAAGGGGTCGCCAAACCAGTTGCGCCGGGTCGGCTCACCAGGTCCGCTCCCGCCGGCCTGAGCGACCGGTACTTCATGCTCGACATGTTCAGCCGCCTGCACGGCGAACACGGGCAAGGAGATGCCGAGCACGACGGCGAGGCGCAGCAGTGAGTCCATCGACGATCCTCCGCAGGGCGACAGGGAGTGCGTCTGGCAGGATGCTCCTTCGCGCATGGGCTGGCAAGGCAGCCTCCCGGGTGCCGGGCCGCCGCCGCGGGACGCGCCGCGGGCGGCATGGCCTGGACGGTGGCCCGCTATGCTCGGCGGCAGACCATGAACACCTTGCCTGCTTCTTCACGGCCGTATTGCCCGCACTGCCTGCGACCCGCCTCGGCCTGCATCTGCCACTGCGTCGTGGAGGTCGACAACCGGGTCGATGTCCTCATCCTCCAGCATCCGCTCGAGCAGCACCACGCCAAGGGCAGTGGTCGCCTGCTGCACCTGTGCCTGCGGCGCAGCCGCTTGCTGGTGGGGGACAGTTTCGATCTGCAGGAACTGGAAGCGGCCTGCGGCCCGATGGCCGGTGCCTGGCTGCTCTATCCACCGACACAGCCGGACGCAGAGGGCGCAGCAACGCCAGCGCCGGTCGGTGCGCTGCCGCAGCGCCTGATCGTGCTCGATGCCACCTGGCGCAAGAGCCGCCAGCTGCTCCGGCTCAATCCCTGGCTGCTGCGCTTGCCTCGCCTCGAACTCATCGAGCCGCCAGCGTCGCGCTACGGCATTCGCAAGGCCGAGCGCGACGACCAGCGCTCCACGCTGGAAGCCACCGCTTGCGCGCTGCAGCAGCTGGACGCGGGCGACACAGCCCGCTATGCGCCGCTATGGGACGTGTTTGACCGCTTCGTCGAACTGCAGCGACGTGCTCGTGATCACGGCATGACGGCCCGGACGGCAGGGGCTGCGTTCGCCCGGCATGCCGCGGGCGACGCGCTAGCTGCCCCGCCGGCCCGGCAGGCCGGCGCAGCGAAGAAGGCTTGAGCGTCCGGGCCGCCGGCATCGCGACGCAGGCCGAGTACGCACCGTCAGCGCGGCTGTGGGTCGAACACCAGCGAGCGCAGGCACTCCGGCCGCCGCTCTGCGAAACCGAAGGCCAGCCGGCCCCAGGGGGTGTCGTGCCGGAAGCTGGTCTCTTCGTCCAGCGAGCGTCCACGAGGCGTGTCGCCGATCGACATGCCGGGGTAGCGCTCCAGCACCTGCGAGCGCGGAAGGCAGTCACCCGCCAGTCTCAGCACCAGGAAGCCGGGATGCGGTTGCTCCTTGCGAACCCGCAGGTCGATCAGGTCGATGACCACACCACCGTTCAGGGCGACGGGCCCACCGACCAGGAACACGAAGTATTCGTTCTCGGAGTCGACCTTCAGGCGCACGTCCAAGGCCGATTCGATGGACTGGCGCGAGAACGGCAGGTGGCCGGGCATGGCCTCGATCAAGCTCCAGAGGTCGGGCTTCGGCATGGCGGGTGCTTTCCTTGCGTGTGGCGGCCGGTGGGTGGGCGGCTGCGGGCTGTCGTTGGCACTGGTGACTGCGGGCCGACCACACAAGGCCACCGCCAGGAGGATGGCAGATGCGGCTCGGCGTGCCGCGGTCTGGGTGACGCGCGGCAACCGCGTGGTGTCGTGCATGGGGTGCTCCAGCGGATGAGGGCGGCATGTCGGGCCCCGGAGGGACGTGCCGTGCATCCTACTCACGAGGCAGCTCGAGGCGCCAGCGGCGACGCCGGCCGCGAGGTTGTCTTCACTTCTGCAGCCGCCGGCGCAGTGCCTCCAGCCGCTCGAGTGCCGGCACCAGTTCCTCCCGCGTGAAGGCGTCGGGCAGCAGCGCGGGCAGGGCGCGGTCCAGGTGGGTGCAGAAGTCCTGCGTCTCGGCCGTGGTGAACTTCTTGAACAGGCCGCGCACCACGCGTTCGTCGAGGGTCTTCTTTGCGTTCGCCTCGTACTGGGCTGGCGTCTGCTTCCGGGTGGCGGCGAGCGCACCCACGAAATGGGTGCGTGACGCCTCGACGCGGCCCATCATGTCGAACTGCTGTGTGGCCCAATGGGTGAAGCCGGTTCTCACGTTCAACAGTTGGTCGGGGAACTGCGCCTCGCACCGTTTTTCAAGCACCGATGGCGTGACCCACCAGTAGTCCAGCGTGAAGAGATCGCTGGCGACTTGCTCGACCACCTCCTTGGGCAGGGCCTTTGCCTCGGCCGGCGCGGCAAGCGCGGCGTTGATGCCGCCGCAGGCCAGGACCAGTGCGGTCACGGCAGTCTTCATTGTTCCTTCTCCCCCAGGTGCATGGATGTCGGTGCGCAGGTGCGCCGGCTGCATTCTGACAGGGCCGCTTGGCAGGAAAGGAGGGTGCACCTGGTGCCGGTGCCGCTCGGCCGGCACGGCGCCAGCCGGGCGCTGTCGCTGTCAACCGCGCCGGGCGGCGCGCAGCGGGGAGGGGCATCAGCCTCGGCCCGGACGCCGAACGCCGTTAGCATGGCAGCTTCTGACTCACGCGACCCTATGGCTTCCAACCAAGAAAACACCAGCATGGCGCTGTTCTGCGACTTCGAGAACGTCGCGCTCGGCGTGCGCGACGCTAACTACGAGAAGTTCGACATCAAGCGCGTGCTCGAGCGCCTGCTGCTCAAGGGCAGCATCGTCGTCAAGAAGGCATATTGCGACTGGGACCGCTACAAGGGCTTCAAGGCCGCCATGCACGAGGCGAACTTCGAGCTCATCGAGATCCCGCACGTGCGGCAGTCGGGCAAGAACTCGGCGGACATCCGCCTGGTGGTGGATGCGCTCGACCTCTGCTACACCAAGTCCCATGTGAACACCTTCGTCATCATCAGTGGTGATTCCGACTTCTCGCCGCTGGTGTCCAAGCTGAGGGAGAACGCGAAACAGGTCATCGGCGTGGGTGTCAAGAAATCGACGTCCGACCTGTTGATCGCCAACTGCGACGAGTTCATCTTCTATGACGACCTCGTGCGTGAAGGCCAGCGTGCGGCGGCCAAGCGCAGCCCGCAGGATGCCGAGGCCGGCAGCCGGCGCACGCCCGAGGAAGACCGCCGCCGCCGCGAGGAGGCCGAGGCCCGCCGCAGCAAGGCCATCGACATCGCGGTGGAAACCTTCGAGGCCCTGGTGTCCGAGCGCGGTGATGGGGGCAAGCTCTGGGCGTCGGTGCTGAAGGACGCGATCAAGCGCCGCAAGCCTGACTTCAGCGAGTCGTACTTCGGCTTCCGCACCTTCGGCGCCTTGCTCGAAGAAGCCCAGTCCCGCGGCCTGTTCGAAGTCGGGCGCGACGAGAAGTCCAATGCCTACGTCTATCGGGGCACCGCCCTGTCGGCGCGCAGCGACGCCGCGGCCGAGGCGCCCGCGGCGCTGCGTCCGGTGGTCCCGTCAACGCCTCGTCCTGTGGAGGCCGAGGCGGCGCCGTCCCAGCCAGGGGCGCCCGACGAAGCGCCGGTGCCCGGCGAGGCCGACGCCAGGGGCCGCCAGCGCCGCGGCGGTCGCCAGGCGCCGGAGAACCGTCGCGGTGGTTCAGCCACCACGGCGCAGGAGGATCGTGGCCGGTCGTCGGAAGGCCGCCGCGGGCCGCGTCCGGCGCCTCAGGCGGAGCCGCATGACGAACCGCCTCGTGCCGTGCCGGAAGCCGCCGCTGACGTGCGGCAGCAGCTGGATGACGCGGAGGCGCTGGCCGAGCACATGCTGACGGCCCAGCCGCTTCCCTCGGAGGCACCGGCAGACCCGCCGGAGTCGCCGGCCAGCAAGCGTCGAGGCGGGCGCAAGGCCGCGGCGAAGAAGACCCGGCCCGCCGCCGAGGCACCGGCAGCAAAGGCGGCCGCAGAAGCACCCATTGCGGTGCCGGTGCCGGCCCCGGCCCTATCTTCGGAGCCGGCCGGCGAGGCGGCCGCCGGGGCGGATGCTGCGGCACCGCGGCCGGCCCGCAAGGCGGCCAGCCGGCCGCGCCGCCCGCGCAAGGCCGCTGGCGAGGCGGGGTCCGGCTCCTGAGCTGAAGCAGCGCGGCACGCCCCCGGCCGATGCGCGCCGCGCAGCCGCGGCTGATCCGCGGCGGCCGCTGGGGGTCCGTGCCGGGCGGCCGGCCAGGCGGTGCATCCAAGGCGGCACCGCCTGGGGGAACGCGGCGCGGGCGGCATGCGCCCTAGCGGCGGGCCTGGTGCGCCTGCAGCCACTGCTCGAGCCGGCGGTCGTGGCCGTACAGGTCTTCGGCGAAATGCAGCCCGCCGTCCTGCGGCATGACGGCCGCAGTCACGTAGTACACGATGACGGGGATGGAGCGGTTCAGGTCCACCCTCAGCGGGCCGTCATTGGCCATGGCCGCCTCGATGCGCGCGCGGGTCCACGACGGCTGGTCCTGCAATACCCACTGGGCCAGCGCCACCGGGTCCTGGACGCGGATGCAGCCGTGGCTGAAATCGCGCCGGCTGCGCCCGAACAGCGCAGGCGCCGGGGTGCTGTGCAGGTAGACGTTGTGGTCGTTGGGGAAGATGAACTTGGCCTGGCCCAGCGCATTCTTCGGCCCCGGGCGCTGGCGCACGCGCGCCAGGCCGCGCTCCAGCAGGGCCAGCGTGTCAGGGCCCGCGGGCAGCACCTGCGCCTGGTCGCCCGCGCCGGAGACGATCTCCATGTCCTGCCGCGCCAGGTAAGACGGGTTGCGGCGCAGGGCCGGCAGGAGCTCCTGGCGCAGGATGGACGCCGGCACATCCCAGTAAGGCCGGAACACCAGGTAGCGCATGTCCTCGGTGAAGACCGGCGTCTGGGTCTTCACCGCACGGCCGACGATGACGTCCATCTCCAGCGCGGCGGGCCAGGTCCAAAGCCGGAACATCGGGATGTTGACCGCGATGAAGGGCCGGCCCTGGAGGTGCGGCAGCCAGCGCAGCCGCTCCATCGCCAGCTCGATCTGCCGGGCACGGCGCGCCGGTGGCACATCGAGCGCTGCGCGGGTCGCCGTTCCCAGCTTGCCGTCGGGCGGCAGCCCGTGGCGGATCTGGAAGCGCCGGATGGCGGCTGCCAAGGCGGCGTCCGGCACGTGGCCGGGCGCGTCCGTGGACAGCGGGGCGGGCGCCAGGTCGCCCAGGGCCTGCAGGCGCACCCGCGACAGGGCGGCCGCCTCGCCGGCATCGGCGGGTAGCGGCCCGGACCAGCCCATTGCCGCCTGCTGGGCGGCGACCGCCCGGTATCGCTGCAGTGCGTCGCGCAGGCCTCGGTATTGCGCCAGGGGTGGCACCAGGGCTTGCGCGGCAGCGGGCAGTTGCTCCTGCCGCAATGCTTCGTCGAGCCCGGCCGCGAAGTCGTGCTCGTGCTCGCGGGCGGGCAAGCGAAAGCCCAAGGTGCGCGGGTCGACCCGGCCGAAATGCAGCTGCCGCAGGTATCGCAGCATGCCGAGGCTCAGCGCGACATCCCATTCCTCTGGCGCGTCGGCCAACGGCTTGCCGGCAAGAACCTCTGGACGATAGTCGTCCGGCTCCAGCCCCTCGGCGGCGGCATGCTCGATCAGCGCCAGCGCGGCGGTGGCATTTGCACTGGGCCGTCCCTGGCCGTCGAGCCAGCGCATCGCATGGCCGCCAGCGCGATAGAGCCGCAGCAGTTCGTCTTGCTCGATGGCGCTTGCCCGCAGTGAGGCGCTGGCGCGCGCCAGCCATTGCACGGGGGCAGGCTCGACGGCTGCGGTGCCCGTGACCGGCGGCGGCGCTGGATGGGCGAGGGCCGCCCCCAGGGCGCCTGCCAGGCCGAGCGCAAGAAGCAGCGCGCGGGCGCGCAAGCGCTGCTTGGCTCCGGTGGCGCGGCCCGCCCTCGTACCGATGTCTTGCATTGCGAGTCGCTCCTTCTGGAGGAAATGGACTGGCAACCAGTCTTGCGTGCGGCGGCATGTGGCGTCTTGCGGTGGATCAAGGCGGGGGCCGCGTGATGGCGCCGCGGCGCGGTGGGCCGCGGACACACCGGATGCCGCCGAAGCCGGTCGGGACACCGCAGCTGCGGGTTGAACCGGCGCGATGCCGCACCTCGCCCGGTGGCCTGCGACCAGCGGCACCCGGTGGAACGGCGGCGTCCTTGACACGGCTCAGGTGCACAACTGGTCTGCGATTGGACTGCAGTGCGCGCCGTCCGGCCCGGCAAATCCGCGGGATGCTTGAGCCGCTCTCGGGCGGTCCGGGCACCGCCCGGCACGCAGGCATCGTCCCTCGGCGGTTTCCTTGGCCGTTTGTGCGCATGCCGCCCCGTCGAAACGGCCCCCTGCTGTCACTGTGACCATCTGTGGCAGCACCCCGCCTCGCCCTGCATTTGGCGCCGGCGCTGCGCGCCGGATGCGCTTGTCGGTGTGTCGCTGGTCCCTCGAATGCGCTGTCAACTGGCAGAAAACACGTTTTGTTTCGACTCTGCGGTCCGATTTGGCGGATTGGTATTTACAGTGCAATACCACTACAAGATCAATGTCTGTACTGGTCTTGTTGCTAGTTTTGGGAGAAACCCGAAGCGACCGCAACCAGGCCAGTCACAGCGCCCCCCAGCGCCTTGAACGAAGGAGACACGTTCATGTATGCATGCGCAGTTGCCGTGGGCCGCCTGACGCGCCCCACGGCCACGCCACGGCCGCCTTGCCTGCCGCTGCCATTCAGCGGCTGTGGCGGTCGCCTGCTGCCCTCGAGGCCCTTTTGCCGACCCGACCCGGGCGGCTTCTGCCTGCGGCCCCCACCCCGGCCGCGGCGCAGGAGCGCGCGCGCGGCCGCTGCCGCGAGGCAGCACACCGCCGCCGCGCCGGCGCACTGATTCCCTGACGAGCGCGGCCTCGTGGCCGCGCCCTTTTCCGTCTGGTTCCTGGCATCCGAGGCCGGGGACTGGTCTTGTGCACCCTTGAACAAGGAACCCGAACATGCGAAATCGCTATGTTCTTGCGCTGCTGCTTGCCAGCGGTGCCGGCTCAGCGTGGGCCGTCGATTGCACCGGCATGCCGGAATGGAATGCCACCGACGCCTACACCGGCGGCAACAAGGTCCAGCAGAACAAGCAGGCCTACCAGGCCAAATGGTGGACCCAGAACCAGAGCCCGGCCACGCACTCCTCGACCTGGGACGTGTGGAGCGCGCTGGGGGCCTGCGACGGCAGCGCGGTCAACCAGCCGCCGGTGGCTGCCTTCACCGCCAGCACCAACGGTCTGGTGGTGAACGTCAACGGCAGTGCCTCCGCCGATCCGGACGGCACCATCGCCAGCTACGCATGGGCCTTCGGTGACGGCGCCACCGCCAGTGGCGCGACCGCCAGCCGCACCTATGCGGCCGCCGGCACTTATACCGTCACGCTGACCGTCACCGACAACAAGGGCGCCACCCACAGCAAGGGCCAGGCCGTGACGGTGGGTGGCAGCAGCGCCAACAAGCCGCCCACCGTCGGCCTGACCGCGCCTTCGGCGGGGGCCAGCGCGTCGGTGGGCGATGCCGTGGCCCTGGCCGCGAATGCGGCCGACAGCGACGGCAAGGTGGCCAAGGTCGGCTTCTACGTCAACGGCTCCCTGGTGGCCGAAGACAGCACGGCGCCCTACGGTGCCAGCTGGACGGCCCGTGCCGGTGTCGCCGACATCGTGGCCCGCGCCACCGACGACAAGGGCGCCAGCACCGACAGTGCCGCCGTGCGCATCACCGTGCAAGGCCAGGTGGCGGGTGACGAACGCTGCCGGCCGGAAGGCCTCTACACCACGCCCGGCACCTCGCCGGCCTACTGCAAGGTCTATGACGACCAGGGCCGCGAGAAGATGGGCGCCGACAAGCCGCGCCGCATCATCGGCTACTTCACCAGCTGGCGCACCGGCAAGAACGGCGCGCCGGCCTACCTGGCGAGCCAGATTCCCTGGAACCGCCTGACCCACATCAACTACGCCTTCGCGCACGTGGACGGCGCCAACCGGCTGTCGGTCGGCAACGTCAGCGATCCCAACAACCCGGCCACCGGCATGACCTGGCCGGGCGTGGCGGGCGCGGAGATGGACCCGACGCTGTCGTACAAGGGCCACTTCAACCTGCTCACCAAGTTCAAGAAGCAGCATCCGCTGGTGAAGACCCTGGTGTCGGTCGGTGGCTGGGCCGAGACGGGCGGCTATTTCGACGCTGACGGCAAGCGCGTGGCCAGCGGTGGCTTCTACACCATGACCACCAACGCCGATGGCTCCGCGAATACGGCGGGCATCGAGACGTTCGCCGATTCGGCCGTCGCCTTCCTGCGGCAATACGGCTTCGATGGCCTGGACATCGACTACGAGTACGCCACCAGCATGAAGGACGCCGGCAACCCGGACGACTTCGCGATCTCCAATGCCCGGCGTGCCAGCCTGATGAAGAACTATGTCGTGCTGATGCGCACCCTGCGCGCGAAGCTCGATGCAGCCGGCCAGGCCGACGCCCGCCACTACCTGCTGACGGTGGCGGCACCGTCCTCCGGCTACCTGCTGCGCGGCATGGAGAACTACCAGGTCACGTCCTACCTGGACTACGTGAACCTGATGAGCTACGACCTGCACGGTGCCTGGAACCAGTTCGTCGGACCCAACGCCGCGCTGTTCGACGACGGCAAGGATGCCGAGCTGGTGGCCTGGAACTACTACAGCACCTCGCAGTACGCCCGCATCGGCTACCTCAACACCGACTGGGCCTACCACTACTTCCGCGGCGCGATGCCGGCCGGGCGCATCAACATCGGCGTGCCCTACTACAGTCGCGGCTGGAAGGACGTGAATGGCGGTACCAACGGGCTGTGGGGCCAGGCACCTCAGGCCGACCAGAGCAAGTGCCCCCCGGGCACCGGCGGTGGCACGGTCCAGAAGTGCGGGGCCGGCGCGGTCGGCATCGACAACCTGTGGCACGACTCCGACCTGCGCGGTGGCGAAGTGCCGGCCGGCTCGAACCCGCTGTGGCACACCATGAACCTGGCGCAGGGCCGCAGTGGCAGCTACATCGGGCAGTACGGGCTGACCCCGGCGACCGATCCGACCGACCAGCTCACCGGCACCTACACCCGGCACTATGACAGCACCCTGGTGGCACCGTGGCTGTGGAACGCGCAGAAGAAGGTGTTCCTCTCGGTGGAGGACGAGCAGTCGCTGGGCGTCAAGGCGCAGTACGTGGCCGACCGCGGCATCGGCGGCGTGATGTTCTGGGAGCTGGCCGGCGACTACGGCTGGGATGCGGCACGCGGCGAGTACTTCATCGGCAACACGCTGACGAACCTGCTCTACGACAAGTTCAAGACCGCCGCGCCCTACGGCAACCGGCTCACCACGGCCAGCATGCCGGCCGACACCCTGGACATCACGTTCAGCCTGGGCGGGTTTGCGCTGGGTGACGCGAACTACCCGATCAACCCGACGCTGACGCTGACCAACAAGAGTGGTCAGACGGTGCCGGGCGGTGCGGAGTTCAGCTTCGACGTGCCTACCGCGATCCCGCCGACGGTGACTGACCAGAGCGGCTTCGGCCTGCAGGTCGTGCGCAGCGGCGCCAACCCGGCTGGTCACAACATCGGCGGCCTGCTCAACGACTTCCATCGCGCGAGCTTCAAGCTGCCTGGCTGGCAGAGCCTGGCGCCCGGAGCAAGCGTGACGGTCAAGCTGAACTACTACCTGCCGATGCCCACGCCCAGCAACTGGGTGGTGAGCTTCGGCGGCAAGAGCTACGCACTGGCCCAAGAGGCCCGTCGTGGCGGCAGCGCTGCGGCCACCAGCCTGCGCAAGCGCTGAACGATCCCCTGGCTGATCGATGCCGCCCTGCCCACCCTGGGCCGGGCGGCCCAACCCGACCTTTCGTGGAGACCTGGATGAAAACCCCCGTTCGACTGATCGCGCTGGCCGCCGCCACCCTGGCCGGCACCGCGCAGGCGTATGACTGCACCAACCTGCCCGAGTGGAATGCGACCGCCGTCTATGAAGGCGGCAAGCAGGCCCAGCTGAACAAGCAGGCCTACCAGGCCAAATGGTGGACCCAGAACCAGAGCCCGGCCACAAACGCCGGCGAGTGGGATGTATGGAAACCGCTGGGCGCCTGCGACGGTGGCGGCGGCAACGACACCACTGCGCCTTCCGTGCCCAGCGGCCTGTCCAGCAGCAACGTCACCACCAACAGCATCACGGTGAGCTGGGCGGCGTCTACCGATGCCGGCAGCGGCGTTGCCGGCTACGAGGTGCTGCGCGGCGGCAAGGTCGTGGGCTCGCCCACCGGCACCAGCTACACCGACAGCGGCCTGACTGCCGGCACCGCCTACAGCTACACCGTGCGGGCCAAGGACAAGGCCGGCAACGTCTCGGCGCCGAGTGCCGCCCTGCTCGTCAGCACGGCCAGCGGTGCGTGCGCGGCACCGCCCACCACGCCGACCGGGCTCAATTCGCCGTCGCACACCAGCACCAGCGTCAGCCTGGCCTGGAATGCGGTGGCGGCGGGGCCGAACTGCAACGTGCAGTACCGCGTGCAGCAAGGCAGCACCACCGCCGCCCAGGTGCCGGGCACCAGCGCGAACGTGGGCAGCCTGAAGCCGGACACGGCCTACACCTTCACGGTGAGCGCCTTCAACCAGGCAGGCTCGTCACAGCCGTCGGGCCCGATCAGCGTGCGCACCGACAAGGGCGACCAGGCGGGCGGCAAGAACGTGCTCGGCTACTTCGCGCAGTGGGGCATCTATGACCGCGCCTACTTCGTGAAGAACATCGACACCAGCGGTTCCGCCCCGCTGCTCACGCACATCAACTACGCCTTCGGCAATGTGCGCGACAACAAGTGCGAGGTGGGCGTGACGATGCCGGTGAACGAAAGCACCGGTGCCGGCGGCGATGCCTTCGCCGACTACACCAAGTCTTTCTCCGCCGCGCAGAGCGTGGACGGCGTGGGCGACACCTGGGACCAGCCGCTGCGCGGCAACTGGGGCCAGCTCAAGAAGCTCAAGGCCAAGTACCCGAAGCTGAAGGTGCTGATCTCGCTGGGCGGCTGGACCTATTCGCGTGGTTTCTCCAGCGCGGCACGGCCGGAGAACCGGGCGGCCTTCGTGAAGAGCTGCGTTGACGCCTACATCAAGGGCGACCTGCCCAAGGTGGAGAACGCCGGTGGCCCGGGCGCGCTGGCCGGGGTGTTCGACGGCATCGACATCGACTGGGAATATCCGGTGGCCTGCGGCCTTGCCTGCGGACAGCCGGAAGACAAGGAGAACTTCACGGCCTTGCTGGCCGAGTTCCGCAAGCAGCTCGACGCGGTGCGTCCGGGCCTGTTGCTGACCATTGCCGCGCCGGCAGGTGTGGACAAGATCCGGGTCATCGAGCCGGACAAGTTCCATCCCTACCTGGACTTCATCAACGTGATGACCTACGACTTCCACGGCGCCTGGGAAACGCCGACCAACTTCCACTCGCCGCTGTACGGCTCGCCGGCCGACCCGTCGACCGGTGACGCCAAGTTCTACAACACCAACGACGCGCTGCAGGCCTTCCTCGACAAGGGGGTACCGGCCCGCAAGCTGCACCTGGGCATCGGCTTCTACGGCCGCGGCTGGACCAATGTGCCGAACGTCAACAACGGTCTCTACCAGACCGGGGTGGCCGCTCCGGGCAAGTACGAGAAGGGCATCGAGGACTACAAGATCCTGAAGACGCTCAACTTCCCCAGCTTCACCGATCCGGTGAGCCGTGCCCAGTGGATCTACAACGGCACCACCTTCTGGAGCTTCGACACGCCGGCCCAGGTCACCGAGAAGATGGGCTACGCCAAGTCCAAGGGACTGGGCGGTGCCTTCTTCTGGGAGTTCAACGGTGACGATGCGCAAGCCTCGCTGCTGAAGGCGATGAGCAGTGGCTTGAACGCGACGAAGTGACGCGTGCGGGGCCGTCTGGCCCCGCATCGCGAGTGGGGCCCGTGTGCGGGCCGCTCGATGCTGGGGGCGCTGCCGGAAGGCAGCGCCCCTTTTTTGCTCCGTCGTCTTGTCTCCCTGCTCCGCGTCTCCGTGTCACGCGCGGCAGGGGGCAAGGGCCTCAGCCGCATGCCCTCGCGGTTGGCCGGCAAGACCCTGCAGCCGCCGGCAGTGGAACCTCGGAGGCTTGTGGGCTGACCGGCCGGCCGCCTGTGCCGGCCCGGGCAGCGCCGATGCGCTTGGCCGAGAGGCGGTGTTGCGCCAGGGCGCGGGCGGCGCCCGGCTAGCACCCGGGGGCGCGACTCAGCCCGGCTGCGGGCCGTCGGGCACCGGCTCGCCTTGCGGCTGGGCCGGCAGGCTGCGCCGCACCGCGGCCAGCAAGGGCGCCAGGCCGAGCGCGCAGGCGATCGACACGGCGGCCAGGGCCGGCATGCCGAGCAACTGCCCGTCGGGCCCGCTGTCGAGCAGGACGCCGCACAGCAGCGACGCGGCCGTGATCGCAGCGTCCTGCACCAGGCTCTGCAGGGCCATGTAGCGGCCGCGCTCGGCCGGCCCCGGCACCTGGCTGGAGGTCGCCGACAGGGCCACGTTGCGCGCTGCATTGCCCGCCATGAACAGCGCGAACATCAGCACCGGCGGGCCCGCATGCCAGCCGAGCAGCGGCAGTGTGCCCAGGGTGGTGGCCACGGTGGCCAGGCCCCAGGGCAGCAAGGCACCGCGCGTGTCGGTGAGGTGCCCGCTGGCACGCATGGCCAGCAGGGCCGATACGCCGCCCACCAGGTAGAGCAGGCCCAGCTGATCGCGCGGCACGCCCAGGTTGAGGACGAAGTAGGTCGAGAAGTTCGGGATCAGCAGGAAGGCACAGAACTGGGCCAGGGCCTGCATGGTGCAGGCCCGCCGCACCGCCGGCTGCCGGAGCAGGGCGGCCAGCCCGGCCCCGCTGTCTGCCGGCTGCAGGCAGTGGGCCGGCTGCCGCGGCAGCTGCCGCCAGGCCCAGCTGCCCAGCAGCACCGCCAGCGCGGCCACGATCAGGAAGGGCGCCTGCCAGCCCAGCCAGCGCGCGGCTTCGAGCGCCGCCGGCACGCCGGCGATGGCCGCCACCGGAAAGCCAAGCATCACGCGGCCCATCGCGCGGCCGCGCTCGGCCGGTGGCACGGCATCGGCCAGCAAGGCCATGGCAATGGCCACCATCGGCCCGCCGGCCAGACCGGCCGCTGCGCGAGCCACCAGCAGCTGGCCCAGCGAGGAGCAGGCGGCGGTGGCAGCGGTGGCCAGCGTGAATGCGGCGAGGCTGCCCAGCAGCACCGTGCGGCGCGGCCAGCGGTCAAGCCAGGTGGCGCCCAGTGCGCCGGCCGCCATGGCGGCGGCTGAGTAGGCGGCAGCCAGCCACGGCATGCGGGCAGGCGGCAGCCCCAGCGCACGCACCAGGTCGGGCGCCAGCGGCAACATCAGCAGGAAGTCGAGCAGGTAGACGAACTGGAGGCCGGCGATGAGCGCGACCAGCGCGCCCCGCGGGGCGGGGTGCGCGCTCATCGGACGGCCCCTTGGCACGGCGGGGCGGCCGGCGCCGCGCCGTGCGGCGACGTTGCGGCCCGTGCGCCGGCGCCCTGCGTGATCACAGGCGCCACGACAGTGCCAGGCGGATGTCGCGGCCCGGCTCCGGCAGGCCGGCGATGCGGCCCCAGCGCGGATGGAAGCCGTACGTGGAGTGGTCGTAGTAGAAGCGGTCGAAGAGGTTGGCCACCGTCAGCGTCACCGTCCAGTCGTCCTTGCCGGTGGGCTGCCACTGCGCATAGATGTCGTGCGTGTGGTAGCCGGGCTTCTCGGCGCCGCCTTCCGGCACGCGCTTCAGGCGCTGCACTGCGCGCGCGGTCCAGCCGAGGTTGAGGTGCCACTGCGGCAGCGCGTAGTCGAGCTGGGCTACCCAGGTGCGGCCGCTCGAGGTGCCGAGCAGCAGCGCGTCGGTGTCGTAGATCGGCTCGCCGTTCAGCTCGGGGCGGGACTCGGCCACGCCGAGGCTGGCGGACCACTGGGTGCCGCGGTAGCCGAAGCTGCCGCTGTAGCCGCGCACGCGCAGTTCGCCGACGTTGATGCGGTTTGTTTCGCCGTAGTCCAGCACGTTGTCGATGCTCTGGCGGAACACGGCGGCGGCCGCATGCCAGCCACCGTCGCGCCAGCGGGCGCTCAGCTCGGTGTGGCGGGCCTTCTCGGGGTCCAAGTCGGCGGCGTTGCCATTGTTTGCCGAGCGCAGGAAGGGTTCGATCACGCCGACTCCGCGAAGAGCTCGGGCGTGGCTGAGCTGCACCGTCCAGGCGTCGGAGGGCGAGAACGACAGGCTGGCGTTCGGCGAGAAGCCCTTGGAGGTGAAGCGCTGGTGCGCAGTGTCCTCGTAGCTGTAGCGATCGTAGCGGGCGCCCAGCCCCAGGCTCCAGCGCTCGGCGAAGGCGTACTCGTCCTGCAGGTAGACGCCGGCCACATGCGCGACTTCGTTGTCCATGCGGCTCGTCCGGTCGCCGGCATAGCCGGTGTCTCGGCGGACGTTCACGCCATAGGCCAGGCGATGATCGCCCAGGATGGACGTGTTGCCGGCGTTCAACCCGGCGCTGCGGATGCCGAGCGTTTGGCTGTTCGGCTGGCCTTTCGCCAGGCGGATGCCATTGTCGTTCATGTACGCCGTGATGTTCGCCTTCACGAGCGGGTTGCCCGGCTGGTAGTCCCAGCTTGCCACTGTGGACTTGCGCTCCACCAGTTGGCGCTGCGCCGGGTTCAGCTTGGGGTCGGCCGTCACCAGCAGGTTAGTGCGCTTGTTGCGCAGAGCATCGTCGTGCTGGTCTTCGTGCGAGAGCTTGAAACGGTGGCCGCCCTCGGCCTGCGCGCCGAATTTCAGGAAGATGTTGCGTGCCTCGGTCGAACTGTTGGGCACGGTGCGACCGTGGCCGTCCTGGTAGGAGTCGCTGTCGCGGTCGCTCACGCTCACGAGCAGCTCGGTCTGCTCGCTGGGCCGGCCGAACACGGTGGCCGACAGCGCCCGGCCGTCGTTGACGCTCTGGTAGCCGGCCTTTAACAAGGCACCCACCCGCTCGCCCGGGCGCAGCAGGTCGCTGGCGTCCTTGGTGGTGAAGCGCAGCGCCCCACCCAGCGCCCCGGGACCGGCCGTCGCCGCACCGGTGCCGGCCTCGACCTCGACCCGCTTCAGCAGCTCCGGCTCGATCATCAGCTGGCCGGAATGGTGGTAGGCCGCTTCGGGCTGGCTGGCCCCGTCGATGGTGACGGTGAGCATGCGCTCATTGATGCCGCGCACGTAGACCTTCTGCGCCACCGAGGGGCCACCGCCGACGTCCAGTTCCGGCATCAGCTTGAACAGCTCCTGCACACCGGTGGCCTGCTGCACCTCGATGCGCTTGGACTGCACCACCATGGAGGTGTTCGCGCCGCGCTGGCCGGTCACCACCACCGGCCCCAGGCCGATGTCGGCGCGCGCCGCGCCGGCACTGGAATCGACCGAGGGGGAGGGGGTCTGCGCCTGGGCCGCCGGCCAGCACGCCAGTGCAGACAGGGTCAGGGCGGCCAGTGGCTGAAGCGCCAGGCGCCGGGTGCGAACTGGAGTCACGAAGCTCTCTCCGGGTGGAAGTTGTTGATCTCGAATGCACGGGAGCCGCTGGGCACAGGGCCGGACTTCTGCCGTTTTCCCTCAGGCGCACCGGCCGGAAGCTGCCGGCCGGGCGGCGCGATTCTGCCCGGGAAGGCAAATGCGAGTCAATCTCATTTGCGTTACATTGTTTTTACATCGATAAGAATGAATCTCATTAACATCTTGCGCTTCTTGTCCCGGCCTCCCGGTGCCCGCTGTGGGCGCCGGGGACGGGCGTTCGTCCATCTGCTTGCCGTTCCCGGTGAGCCGGCGGGCCCGGCGCAGCCGGGGGTCGACCGGGCCGGGGGCGGGCGAAGCCATCCCAACCTCTCGTGCAAAGGAAGGAGTTCCGATGACCGCTCTGCCGAGCGATCCGGCACCGCTGGAGTTGCGGCCGCTGGATCTGATTGCGCGCTGGCGTGACCGGTGCAGCCTGTTTGTCTCTCCGCGGCAGAGCGTGCTGGCGCACGGTGTGCGCGCCACGGTGCCGCCCTGCGACATCGACGCCTTGCCGCACCGCGTGCAGGCCTTGTTGCAGGCAGCCCAGGCGGAAGGCGTGGTGCGGCCCCTGATGCTCGGCGCCGTGCCCTACCACGGTGACCGACCGGCTCACCTCTTCATGCCCCACAGCTGCCTGGTGGGTGCGGGTGCGGTGCCGGCAGCGGCCCATCCGTCCGCGCCCGGCCCGCAGGGGGCGGCGGCCCTGCCGGTGATCGCGCAACAGCCGCCGGCGGCGAGCTACCTGGCCAATGTGAACCGCGCGCTGGAGGCGATGGCGCAAGGTGGCTTGCAGAAAGTCGTGCTGTCGCGCTCGATGTCGGTGCGCACGCGCGTCGAGATGCCGGCCTTGCTGCGCCGCCTGGCGGAGCGCAATGCGCACGGCTACACCTTCGCGCTCGACCTCCCCACCGAAGCCCAGGCGGCACCCCGCACGCTGGTGGGGGCCAGCCCGGAGCTGCTGTTGTCGCGCGTGGGCCGCTGGCTGAGCACCAATCCGCTGGCCGGCTCCATCCCGCGCAGCGCCGATCCGGTCGAGGACCGCCGCCGCGCCGAGGCGCTGCAGCATTCCGAGAAGGACCTCCGCGAGCATGCGGTGGTCGCCCAGGTGGTGGCCGACGTGCTGCGTCCGCTGTGCCGCGAGCTGCATGTGCCGGCCGCGCCCTCGGTGATCGGGACCCCGACCATGTGGCACCTCTCCACCCGCATGACGGGCGAGCTGGCCGACACGCAGCTCAGCTCGCTGGCGCTGGCGCTCAAGCTGCACCCGACGCCCGCCGTGTGCGGGCATCCGCTGCAGGCGGCGCGTGAGTTCATCGACCGGCACGAGGGCTTCGACCGCGGCTTCTTCACCGGCCTGACCGGCTGGTGCGACGCCTGGGGCGACGGTGAATGGGCCATCACGCTGCGCTGCGCCGAGGTGCAGGGCGACATCGCCACCCTCTATGCCGGCGCCGGCATCGTCACCGGCTCGGTGCCGGAACACGAGCTGGCCGAAACCGAGGCCAAGATGCGCACCCTGCTGAACGCCCTGTCGCCACTGCCGCTGCGGGAGGCCGCACTGTGAGCCCCACCTCCTTGCAGGTCGCCGGCGTACCGGCCGGCTTCACGCCCTGGCCCGAGGCCGACGCGCGGCGCTACCGCGAAGCCGGCTGCTGGATCGGCCAAACCTTCACCGACCTGCTGCGCGAGCGGGTCGCACGGCATCCGGACCGGGTGGCCGTGATCTGCGGCGAACGGCGCTGGAGCTATGCCGAGCTGGGCGAGCGCGCCGAGCGCCTGGCGGCGGGTTTCGCCCGCCTGGGCATCGGGCCCCGCGACGTGGTGGTGTTGCAGCTGCCCAACGTGGCCGAGTTCCTGGCGGTGTGCTTTGCGCTGTTTCGCCTGGGGGCCTGGCCCCTGTTTGCGCAGCCGGCGCACCGGCGTGCCGAGATCGGCCACTTCTGCGGCCACACCGGGGCCAAGGCGTATGTGATTGCCGACAGCGATGCCGGCTTCGACTACCGCCAGCTGGCCCGTGAGGTGAAGGCGCAGTCGCCCTCGCTGCAGCAGGTGGTGGTGCTGGGCGAGGCGGCCGAATTCACGCCGTTCGAGAGCCTCTACGAAGCGGGCCCGCCGGTGGTGCTGCCGACCGAGCCGGGCGCCGGCGAGGTGGCCTTCCTGCAGCTCTCGGGCGGCAGCACCGGCTTGCCCAAGCTGATTCCGCGCACGCATGACGACTACCTCTACAGCGTGCGCGCCAGCGCCGAGATCTGCGGGCTGGATGGCGACACGGTCTACCTGTGCGCGCTGCCGGCGGCGCACAACTTCCCGATGAGCTCGCCCGGCACGCTGGGCGTGCTGCACGCGGGCGGCCGGGTGGTGATGTGCCCGCGGCCGGCGCCTGACGTGGCGTTTCCGCTGATCGCCAGGCATGGCGTGACGCTCACCGCGCTGGTGCCGCCGCTGGCGCTGGTGTGGCTGGAGGCAGCACGCTCGCGCCGCGCGGAGCTGGCCAGCCTGCGCATGCTGCAGATCGGCGGCGCCAAGTGCGGCGATGAAGTCGCGCGCCGTGTGCAGCCCGAGTTGGGCTGCCGGCTGCAGCAGGTCTTCGGCATGGCCGAAGGCCTGGTGAACTACACCCGCGACGATGACCCCGAGGCGCTGGTGCTGGGCAGCCAGGGCCGGCCGATCTCGCTGCTGGACGAGATCCAGGTGGTCGACGAGGAAGACCGGCCGGTGCCCGCCGGTGAGGTGGGCCAATTGCTGACCCGCGGCCCGTACACCATCCGCGGCTACTACAAGGCCGACGAGCACAACGCACGTGCCTTCACCACCGACGGCTTCTATCGCACCGGCGACCTGGTGCGCCGGCTGCCAAGCGGGCACCTGGTGGTGGAAGGCCGCGTCAAGGACCAGATCAACCGTGGCGGCGAGAAGGTGGCGGCCGAGGAGGTCGAGAACCACCTGCTGGCTCACCCCGACGTGTTCGACGCAGCCCTGGTGGCCATGCCCGATCCCTACCTTGGCGAGCGCAGCTGCGCCTTCGTGATCGCGCGCGGCGTGCCGCCCAAGGCCAGCGCGCTGGGGGCCTTCCTGCGCGAGCGCGGCCTGGCCGCCTACAAGCTGCCGGACCGCTATGAGTTCGTCGACCGTTTCCCGCACACCAGCGTGGGCAAGGTCAACAAGCGCGAGCTGCGCGCCCGCATCGCCGAGCGCCTGGGCGCTGCCACCGTTGCTGCAGGGGCGGACGCGGCGCCCGCGCGTGACCTGCCGATTTCCCTGGACCTGAGCTGAGCCATGAGCATTCCGACCATCGTTTCCTATCCCCTGCCCGAGGCAGCCAGCCTGCCCAAGAACCGCGTCGACTGGCGTCCCGACCCGGCGCGCGCGGTGCTGCTGATCCATGACCTGCAGGAGTACTTCCTCGACTTCTACGACGTGCAGCAGGCGCCGGTGCCCGCCATGCTGGCCAACGCCCGCCGGCTGCGCGACGCGGCGGACGCCGCCGGCGTGCCGGTGGTCTACACCGCCCAGCCCTTCGAGCAGTCGGACAAGGACCGCGGGCTGCTGCTGAGCTTCTGGGGCCCGGGTTTGACGGCGCGGCCGCAGCGCCATCCCATCGTCGCCCCGCTTGCGCCGCGCGAGCAGGACACGGTGCTGGTGAAGTGGCGCTACAGCGCCTTTGCCCGCACCGACCTGCTGCAGCGCATGCGTGCGCAAGGCCGCGACCAGCTGTTGATCTGCGGCGTGTATGCGCACATCGGCTGCATGATCAGCGCGGCCGATGCCTTCATGAACGACATCCAGAGCTTCATGGTGGCCGACGCGGTGGCCGACTTCAGTGCCGAGCGGCATGCGATGGCGCTCGACTATGTGGCCCAGCGCTGCGGCGTCGTCTGCACGGTGGACGATGCGGTGCAGGCGCTGGCCCCGGGCGGCGCCGAGGCGGAGCTGGTCGAGGCTCTGCGCCGCCAGGTGGCCGAGGTGCTCGGCGTGCCGCCCGAGGAGGTGGACACGACGGCGTCGCTGCTGCACCAGGGCCTCGATTCGATCCGCCTGATGACGCTGGTGGAGCGGCTGCGTGCGGGGGGCCACGGCGTCGGCTTTGTCGAGCTGGCCGAGGCGCCGACCCTGGCGCAATGGGCCCGGCTGCTGCAGCCGGCAGGCCGCGCCTGACATGCGCCTGCCCCTGACCCAGGCCCAGCTGGGCCTCTGGCTCGGCCAGCAGATCGACCCCTCCAACCCGGCCTACCGCACCACCGAGGCGGTGGAGCTGCAGGGCGCGCTGGACGTGGCGGCCTTCCAGGCCGCGGCCGCCTCTGTGCTGGGTGAGGCCGAGGCGCTGCAGATGCGCTTCCACGGCGAAAGCGACGGCCAGCACCTGCAGGTCTGGCAGACGCCCGCGAGCGTGGCGCCGGTCGCGGTGCCGCTGGTGGACCTGAGTGGCGAGCCCGACCCGCAAGCGGCGGCCCGGTGCTGGACCGCGGCCCGCCAACGCGTGCCGATCGATCTGGCGCGCGGCCCGCTGTTCGAGACGGCCTTGCTGCGCCTGGGCGCGGAGCACCATTGGTGGGTGCTGTCGGTGCACCACATCGCGCTGGACGGCTATGGCTACGCGCTGCTGGCGCGCCGCGTGGCCGATCGCTACACCGGGCAGGCCGATGCTGCCCCGGCGGCCCAGCGCCGCAGCCTGGCCGACGTGGTGGCCGAGGACCGTGCCGAAGCCGACGGACCGGCGGCCGAACGTGCCCGCGCCTACTGGCTGGACAGGCTGGCGCGCCCGACCGGGGGCCGTGCCACCGCGGCACCGCTGGGTCAGGAAGCGCGGCGGGCCGATGCGTGGCTGGACGCCGACCGCTTCGAGGCGGTGCGGCAAGGCGTGGCGAGCCGGGGCGCCGACTGGAGTGCCTGGGCTCTGGCTGCAACGGCCGCCTGGTGGCAGCGCGTCAGTGGCGAGGCTGAGCCGGTGCTGGGGGTGCCGGTGATGGGCCGGCTCGGCTCGGTGGCCGTGGCGGTGCCCTGCATGGCGATGAACATCGTGCCGCTGCCCCTCTCGGTGGACCCGGCCGGCGCATTCGGCGAGCTGATGGCGCAGACCGCGGCGCAATGGCGGGCCGCCCGCCTGCACCAGCGCTATCGCCACGAACGCCTGCGCGAGGACCTCGGCCTGGCGCGTGGTGAACGGCTGTTCGCGCCGGTGGTCAACCTGATGCCCTTCGACCGCCCGGCCCGCTTTGGCCCGCTGGACGCGACGGTGCACCGCCTCGCGGCAGGCCCGGTGGAAGACCTGTCCATCGGCCTGCTGCCGGCGGCCGACGGCGGCTTGCGCATCGAGTTCGAGGCCAACCCGAATGCCTACGACGCGGCCGCCCTTGCGGCCTTGTGCGACAGCTACCTGCAGGCCTTGCAGGCGCTGGCCGCTCTGCCCGAGGCACCGCTGCAAGACGCGCTGCACGACGTGGTGCCGGGGCTGCGCCCCGGCGGCAGCAGCGTGAGCGGCGGGCCCTTGCCGGCCGCTCCGGTGCCGGTGTTCGAGGCGGTGGCGCGCTGGGCCGGCCTGGCGCCGGACCGACCGGCGGTGGAACACGAGGGCGAGCGGCTGAGCTACCGCGAGCTGCTGACCGCGGTGCACCGCCTGGCAGCCCGGCTGCGTGCCGCTGGCGTGGCGCCGGGCGACCGCGTGGCGCTCGCGGTGCCACGGGGCACCGCGGCTGTCACGGCGATGCTGGCCACCTGGTGGGTCGGCGCCAGCTACCTGCCGCTGGATGTGGACGGCCCGCCAGCGCGCCTGCAGGCCATGCTGGAAGACGCCAGGCCGGTGCTTGCGCTGTGCCACGGGCCGGCGGCAGCAGCCTGGCTGGCCGGCCGGGTGCCGGTCGTGAGCGTGCCGGTGCCGGGCGTGGAATCGAAGCTGGTGAACGAGGGCGGCGCCAGCCCGGCCGGGGTACCCGACCGCGAGGCGCTGGACACCCCCTGCCAGGCCCATGCCGACGCGCCGGCCTACCTGCTCTACACCTCGGGCACCACCGGCCGGCCGCGCGGTGTCGTGGTGAGCCACCGGGCCCTGGCCCACTTCGTGGCGGGCGCCACCGCGGTCTACCGGCTGGGGGCCGAGGACCGGGTGCTGCAGTTCGCGCCGCTGCACTTCGATGCAAGCGTGGAGGAGATCTTCTGCACGCTGTCGGCCGGCGCCACGCTGGTGGTGCGCAGCGACGCCATGCTCGAGTCGGTGCCCGCCCTGCTGGGCGGCTGCGAGCGCCACGGCATCACGGTGCTGGACCTGCCCACCGCCTACTGGCACGAGCTGGCCTATGCGGTGGATGCGGGCGCGCTGCGGCTGCCGCCACGGCTGAGGCTGGTGATCATCGGTGGCGAGGCGGCCTTGCCGGAGCGCGTGGCGCGCTGGCGTGCCGGTGCGCCGGCCGAGCTGACGCTGCTCAACACCTACGGCCCGACCGAGACCACCGTGATCTGCACCACCGCCGTGCTGGCGGGCCCCGGCCAGGCCGGCGAGGCGGGCGGGCCGGTGCCCATCGGGCGGCCGCTGCCCGGCGTCGAGCTGCGGGTGGTGGACGAGCGGCTGCAACCCGTGCCGGCCGGCGGGGAAGGCGAGCTGTGCGTGCTCGGCGAGGGGCTGGCAGACGGCTACCTCGGCCAGCCCGAAGCCACGGCCGCCCGCTTCGTCGAACTCGAGGGCGCCGGCGGCCGTCGGCGCGCCTACCGCACCGGCGACCGGGTGCGGCTGGCGCCCGACGGCCAGCTGCACTACCTGGGCCGGCTGGATGACGAATTCAAGCTCAGCGGCTTGCGCATCGACCCGGCGGAAGTCGAGTCGGCCCTGCTGGATTTGCCTGGCGTGCGCGAGGCGGCGGTGGTGGGGCAGTCACTCGGCGCGGGTGTGAAGCGGCTGGCGGCCTTCCTGGTCACCGAAGCGCCCTTGCCCGAGCTCCGCGGCTGGCGCGAGCAGCTGCTGCAGCGCCTGCCGGCGCCGGCGGTGCCGAGCGTCTTCGAGCGGGTGGACGGCCTGCCGCGCAATGCCAACGGCAAGATCGACCGGCGGCAATTGCGCGACCGGCTGGTGGACCTGCCGGTGGACGCGTCGCCCGCGGCCGCATCGCCGCTGGAGCGCGAGGTGCTGGCTGTCTGGCGCGAGGTGCTGGGCCTGCCGGGCCTGACGAGCGAGTCCGACTTCTTCGCGCTGGGCGGGCGATCGCTGCAGGCCATCCAGGTGGCCGCGCGGCTGGCCGCCCGGCTGGCTCGCGAGGTGCCGGTGTCCTGCCTGTTCCGGCACCCGACCGCCGCGGCGCTGGCGCAGGCCCTGGCGGTGGCGGACACCGGCAGGCCGGTGCTGCCGGCCGACGAGATGGCGCCCATCTTCCCGATCCAGCGGGCCCACGATGGCGACGGCCGGCCGGTGCTGTTCTGCGTGCATCCTGCGGAGGGGCTGGCTTGGTGCTACCTCGGCCTGAGCCGCCACCTGGAGGGACAGCCCATCGTCGGCCTGCAGGCGCCCGGGCTGACCGAGCCCACGCTGCCTGACTGGGACGCGCTGCTGGCCGGCCACACCGCCCGCATCCGCGAACTGCAGCCGCACGGGCCCTACCGCTTGCTGGGGTGGTCTTCCGGCGGGGTGCTGGCCCACGCCATTGCATGCCGGCTGCGCGCCGCGGGTGAGCCGGTGGAGCTGCTGGCGCTGCTCGACAGCTATCCCCCTGAAGCCTGGGAGCAGCGGCCGGAGCCGGGCGAGGCCGAGGCGCTGGAAGCGCTGCTCGACATCACCGGCGACGCGCCGCCGGCTGCCGGCCTGCAGCGGGCGGCCGTCTACGAGGTGCTGCGCCGGCCCGGCAGCGCGCTGGCGCACTGGCCGCCGGAGCGGCTCGACCGGCTGGCCGAGGTGACGCTCGATAGCATGCGGCGTTTCCGCGTCGCCCGCACGCCGCGCTTCGATGGATCGCTGCTGTTCTTCCAGGCTGCGCAGTCGGGACCGCAGCCGCACAGCCCGCTCGCCTGGCGGCCCTATGTGGCCGGCAGCACCGAGGTGGTGGCGGTCGACAGCACCCATGCGCGCATGACGCAGGCCACGGCGCTGGCGCAGATTGCGCCGGTGCTGGCCGCACGCCTCGGCTTGGGACAGGCTGCCGGGCGGCTTCCCACCGAATCACAGGAGAATTCACGACCATGAGTACCGCTACCCCCGCACGCACCCCGCCGCGCCTGCTGCGCGTGCGGCGCACCGAGCGGCTGACGCCGGAAATGCTGCGAGTGACGCTGGCCGGGCCCGCGCTGGCCGGCTTTCCGCTGGACAGCGCCGGGGCCCACATCAAGCTGATGTTCGCCCGCGAAGGGCAGGTCGATCCGGTGCTGCCCACGCTGGGGCCCGATGGCCCGATCTGGCCGCCGGCCCACCTCAAGCCCATCCTGCGCACCTACACGGTGGCGCGCTACGACGAAGCCGCCGGTGAGCTGGATGTCGACTTCGTGCTGCACGGCGACGACGGCATCGCCTCGCGCTGGGCCGCGCGGGCCCGGCCGGGCGACGCCATCGGCGTGGCCGGCCCGGGCGGGCCGCCGCGTTTCCAGCCCGGGGCCGACTGGCACCTGGTGATTGGCGACCCGAGCGCGCTGGCGATGGTGGCCAGCGTGCTGGAGGGGCTGCCGGCCGAAGCGCGCGGCTATGCGCTGGTGGAGGTGCCCAACCGCCACGAGATCCGGCCGCTGCCGGTGCCCGGCACCGTGGAGCTGCGCTGGCTGTCGCGCGACGGCGCGACGGCCGGCGACAGCCGCCTGCTGCTGCAGGCGGTGCAGCGTCTGCCGTGGCTGCCGGGGCGGGTGTCGGTGTCGCTGGCTGGCGAGAGCGCGCAGGTGGTGGCCATCCGCGACCACCTGCTGCGTGAGCGCGGCGTGGCGCGGGCCGACCTGTATGCGGTGCCGTACTGGAAGGACCGCCACACCGAGGAGGCCTACCACGAGGAACGCCACCGCTTGATGGACGAGGTCGCGGAAGCCGCGACCGCAGGAGAGTAGACGATGAAGGAATTCGGCGGCCAGGTGGTCCTGGTCACGGGTGCTGCGCAGGGCATCGGCGCGGCGGTGGCGGCGCATTTCGCCGAGCGCGGCGCCCGCGTGGCGCTGCTCGACCGCTCCGGCTCGGTGCGCGAGCTGGCGGCCACGCTGGCCGAACGCGATGTGGAGGCCCTGCCCCTGCAGGCCGACGTGCGCAACCAGGCCGTGCTCGAATGGGCGGTGGAGCTGGCGGAGCACCGGCTCGGGCCAATCGACATCCTGGTGCACGCTGCCGGCGTGCTGCGCACCGGCGGCGCGCTGGAGATGGACGAAGACGACTGGCAGCTGACGATGGACACCAACGCCGGCGGCCTCTGGCGCACCGCGACCGCGGTGGCGCGCCGCATGCGCCCGCGCCAGCGCGGCAACATCATCGCCATCGGCTCCAACGCAGCCGCGGTGCCGCGGGTGGGCATGGCCGCCTACGCGGCCTCGAAGGCCGCGGTGGCGCACCTGATGCGGTGCCTGGCCCTCGAGCTGGCGCCGCATGGCATCCGCTGCAACCTGGTGTCGCCCGGTTCCACCGACACGCCGATGCAGCGCCAGCTGTGGCAGGGGCCGCAGAGCGAGGCGGAAGTGATCCGCGGCACGCTGGACAGCTGGCGCCTGGGCATCCCGCTCGGGCGCATCGCCGACCCGCAGGACATTGCGGAGGCGGTGGCCTTCCTGGCCAGCCCGCGCTCCCGCCACATCACCATGCATGACCTGCGGGTGGACGGCGGCGCCACGCTGGGGGCTTGAGATGAAACGTCGTGATGTGTTGTTGCGCAGCGCGGCCGGCACCGCGGCCTGCATCGGCCTGGGGCAGGCCGCCCGTGCCGCCGCCGAGGTGGCGGTGACCGATCTGGCCGGCCGCCAGGTGGCGGTGCCGGCCCGGCTCGACCGCGTGCTGCTCGGCGAAGGCCGCTTGCTGCCCACGCTGGCGCTGCTGGAGCGCGAGGACCCGCTGGCCCGGCTGGCCGGCATGATGGGCGAATTCGAACGCCTGGACGCCCCCGGCTACGCGCAATGGAAGCAGCGCTTCCCGAAGCTGGAGGCGGTGCCCCGGGTGGGCCGCGCGGCGAGCGGCAGCTTCAGCGTCGAGCAGGCCATCGCGCTGAAGCCGCAGCTGGCCATCTTCGGCCTCGAAGGCCATGGCCCCGCGCCGCAGGACCGCGAGACCATCGCGCGCTTGCAGGCCGCTGGCTGCGCCATCGTGTTCATCGACCTGCGGCAGGACCCGCTGCTCAACACGCCTCGCAGCGTCGAGGTGCTGGGCCAGGCGCTGGGCCGCTCGCGCGAGGCGGCCGAGTTCGTCGCCTACTACCGCCAGGAACTGGCCCGGGTGACCGAGGTCCTGAAGACCCGCCGGCCGCCAGCGCCCACCGTCTTCCTGGAGAACCGGGTGGGCCTGGGCGAAGGCTGCTGCGACACCATGGTGGGCATGATGGGCAAGCTGCTCGACGCGGCCGGCGGCCGCAACGTGGCACGCAGCCGGGTGCCGGGCGAATTCGGCACGCTGAGCCTGGAGTACCTGCTGTCATCGCAGCCGCAGTACTACATCGGCACCGCCATCGGCGGGCCCGGCACCCCGGCGCCGGGGTCGATGCGGGTGTCCCTGGGCGCGGGGGTGGACGAGGCAGCCGCACGGGCCTCCTTGCAGCGCGCACTGCAGCGCCGCGGCATCGCCCAGCTGAAGGCGGTGCAGGAAGGGCGGGCCTACGCGGTCTGGCATCACTTCTACAACTCGCCGTTCAACGTGGCGGCGCTGCAGGCCTTTGCCAAATGGCTGCATCCGCAGGACTTCGCGGCGCTCAACCCGCGCGCGACGCTGGAGACGCTGTACCGCCGCTTCCAGCCAGTGCCGCTGGACGGCCAGTACTGGGTCAGCCTGCGATGAGCAGCATGCCCGACACCCTGGCGCTGGCGGCCGAGCCGCTGGCACGGCGCTATGCGCAGTTCGTGTGGCGCCGGCGGCTGCTGCTGCTGGCCCTGGCCCTGGTGCTGCTGCTGTCGGTGGCAGGCGACCTGGCCACCGGGCCGTCCACCTTCCCGCTGGCCGATGTGCTGGCCGGCCTGTGGAACCCGCAGGCGCTGGACGAGGCGCAGCGCGTCATCCTGTGGGAGGTGCGGGCGCCGGCCGCCGTCATGGCGGTGGTGGTGGGGGCCTGCCTGGGCCTGGCCGGCGCCCAGATGCAGACGGTGCTGGACAACCCGCTGGCCGACCCCTTCACGCTGGGTGTGGCCACGGCCGGCGCAGTCGGTGCCTCGGTGGTCATCGTGCTGGGCGGCTCCTTCGTGGTGCTGGGCGAGAACGTCGCCATCGCCGGGGGCGCCTTCGTCTTCGCGGCGGGGGCGACGCTGCTGATCCAGGGGCTGTCGCGCCGCTTCGGCGCCACGGCCGACACGGTGCTGCTGTTCGGCATCGCCCTGCTGTTCACCTTCGAGGCGCTGCTGTGGCTGCTGCAGTTCGTGGCCGACAGCGACGCGCTGCAGCAGATCGTGTTCTGGACCATGGGCAGCCTGAGCCCGTCCACCTGGAACAAGATCGTGCTGGTGGCGGGCGTGCTGCTGGTCTGCTCGCTCGACCTCTCGCGCCATGCCTGGGCCTTGACGGCCCTGCGCGCCGGCGAGGAGCAGGCGCGCAGCTTCGGGGTGGCGGTCGAGTCGCTGCGGCTGCACACGCTGCTGCGGGTGAGCCTGCTGAGCGCGGCGGCGCTCAGCTTTGTCGGCATCATCGGCTTCGTGGCGCTGGTGGGGCCGCACATCGCGCGCATGCTGGTTGGCGAGGACCATCGCATCTACCTGCCCGCCAGCGCGCTCAGCGGCGCGTTGATGCTGTCGCTCGCGTCCATCCTGAGCAAGTCCATCATCCCGGGCGTGGTGCTGCCCATCGGCATCGTCACGGCGCTGGTCGGCGTGCCGATGTTCATGGCCCTCGTGCTCGCCCGGCGGAGGCGGCCATGAGCGCGGTGCTGCCGCCCGGGGCGGGCGCTGCGGCCGCTGCCGCGTGCGGCGCGGTGCCGAAGGTGGCCGCCGCCCCGCATGCCGACGTCGGCACGGCCGGCCTGTTGCTCCGTGGGCTGCAGGTCGGCTACCGGGGCCGCCGTGTGGTCGAGGGCCTGGACCTGGGGCCGGTGCCGGCCGGTTCGCTGGTGGCCCTGGTCGGCCCCAACGGCGCGGGCAAGTCCACCCTGATGCGCGGCGTGGCCGGCCTGTGTCGCGCCACTGGCGAGTTGCGGCTTGGCGGGCAGGCGCTCGAAGCGCTGCGCCCGGCCGAGCGTTTGCAGCGCATTGGCTACCTGCCGCAGGCCTTGCCCCAGCCCACGCCGCTGGTGGTGTACGAGTCGCTGCTGGCTTCGGTGCGGGCCGGTCGCGCGGCCTGGAGCCGGACGCAGGCCGAAGCGGCCATCGAGGCGGTGGTGCAACGCCTGGAACTGGGCCCGCTGGCGCTGCGCCGGCTGGACGAGCTGTCTGGCGGGCAGCGGCAGATGGTGGGCCTGGCGCAAGTCCTGGTCCGGCAGCCTGGCCTGCTGCTGCTGGACGAGCCGACCAGCGCGCTCGACCTGCGCTGGCAGCTGAAGGTGCTGCAGGTGGTGCATGAGGACGTGCAGCGGGGCGGCGGCATCGCGCTGGTGGCCCTGCACGATCTCAACCTGGCGTTGCGCTTCTGCGACCGGATCGCCGTGCTGGCCGGTGGCCGGCTGGTGGCCTGGGGGCCGCCGCGCGAGGTGTTCACCGACGCCGTGCTGCGCAGCACCTACGGCGTGGAAGGCCGGGTGGAGCGCTGCTCGCTGGGCCACCCGGTGGTGGTGGTGGACCGGGTGGCGGCCGGCTGAGGCGCTGCGGCGGCCGCCGCCGGAGACCGGCTGGCCGGCCGCCGCCATTCAAGCGCCTGGTGGAGGGCCTGCGCAGCGCCTCCCGGCGTGTGGTCCCGGCCAGGTGCGGCCTCTCGGGGCCCGCTTCAGCGGGTCGACTCGCGCTCGATCCGGACCGAGTAGTTCTGGCCCTGGTTGTTGTCCCAGAACGTCTGGCCGTTGACGGTGTAGCTCACCGCCAGTTCCAGCCGGCTTGCCTCGCCGAGCGGGAGTTGGTAGGTCCATTCCTCGGCGCCATAGGCGTTGGGGTTGGGCGCGGCGCTGTAGCCGCTGTTCCAGTAGGCCGGGTTGTAGTAGGCCTGCACGACCTGGCTGGTCCGCCAGCCGTCGGTGGAATACACCACCGCCACATTCTTCGCCGGACCGAGGTTGCGCACCGTGACGCTGCCGTGGAGCTGGTTGTCCCAGCTGGCGCGCACCACCGGCTCGTACCGGTTCAACACATTCAGGCCGTCGCGCAGCAGGGAGCCGGTGTCGGCGCCCTGGCGGTAGTTGCGGCCCTGGTTGTTGTCCCAATAGGTGCGCCCGTTCACCTCGTATTTGAGCGCGTATTCAGCATCCCAGTTGCCGTGCGCGAACCAGTAGCCTTTCCAGATTTCCTTGCCGGCGCCGGAGCTGGAGTGGTATTGCAGCGGCACGTCGATCCATTGGCCGTCGATGTTCTTCACGTGGGCGTACACGGACTTGACCGGGCCGAGGTTGGCCACCTGTGCTTCCCAGCCGAAATTCTGGCTGCTGCCGTAGCGCCAGGTGACGGTGCTCTGGCCGCGCTGCAGCGCAATTTCGTCGGCGGCCTGGGCGGAGAAACTGCTGGCGATGGCGAGCCAGGCCAGCGAAAGAAGGGCAGTTTTTTTCATTTCCGTGTCCTCATGCAGGTTAGTGAATAGAAATATCGCGCGACGGCCGGACTGTAAAAAACCAAACGCTGCATTCCTATGGGAGGACTAACAGGGGGGACGGGGCGGCGGCAAGCGTCCGGGCTGTACCGGGCGACGCTGGCGGCTGGTTTCGCCCTGGTAGGGGGCGGTTACTCCGCGATTACCGGAGCTCCCGGCTCTTGTTTTGACAATCGAGCATGAGTTGTTTTGGCTACGAATTGAGCTGCTGCATGAGTTTCAAGTCGACTACAGGGCAGATACTACAAAAACGTTGTCGAGGGGCTCGCTGGTAAAATAGAAAAATGGAATGTGACCGACCGGAAGCGGGTACATCCTGCGGGTGGATGGCTGAACCGTCGGGGCCTGTGGGCCCAGCTGCGCGGTGTAATTCGAACGAAACCGGAGGTGGAATGACCGGAATTTCCAGCATCAATATCCGATATTTTTGTTCATGATGAGCGTGCCGGCTGCCGGCCACCCACTGTCAAGGGCAGCGAAGCGCCGCTCGCGTCGCCGTGCAGGGCGGCGGGCCGGTGTCATTCGGCGCCCGCCTGCGGCGCCGGTTCAGCGCATGGGCGACTCCCGCCATCCGGCATCCGGGTTGAACCGCTGGATCGACCGAGCCGACTCGTCGGTGCGCACGCCCAGGTCTTTCTCGAACACCCGCCCGTCGTGGTTCACCATGAAGCTCATGATGCCGGTATGCCCATACCTCACCGGCCAGGCCAACAGGGCAAAACCGCTCCTCATGCGCCCGCCGATGCGGTAGTCATACGCACCCCCGGGCGCATGCGGGCCCTGCGCGGTGAGGATGCGGTAGTGGTAGCCGTGATAGCCGCCGCTGCCGCCCGGTTGCGCGGCCGCGAACAGCGGCCCCAGCGGGCTCGGGTCCTCGCCGGGCGTCTCCGGCCAGTACAACCCGTCTCGCTGGCCGGGACGGCTGACCAGCCGGCTGGCGTACTCGCGCAGGCCATTGCCGTCCCTGTCCTGCAGCGCGTACTCCCGCTGTGCGTCGACATAGGCACGCGCGGCCTGCATGGCAGACAGTTCGTTGCGCCCGATGCGTCGGCTGCGCAGCTCGTCTTCTCCTTGCTGTAGATCGAAGCGCCAGCCGGCATCGGCGTGTCGCATGGGGATCGGCAGCCGCCAACCCGCCTCGCCCACCGACAGGTAGGCCAGGCCCCGCTTCACCTCCTCGACGGCATGACGCTGCCGCCAGGCGTCAAGGAAGGCGTCGATGTCGCGCGGGTCGGCTCCGCCGGGCGCCATGAAGCGCTCCCAGTCCGGGCCGAGCACGTGGCGCAGGGCTTGCCGGTCCTGCCGCTGGACCGCGTCCACCAGGGCACGGGCCGCCGTCTCCGCATCGGGGTACGCGGCCTGCGCGAATGCGCTGGCCGGCCCCGCCAGCCAAAGGCCGGTCATCGCCCCGGCACGGCAAAGGAGCCCGAGCCAGCCGCGAGTCAAGGCCGGAGCCTTCCGATGGATCACCGCTGCTCCCTTCCGCTACGGCCGCCGGCCGCCGCGTGCTCTTGGTGCCCGGCCGGCGTCGCCCGCCGGACGCGCATGGGACCGCGAATGCGACATGGACTGCCGGCTTGCGACACCCCGGTCGTGCTGTTGCCTCGCCCTTGCAGGATCGCCGGCATCTCGCAGCGCATGGTCTTCCACACGGCGGCTGGCCGCCGGGGCGCTGCTCGCTTCCCGGCCGGCGTCCCGTGTGCCGCCGCCTTCCCTCGGGCCGCGCTCCGCGGCCGGTGCCGCGTCGGGGCGTTCCCGGGTTCCCGCCGCACCGGCACCGACCTCGCGCCCTTCGCCACGCTGCATGGCACTCCCTCGGGGAGCCGCGCCGGCCTGCTCGCGTGCAGCGGACGGCTCGCGATCGCGGCCGCGGTACGCCGCCCGCTGGCCAGCGTCACCGACACTCGGGGCGCTGAACTGCTGCCGGCTGCGCTCATTGCGGTACGGCACGCCGCGGCGGTGTTCCGCGTTGTGCTGGAAGCTGGTCTGCCGCGCATCGAGCCGGCGCTGGGCATTGAGCTGGTTGTACTTGTTCACGTTGATGTTCACGTCGCCGCGGCCCCAGTCGCAGTTGCCCCAGAGGGCGGCGGTGGCAGCGACCCCCAGGCCGAACACCATGCCGGACGCCAACGCCGCACCGGGGTAGTACGCCGCCATCGGCGGATAGTAGAAGGGCGGGTAGGACGGGTAGGGCCAGTCGCCATAGACCACCGCCGGGTCATAGGCCGGCACGTACACGACCTCGGGGTCCGCCGGTTCGATGCGGATCACCGTGGTGCCGGCCTCCTCAGGCGCGGGCTCCGCCACGACCCGCTGGTGCCGGGAGCTTTGCAGCTGGCCTGCCTGCTCGGCCTTCACCCGCAGCCGCTGCGTCGCGCTCAGCACGTCCTTGGCAGAGGCGAGAAAGGCATCGCCCAGGTTCTGCACCCAGTCCGGCTGCCGGCCCATGGTCTGGAGGACCTGCGGAAACGCGACCAGGGACTTCACGCTCGGATCCCAGTTCTGCGTTTCGACGGCGCGCACGGCGGCGTCGCCCTGCTCCTGCGGGTGCGACGCGGACCACGCGGCCGCCTCCGCGACGTCGGCCGGGTAGGTGGACGCCATCAGGATCTGCGACAACAACGGGTCGGGGTACAGCGCGATGGGCGCCAGCATCTGCTCGAGTTCCTCGCGTGTGAATTCGCCCGCGGTCTGCGACAGCGTGGGCATCGGGAGCAGGGCCAGCAGGCAGACAAGGGCCGCGCAGAGCATCCATCGGCAGGGTTGACGCATAAAGCACCTTGCTTGAAGTGGGCCTGGGCGACGCTGCGGCAGCGCAAGCGCTGCAGCAGCGTCGCTTCGCGGTGTCGGAGCGGGCCTTGCCATCGCCGGCTCACCATTCCACCCAGAGCTGCAGCCCCCAGCGCCCCGGCCGTGCCAGAGGCCGGGACGCGGGCGGGTCACTGCCCTGCGTCATCCGGGACAGCCGCGGCGGCGCACCACGCGAATCGAAAGGCGTGAGCAGGCCAAGGTGGACCTGCCCGGTGGACAGGCGGTCCACACCCAGGTTGATGGCCCCCAGCGGATCGGTGAGCAGCAGCACCATCCGCTCCAGCCAGTTCGGAGCCCCCGGCCGGGCCAGGATGCGTTGCCGCAACGGCCACAGCAGGTGCTCACCCAGCCAGGTGCCGACCAGCGGCGTGACCACCAGGTCCTGGTAGGACACCGGCTCCACGACGGCCTCGGCGCCGAACTCGAAGATCGTCGACAGCAGGGCCGAGAACCAGAAGGCGGCACCGTGGTCCAGGCCGCGCGACCGGGCGCGGGTGTAGTAGGCCGCGCCCCAGTAGGGATGCAGCACATAGTTGACGACGGCACGGTCGTGGTCCCAGCGGGGATGGGTGACATGCTGCCGCCAGCTGTTCCAGCCGCGCTCGTCGGCTGCCGCATAGTTGGTCGTCTGGCGTGGCCACAAGCCGATGAAGGCCACGGCCGCGAACTGGTAGCCGAGGAAGTAGCCGGTGTCGCGCCGCAGGCCGGCGTGGTCGACCGATGTCATCCAGCCGGCTTGCGGCCCGCGGTCGCTGGGTTGGTCGGCCGCTGAGACCTGCGCGCTGCCTGCCAGGCACACCACCATCATCAGCGCGACCATCAGCACGCCGGCACAGGCCCGATGGTCCGCCGCGCGACTGGTGGAACGAAGCCGCGCCGCCTGCCCCGGCCTGTGGTCCATCGCCATGCTGTTGCCTTCCATGAGGATCGGGTTGTCGATGCCGCGCCTGCGTGCGACGCACGGGCTGGCCTCGTTCCCGGAAGGTAGGGCCGATGCCGCCAGACGGCCACCCGGCCGGGGGCCGAGCAGCCTGCCCCTTGTCCGGAGGACCGGTGAGGCCGGCTCGTGCATTGGCACGCGCTGCTCACGGCCGCCGCAGCCTGGCCTCGGGTCGCCCTCACTTCCCCCTCTCCTAGCTAGACGCTGTCCAACCCGGCGCCTACTGTTGCCGCACTTCAACGACGGACGCCATCGGCTGTCGTCACCTTCAATGAACGCGGAGGCATCGTCATGGAAACTGGAGCGCTGCTCGTGAACAGCCTGAGCGTCGGAAGCCGGGTCGCCACCGTCTTCCAGCAGCGCCTGAAGACCGCGCAGCAGCGGTACTGGGAGCGCATCGACCCGCTCTACCGGCAGGGGCTCGCCAGCCCGGAGCTGCTGCCGGCCCTGCTCTCCGACCCACAGGGCATGCATCGCTATGCCGTCGACCTCACGCAGAGGTCGGTGCTCTTCTGGGAGACGCTGTGGAAGCGCGGCAACCACTTCATCGACCGGGCCCGCGACGGCTTCACGCCGGTGCTGCACTTCCAGCACGAGACCGTGCTCGACGCCCGGCAGCTGGAGCGGCCGGTGAACTATGCGTTGCTGAGGATCGTGCCGCCGGCGGGCGTGACGGTGGACCCCAAGCGGCGGCCCTACCTGATCATCGACCCTCGTGCCGGCCACGGGCCCGGCATCGGCGGCTTCAAGGACGACTCGGAGGTGGGTGTGGTCCTCAGGGCCGGGCACGCGGTGTACTTCGTGATCTTCTTTCGGGACCCGCAGCCCGGGCAGACGCTGCTCGATGTCTGTGCCGCGGAACAGCTGTTCCTGAAGAAGGTGCGCAGCCTGCACCCCGACAGCCCGAAGCCGGCCGTGGTGGGCAACTGCCAGGGCGGCTGGGCGGCCATGATGCTGGCGGTGGCCGACCCCGAAGACACCGGGCCCATCGTCATCAACGGCGCGCCCATGTCCTACTGGAGCGGCTCGTGGAGCGAGGGCGAGGGCGACAACCCGATGCGGTACGCCGCCGGCATGCAGGGCGGCACCTGGCTGGCATCGCTGGCGGCCGACCTGGGCAATGGCGTCTTCGACGGTGCCCATCTGGTGCAGAACTTCGAGAACCTCAATCCCGCCAACAGCTTCTGGGACAAGTACTACCACCTGCTCGACAAGGCGGATACCGAATCGCCGCGCTTCCTCGATTTCGAACGCTGGTGGGGCGGCTACTACCTGATGAACCGCGAGGAGATCGAGTGGATCGCCAGTCGCCTGTTTGTCGGCAACCGGCTCTGGTCCGGCGACACCGGGTCCGCCGGCGCGCCCGGCTTCGACCTGCGTAGCATCCGATCGCCCATCATTCTCTTCGCATCGATGGGGGACAACATCACGCCGCCGCAGCAGGCCTTCAACTGGGTGCTGGACGTCTACGGCAGCACCGAGGAGATCAAGGCGCGCGGGCAGGTCATCGTCGGCCTCAAGCACGAGAGCATCGGACACCTGGGCATCTTCGTCTCCAGCAAGGTCGCGCTCAAGGAACATGCGCAGATCGTCTCGGTGCTCAAGAGCATCGAGCGGCTGCCGCCGGGCCTCTACAGCATGTCCATCATCGAGGGCCAGGTGCCGGGCGACCCCGAGGCGCACCGGGTCGAGTTCCAGGAGCGCCGGCTGGAGGACATCGCCGCCAAGCTCAATCGCTACCAGCGGGTGGACGAGCGGCCCTTCGAGGCCGTCGCGGCCGTCTCCGGCTTCAACCAGCGTGCCTACGAGCTGTTCCTGCAGCCCGTCGTGCAATCGCTGTCCAACGATGCGTCGGCACGCTGGCTCCAGCTCTGGCATCCGTTGCGGGTCCAGAACTGGAGCGTGTCGAGGCTCAACCCCTGGCTGTCATGGGTGGCTCCGGCGGCCGAGCAGGCCAGGGCGCAGCGCGCGCGGGTGCCCGACGACCATCCCTGGCGGCAGATGGAGCATTGGTCGGCGCAGTGCATCAGTGCCTCGCTCGACCACTGGCGCGCAGTGCGTGACGCTGCCACCGAAGCCACCTTCTTCTCCGTCTATGCCCCGCTGTTTGCGCTGTGCCTCGGCGGCAAGCAGGAGAACCGCGGCCTGCCACCCGCGGCGCAGCGCGACCCCAGGGAGCTGCCCGTGGTCAGGCAAGCGCTGGACGGCATCGCCGAAGGCGGCTACGCCGAAGCCCTCGCCCGGGTGGCTGCGTTGCTGGCCGAAGGCAAGGCACCACTGCCGCTGTCCCGCGTGGAAATGCGCAGCGAGCTGATGGACACCTATGCGGAGTACCTGCCCGCTCTCTCGCCACACCGTTGGCGCAGCATCCGCGGCGTGCAGGACATCATCGCCCGGCTCGAACCCGAGCGGGCACTCGCCACGTTGCCCACCCTTCTCTCGCACGCCGACGACCGCATCCGCCTGCTCACGCTGCTCGACATGCTGAGCACCGACCGGCGTGTCCTCGGAGCGCAGCCGACGCCGCCGCAGCTGGAGATGCTGGACCGCATCCGGGCCCTGCTCGTCGAAGCCAAGTCGACGCGCCGCCGCGTGGCGTCCGGCTCGGCTGCCGTGCAACCCCTCGCCGCCTCTACGCAGCCCTGCATGAAAGAAGGCCAATGAACACCAAGCATGCAAAGTACCAGCGCCTGATCGCCCGTTGCCGCGACCTGGCTCCCACACCGACAGCTGTGGTCTATCCCTGCGACCGCAGCTCGCTGGAAGGTGCGCTGGAAGCGGCGGAGCTCGGCCTGATCGAGCCCATCCTGGTCGGGCCACGGGCGCAGATCGAAGCGGTGGCCCGTACCTTTGGCGCCGACATCTCGGCCTGCCGCGTGGTCGAGGCGCCCTACAGCGCCGCCGCGGCGGCGGCCGCTGTCCAGCTGGTGCGTGAAGGCCAGGCCGAGGCGCTCATGAAGGGCTGCCTGCACACCGACGAGCTGATGGCCGCTGTCGTGAAGCGCGATGCCGGACTGCGGACCGCCCGGCGGGTCAGCCACTGTTTCGTGATGGACGTGCCGAGCTACGAGAACGCACTCATCATCACCGATGCGGCGGTCAACATCGCACCCACCCTGGATGAAAAGGCCGACATCCTGCAGAACGCCATCGACCTGGCGCACGTCCTGCAGATCGAGGACGTCAGGGTGGCCATCCTCTCCGCGATGGAGACGGTCAGCGCCAAGGTCCCGTCCACCGTGGAGGCGGCCGCCCTGTGCAAGATGGTGGACCGCCACCAGATCACCGGCGCGCGGGTCGATGGCCCGCTGGCCCTCGACAATGCGATCAGCCTGGAAGCTGCCCGGGTGAAGCAGATCGACTCGCCGGTGGTCGGCCATGCCAACGTCCTGCTGGTGCCGGACCTCGAGGCGGGCAACCTGCTGGCGAAGAGCCTGTCTTTCCTGGCCGAGGCCGATGCGGCCGGCATCGTCCTTGGCGCCCGCGTTCCCATCATCCTGACGAGCCGGGCCGATTCGGTGACGACGCGGCTGGCATCCTGCGCGGTCGCCACCTTGGTGGCGACCGCGCAGCGCCAGGGCTCCAAGATGCTCGGGTGACGCCATGGCCGACCTGATCCTCGTCCTCAACGCCGGCTCGTCCAGCATCAAGTTCAGCGCCTTCGCCGCCGACACCGTCGCCTTGCAGCTGATGCTGCGCGGCCAGATCGAGGGGCTGCATACCGCGCCGCGCTTCACCGCCTTCGATCCGCAAGGCACCGCGGTGGCATCCCGCCTCTGGCCACACGGCACGGCGCTTGGCCACGACGGCGCCATCAGCCACCTGGCCGGCTTCCTGCGGGCCCACCTCAGCCAGCACGACCTGGTGGCCGTCGGCCACCGTGTGGCGCATGGCGGCACCCGGTTCAAGCGCTCCACGATCGTCACGCCCGATGTCAGCGAGGCACTCGAGAAACTCGTGCCGCTGGCGCCCCTGCACCAGCCGCATAACCTGCGGTCCATCGACCTGCTTGCCAAGCTGCGGCCGGAGTTGCTGCAGGTGGCTTGCTTCGACACCGGCTTTCATTGTGTCCAGCCGGAGGTGGCCCAGGCCTTCGCGCTGCCAACCTCCATCACCGATGCCGGCGTGCGGCGCTATGGATTCCACGGCCTGTCCTACGAATACATCGCCGGCGAGCTGCCTCGCCTGGATGCCCGGGCCGCCTGCGGGCGCACCGTGGTGGCCCACCTGGGCAGCGGCAGCAGCATGTGCGCGATGGTGGCCGGGCAGAGCCGCGCCTCCACGATGGGGTTCACCGCGCTCGACGGGCTGCCCATGGGAACGAGGAGCGGCTCCCTCGACCCCGGCGTCATCCTGTACCTGCTCAACGAACTGCGCATGGACGCGGCCTCGATCGAGAACCTGCTCTACCGCCGGTCCGGCCTGCTTGGCGTCTCGGGCATCTCCAGCGACATGCGGGTGCTGCTGGGCAGCGAGGAACCGCGGGCGCGCTTCGCGGTGGACCTCTACCTGTACCGCATCGGGCGCGAGCTGGGCTCGCTGGTCGCGGCGGCCGGCGGACTCGATGCCATCGTCTTCACCGGCGGCATCGGGGAACACAGTGCACTGATCCGCGCCCGCGCCTGCCTGGGTGCCCGCTGGCTCGGCGTGGAGCTGGACGCGGTGGCCAACCAGAACGACGCCTCGTGCATCAGCAGCCGTGCCAGTCGGGTGGCCGTCTGGGTGATTCCGACCCATGAGGAACTCGTCATCGCCCGCCACACCCGCGACCTCCTGTCCACCATCCAGGGACCGCAACCATGAGCACACACCCGCGTTTCCCCTTGCTCCAGGATGCCAAGGCCTTGATATGCGGCGTCGCCAACGAGCACTCCATTGCCTACGGCTGTGCCAAGGCCTTCCATGACCTGGGCGCTGACCTGGCGATCACCTATGCGAACGAGAAGTCGCGGCAGCATGTCGCGCCGCTGGCCCGGGCGCTATCGGCGTCCCTGCTGCTGCCGATGGACGTGTCGCGGCCGGAGCAGGTGGAGGCCGTCTTCCAGCAGATCGGCACCGCCTGGGGCCGGCTCGACGTGCTGGTTCATTCGATCGCCTGGGCTCCCAAGGAAGACCTCCAGGGCGGCCTGCTCAACTGCTCGGCCGAGGGCTTCGGCCAGGCGATGGACATCTCCTGCCACTCGTTCGTGCGGTTGGCGCGGCATGCGGCTCCGCTGATGAAGGACGGCGGGACGCTGTTCGCCATGAGTTTCCACGGCGCCTCCCGGGTGGTGGAGAACTACAACGTGATGGGCCCCGTGAAGGCCGCGCTGGAAGCCTGCGCCCGGTATCTCGCCCATGAACTGGGGCCGCGCGGCATCCGCGTGCACACGATATCGCCGGGGCCCCTCAAGACACGGGCGGCCTCGGGCCTCAAGGACTTCGACGAGATGCTGCAGGCCGCAGCGCGGCGAGCACCGATCGGGGAGCTGGCCGACATCACCGACGTCGGCTTCACCTGTGCATTTCTCGCCAGCCCCGAGGCGCGCCGGCTGTCGGGCGAGACGATCTTCGTCGATGGCGGCGTGCACATCATGGGTTGACCCCGCACTTCCTAAAGGAGACACCGACATGACCCGCCTATTGCTCGGGAACATCCGTAGCGGCACGACAAGTGAAGAAATCAGGAAGTTCCTGGCCAAGTACGGTTTCCCGCCCATCGAGTGCATCGAGCACCTGGTCGGCGACGACGCCAGGTCGGCCGCCGTCCTCACCTTCAAGGACGTCAACCAGGACGTGCTGCAGCGGCTGAAGCCCAGGATCCATTCGGTGTACTGGAAGAACCGAAAGATCACCGCCCAGGTGCTCACCAGCAACTTCTACGGCTGACACGGCCGAGCAAGGAGTGGTCGCATGCGATTCTTCAACTGGTGGGGCCGCCGCGAGCTGCCGGAGGGCGCCCAGCGGCACGACCTGGACGAGGCGCTGGAACGGGTCATCCGCGTGGTGCCGCGGCTGCGCGCCGCCAGCGGCTGCCGTGCCCGGCTGGCACCGGCACTCGCGACGGCGCTGGCGGACCTCGAGGCCCTGGTCGCCAGCCTGCCCGATCCGGCCGAGCTCGATGCGGCGAGCTGGAGCACCGATCCTCGCATCCGGGCCTTCTTTGCGTCACCGGCCGACATCCTGCTGGTTCTCAGTCGCTCGCCCGACGTGCGTGATTTCCTCGCCGGGACGACCGAGGCCAGCGACGGCTATGCGGTGCTGGCGATGACGATGGAGGAGCGCCGGCGCTTCGGCGTCGTGCAGGACGGCGAAGCAACGCTCGGCGACGTCGCTCAGACGGTGATGAGCTTCTCTGATCACCGCATCCGCGCCTGCTCGCCGACGCTGGCCGCGTTGAAGCGGGCGATCGTGATGCAGCTGGTGGACCAGTTGGCGCTGGAAGGACTGGACCGGATGCTGGCCGGCGACGAGCGGCGCCAGGCGCTGAACCTCGAGCATGGCTTGCTCGCCGCCCGGCTGCGCCTGTTGCAGCGGCAAGGCACGGGGCTGCGATCGCTGCTCGGCGACGAGAACCCGCGGGGCGCCACCGGGCTGGCCGTCCTGCAGCAGGAGATCGAGGCCAATGCGAGCGAGCTGCAGGCATTGGGGCCCCGCAGTGCGGCACTCGAAGGACAGCTGCAGACCATGGCCGAGGTGCTCCGCAATGCGGTGTCGCTGGTGCGGGTCTCGACACTGGCCCTGCGGCTGAACCAGATGAACGCGGTGGTGCCGCCGTACAGCGCGCAGCCATGCGAGCTGGTCGAGTTCCAGCGGGCGCGCATTCCCGGCCGTCCACCGGTGGTGCGCGCTTTTGCGCTGGTGCGCTTTTGCCGACGCGAGGTACCCCAGCCGGAGACGCTGCTGGACGAGGTCGCGCGGTGGCTGGCGTGAGCCGGGGACCGGAGCTGCATCGTCCGGGCGAAGGTCGGGTGGCCTGTCGCCTGCGCGGGCGGGTGCGGGGCCGTGGCCGGAGGCTGTACGGCGCATGGCTCGTGCTGCTGCCGTCCTGGGCCCACGCCTCCTTGCTGCAGGGGGAAACGCTGGACCGGGTGGCCGACGCGGCGGCCTGGGTGGTGCTGGTGGTCGCCCCCGTCGTTGTCATCGGCCTGTTCTGGATGGTGCACATCCTGCCCGAGAAGATTGCCGAGAAGCGCAGGCATCCCCAGGTCAAGGCCATTCAGGCCCTGTGCCTGCTGTCGCTGGTGTTCGGCGGGTGGCTGTGGCCGCTGGCCATGGTGTGGGCGACGGCGAGGCCGGTGCTGCCGGCGCGCCGTGATGACGACGGCGCCGCGCCGTCACCGTTGCCCCCACCCCCGTCCGACGGAGATCCGGCGGTTGGCGAGCATGGGGCCCTGCACGCCAGGCTGACCGGCCAAGCCGAGCAGTTCGAGCAGCAACTGGCCCGCTTGCGGGCCCACCTCCGCCGCCTGGAGCAGGAGGATGCGGCGGCCGCCGACAAGCCGGGGCCAGCCGCTCAGGCGCAGTGGCGGCCGGACGACGCGGCAGCCGGCATGCCGGCCATCGATCGAAAGGGGTGAGCGATGGAACTGCTGTTCCTCATGGTGTATTCCTTCTGCGCCTGGCTGGTCTTCTTCAAGTTCAGGTGGCTGCCGTGGAACATCACCACCCAGGTGATCACCATCAGCATCCCGCTGATCCTGCTGGCCGCGGTGATTCTGTTCCTGAACATCTCGGCGCCGTCCACCGCCGATGTCAGGGTGATCAACTATTCAGTGCAGATCGTGCCCCGCGTCACCGGCCGCGTGATCGAGGTCGGCGTCGAGGCGAACCGGCCGATCCGCAAGGGGATGGTGCTGTTCCGCATCGACCCCGAGCCGTTCCGCTTCCGGCTGCAAGCCGCCCGGGCCGCCGTCGCCCAGGCGCGTGCCAAGTTGATCGGCTCGCAGGCCAACCAGAGCAGCTATGAAGAACAGCTGAAGGAGGCGCAGGCCAAGCGTGGCGCGGTGAGCGCGAAGCTGGAGCTTGCCAGGATGCGGGTGCGGCAATACCTGGCACTGGCGGCGACCGGTGCCGGGCCGCGCTTCGACCTCGAGCAGGCGCAGGCGGAGGTGCAGGGCCTCCATGGCGAGTTGGCCGCCCTCGATGCGGCCACCGCACAGGCGCGCGTGAAGACCAGGGCCAGGACGGCCGACGGCGAGCAGGACGAGGTCGCCCGGGTCAGGGCCGAGATCGCCCAGGCCGAGGCCCAGCTCGCAGAGGCCCAGTGGGAGCTCGACCAGACCACCGTGGTCGCACCGGCCGATGGCAGCGTGGTGAACCTGCAGCTGCGCGTCGGCCAGGTGGCCAGCCAGCTGGTGATGTCGCCGGTCATGCTCTTCATCGAGAACACCCAGTGGGTGCTGGCCTTCTATGCCCAGAACGAAGTGCGCGAGGTGGGCACCGGCCAGGAGGCGGAGATCGCCATGCGGATGTACCCGGGCCGCATCATCAAGTGCCGGGTGGACTCGGTGATCTGGGCCACCTCGGGCGGTCAGGTTCCGATCGGCGGCAACCTGCCCGACCTGCCGATGCTCGCCGCGGGCAGGCTGGCGGTGCGCTTGCGCCCGGTGGATGCGGACGTGTTCCTTGCGGCAGGCGCGCGCGGCAGCGGCGCCATCTACACCGACTATGTGGTGTTCCTGCACATGGTGCGCAAGGTCTTCATCCGCGTGCAAAGCAAGCTGGACTGGCTGGTCCTGAAACTGCACTGACATGCAGCCACCTCCCTTCTACCGGCAGTGTCGCTGCGCGCTGGCCTGCGCCACCGTGGCCGTGATGGTGGCCGGCTGCTCGCTGCGGCCACCGCCGTCGCCCGAGGAGATCCGCCACCAGGCCGTGGGGCACCTGCGCCTGGAGTCGCCCTGGCGCTCGGGTGGCGCGCAGGGCGCGGCGGTGCAGGACGACTGGCTGGCCACTTTCGGCGATGCCCGGCTGCAGGCGCTGGTGGCGGAAGCACTGGCCTACAACCCGGATCTGCACGTCACCGCCACCCGCATCGAGCAGGCGGCCGGGCAGCTGGGCCTGGCCAGGGCGGCGCAGCGACCCTCGCTCGCCCTGGTGGGGACTGGCGGCGTGAAGGTCAGCGACATGAGTTCGGCGCTGTCCGGCCTGCTTGCCTTGATGTCCTGGGAGGTCGACCTGTGGGGCAGCCTGCGGTATGCCAGCGCGGCTGCGGCCGACCAGCTGGCCGCCACGCGGTGGGACCTGGAGTTCGCCCGCCAGTCCCTGGCGGCGAACACCGCCAAGGCCTGGTTCACCGCCGCGCAGACCCGGCTCGAGGAGCAGGCGGCCCTGCGCATGGTGGAGCTGCAGCAGCGCCTGCTGCAGCTCGCCATTCAGCGCCGCGATACGGGGCCGGGCAGCGAGCAGGAGGTGGTGCAGGCGCAGGCTGCCCTGCATCTGCAGCGCGATGGGCTGGCCGAGGCCCGGCTGGCCCACCAGTGGGCGCGGCGGGCGCTGGAATCGCTCCTGGGCCGTTACCCGGGCGCCGAGATCCGGGCCCGCGAGGACCTGCCCGCCCTGCCGGGCCCGGTGCCCGCCGGGCTGCCGCTGCAGATGCTGGAACGCCGGCCTGACCTGCGCGCGGCAGAGCAGCGGGTGGCCGGCGCCTTCAACCGGGTCGGACAGGCGAGGGCGGCCGCCTTGCCCCTCATCCAGCTCACCGCCAACCTGGGCTACCTCGACAGCGATGTGCTGGCGCTGAAGCGTGACTTCGAGAACCCCACCGGCGGCGCCGGTGCCCGGCTGCTGCTGGTCGATCTCGACGGTGCGGTGCAGGAGGCGCAGTTCATGATCGTCTCGGCGCAGCAGCGCGAGGCCGTCGCGCAGTACGTGCGCCTGGCATTGCGGGCGATTGCGGACGTCGAGGCGGCACTTGCCGGTGCCCAGGTGCTCGACGAGCGCGAAGGCGAACTCGTGGCGCAGGCGGCGGCCCAGGGCCGCGCACTGCAACTGGCGCAAACCGGCTACGAGGTCGGCAAGCGCGACCTGCGGGCCGTCGAGCAGGAGCGGCTGCGGTTCTACCAGGTGCAGCTGCAGTTGCTGCGGGTGCGCGGCGAGCAGTTGAGCCAGCGGGTCGACCTGCACCTGGCGCTCGGCGGCAGCTTCGGCGCCGAGCGGCCGCTTTTCAAAGGTGAGCAGGGCCGGTGAGGGCTCAAGGCCGGCCGAGGAACAGGTAGACACTGTCGTAGCCCCGGTCGACCCGGCCATAGCCGAGGTAGAGCGGACCGAGCGGGGTGTCCACCCCGAGCAGGATGGCGGCCGAGCGCAGCGTTCCCTGCTCGTTGCCGGCCACCAGCGGCCGCCCCATGCGGCCCAGCTCGATGGACAGACCGGCGTAGACGCCGTCGAGCCAGCGTGTCCGTGCCAGCCGTTGGTAGTAGACCAGCCGCAGGAAGCGCAGCTCCTCACCCAGCAGCGCGCCGCTGGGATAGCCCGACTGCCGCAGCAGGCCGCCCCACTGGAAGAAGTGGGTGGCGGGCAGCGGATGTGGCCCGACACGGGCGCCCCATCTGAAGGCGAGATGGAAGGTGTGCTCGCCGAAGGATGCCGCACAGCTGCCGTCGGCCAACGCGCGTGAGAAGTCGGCGTCACTGCCCAGGGCGGTGCGCATCCAGATCAGCTGCAAGGCACCGGCACATCCGCTGCGCGGGAAATTGAGTCCATCGAGCTGGTCGACCAGTGCACGCATGGTGATGCCGGTGTACGAGGCGCGCGGGCGTTGCGGCAGCAGCGCGACCGGTCCCGTGTCGAGCATCACGTGGACATTGGAATGCAGCAGGCCCAGCCGCACTTCGGCATGGCCGCCGAACGGTGCCCCGGCTTCCAGGCCGAGGTTGAGCTGGTGGGCGTCGTACCGGGCCAGGCGGTGGTCGGCCCGGAAGATGTCGCTCGGCCGTCGTTCGTACTCCGCGCTCGGGGCCACGAAGAACGTCTGGTGGCTGTTCACCGGCTGGTAGAACTCGGTCGCGATCCGGTGGCGGTGGCCCAGTTCGAGGTCCGACCGCCATTCGCCGCCCAGCCGGTTCAGCCAGGTCATGCGGAACCCGGCCAGCAGCTGGAAGACGGCCTCGCCCTGGAAGTCGGAGGACAGCCCGAGCCCGAACCGCAGGTAGTTCGGCCCCCAGGATTTCTCGACGGCGTCGACGGCAAGGACGCGCCGCCCCCGGTCTTCCAGCAGCTCATAGCTCACATGCTCGAAGTCGCCGGTGCCGAACAGCCGCCGCATGTCGTGCTCGATCTCGTGCGGCGCAGCACGCATGCCGGGCTCGGTGCGCATGACGCGGCGCGCCACCTCCGGATTCACATGCTGGAGCGGTCGAAAGCGGATCTCGTCGAAGGGCGCGCTGGCGGCGTTGCGCTGCGCCAGGCGCTTGCCATGCCAGGCGGCGTACTCCTGCGGCGACACCGACAGCCGCGCCAGGGCGGCCGCGGCGGCACGCGCCGCGGCCTCGCCAATGGGCACGGCTGCGGCGAGGTGGTCGAAGTCGGCGGCGGAGAAATCACCAAGGGCGGGCACGATGAGGATGTCGTTTGCCCCAAGCCGCTGCAGTGACGCCCGCACGTTCTGCTCGGTGAGGATGTTGACCATCTGGGCGGCCACGCCGAAGACCGAGGACAGCGCCGGCGCCTTGAGCAGCGGGGTGCCCAGGTTGACGGCAATCACCACCTCGGCGCCCATGGCATGGGCCACGTCGACCGGCAGGTTGTCGGTCAATCCGCCGTCCACCAGCAGCCGCCCATCCATCTGCACCGGCTCGATGAACGCCGGCACCGACATGCTCGCCCGCATGGCACTCGCCAGGTCACCCTGGCTGAGTACCACCGGCTCGCCGCTGGTCAGGTCGGTGGCGACACAGCGGAAGGCAATGGGCAGCTCGTCGAACCGCTGGAACCCCTGGACCTTGCTGAGACCGCGCAGCACGGTCTCGAGCTGCACGCCCGACACCAGTCCGCGCGGCAGCAGGATGGCTCCTTCGCCGAGGCCGACCTCGGGACCGACCAGGTTCCTGGCGTCGTCGCGCTTGAGGCGGACCGCTCGCTCCTGCCTCGGCGGCAGGTCCTCGAAGAGGTGCCGGCGCGACAACGAAGGCAGCATCCCCTCCATCTCGTCGGGCGCGGTGCCGGACGCATAGGCGCCACCCACGATGGCGCCCATGCTGGTGCCGGCGATGCAGTCGATGGGCACCCGCAGCGCCTCCAGCACCTTGAGGACGCCGACATGCGCGGCGCCGCGGGCCCCGCCACCGGACAGCACCAGGCACACCTTGGGCCGCTGCGCCGCGCCTGGCTCGACCGCTTGCGCCTGGCCGCAGGCCGGCTGCGCCAGCAGCAGGGCCGCCATCAGCGCGGACCGCGTCCTGTTCGGCTCGCCTGGCACCGCAGCCGCGCATGCGTCAGCGAAGCTGCCTGTGCATCACAGGTCGAGCCGGTTGAACTTGGTGCCGTCGATGCTGAGGTTGCCCATGAAGCCCGACCGGGTCAGCACATAGCCAATGATGTCCTGGCGGGCCGTCTGGGTGGAGACGTTCGCATCTGCCCCCACATTCACCATCACCACCGAGGCATCGGCGCCCGCCGTCCAGCCCGAGCTGGTTTCGAAGCGCTGCAGCGCTTCCTGGGTCATGAACATGAGATACATCGCTTTGGACTGCGCCCCGGCGAGCAAGCCGGCCGATGCCGCGCCGATGCTGTAGTAGCCGCTGGTGATGTGGCCCTTGCGCAAGGCCCCTTCGCCATACGAGGCAGCGAGCAGGAAGCCGGCCGTGACCACCTTGGGGAAGACCAGCACGCCCTTCGCCGTGCGGGCCAGCTCGGCGGTGCCCGCGGCCTGGTTGAAGAGCTGCGACAGCGCCCGGTCGACCGATGCGTCGATGTCCCGCCGCTTGGCGGCTGGGTCTGCAGCGTCGCCGGCCGCGGTGGAACATCCGGCGGCCACATAGGCGGAACCGGTCAACAGCAGATCTCTGCGATTCATGTCGCGCTCCTTGTTGTTTGCAGCAGGCGGGGCGAACGCGCTCCCGCTCGACGGCCGGCCGGCATCAAGGGCCTTCGGCCGCGGCACCACGACCAGCACCGTCCGGTGAGGTGGGCATGGGGACCTCCCGAGCGCCCGCGGGCGGCTCGAATGCAAAGACGGTTGCGGCAGGCGGTGCTTGCAGCAGCCAGTCGATCTCCACGCTCTGGCGGGGCCGCGCCGGCTCGTCGGTGGCCGTCATCACGATGCGCCGCGGCAGGGGCTGCTCGCCCCGCTGGATCCACACCTGCCAGTCCAGCCCTTCCTGGCGGAAGGCGTACTGGTCGCACGGCCACTCGCCGACGGTGGTCGGCCCGACGGACACCGCACCGGTCAGCCGCGAGAGGTGCTCGTCGCCGCCGGCCCAGGTGAAGAGGTCGACCAGTGGCAGCCGCAGGCCGTAGTCGTCGACGAGTTTCTCGGTGAGCCCCTTCAGGGTGGCAGGCACCGGCACCCGGGCGTAGGCGCCCGAAGTCGCGCCAACGGCCGTGAAGGTCCGGCCGTCGAAGAAGAACTGCGAGAACGCCGGCAGGCCCCGGTCGCTCGTCACGTCGACCCTCAGGCCGTCGGGCTGCCGTACCCAGATGGTGAGCGAGTAGTCGAGCTGGATCTTCTCTCCCGAGGAGACCACCTGTTCGGAAGAGGCCCTGGCCTTCAAGCCCAGGAACTGCTGGGACTGCAGGTAGCGGCTCATGCGCTGCAGGGCCGCCGCGGCCCTCGAGTCCACCGGGCCGGTGTCCTCGTCCTCGGCCGCAATCAAGGGGGCCCGCGACGGGGGCAGCGCAGCCACCTGCACGTCGGGTGCGGGGGCGGCTGATGCGAGCAGGGCGGAGAGCATCGCAATGAGCATCAGGTTCTCCTGTGCGGTTGGTGCTGCTGCAGGGCCGGGTGTGCCGGCCGGATGACCCAAAGATAGGCGCACATGGCGCCGACCGGCAGCGGGACTGGGGGCAGGGCAGGCTGCCCCCGGCACCCGGGCCGGCACATGAAGTGCGGGCGCATGACGCCCACCGGAGACCGGCCCGTCATGGCCGGCTCCCGGGTCGCGGCCGGGGGGCGACGAGCAGCTTCATCAGGTCCGGCAGCGCCGTCACCCCGAGTGCGCGCATGATGCGGGCTCGATCTGACTTGATCGTGCGTTCGCTCACTCCCAGCTCGGCTGCCATCTGCTTGTGCAGCCGGCCGGCGCACACGCCGTCGAGCACCTGGCGCTCACGCGGGGTGAGCGATCGCAGTGCCTGCTGCAGTTGATGTTCGCGGGCGTGGCGCTCATGCAGCGTCATGTCGAGTTCGACCGCATCCTTGATGGCTGCCAGCAGCCGGTCGCCGTCGATCGGCTTGGTCAGGAAGTGGCTCGCTCCTGCACGCATGGCTTGCACGCTGGAGCGCACATCGGCCGTGCCCGAGATGAAGACGACGGGATGATCGTGGCCGGGGTGGCGGCTCAGCGCGGCCTGCAGTTCGAGCCCGCTGACGCCGGGCAGCTGCAGGTCCAGCAGCAGGCAGGCCGGCCGGGCCAGCGGCGGCGGTGCGACCAGGTAGTCGCCGGCGGCCAGATAGGTGCGCACTTCGTACCCCGCTGCCGAGAGCAGCCGCTCCAACGCGTTGCGCAGGGGCGCGTCGTCGTCGATGACGTGGACGATCGCCATCACGCCCGCGGCCGCTCGTGATCCGGCGGGGGGCAGGCTGCCGCCAGCGGGCCGGCCGCCGGACGGGTGCCATGCCGGCTTGGCAGGCGCACCGTGAAGACCGTGCCGCCCCCGTCGCGCGGGGCAGCATGAAGGCTGCCGTGGTGTGCGCCGAGGATGGCACGCGCCACCGACAGGCCGACTCCCATGCCGCCCGCCTTGGTCGTGAAGAAGGGCGCGAACAGCGTGGCGGGCGCATGGCTGCCCAAGCCGTGGCCCCGGTCGCTGACGCGGACCTCCACCTGCCCGTCGCCTCGCTGATGCGTCGTCAGCTCTACCTTGCGTGCCATCGGCGCCGTACCGCGCATCGCGTCCATGGCATTGATCAGCAGATTCAGGAACAGCTGCTGCAGCTGCACCCGGTCGCCGAGGACCACGACATCGCCCGGCCCGGGCTCGAACACCAGGTCCACCCGCCGCCGTCTTGCCTCTGCGGCCAGCAGCTGCACGGTGTCGTCCAGCAGCGCCAGCAGGTCCACCTCAAGGCACTGCACCTCGCGCCGTTCCAGCAGGGCCCGGAGGCGGTGCATCACGTCGTTCGCCCGCTGGTTGCTGGCCCGGATGTCGGCAATGAGCTGTCGCAGGACGTCCGTTGGTGGCGCCGGCTGTGCCAGCAAGAGGCTGGCCGCGTCCGCGTTGGCGAGGATGGCGGCCAGCGGCTGTCGGATCTCGTGGACGATCGACGCGCTCAGCTCGCCCAGCAAGGCGATGCGTGAAGCGCGTGCCAGCTCATTGCGTTCGCAGCGTGCCTGTGCACGCCGCTGCCGCAAGGCCCGGTGCTGCGCCCGCAGCGCCAGCAACACGGCGGCGAAGGCCGCCAGCACTGGCCACTTGCATGCGGGCCGGGACGACGTGGCGGAAGCAGGGCGGTGGTTCGTCGGGCTCAAGCGGGTCCTCATCGGCGACAGGGCGATCGGGTACGTCTGTGGAAGGCCTGCGCCGGCAATCCCTCGCCGGTGCAATTCGGCGGCAGTATGGAGGCGCCCTCTTTCGGCGGCCTATTGGACCTAGGTCCACATCCCGCGCCGCCCGTGCGGCTGCCGTTCGTGGGAGGCGCCCGCCTGCTGCGGGGCCGCGTATGGGACCTATGTCCAATGCCTGCACCCCATCGGCTGGACGAAGATGGAACACATCAGCCAGTCGGGTGGGGAGTTGTATGGCGCGTCTTGTCCGGAGAGGTGGGGTTGGCGTCCTCCGCGGTGCGGTGCCTGCGCAAGCAGGCGTGGGGCGGGATGGCAGCGTGCACGGGGGCCGCTGTGAGCATGCCCGCCATGCCGGCCCGGTCCTGCGTGCCGGACCGGCACCCGCAGGCCGCCCATGCCACCCGGTCGGCGGACATGGCGCTGCCCATTTCGCAGCGCGGGCGCCGCCTGCCGTTGACAGACCGCTTCTTCGAGAGAGTGGATCGCAAGCAGATGGCAGAGCCTCGGCACCCGGCTCCGGCCGGGTGCCGAAACCCCGATGGCCCGGGGGGCCGCTGACGCGGGTCCCCGGGCCATCTCCCGGCACGCTTGGTTCCTGCCTTGCACGTGCCTATCATCGAACCCCCGTGGCGTGGCGCTGTGGCGTCAACTGGAGGCGAGCCGATGACAGCAGATGGAAGGATGGCTGACCCCGAGGCGCTGGCACGGTCTGCGGCGCCGGCGCAGATCTGCGTGGTGGACGACGACAGCTCGGTGTGCAGGGCGGTCTCGCGCCTGCTGGCGGTCCAGGGGTATGCCGTGCGGACCTTCCAGTGCGCGGAAGCGTTTCTAGAACACGATGATGCAGGCGCTGACGGCTGTCTCATCCTCGATATCGGGATGGCCACGCTGGACGGCCTCACCTTGCAGCAGATGCTGATCGGACGCGGGAATTGCCCGCCCATCGTTTTCCTGACCGGGCGAGCCGACGTGCCGATGTGCGTGCGGGCGATGAAGGACGGCGCCGTCGATTTCCTCACCAAACCGGTCGATGACGAGGTGCTGCTGGCTGCCGTCGCGCATGCGGTGGAGAGAAGCCGCAGCCTGCGGCAGGCGCATGCCCTGCGGCTGGCGACCGAGTCCCGGCTGGCCAGCCTCACGCCCCGCGAGCGGGAGGTGCTGGGGCATGTCATTGCCGGACGCCTGAACAAGCAGATCGCGGCCGACCTCGGCACGTCGGAGAAGACCATCAAGGTGCACCGCGCCCGTGGCATCCGCAAGATGTGCGTGCGCTCGGTCGCCGAGTTGGTGCGCGTTGTCGAGCGAGCCTTCCCTTGCAGGGCAGACGGCGGAAGCTGGCGTTGATCGCCCGCGATGGGGGCCGGCCGGCGCCACAGCGCCGCCTGCGAGGCGGGGCGGCGGGCCCGGCGGGCTGCGAGGGCCTCTGCAACTTTGACAGTCGTCGGCCTCCCGACTGTCATAGTTCTTGCGTTTGACAGGGGGATGGACGACATTTCCACGAACCTTGAGCCATGCGTCGTGGGCCAGGCCGTTTGCCACCATCAAGCCGTCCCTTCCTGCCCAGCCGAACCCGCGGCCTGCCAGGTGCCGCTTCCCCTTCCCGACACGATGAGCCGACGGCGCCGGCCGTCGCAGTGGCCGTCATCGAGGCATGCGGCGGGCCTGTCGCGAAGGGAATGACTGAACCAACGACATCAGGACGTTCGATGGGGAAGCGGTCGACCTATTGAGGAAGATGGCTCTTGCGCCCGTGCTCGGCAGTCTGTCCTGCCTGGGCGCAGCGGCGACCCCGGCAAGCCCGGCAGACGCCGGGCCGGTGGAACCGCTGGTGGTGGAAGTCGCTGGCCGTGCCGCACCATCTTCTCCTCACCTTGATGCGGCACACAAGGTCGCGTCCTTCGCTGGCCCCTTTGGCTGTCCTGCCGCAGGCGGTGAAAGGATGCGCTGGTGGGGCAGTCGCTGCAGCGACCTGTCCCCGGCGCGCTGGCGTGAGCCGTACAGGCCCCCGCATCTGCTGCTCGCCAGCGCCGAGGGCGGCGCCTGCCTGGCGGTGCGGGGGCGGGTGATGCCGGCGCCCGCGGCCGCAGAGTGGCCGGAACCCCTGGCGGTCGATGGTTGTCCTTGGCCACGGGCCAGAGGCAGCGGCATCACCGCGGCCGACCCGCAGGGCAGCGTGGAAGACAAGAGGCGGCTGCAAGCGCCAGGTGCGCGGGACGTCCTCGCGATGGAGGCGCTGGCAAGAGGGGCGAGCGCGATCCCGCTGTTGTCAGGCAGCGCCGAGCTGCGCACGCCGGCGGCTTGGACGACCGACAGCGGCACCTGGTGGTCCGCGACGCCCCTGGTGGACGGCAGAGGCCCCGCTGCCACCCGCCTGCGGATCGATCTGCACCGGCTGTACCTGGCTGCCGGGCTGTTGGCGGTGACGCATCTGACGCTCATTGGCGTGCTGGTCCGGGAGCGACTCAGGCGCCTTCGCGCGCACCAGGAGCTGCAAGGCCTGCGGGCGCAAGTGGTGCACCTGGCCAGGGTGTCGGCCATGGGCGAACTGGTGGCTTCCTTGGCGCACGAGCTGAGCCAGCCGCTCACCGCCGTCCTCGGCAATGCCCGCACCGCGGCACGCCTGCTCTCGCGGGAGCAGGTGGGGGTGGCGGAGCTGAAAGAGATCATGCAGGACATCGTGGACGACGTGAAACGGGCCGCGGACCTCCTTGGGCGAATCCGCGAGATGGCCATGCGGCGCGAGAGCGAGCGCTCGGCGGTGGACGTGAACGAGGTGGTGCAGCGCGTCGTGAAACTGCTGGCCGGCGAATCGCTCATGCGCCGCATGCCGATCGCGCTGTCGCTCGCGCCCGGTCCGCTGACGGTGCAGGCCGACCGCGTACAGCTGCAGCAGGTCCTGCTGAACCTGGTGCTCAATGCCTTCGAGGCCGCCTCCGGATCGCCAGCCGCAGCGGGCAAGGTCGAGATCCACACGGCGGTGGACGAGGACGGCAGCGTGGCCCTCAGGGTCCGAGACAACGGTCCCGGCCTGCCGCCGGGGGCCGAGCAGCGGGTGTTCGAGCCGTTCTACACCACCAAGGCCTCCGGCATGGGGATGGGACTGTCGATCGTGCGCTCGATCATCGAGGGGCATGGCGGTCGAATCCGGGCCACCGGCAACCCCGAGGGCGGCGCCGAGTTCCACATCACCCTGCCTCCTCATGCGTAGAGCGCCCTTCCTGCGCCGTGGCCCATGTCGTCATCGGGGGCCGCAGCAGCACGGCACTCCCCCGCCATTTGCACCGGCAGCATCGCAACGAAATAATCGGGGCGTCACCCAAGCCGGCGGTTGCCGGCCCCGGGCCTGCCGCGTCCCCGCTGTGGCGCGCCGCTGGCAAGCGCTGGCCCTCAAGAAGGAAAGGAGAAGGAAACCACCGTGTCCCTGATCGAGACCCAGCGGCTGTCGGTGCGGCCCCTGCAGGCGGAAGATGCGTCCTTCGTGCTCCGGCTGCTGAACGAAGCTTCCTTCCATCGCCATATCGGCGACCGCGGGGTGCAGGACCTGGCTGCCGCGCGTGACTACATCGCCCGTTCTGCCACGCCCTGTGTCGAGGGCGGCTTCGGCATGTGCCGGGTCGCCCGGAAGGAGGATGACGAACCGGTCGGCATCTGCGGGCTGGTGCAGCGCGCCGGTGTCGGTGATGTGGAGATCGGCTATGCGATGCTGGAGCGGTACACCGGGCGCGGCTATGCGGTGGAGTCGGCTGCCGCGGTGCTGCGCCAGGCGCTGGGCCCGCTGGGACTGCCACGGGTGGTGGCCATCACGCGGCCCGACAATCCGGCTTCGATCTCGGTATTGCGCCGCGTCGGCCTCGTCTTCGAACGCTGGCTGGCCTTGCCGGACCGCGAGTACGCGCTCTACGCGATCGAGGCCGGCCGTTCGGACCCCGCTCCTGCGTAGGCCAGGCTGGTGCCGAGCAGCACCGGCCCGAGCGGGCCCTTGTGGTTGATGGGCGAGACCCGGGCCCGTTCGCCGGCTCCTCGTGGCGCCTGCCCTGGCAAACGGCGGTGCGGGGGTGGTGCTGGAGCGGGCCGCGGCCGGTGTGCAAGGCGCTGCGTCCCTCGGGCGCTTTTGCACCCACTGGCGACACGACGGGCCGCTGTGATCCAGCGCGCGGAGGCGCTACACCGGACACGAGTGCGGCGCCGGGCACCGCCCTGGCGCGCCAGGCCGGGCCTGTGCCGACGAGGCGCCCGCCTGCCCCAAGCAGCTCAAGGCAGCGGAGGCCGCCAGCCCGCCAACGCGGCAGCCCAGCGTGCCGCAGCCGCTACTCGGTGATCTGGCGGAACCGCGGCTGCAGCTGGCCCTCATGCTCGACGTTCTCGAAGAACATCGAGTGCGGACGCACCCAGTAGCCGGTGTCGCGGTCCAGCTGGCGGTAGACCACCAGTGCTTCCTCGGTTTCGCTGTGCCGGGCCATGCAGATCACCTCGTATTCGCCACCGCGGTAGTGGCGGAAACGCCCCAGCGGCGTCTGGGGCAGCGGCTGCACGGGAGGGTGGTGGCTCATGCGGCGGATCCTTCAGGTCGAAACGGTTGGAAGGGGCGATGCCGCCTCGATGGCAGCACCGCCTGCGGCACTCACGGCTTCTCGATGACGATCTTGCCGACGTGCCGGCCGGCCTCCAGCGCCTTGAAGGCGGCGGGTGCATCGTCGAAGGCGAAGCGCGCGGAAATGTGCGGCTCGAGGCGGTGCTCCTGCATGCAGGCCAGCAGCTCGGCCAGCGAGCGCGTGCTGCCCACATAGATGCCATGGGCGGTGGCCATCTTGGTGATCAGCTGCAGCGGCTCCATCGCGTCATAGGTCCAGCCGCCCAGGCCGCCAATGATGGCCACATGGCCGCCGAAGGCCAGCGAGCGCAGCGATTCGCCGATGGTCGAATTGCCGCCCAGTTCCAGCACCAGGTTGGCGCCCCGGCCCTCGGTGATCTGCATCACCGCTTGCGACCATTGCGGCTGCTCGACATAGCTCACGAAGGCGCCGCCGGCCGGCTGGATCAGCGCTGCCTTGGCCGCATCGGAGCTCACCACGATGGCCCGGATGCCGCGTGCACCGGCCAGGCGCGCCGCCCACATGGCCACGCCGCCGGTGCCCTGGATCAGGACCGTGTCGCCGGCCTTCAGGCGGGCTGCCTCGAACATCGAGACCCAGGCGGTCACGCCGGCGCACGGAGCGCAGGCCGCTGCGGCATGCGACACGCCGTCGGGGATGCGCACCAGGGCGCGGCTGTCCATCACCACTTCCTCGGCCAGCCAGCCGTCGATGTTGCAGCCGGTGCTGACGGCGACGGTTTGCGGCGTCGGCGCGCCGTCTTGCCAGTCGGGGAAGAAGGCACCGACGACGGCGTCGCCGGCACGGAAGGACGCAGCCGCCTCGGCACCGGCCTCGATGACGGTGCCTGCACCGTCGGAGCAGGGCACCACCGCCCGGTCGGTCGGCGCCGGATAGTGGCCGCGATAGATCATCACGTCACGGTAGTTGAGCGACACGGCTTGCATGGCCACCCGCACTTCATGCGGCTGCAGCGCGCGGGGCGCCCGCGTCACGATCTCAAGCGACTCCAGGCCCTGGCCGGCCCTGAATTGATAAGCCTTGGACATCAGCACACCTCCTGAACGCGGATGGAAGATGACAACAGCATCATCTTGCGCTGCAGGTCTTGATCGTCGAGACTTCCGGCGAATACAGAACAGTTCATTTTTGTCACTTGAGCCATTTCCTACCGAGCTATTCTTCGAGCGCTGCATTTGACCATATTGCCCCTTGGCAGTGGCCCGACGGCAACCGAAAGTTCGCTTCCCTCCTCTGCCATGACCGATGACCGCATGAAGCCAAGAGAAGTGTCCGTGCTGAAGGGACTTCTCCGCCGCAAGGGCATCCCGCAGAAGAGCTGGGCGCGCGTGGTGGCCGGCATCATCGGCGGCACGCCCAAGACGGCTGCGCGGCGCCTCACCGACGAAAGCATCCTCTCTCTGCAGGAGTTGTTCGCCATTGCCGATCACTTCGGCACCACCGTCACCGCGCTGCTGCAGGCCGACTTCCCGGAAGAGCGACAGATCCCCGGTACCCGCAAGGCGGTGCTGCATGTGGGTGGCGGCAAGTGGCCATGCACGGTCGTGACTCGCAAGGCCGCCTCGGGCCGCAGTGACTTGTTCGTCGCCTACGAGCAGGGCACCGATGGCCAGCTGGTCGTCTGCCAGGCCGGCGATGCACCGCCCGGCAGCAAGCTCGAAGGCGTGCTCAGCTTCCATGTCGATGCCTTCGGCACGGCGGGGCCGCTGGTGGTGGTGCTTGACGACGAAGAGACGGCCACCTTGCCGCTGTGCCGCTTCCTGCGCATCGACGCCGGCTTCGATGCGCAGTACTTCAAGGAGCCCGAGGGCGTGCTCGCACTGCTGCAGTCGGAGCCGCGGCCCGATGCCTACATCCTCGACTGGACGCTGTCGCGGGGCCGCACCTCGCGCTCGGTCATCGAGGCCATCCGCACGGTGGACGCGGCCAGCCCCATCGTGCTGCTGACCGGCACCATTCAGTCACGCGAGAAGAACGAGAGCGAGATCGCCGACCTGGTCCGCACCCACCGGATCGACGTCTGCGTCAAGCCCTTCCCGGCCTCCATCGTCGCCGAGAAGCTCAAGTCGATGCTGGACCGTCAGGCTCAGCTTCCACACGTCGACAGGGCACCAGCAGCGTGACCTCGGTGCCCTTCTGGGGCTCGGACTCGATCTTCATCCGCCCGCCCATGTCGGCCAGGTGCGACTGAACGATCGCCAGCCCCAAGCCCAGGCCTTGCGGATTCAACAGCCGGCTGCCGCGCCCGCGCACGAAGGGCTCCACGGCCCGGCTGGTGGCCGCCTTGCTCATGCCGACCCCGGTGTCCTTCACCGAGACCGAGAGCCGGCCGTCGGGCGACAGCGCCGCCTTCACCGACACCGAGCCCGAAGGCGTGTACTTCACCGCGTTGCCGGCCACATTGGTCAGGATCTGCCGCATGCGGATTTCGTCGATCTCGATGCGCAGGTCCATGCCCTCGAAATCGGTCGTGAACTCAAGGTTCTTGGCCAGCGCCTGCTTGCGGATCTGGCTCAGCGTGCGCCGCAGGAAGGTGGACAGGTGCAGCACCCGCAGCCGCAGGCCGGGGGCGCTGTCGGCGCGCACGAACTCCACCAGGTCGGCGGCGATCTGGTTCAGTTGCTGGGTGGCCTCGCGCAAGGGGCCGATGCAGGTCTCGATCTCGTGCGGATAACGCTCCAGCAGTTCGAGGCTGCTCATGATGCTTTGCAAGGGGGTGCGCAGCTCGTGGGAGGCGGTCGCCATGAACACCTTGCGGGCGGCCACCGTCAGTTCCTTCTCCGACTCGGCGGCCGCCCGGGCGCGGCGCAGTTGCGCCTCGCGCAAGGCGTCGCGTTCTTTCTCGACCTGGCGGTATTCGGTCACGTCGCGGCCGCTGATGCCCAGCACCAGCTTGGCATCCACCGGATCGGTCAGCGGCCGGCAGTCCAGCTCGAAGATGCGCTCGCCCTGGCGTGAGGTGAGCATCGTGAACTCGGCCATCACCCGCTCCTGCCGGCTGACCGCCGCCACGATGGCCTCGGCATCCTCCCGGCTGGCGAAGGTGGCGTGCAGGGGCGAGACACCGGCCCGCCCGGGCAGCTCGTCCCAGGCCACCACGGCCGCCGGATTGCGGAACAAGACAGTGCCGTCCAGCCGGTAGAGCGCCACCACGGTGGCGGTATAGGACAACACCTGGACCCCGCGCAGCTGCGAGTCGGGCACCGCCCGCAGGTGGGCCGCGCAGAACAGGATGCCGTCGGTGCTGCCATCCGCGGCACGCACCACGTTGCTGGTCAGCACGATCTGCTTGGGCCGTCCGCGCGGATACAGGGTCCACTGCTCCTCGACAGCCACACCCTCCAGCGCACTGCGGTACACCGAGTCCAGGCGCACCAGGGCGGTCGGTGTCATGTCGGAGAAGTCGCGCTGCCGCAGGTCGGCCAACGACGCGGCGTCCCAGAACTCCAGCGCCGACGCGTTCGCCCAGGTGATGCGGAGCTGGCGCTTGTCGAACACCCACATGGGGATGCTCAGCCAGTCATAGCTGGCGAGTTCCGCGGCCTCGATCAAGGTGCCCACCTGCGGCGAAAACGCATCTTGTTACTCCCTTTTCTCCCGTTTCTAATCGGAGAAGTGCGATATGCGTACACGAATGCCGCCAGGAGAACAAGAAGTTACCTCTTAGGGGTGCCCCTATTCTTGAGCAGCGTAACATTCTACTTTCCAGGGAAGGCGATGCATGCAGAGCGTCGAAATCTACTCACTCACGCCCCATGGGGCGAGGGCAAGGACCATGGCGGCTCTCGGTTCCCACCCGGCGGCAAGAGGTTAGCAAAGCCGGGCAGGGCGGCGCAGCAGCCACCACGTGCCGATCGGCGCCCGGCATCCGCCGGGCGACCGAGCGGCCGCTGTGACGGAGGTGCGCCCCCTGGGTGGAATTGACTGAAGGGAGTGGGAAGGCAAGGCGAAGCAGCCCACGCCTTCCGAGCGCCGGCGTCGTGGTGATTGAAGTTGCTGCCCACACCTTTCCTGGCCGGAATTCGTTGACCGCCGCACGGCTGCGGCTTTGTTGAATTCGCGAAACCTCGGCCCCGTGCACAGGGATGCGGGGCCGGGTTTCGAACACGGTGGGCAGGTGCCCGCCAGCATGGACCTGCTGCGCCGGTGTGTATCTGCCCGAGCCGTTGGCCATGCAAGAGAAGGGAATCACGATGATGCAGTTCGGCGAAGAGTTGGCCGCGGCAAAGGAACTGGTCGTGCTGGTCGTGGACGACAACGTCGATGCAGCGACGTCGCTGTGCTGCCTGCTGGAGTTGCTGGGCTGCAAGACGGCGGTGGCCTATGACGGGCCCTCTGCAGTGGAAGCAGCGGCTGCGGCACAGCCGCATGCCGCCTTCATCGATCTCGACCTGCCCGGATTCGACGGATGTGAAGTGCTGCGCCGGTTGCACAGCGGCGCGGGCACCGCGCCGCGGGTCTCGGTCTGCGTCACCGGCCACGGCGGCCCGCGCGACCGGTTGCGCTGCCTGGATGCCGGCTTTGACCAGTTCTGGCAAAAGCCGCTCGATCCTGCCGACCTGCTGCGGGCGCTGGAGATGTCCCGCGAGGCGCTGGCCCGGCAGCCCGAGGGACGGGCCGCGGCGGCGCCGGCACTCGGCAGGGCCGACTGACTTCACCCTTCGCCGGGCCGGTGCGGCGGTCATCGTGCCGCCTGACGACAGGGGGCGGGCGCTCGGCGTCCATCACGGGTGCTGCAGCCTCTGCCTGCCACCGCGGCCCACAGCGAAGCCGGCGCGAGGGGCGGCCATGAGGCCGGCTCACCGCGGCCCGATCGGCAGCCTTTGGGCCGTCCGTGGCGGGCAAGCCGTCCGGCGACGCGCCAGCGCACGGACGCCGTCGGCCACATGTCGTGCACCCAGCACGCAGGCCACCGTGCCGAGTCCCGGCCAGGTGGTATCGCCGGCCAACCAGAAACCGCGCCTTCCGATGTCGTACGGCACGGCGTGCTGGTTGGAGTTCGTCATTGACAGCCGGGCACCCCCGATGGCGCCGCGCGGGCGCCCGGTGAATCGCTCGTAGCTGCGGGGCGTGCCCAACTCCATGACTCGCGCCTGGCTGCCGAGCTCCGGGTACACGCGCCTGGCGAATGACAGCAGCCGCTGGGTCGCTGCTGCCTTGGCGTGCTGGTACCCGGCGCCCTCGGCAGCTTCCCAGTCGGACAGCTCGCAATGGGTGGACACCATCACCGCCCGCCAGCCGGCTGGAGCACTCAGCGTGTCCTCGGCCGCGGAAGCGGAGATGAACATGTTGTTCCCGTTGCCCAGCGGCGAACCGTAGTCTTGCAGCAGCTGGTGATGCCGGTGGCCGCGATGGGCGGGGAGCAACTCTGCCTCCGGCACGCCGAGGCACAACACCAGGCCGCCGCCCTGCGCTTTCGCATCGCGTGTGATGTAGCGTTCGAGCCCCGGGCCCACACAACCCGGTGCGATGCGCTGGGCCGCTTGAAACGGCAAGGCGCACACCACTTGGGAGGCCGGATAGGACTGCATCCCGGCACGTACCGAGAATGCGCCCAGGCGGCCTTCGATATGCTCGACCGGCGTCATCAGCTTCAGCCGGCCGCCCAGCTCCACATAGCGGGCCGCGAGCGAACGCCAGAATCCGCGCATGCCACCCACCGGACGTGCCAGGCCGGCGCCGCGGATGGAGATGCCAAGCGCTGCATTGATCAAGGGAGCCGTCCCCAGCTGGGCGTGCACCGTGTCCTCGATCATCATCGACAGCAGCCCTTTCAGCGCCGTGTCCTGGCCCAGCCCATGGCGGTCCAGGGCGTCTCCCATCGACCACCCCAGGTAGCGCAGCAGGGGCAGGTCGCGCGCCTTCAGTGCGCGCCAGTTCTGCCACAGGTCCGCGGCGCTTCGCAAGGGCATGCGCAAGCCACGGCGCGTCGCAGGCCAGAATGCGTCGGCCAGGTCGTCGAGCAGCCGCCAGAACGCCACATGCCGATCGGTACTGCCCAGGCAGGCCAGCCGTTCGCGAGCCCAGGTGAGGGGGTCGCGCGCCACCTCCACCGTGCGATCCGGCAGCCATGCCAGGTAGCCCGGCAGGAACTCACCCGCCAGGGGCGGCAGGCCGACGTCCTGCAGCCATTGGCCGCCGAGCCCTTCCTCATGGAAGTCGACCAGCGTTGTCGCCCCGATGTCGAAGCTGAAGCCGCTGCGTGCATAGAAGCCGGCACAGCCCCCCAGCCGTGAGTGGGCTTCAAACAGCATGGTCGAGACGCCGCGGGCTTGCAGCAGGAGTGCGACCGCCATGCCGGACAGCCCGCCACCGACGATGGCAACTTCCGTCATGCTCGCACCGCCACGGCCAGGAGACGGCGCCGGCCCCGCGGGTCGTGCGCCACGGCCTTCCTCGGCGCGGCGGCGCACGGCGGGAGGCCCCTTGCAAGTCGGTGGTGCTTCGCCCCCGGAGGCGGTACCCATCCGGGGGAAGCAGTGGTGGCACGCAAAACAGTGGGCGGTCGATGAAGCATGAGGGCTTGCAGAATGCGAGGAGGAGCGCTGGCCGCGGCAGCATAGCGGCATGTCGCGGAGCATTCTCCGGCACCGCCCTGCGCCGGGCGACGGAGCCAGGAGCCACGGTGGCGAGCCTCACCGCGGCAAAGGACCGTGCTGACCGAGGGACAGAGGCAGGGCGCCTGTCCCCGACCACCGTGGCAGCGACGCTGTGACGCGCCTATCTTGGAAGGTGACCGGCTGCTGTGGCCGGGTCCGCGGGAGAACACATGCTGCGCTTGCCATTCCTCCTGACCTCGCTTGCCCTGGCTGTGGTGTTCGCGTTCGCCGGGCCGCTGGCGGCCAGCGCCGCACCGACCGAGACCGGCGGCAAGGCAGCCGGCATGCAGGCCAGCCTCACCGGGACCGTCACCAAGGTGGATGGCGAACAGCGCACCGTCACGTTGATGGGGCCGCAAGGGAGGGAGGGAACCTACCGGGTTCATCCTTCGGTAGCGCTGGACCGCGTGAAGGTCGGCGACCTCGTTCGCCTGGACTATCAACTCGCCGTGGCAGTGGCCTTGCGCAAAGGCGGTGACGGCATCCGCGAACAGGTGGAGGCAGAAGCCGAGGCACGCGCACTGCAAGACGGTAAGCCCGGCTTGCAGGCCAACAAGCGGACGACCGTGGTGACCAATGTGCTGGCGGTCGACCCGTACCAGCAGACGGTGCGCTTGCAAGGACCGCAAGGCCGTGTCGGCGACTTCAGGGTGAAGGACAAGGCGATCCTGGCCGGCGTGAAGGTGGGCGACCAGGTCGTGGCCGTGGTCCACGAAGCCCTGGCGGTGAGGGTGCTTCCCGCAGGGCAGCGCTGAGCCGGGCGGCTTGCCGGCGCGGCGCCGCTGCTCTGTTGGCACTTGTCCGTCGCCGCCTCGCACCTCCGCCCTGGGGCAGGGGTGACCCCGGGCCGGTTCCTGGGCCGCACAGCGGCCGGCAAGTCGAACGTCGGGCCGTCGCGGCGAAGCCCCTGTGGCTGCGATTGCGCTCGGTTCAACCCGGCGGCAGCCGCCGGACGAGGAGTTGCGATGCAGATGTCGTCAAGGCCGCCAGGGACGGTGCCAGCCCGGGCGCTTGCCTGGGTCGTTCAGGCGGCACTATGTGCCCTTGTGCTCGAAGTCTCGCAGCCAGCAGCGGCGCAAAACTGGACTGCCTTGCTGAAAGACACCCCGGCAGAGCAGTTGAGTGATGACGATGTGCGTCTCCTGAGGGAAGTTGCGCGGGCGGTGTTGAACGACCCGCAGGACCCTGTTTCGGGAAGTTGGAACAATCCCGTGACCCGGAACCGTGGCCAGATCACTGCGGCCAAGTCATTTCGCTGGCGTGACCACCCCTGCCGCACCTTGCGGATGGATTTCGAGGTGGGCGGCCGCAAGGGCAGCACCTCGCTCAGCCTGTGCCACATCGAAGGGCGGTGGCGGGCGATCAGTGCCAGCGACGTCAGAGACGCCACCGCTCCATGACGGCAGCGCCGGGCCACGCAGGCGCGCCGCTGCCCCGGGATGGACGGGCAACGGAACGCCGCCCGTCCTCCCCGGCCGCTGCCGAGGAGATGCTGCGGGAGGCACACGATTTTTCACTCGTGCTGGGTGGCCCGCTGTTCCAGTTGCTGCGCCGGGCCCATCTGTCCGACAACGCGCTGCTCCTGGTGCGCCAGCGCATCGCTGTCATCGCGCTGCTGGCGTGGTTGCCGCTGCTGGCGATATCGGCGCTCGAAGAACATGCGCTCGGTGGCGGCTTGGCCGTGCCCTTCCTGTTCGACGTCGAGGTGCATGTCCGGTTCCTGGTTGCGCTGCCACTGCTGATCCTGTCGGAGCTGGTGGTGCATCAGCGCATGGGCCCGATCGTGCGGGCGTTTCTGGAGCGCGATCTGATTCGCGAGCCCGCGATGCCGGGCTTCGCCGCAGCCATCAGGGCGGCCTGCCGCATGCGCAACTCGGTGCGCGCCGAGCTCGGGCTGCTCCTTGTCGTCTACACCGTCGGTGCCTTCGTCCTGTCGCGCCGGTACGTCTTCCTGCCGGCGTCCACCTGGGTGGCGGTACGGTCGGGTGTGGACTCGGAGCTGACGATCGCCGGGACCTGGTATGGCTATGTGAGCCTGCCGATCTTCCAGTTCCTGTTGGTGCGGTGGTACTTTCGGCTGTTCATCTGGGCGCGATTCCTGTGGCAGGTCTCGCGGCTGCGGCCGGTCCTGGTGGCCACCCACCCGGACCGTGTCGGCGGGCTCGGATTCCTTTCAAACGCTGTCTACGCATTCACGCTGCTGCTCGTTGCGCATGGCACGTTGGCGGCTGGCCAGTTTGCCAGCCGCATTCTCTTCGTCGGTGACACGCTGCCGGACTTCAAGGTGCAGATCGCGGTGATGGTGGTCTTCCTGCTGTGCCTCGTATTCGGGCCGCTGCTGGTCTTTGCGCCTCAGCTGGCAGCCGCAAAACGCATTGGACTGATGGAATATGGCGCCTTGGCCGAGCGCTATGTGCGCGGTTTCGAAGCCAAATGGCAACGCGGTGATGCGCCCGAGGACGAGCGATTGGTGGGTAGCAGCGACATCCAGTCGCTGGCCGATCTGAGCAACAGTTTCGACGTGATCAGGAACATGCGCATCGTGCCGGTCACACGCGACACGCTCCTGCAGCTTGCCGCTGCCGCACTGGCGCCGATGGCGCCGCTGGCACTGACGATGATGCCCTTGGAGGAGCTGCTGAAGCAGTTGTTGGGCTTGCTGTTCTAGCTGGCAGTGAGGGGTGAGGGGCAGCGCCTGCCTCACCCGTCCTGAATTCACGCTGGCCTCCCAGCGGCCTATTGTCTTGCAGCGAGCCCATCATGGAAGGAAGCATCATGAACCCCCCTTGTCTTCATCGCAGCGCTGGTCGGCGTGGGGTCGGCGTTGGCACTGCTGCCTGCTGGCGCGCAGATCTCGGCGGCAGCCGAAGCGGCCATCACCACCACACGCGATCAGGTGAAGAGCGAGCGCGACGAGTTCCTCAGGACCCATCGCTGGGACGAGCACAGCGCGACCTGGGTCCCCAAGAGCGGCGCCAAGCCGCCGCAGACGCTGAAGAGCCGGGACGAGGTCAAGGCGGAGCGCGACGCCTTCCTCAGCCGGCATCGCTGGGACAATCATTCTGCAAGCTGGCAGCCGATCGGCGGTGCTCCGCGGGAGATGAGCACCCTGACACGCGAGCAAAGACGTGCTGACACCGAGAGGTTCATGACCACCCACCAGTGGAACGAACAGACCCAGTCCTGGGTCGAGAAGAAGCCCCATCCGGGGCAGTAGGCAGCTGCCTTTCCGCAGGTGCCTTTGGGCAGGTGCCTTTGGGCAGGTGCCTTTGGGCAGGTGCCTTTGGGCAGGTGCCTTTCCGCAATACCCGGCTGAACGCGGGCCTTGCTGCAAGGGGCAGGTGCGCTGACAACTGCAAGCCAGCGCATCCGTTCGGCCCGCGCGGCCGCCGCTTCTCGGCAGGCGATAGGCGGCGGAGGGCACAACGGTGGGCCGCGCAAGAGGGCCAGGTGCCTGACTGACGCCAGCAACGGGTCGGGCGCGGGCCGTGCCCATCCGGTCTCCTTCGCGTCGCGGCATGGTGCCTGTCCTCGCGCGGCCACCGGCCGATGAGCGTCAGGCGCAGGAGCGTCGCGCACAGGGCTGCGCACGGAGAAGGTAGACAGTGTCCTGCCGCAAGCCCCGCATATCGAGCGGCCGGATGGTGCGCAGCTCCTCGGTCGTCGCAATGGCGTCGTCCTGCCCAGCCGCGATGGCAGGGCGAAGCCGGGCGAGGAGCCCCACCAGCGTGCCGGACCGCAGCGGGCTCTGGTGCCTGCGGATCGTTCATGGGTTCCAGACGTCATCTTGTGAACCACGGAACACCGCGCACACATCGTGATGCTGGCGCCCGTCGAGTGCGAAGCGAACCGCCACCTGCCAATCATGGGCGTAGGCCACGACTGTTTCGTACTGAGTGGGTGAGACCGGCGCCCGGAGGACCACCGTGAACGGGTGCAGCGTGCCTGCTGGACGAGGCTGCGCCTCTGCGCCGCGGGCGCCGATCCAGGCCAGGTCATGCCGACGGCCCAAGGCCTTGGCCCACTCGGGGCCCTCATGCCACAGATGCTCCATGCCGCTTCTCCCGGTTCAGCGACGAAGACCGTGGCATCGCCTCTCCGGGCCCAGCCACCCTTCGCCAACGTCAATGCGTGCGCTGGCAGTCGGCTGCGCCTTGTGCAACTGCCGAGCTGCTGCCCACCTCTCGGGCGACATTAAGCGTGGTGCGAGGCGGAGAACATGGGACCGCGGGCGGGCAGCACTGCCCTCGACCCGCACCGATCCATCAAGTATCGGATGGGCCGCCCGCTGCTTCCCGTTGCCCCATGGACGCCCGCAAATCGGCCGTCTAGTGTTGTCGCAGCCCGGGGGGTACCGGGGCGAGCGTGGTCAGGAGTCAGGGCATGGAAATGCTACGCAGGTGGTTGCAGCGCGATCGGCACCGACAGGGGTCGGTCGAGCACCCTATCGACGAGATGATGGCGCGGGTCGTCAAGGTGGCGCCGCGCTTGCGCATGGCACACCGCTACAAGCAACGGCTGGCCGGCCCGCTCCAGATTTGTCTGGAATACGTCGAGGAGCTGGTGGCCGGGCTGCCGGCTCCGCTCGACGCCAGCATCTCGATCTGGGCCAGCAATTCCCTCATTCGCACCTTCTTCAGCTCGCCGGGAGAGATGGCGGCCGCCTTCGGCCGATCAGCCGAGCTGCGCACGTTCTTCGACGAGTCGCCGGATGCCCAGGAGGCCTATGCGGTGTTGGGCATGGACATGGAGGCTCATGGCCGGTTCGGGTGCGCGCAGGACGGCGAGGTGGCGCGCACGGACGTCCTTCAGACGGTGGTGAACTTCTCGGACCACCAGGTACGCATCTGTGCGCGCACGCTGGCCGGTCTCAGGCAGGACATCGTGCGGCGAATGGTGGACCAGCTGGCCATCGAAGGGCTGGCCCGGATCACCGCCGAGCAGGGCCGACGCGAGGTGCTGGAACGGGAGCGTGCGCTGCTGCTGACGCGATGGCACTTGCTGGAAAGGCGGGGCGCGGGAGTGCGGTCCATCCTCGACAGCCGCATGGAGATCGACCGGGGAAAGCTGGTCCGGCTGCAGCAGGAGCTCGAAGCCAATGAGCGCGACCTGTACAGGCTGGGACTGCGAACCCAGGCCTTGGATCGGCAGATCGAGTGCATGGTCGAGGTGTTTCGCAATCCGGCCGCATTCCTGCATGTGTGGGGCAGGTCGATGCGGGTGAGCCTGATGAATGTGGTGCTGCAGCGAGGCAGCACGGAGGCCGGTGAGACGGTCGAATTCCAGATGGCGCGCGTGCCGGGCGATCCAGCGCGGGAGCGCGCCTTCACCCTGGTGCGCTTCTCACGCGCGGACTTGCCGCCAGCTCCCAACTCGCTGCAGGAGGCTGCGCGCTGGCTGAACTGAGGATGGCTGCCGGACAGGAGGCCTCCCTGGTCTTGGAGGGCGGCCGAAGGCCGGCCCCGGTGTCCCGCAAGGAGCCGGTTCCAACCCGCAGGTCGGCCTGCACGCAAGGCGGGCCGTTGGGCTGGGCTTGGGGGCTGATCGCAGCGGCGGTGTTCCTGGTTCAGAGAAAAGGCGGTGATGCTGGAGTCTCATCCATCCTGCCCGGCCGCCGCGACCGCCTCCAGCACATCTTCGGGATGCAGCATGGCCTCCCGTGTGGTCCGCGCGTTCTCATCCTGGTGAAGGATCCACTTCAGCTGCGCGTCCTCGACCAGCCGCGTCCACACGGGGTGGAGCCGCTCGGCAACAGGCGCCTCGTGGTTGGCAAGCCGTACCGCGAAGTCCACGCTGGCAGGCTCTGCCAGCAACGCCCCCCGGGCGGCGGCGCCCAGCAGCGGCACCGAGGGCTCGAGGGGCGCGTCACAGCAGTAGATGACCTGCTTCGGCAGCGAATGCTCGTGCGGCACCAGCTGGCGCAGGGACTCGCCGGTCAGGCGCACCGCTGCACCATCGGACGGAAACAGGAACACGTCCGCCGGTGGCGCCAGCGACAGCCGCTGCAGGCCACGAAGGAGGCGCGAGAGGTCCGCCGCGGCCGCCTCCGGCGAGGCCTTCGCCTCGGCCAGGAGCACCACCTCCGCCGCGGGCGCCCCGGCGGCCTGGCGGACGATGGCGGCATCCCATTCGCTCTTGGCTCGCTCTGCGCTGCCCGGGAAGCCGGCCGGAACGAGCAGGCGGCTCACCACGCGGTAATGGGCCCCGCGGGGCGCCTCCCGGTTGAGCAGCGCGGCCATGGCATCGAGCGCCTGTACCGTGCGTGCCTCGGTCGCCGCACCCCGGTGCCCGGCGGCGGCGCCCCGGGCGGCTGCCTCACTGCTGCCGGACAGCGGGCCACGCTGCTTGCAGAGTGCCTGGTACCGGGCCACCGCGTCGGATGCGGCCAGGGCCGCGCCGCGGGCGAGACGCTCGAGGCCGGCGTGCTGTCGAAGCGCCTGCAGCCGCAGCCGGTCTTCCGCATCGAGCGGCTGGTCGAGCAAGCGGCCTGCGGTGCGCTTCAGTGCATCCCATTCACCGCTGCATGCGAGGCGATGCAGTGGCGCGAGCGCGGCGCACATCGCGTCATCCGGCCGGCTTGCCAGCTTGCCGGGGTGGGCGATGGCGCCGACCGCTGCACCCACCGCCTTGCGGTCCGCCGGTGCCGTGGCTGCCAGCCGCACATGCTCCTGGACGGTGCGGCTTTGCGCCTTCAGTACCAGGGCCTGGAAGGCGGCATCGCCACCGGAAGGTCGCATGGCCGCCTGGATGATGGAGGCCAGCCCGTCCACGAGCAGCGCCCGCAGCGAGGGGTCCGGAACCTGGCGGGCGGCCAGCGCACGTCGCACCGCATCGATCGCGAAGGCCATGGCCGCGTCCGGGCCGCGCGCCGCCGCCTCGCACGCATCCGCCGGCAACGGCGGCATTCGATACCGCCGCCTTGCCCGGCGCAGCGCGGCGAAGAGGCGAGGCTCGGCGTTCACGGGTTCACAAGCTTGCAAGAGGTGGCCGGATGTGAAAGGCACTTGGGGTGCGGGCACGGGCGCCGCGCCAGAAGCGCGGGGACAGCACCCATCTTGCCATGGCGCCCGTGAAGCGGCTTCGGCGCGGCCGCTGCCGGCGACGCGCCGTAGCGCTGCATCGCCGGCATAGCACGAGGGGCGTTGCTGCGTTCATCCGCAGGTGTGCCAGGCGACGGGCCATCCGCCGCCGGATGAAGCCATCGCGGCCGGTGGTCCCGGCTCAGGTGCCGCCGTGACGCGTGGGGAGGGGTGGGTATGCAGGGTGCCCGAGCCGTCTGCCCGGCTCCTCTCGGAGGCGGTGCGCTGCAGGGAGAGGCGGTGAAGCGTCCCGCCGGAGCCGGCCCGGCGGCGACGCAAGACGTCCTTGAAGCCGGGCAGTGGAGCAGGCAAGCGCCCACCGCCGGCGTGCGGCGGGCTGCCTGGAGGGCCGTCCCGGGCCCGCGGCTCAGGGCGGCGGACCGGCCGCAAGCCGCTCGTGTGCAGCAGAGGCTGGGGCCATCAGGCCCTCGTCGCGGTGCGCCGCCGCCAGTGGCGGGTGCCAAGCAGCGCGCCCAGCCCGAGCAGCGACAAGACCGCACTGGCCGGCTCGGGCACCGGCGTCAAGGTGCCAACGACGCTGCCATCGTCGACGCTCGCGTCCAGCGATTCGGTGCCGTCCACCTCGTTGCTCACCGAATCGTCGTCGACGTCGACCGTGCCGGTGCCGGTTTCACTCGAGGGCGGTGTGGTGTCGTAGTCGATGGTCGTGTCGCTGCTGCCTTCACCCTCTGCGGTACTGGTCAGCCAGAAATAGATCACGACGCCGATCGCGATGGCCGGCAGCAGCGGGACGCGTGCCTGTTCCTCGCCCGCCCGGCCCGCAAAGCTGTCGGAGCCAAAGCGGATGAGCTCCGAGCGGGTGCCGGCGTAGGCGTGCCGGTCGGCGTCGTAGTGCCATTGCATCGACCCCGACGAACCGAAGCGCTGCCCGCCGATGTGGCCGTTCATGCTGATGTCGAGCTGGAAGGCGGTCTCGCCCACCGACGTCACCTGCCCGGAGTAGCCCATGGCGAAGGGCTGGCCGCTCACGACGCCGGTGGTGGTGCTGGAGAAACCGTCTGCCGAGTAGCTGCCCCTGAAATCGAGGGGTGCGCCCCAGCCGGAAAACTGCCGGGTGCGCCGCAGTGCTTCCGCGGCCCAGCTGGCGGACTCTGCCATGGCGGCCAGGTTCAAGGTCTCGAGGCTGCTTACCGGCACGGCCTGGGCCGTGTGCTGCCCGGCCAGGGACAGCGCAGTGACGATGGTCAGAAGGCCAGTTGTTGTTCGGCGGGTGGATGGCACGTCGTACTCCTTAAAAGCGTTGTCGTGCGCCTGCCCGGCTCGAAGGACAAACGGGCAAGTCGCCCACGTCAACATAGGCCATGGCCCGGTGGTCACGGCCAGCTTCGGTAACGTCGTGCAACCGCGCGCCAGGGGCGCGCGCGGTCCGGTCGCCATGGCACCGGTGCACGCGCGCGGCGGTGGAATGCGTGTGCGGCCAGCCGTACGGGCTGTGCGCAGGGGCCTCGAGTCAACCGTTCTTGAAGAGTCCCCGGTCCACCATCCGCTTCAGTCGCGCCGAGCGCTGGGCGGGCCGGTAGACACCGGCCTCGACGGCCGGCGCGAGCGGGAACCGGTCTTCCTCGGCCAGGCCATCGTCACCCGGCGGCGCTACCGCGGTGGGCTCCCGCGATGCATCGAGGGGCGGCGGGCTGTCCTCGTCCACCACATCCAGCAGCACGGGTACACGTTCGGGTTGTGGCGGGCGGTGGCGCGCGATGGCGGGCGCAGGCACGTCGCCGACGGTGGTGGAGGGGGGCAGGGGCAATGCAGCTTCGCCAGCGCGGTCGGGCGCGGTGCTGCCCGGCATGGCGGCGCCGGCCGGTCGTTCCCCCCGGCGCCCTGCCTTGGCAAAAACTGCATCGGCCGGTGCCCGCGGGCTGCCTACGGGCGCCGCTTCGGCCGGCGCCGCGGCAGGCTGGGCAGGCGCAGGCTGGGCAGGCGCAGGCTGGGCAGGCGCAGGCTGGGCAGGCGCAGGCTGGGCAGGCGCAGGCTGGGCAGGCGCGCTCACGGCCGCCTGGCGGGCGGCCGTGACGCCCGGTGCCGGCGCGGTGATGGACGCACCACCGTGCATCCGCACGGCCTCCCACACCAGGCCCGAGGCGGCGAGCTGGCGCAAGCGCTCCTGCCGCGCCTGCGGCCGCTCGATGGCATGCAGTCCTTCGTAGAGCTCTGGATAGACGTCGCTGTCGATCTCCAGCTGCAGGCGGATCACGGCCATGGCAGGCTCCCGCAAGGCCCGGGCTTCAAGCCTGCTCGGTCATGGCCTCGCCGATCATCTGGAAGCCGCGGACATTGGCCGCCATCGAGTCCGGCATCACGAACACCGGGATGGACGGGAAACGCCGGCTCAACACGTCGCGGTAGCGGGCCGGGTGCCCGCCCACCAGCACGATGAGGTCGATGATCTCGTAGGCATCGCGCAGGCCGTCGATCATGCGGTTCAGCGAGTCCTCGATCACGCTCATGATCTGCGGCTCGTACTTGGCCAGGTCGTGCGCCACGCCGGTGAGCTTGACCGGCTGCTTGAGCCGCAGCGCCTCGTTGATGCGCGGCGCCACCGCGGGGCCCAGCGGCCGGCCGATGTCGGCCGCCAGCGAATCCTGCACCGCGCGGATGACGCGATGGCGGCCGGCGTCGGAGGCAGCACCACTGGCACGCGGGTTGATGCTGCCTTGCTGGATCAGCAGCCAGTCCAGCGTGTGCTCGCCCGGGTCCACCATCAGCACCGAGAGTTCGTCCATCTCGTCGATGGAGGCGAGCGGCTGCAGGGCACCGCCAGTGGCCTTGATCACCTGGTTGAGCTCGTCCAGGTGCTCCTCCAGGGCGGCATAGCCCCCCATCGGCTGGGCCTGCACGATGACCTTGCGCACCTCGATGGTCTTGCCATCGCCGATCTCCACCGCGCGTTCGTAGGTCTGGCGCAGGTAGTCGCGGCGCTTGGAGTCGTTGTACTGGTTCACCGGCAGCCCCAGCACCAGCACGTCGATGGCGGTGTCACCCGCCTCGGCCATGTAGCGCAGCGCGCCCTTGGTGAGCGCTTCATAGATCGCGCCCTTGTAGAACTCGTCCGTCACGTCGCGGCCGAAGCTGCCGCCGGCCTGCGCCAGGCCGACATCGCGGCCCACTTCGTACTCGGCACCGTTGGCCGGCACGTCGAAGGTGTCGCGGCGCCGGGTGCTCAGGCTGCGCACCGCGCTCACATCGGCCGGAATGGCCATTGAAGGAAAGGACGAGAAGGTGATGCCGCCCTCGGCGGGGAGGCTGAACTTCACCAGGCCGAAGCCCACGTCGATGGCGCGGACCACCGGGGTCGATGCGGGGGTGCTGTCCTGCTGCTCGCTGTGCACTTCCCGCAATTTGGCAGGGTTGGATGGGGCCATGGTCACCTCATTGGTTGCGCAGGTCGGTCGTGGTGTCCTGCAAGGGGGACTGTGACCGCTTGCTAGCAACCAGGATGCCTTGTGGGTCTTGCGCACCCGGCTCATGGCGCTCCCCGCTTGCAGCGGCGCGACGGAGGCCGGCACCCGGGAGAAACCCGGCTGTGGAAAACGCACGCAGGCCCGCAAGAATCGCCGATCCGTGGCGGTGCGCTGCGACGGCTCGGTCACCGGCTGTCGCCGGGATCGGCGGCATCTTCTACAGGCCGAGCAAGCACGGCTCCCGACGTCTGGCGCGACGAGGCGGCCGGGACGGCCGGTGCGGCCGTCTTGCGGCGCACCGGCCGGCCCCGGCGTGACCGGCAAGCTGACGCCGCCGTTTTCCCACCGTTTCCCCGCTGTTTCCCCGCCGTTTCCTATACTGCGGCGCCAGCCGACGGCCGGCCGATGAACCACGGCGGGCTGGCGGTCTCCCCAGCGCCGCGCCCACTGCGCGGCAAGCCCGTCCCGAGGACCTGCATGAATGCGACCCACTATCTCGTCATCGACTTCGAAGCCACCTGCTGCGACCAGGGCACGGTGCCGCGCGGGCAGATGGAAATCATCGAAGTGGGGGCGGTGATGGTGGAGGCCGGCGGGCTGGCGATCGTTGGCGAGTTCCAGCGCTTCGTGCGGCCGGTTCGTCATCCCCGGCTCACCGACTTCTGCACCCAGCTCACTTCCATACGCCAGCAAGACGTGGAGGCGGCGCTCTCGTTTCCGGCGGTGATGGACGAGTTCAAGGCATGGCTGCGCCCCTACCGCATGTTCGTCTTCTGTTCCTGGGGCGACTATGACCGGAAGCAGCTGGAGCAGGACTGTGCCTTCCATCGCGTGCCTTGCCCGATCCAGGCGCCGCACCTGAACGTCAAGCAGCTGATGGCCGAGCGCCAGCAGCTGCGCAAGCGGCCGGGGCTTGGCGAAGCGGTCCGCCTGGCCGGGCTGCAGTTCGCGGGCACGCATCACCGGGGCATCGACGACGCCCGCAACATCGCGCGGCTGCTTCCCTACGTGTTGGGTGAGGCCCGACTGGGCGGTGCGGCGGCCGCCGCGAGGTGAGGCGGCATGCAGCGCCAGGGGCGGGCGGTCGTCCTGGCGTCCACCAGCCGCTCCTGCACCCCAGCGCATGGACCGACACCGGTCCTGCGCGGGCGCGCTGCGCCCGTTCTCACCGAGCCGCTGGCATGTCGAGCGCACCGCAGCAACTGGCGCCTTCCAGCCCGGTTGGCAGGCACCAGCCGCCGCCCACGCGGGCGACCGCGCGCTGGACGATGGCCAGCCCGAGGCCGGAGCCGGCCTGGCCGCGGCCTTGCACGCCGCGGTAGAAGCGGTCGGATACCCGCTCGCGCGCTTCGACAGGAAGGCCGGGCCTGTCGTCTGCGGCGAGCCACGCCAAGTGCGCTGCGCTGCGTCCCGATGCGCGTCGCTGGCGCGGCCGTGGCGTGAGGTGGCCACCCGCGCTGCGTCTGCGTCCCCGGTCCGTGCCGACGCTCATGCGCAGGAGCGGAAGGCCGGGCGGTGATGCACGGCCAAAGCGCTTCGGGTGCTAGGCCGCCTGCGCGACCTCGCTGGCGAAGCGCAGCCGGTTGCCGTCGGGGTCCTTGAGCAGCATCTCGCGGGTGCCCCAGGCGGTGTCCTCCGGCCCGTCGGTGGGCAGCACGCCGGCGGCCCGGAACGCCCGGAAGCAGTCATCGACATCCGGCACCCTGAAGTACACCGCGCCGCCCACTTCGCAATCCCCGCTGTGCTCGGTCAGGAAGAGCGTCTGGCCTTGCCGCGTCAGCTGCATGAAGAGCGGAAAGCCGGGCTCGAACTGATGGGTCCAGTCGACGCTGAATCCCAGGCCGTCCACATAGAAGCGAAGGCTGGCCTGTGCGTCCGTGATGCGCAATTGGGGAATGACGGTCTGAGGGGGCATCACACTCCTTGAGCGGCTGGGTTGCGGGCGGTCGAAGTGTCGCAAAACCAGCCGGGTGCGGCAATCGGCGGCGAGCACCTGCGAACAGGTTGCCACCACTGCCAGAGGACGGCCCGCCGGCGCCGGGCGCGGCTGCCGCCGACCGGCTCACGACAGCCGCCGAGGCTGAGCTACCATGCCCGGCGGTTGAGGGGACCTCATGAATCCAAGAATCACTCGGCGCACCGCCCTGCTGTGCGGCCTGGCCTGTGCCACACCGGCATGGGCTTTCGATCGTGTGGCGGCGGGCCGCCGCTACCGGGACTGGCTGCGTCGCCTGCATGCCGAACTGGCGCAGCTGGACCGCGAGCTGCCGCGCGCACAAGCAGTGGCGCCGGCCGATGTGGATCGCTTCTGCGTCTCGTCCATCGTGCCTGCCTCGCGGGCCTCCGGCACCATCGCCCAGCTGCTCAGCGAGGCGCGCCGGCATGGTGCCACCTCGCGCAGCGGCGAGATCGTTTTTCTCGGCAGCCTGCGTGTGGTGCTCGGCCTGCTCGGCGCCTCGATGCCGGCCGGCCAGGGCGGCCGGTTCCCGGAAGCGGCCGACAGTGCCTTTGCCGGCACGGCCTTGAATGCCTGGTACATGCATGTGCATGCCGGGGAGGCACTGGAGCGCTACTTCGGAGAAGGCGGCCGCTTCCAGCCCTACCGCCTGCCGCAGGACGGCGAACTGGTGCGCGACGCCTACCCCTTCCTGTTGTTCGACGACCGTGAGGCGGCCCTGCGTTTTGGCGGTTTCTCGAGCGAGTGGTGGGGCGCGGTGGAAACGCTCTACCACCGCCAGTTCATGTGAAAGGGGCAGGACGATGCCGATGTGGGGCCTGAGGAAGACACTGTGGTCGAGCGGCCTCCTGCTGCTGGTGGCCAGCCTGCCTGCGCATGCCGCGCTCTGCAACCCGGCCGATGCCGCACCTGGTGCGGCGCCGCCCAGGGCGTGGCAAGTGTGGCAGGCGGGCGAGGCCGAGATGGCGGTGGGCGAGCATCTGCTGGGCCGGCAAGGGCAGCGGGTGAAGGTGGACACGCTGTCAGAGCCGCAGGTGATCATGGAGGGCCGGCGCATGCGGCTGGCGCCGCTGTGGCCTGAGCAGGTGGACTGGCCTGCCTACCAGCCCGACGAGGTCCGCGTGCAGCCGGGCAGCCTCTTGTACTTCGAGCGGGACGCCGCTGGCGCGGCACGGCTCTGCCGGGTGGACGAGCTGGGGCTCAGCGCGGCTTTCGAGGAGCGCCGGGCCGATGCGCCAGAGCCGCTCGTGCCGACCGCCGACGACCTGCAGCTGGTGGCCACGCAAACCTTCCGCTACGACAGCGAGGGCCGGCTGCTCGGCGTCATGCAGTGGCGGCGCGAGGCCGCCCGCCAGGCGCCCTGGCAGCTGCAGGCAGCGCATTGCTTCGCCTACGACCCGCTGGGCGGCCTGGCGGCGCTGTGGCAGCCCAGCGAAGGCGCTTGCGCGCTGGCCATCCCCGCTGACGCTCGGGCTCGCCATGTGTACGACGCGCAGGGGCAGCTGCTGCGCAGCATCACCGTCGAGCCCCGCATGGAAGAGCTGGATGGCCGCTACGAACTGGTCGAGCATCCCGTGGTCACGGTCCTTGGGTCGCAAGGCGAGATCCGGGCGGTCTATACCGAGGACGCTGCCCGCAGGCCCTATCGTCGCCCGCTGGCGTCGGGCGAGGCCAGCGACGCGCTGCGCGAGGTGTGGGTGATCGGCTCGGCGGCCGGGCTCAACCTGCGCTGGATCGACGAGGGCCTGCCCGCGGCCGGGCGCGACTGGCGCATGGTGGCCATCTCGGCCGACAGTCCGCAGCCGGTGCTGGCCGCCTTGGGCAATGAGGGGACCGTGCTGGCCCGCGGCCGCACCGGCAAGCAGGGCGAGATCCGCACGGGCAAGGCGGCAGCGGCCGTCTGGCGTGCCATGCAGCAGCCCGGGCAGTGGGTGGTGCTGGTGTCGATGTCGACGATCCTGCTGACGCCGGAACTGCCGGCCTCGCTGTGGCAGGCCTGCCTGGACCCGGAACAGCGGACGGCTGCCGCCTGTCCCTGAAGGGACGCAGCGGTCGGGGCGGCCGCGGCGGCGTGGCGGCCGCGGCTCGCGCATCGATGCCGATGCCGATGCCGATGCCGATGCCGATGCCGATGCCGCATCCCCGCGCTGCGGCGCTGCCGCGGGTGCGCGTTGCAGGCGCGTGCTTCAGGCACTGGCGCTCGGGCCGGTACAAGCGCGGCGCCTGCACCGAACAGGGGGCAGGGCCCCGGCTTCGAGCGCGGCTGCGTTCGTGGGCCGGGCGTCGGGCCTGGAGCGAGGGTGCCGCCCATCGGCGGAGCGGCCCGGTGCGTCGACGGTCCGCGCTGAGGTGAGGCCTGGCAGCGACGCCTCAACAGCGCGCCACAGTGACACGTGAAAGACCGAGCCCGGCTTCAGCGCCGCTGGCTCGACCTTGTTTCCGCAATGAGCTGGCCCGGTCCCGTGCCTCGATATCGGCTTGCAGTTGCCCGCATTGCCGTTCTTCATCCGGAGTGCCGCGGCAGTCGGCGGGCAAGCGCCGCGGCTGGCGGTTCGCAAGCCGGCTGGGGCCCCAACCGCGCGCAGATCGCCCGTACGCACTCACTTTGTGCATTCGACTGCCTAAACGGTGTCACATACGAGACAGTCGGTATTCCATTTGCGCGCATTACGCACCTAGTAAGTGCGTCAGTCCCGAATTGGTGCGCGAAAACCTAGACTACGCCCCGCTCCTGCGGCCGCTGGAGAGCCGGTGCGTCGGGCAGCGCATGCGCTGCTGCCGACGGGCACAACGACACACCGGCGCTCCCATCCCTGTCTTCTCTTCGAACCCTCACACCTACCTACCATCATGTGGAACCGACTGAAGTGGATGCTTTTGGCCCTTGCCGCCCTGGTGGCGACCCCGTTGCCCGCCATGGCGCAAGAACCCGCGGCAGCAGCTGCCTCCGCCGATGAGGCGATGTACTACATCGTGACCCGCCCCGATCTGCGGCGTTGCGCCTTCCCGATGTGCGGCGGCTACTTCGTGCGTGCGGTCAACAAGCCGCGCACCCAGTGTGCCGACGGCAGCTGGCAGGCCGAGTGCCATGCGGCCGTGCTCGACACGGCGCCGACGCGCTGGAGCGAAGGCGAGCGTGCGGCCTTCCTGCTCAAGTTCGGCCAGGGCCATGCGCTGGTGCGCGGCACCCTGGCCGCCGTGCGGCAGGAAGGACTGCCGTGGATCGTCCCCACGCTGACGGCCACCGAAGGCTGGGAGGGCCAGGTCCAGCGCGCAGGCGGCGGCGCGGTCTACCGTGTGCAAGACAACGGCATCCGCTGCATCACCCACCCTTGCCCGAGCATCGAGCAGCAGGCCTTGAACTTCGTGGCCAAGCGAGCCATCGCCGGCGTCGAACTCGACAAGGCGGGAGCCTCGGCCCAGCAGACCGCCGAGGGGGTGCAAGCCCTGTCGGCGCCCGGCCTGCTGGTGGCCGGCCGGCATCGCACGGTGAGCGGTCCGGGCGGCGTGCGCGACGTGCTCGTGGCCACCGAGTTCTACCTGCAGCGACTGGCGCAACTGCCCGCCACCCCGCGCGCCTGCGGCGGCAAGGCCGGGGCAGCGGCCTGTGGGGCGGGTGAGTTCTGCGATGCGTCGCTGCCCAATGCCTGTGCCGCCGGCAGCGTGGCAGGTGCCTGTCGCACGGTGCCCGACGTCTGCATTGCACTGGCCGATCCGGTCTGTGGTTGCGACGGCGTGACCTATGGCAATGACTGCGAGCGTGCCGCCGCGCGCGTGCAACTGGCCCATCGCGGTGCCTGCGAGGGCGCCGCACCCACCGCCGCGCCCAGCAAGCGCCGTTGACCGGAGTCGCGCAGACTGCTCCTGACACGAGCCGTCCTTGATCCAGCGCGTGGACGCCTCGAGGCGTCCACGCGCTGGTCTTTCTTGCGCCCCTTGCCCCGCCTGGCCTGTTGGGTAGCCCCGGTGCCGTCGTCTGGACGCCGCCGGGCGATGGCCGCGGCGTGGCCAGCCATCTGGTGGAAGACATCCGCCATGCGCGCACGGTGCAAGGCCGCAAGGTCATCCTCTCGGTCGTGGCGCCGGCAACGGCATGAGCTTTCCCGACCGGGCCAAGGCGCAGGCCGTTGTCAACAGCGTGGCGGTCTTGTGAATCCGGCTCGGCGGCTTCGACGGCCTCGACTGGAACACCTATGCGCGCACGGTGCAGGGCCGCAAGGTCATCCTCTCGGTCGGTGGGGCCGGCAACGGCATGAGCTTTCCCGACCGGGCCAAGCCGCAGGCCGTCGTCGACAGCCTGGCGGCCTGATGCACCCGGCTCGGGGGCTTCGACCGCGTCGACTGGAACACCTTCGAGGCCGGCCAGGCACCCGACACGGCGGAGAGGATCTGGATCAGCCAAGAGCTGAAGCGGCGCTGTCCCGGCTTCATCATCACTTTGCCACCGGCGCCGTGGAGCGCGTGCGACCAACGCTTCTGCCAGGCCATGGTGCAGGCCGGTGCCATGGCCTACGCCGCGCCGCAGTAGCACGACGGCCCCGCGCTTGCCGACCCGGCCTATGGCGCCGAGAACATCCGCACCGGGGTGCGCCTGCTGGGTGAGGAGCCGGTGGTGGTGGGCTTCGGCGTGGCCGATGCACCGAACGACATGCGCATCGACCAGGCGGCCGGCGCCCGGAGGCAGGTGAAGGCCGAACACCCGGGCCTGCGCCGCAGCTTCCACCGGCAGATCCATACCGACGAAAGCCAGGGCTGGCCCTTCGCCACCACGATGCAGCCCTTGACCAGGCCTTGATCTCGCAAGGGCAGGCCCTGCGGGGTTTGCCCTGGCCGGGGTGGTCGAGCCGCGCAAGTGACGCACCACCCGCGGTGCCACCCGTTCGCTGCGCACGATCTCCATCTGCCCTGCTCGACGGCCAGCGCGGTGCATGGAGACCGCGCCACGGCTTGCCGGCACCGCGCGGGCCGCCGCCGGTCGGGCCAACCCTCCCCGATCTTGGCCAGGCCGCCTGTCTGGTCTTCTGCGCCGGCGACGTGGCGCCGCCGCAGGCCAAGGCCGTCCCATGAATAGAGGCAACGCCGCTTCAAGCGCTGGGCGGGTCGACGCGGCAGGCAGCCGCCTGCAGGTGCCCTCATGGCGGCATGCGAGAGCGACCTCGCGCACCGGGCGGCCGACTGCTCGCCGAGACGATGTCGCGGCCCTCGATGGCGGCCTTCGCATGCCGCGCACCGGCCTGCGGCCCGAGCGGGCCACGAGCTCGGCGCGGGGCGGTTCCTGCCGCGTGAATTCCGACCGTGGCAGCTGCCACGACCTCCACCCCACCCGTGCGACAGCGCACATCGGCCAGGCCGGCGCGCGATCCCAAGCACGCCACAAAGTGCACGAAAACCGGAGAAGCGCTGCACAACGCCCTCAATACCGCGCCGGGGATGCCGTTGATGTCGCATGTAGGCCCCGCGGGCGCAGAGCCCGCCGTGAGGCTGCCATTTGTCGTGGTTGTTGCTGCTGCTACCCAGCGGCAGTCAAATCGATTTCAGAGTATCAAATGAATATCGCAAACCTGAAGATAGGTTCCCGGTTGGCCCTGGCCTTCTCGGTCGTGATCGCACTGCTGCTGGTGACCCTGGCGGTTGGCATGACGGTGGTGGATCGGCTTGGTGCCGTGATGGACAAGGTGGTGGACGACCGCTACGCGCAGATCGCGCTGAGCAACACCATCAAGTCGTATGGCGACAAGGGCGTCATCACGATCGGCCGCATCCTGCTGTCCAACACGCCGGAGCAGGTCAAGAAGCACACGGACGACTACGCCGCCATCCGCGCTGCGAACACCGAGAACCTGTCCAAGCTCGAGAAGCTGCTGAACACTCCCGAGGCCAAGGCCATCTTCGAGGAGCAGACCAACGCGCGCAAGGAATACGGCGCCGTGGTGCGCAAGGTGTTCGACCTGATGAAGGCCGGCCAGCGCGACGAGGCCATGGCGGTCTACCAGAACGAGATGCCGGCGCCCCAGGCGCGGTATTACGCGCTGATCGACAAGATGGTCGACCTGCAGGCCAACAGCATGGTGTCGGACGTGACCGGCGCCCGCCAGAGCTCGGGCCGCGCGAAGTTCCAGATGGTCCTGGCGTCGCTGGTGGCCATGCTGCTCGGCGTCGGCACCGCTTACTACATCACCAAGTCCATCACCCGCCCGATCCAGCGCGCCATCGACCTGGCGGAATCGGTCGCGGCCGGCAACCTGACCCATCGCGTGGAAGTCGAGGGCAAGGACGAGGTGGGCCGCCTGATCCAGGCGCTGCAAAGCATGGTGCAGAGCCTGCACGGCATCGTCTCGCAGGTGCGGGTGGGGGCCGACACCATCGCCACCGCGGCGCATGAAGTTTCCCAGGGCAACCTCGACCTGTCGGCACGCACCGAGCAACAGGCCAGTGCGCTGCAGGAGACGGCTTCCGCGATGGAGCAGCTGACCTCGGCCGTGAAGAACAGCGCCGACGGTGCCAGCGAGGCCAGCAAGTCGGCCATCTCGGCCTCCGAGATCGCCGCCCAAGGCGGCCAGGTGGTGGGCCAGGTGATCGACACCATGGGCTCCATCGCCAGCTCGTCCAAGCGCATCGTCGAGATCATCGACGTGATCGACGGCATTGCCTTCCAGACCAACATCCTGGCGCTGAATGCCGCCGTCGAGGCGGCGCGTGCCGGCGAGCAGGGCCGTGGCTTCGCGGTCGTGGCCGGCGAAGTGCGCAGCCTGGCGCAACGCAGCGCCCAGGCGGCCAAGGAAATCAAGTCGCTCATCGACGCCTCGGCCGCCCAGGTCGACCAGGGCAGCAAGATGGTGGAGCAGGCCGGCGCGACGATGCAGCAGGTCGTGACCAGCATCCAGCAGGTGAGCAGCATCGTGGCCGAGATCAGCGCATCCAGCCGCGAGCAGAGCATGGGCATCGAGCAGGTCAACGCCGCCATTCTGCAGATGGACGACTCGACCCAGAAGAACGCCGCCATGGTGGAACAAGGCACCGCCTCCGCGCGTGCCATGCATGACCAGGCGAAGGAACTGACCGACGTGGTCCGCGCCTTCGCGCTCTGACCCTCGCCATCCAGTCCTGACCGGCTGCGGCGCGATCCGCAGCGGTCCCTGTCCCGGGTGGCAGGCAAGACATCCGCCGGGCGACCTGCCCGGCAGCCTCGGTGGGCCCGTGAGCTTCTCCCGAAGGGAAGGCACGGCCCGTGAACGGGCCCTCGCCACGGCGGTGCCGCAGCCTTGCGGCGCCGGCGCGGCGCAGACCGCCCATGGAGCTTCGGCTCCACTTTTCATTTGGTCCAGCAGACCCATGTCTACAGATACGCTTATCGCAGGTGCGGCGGCGGGCGCTCGCCATGCCCTCATCGAACAGCAGGCGCAGCCGGCAGATCATGCCCTCGCCGGTCTTCGTCCGCAGGTGCGGCGCTTCATCGAGGCACACCGCCGTGACGGCCACCGCCATGCCGTGCTCGACCCGCTGGGTGCATCCCAGCCGCTGGATGCAGAAGGCCTGTCGCTGGCCGGCTTCGGCCTGTCGGCCGATGAGCCGGTGGCTGCAGACGGCAGCGCCTGGCAGGGCGCGCGCACCGTGCAGGAGCTCGACCGGCTGCTGAAGGGCGCCTACTGCGGCACGCTGGCGCTGGATGCGTCGGCGGTGCGCGACGACGATCGCCGTGAGTGGCTGCAGGCCCGCATGGAAGCCGCTGTCAGCCAGCCCGAACGCGGCGGCAAGCGCTTGCTCGACCGCCTGGTGCGTGCCGAAGCGTGGGAGCAGTTCGTGGCCGGGCGCTTTCCTGATGCCAAGCGCTTCTCGCTGGAAGGTTGCGAAGCCCTGGTGCCGCTGCTGGATGCGCTGATCGAGGAAGCCGCAGCGCATGGGCTGGGCGAGATCTTCATGGGCATGCCACATCGGGGACGGGTCAATGTGCTCGTCAACGTACTCGGCATGTCGCCGGCCGACGTGCTCGACTACTTCGACCCGGCTTCGCCCCACCCCGAGCGCCACCGCGACCTGGTGTACCACCTGGGCGGCTCGCACCGGGTGACCACGGAGCGCGGCGAGGTGGCCGTCACCCTGGCCTACAACCCCTCGCACCTGCAGAGCGTGTACCCCGTGGTGACGGGCATGGCGCTGGCCAGCCGGACGCTGGCACCGCCTGCGCAGCAGAACCGCGCGATGGCCCTGGTACTGCATGGCGACGCGGCCTTTGCGGGCCAGGGCGTGGTGATGGAGACGCTGGCGCTGACGCAGAAGCCGGGCTACTCGGTGGGCGGCACGGTGCACGTGATCATCAACAACCAGGTGGGCTTCACCGAACTCAACCTGATGAGCGCCGCACGATCGCGCTACTGCACCGACGTGACGCGCATGGTCGACGCGCCCGTGCTGCGCGTGAATGCCGACGCGCCCGAGCAGGTGCTGCGCGCCGCCGCCATGGCGGTGGAGTACCGCACCGTCTTCGGATGCGACGTGGTCATCGACCTGATCGGCTACCGCCGCCTGGGCCATTCGGAGCACGACGTGCCGGCGCTGACCAACCCGGGCGGCCATGCCAGGACGCAGCACAAGCCTTCGGTGGTGGCCTTGTATGGTGCCGCCCTGGTGGCGGCCGGCGTTGCCTCGCAGGACGAGATGGCCGCCTACCTGGTGGCCCGCCAGTCGGCCGCCGTCGCCGCCTTCAGCGACAAGCGCCGCAGCGCACCGGCCGAGGCGCAGCCGCTGCAAGGCACGGCCTCGGTGCCCTTCACGCACAGCGCGCTCCAGCAGGCCGTGGCCGCCATGACGCGCCTGCCGCAGGGCTTCGAGCCGCACCCGCAGGTTCGCAGCCTGATCGAGCGCTGGAAAGCGACTTCGAGCGACATGCAGGCCCCGGCGGATTGGTGCTTCGCGGAGAACATGGCCTATGCCTCGGTGCTGGGCGCTGGCGTCGATGTGCGGGTGTCGGGGCTGGACGTGCAGCGCGGCACTTTCATGCACCGGCATGCCGCCTGGCACGACCAGGCGCAGCAGGCCGGCGAGGGCGCGCCCTTCATCCCGCTGCAGCACCTGGGCGCCGCGGCGCGCTTCGACGTGGTGAACTCGGTGCTGTCCGAAGAGGCGGTGGTCGGCCTCGAGTACGGCTACAGCGTGCAGGCTTCGCGCGCGCTGACGATCTGGGAAGCGCAGTTTGGCGACTTCGTCAACGGCGCGCAGGTGTTCATCGACCAGTACATCAGCGCCGGCGAAGACAAGTGGGGCTACCGCTCGGCCCTGGCCATGCTGCTGCCGCATGGCCATGAAGGCGTGGGCCCGGAGCACTCCAACGCGCACCTGGGCCGCTTCCTGTCGCTGTGTGGGGAGCACAACCTGCGGGTGGCATATCCGTCGACCTCGGCCCAGATGTTCCACCTGCTGCGCCGCCAGGCCTTCTGTGCCGAGCGCAAGCCGCTGGTGGTGATGACGCCGAAGGTCAAGCTCTACAAGGAGCCGGGCTCGCACTCGCCGCTGGCGCAGCTGCTCGCAGGTGACTTCCAGCCGGTGCTGGACGACGAGCAGGTGAGCTCTCCCGAGGAGGTGACGCGCGTCGTGCTGTGCAGCGGCAAGCTGCACTACCAGCTGCGCCGCGGGCAGCTCCAGCATGTCTGCGCCGAGGTGGCCCTGCTGCGAGTGGAAGAGCTCTATCCCTTCCCGGCGGAGACCCTGGCCGCGATGCTGGCACGCTACCCGCGGTTGCGCACGGTGGTGTGGGCGCAGGAAGAAAACCTGTACCACGGTGCGTGGTCCTTCGTGCGCGACGACCTGGCCCGTGCCTGCCCGGCCGGTGTCGAGCTGCAATGCGTCTCGCAGCCGAATACGGCGTCGGGTGCCACCTCGTCCTATGCGGTGCACCACCGCCAGGAGGCGGCGCTCGTCGAGCGAGCCCTTGGCGTGCAGGGGCCGCAGCAGGGCTGAGCGGCTGTCGGCCGGAGTGAGCGCGCCTCACCGGCCGCGCTTCGCCGGGCGTCGGGGGTGGACCGCCGGCGCCCGGGTGGCGACCCGAGGCGCGCTCCCGGTCCCGTGCCTGAGAGCCGGGGCCCGACCAGCGGTGGGGGCCGGAGCCGGGGCACCACCCCCGTGTGCCGCGGAAGCTGTCTGCCATGGCGTGCAGGCCACGCGCTCCGGCAGCGCGCGGCGTCTCGCGACGAGTGGCGAAGGCCCACACCGCGTCCGTTGCCCACTGGCAGCACCGGCCGCCCACCGGCGCGCTGCGCCCCTGTCCATCGCCTGCGCCAACCGCAGGGCGGGCACGCTTCATTTGCTGCCCGGCGACATCCCGGGATGACTGGCACCTCGATCGCAGGGAGCCGGGCGACGCATTTCTCCGGCGATTCACCTGCCGCCCCGGGCCATCCGACGCACCGTGCATCACCCCTCATCCACGAGCGGCAGGGTGATGGGCCGGGGCCTATAGTGGCGGAAGGTTCCTGCTCTCTCGAAGGAGGCGCCATGGGATTCATCCAGTCGCTGAACGCGGTTCTCCTCGGTGCCACGGTCGCCCTTCCTGTCGCGGCGCGCCCCGTGAGGGTCGACCATGAGGTCACGTGGACGGAGCGGGTCTGGCTTCACCACGGCTTCTACGTCTCGGCTCCCCTCAGCGAACCGCCGGTTGTCATTGCCCTCTCCTTCGACAACACGGTGCTGGAGCCGGTCGACGTCTCTCCCAGCTCCCGAAGCCATCAGCTCGGTGTGTCGGGCAGCACGCAGTGGGGACCGGGGAGTGCACCGCCGCCGACCGGGAGGTATGAGAGCGTCACGCGCATCGTGCAGGACTGGAGCGGGCCGCAGCTCGTGACGTCCCTGACGCACAGCCGGTCCTGGCTTGCGGAAGGCGAAGACCAGGGGTGGGCCTCATCCGTCACAGCGACCTTCCATTCGCCGTGGCAAGAACCGCCTGCGCTGACAGCGGACGCGGTGCTCGAGATGCTCACCGCCCAGCTCGACCGGCCCCTGCCTGCGTCCGCCTACGAGTACCGCAGCTGGGGCAGCCAGGACGGCATTCTGCAGTGGGACGAAACGGTGTACGGCACCGTGCGCATCGTGGGCGTGCAGGCGATTCCCGAGCCCCGCACGACATGGCTGTGGGGTGCGGGACTCTGGGTCCTGGCTTGGCAGGGACGTCGCTCGGTGCATCGACGCGGCCCTGCGGTGTGAGGCGGCGGCTGTCCGATGGACAGCCTGCTCACGGCACGCACGATCTCCTCGATCTCCTCGATCTCCTCGACAACCTGAACGCCTGAACGCCTCAACGCCTTCGACTGGTGGCGGCGCCTTGCATCGCTTCATCACCAGAGCCCGGCTGTTGAGCGCTGTCGCAAGTGCCCTGCGCATGGCCGCTCCACGCCGCAGTGAATCAGGCGGTTCCCGCGCCGTGGCCGCGACCTCGGCCCTGCTGTCGAGGGCCGCGATGCGCGCTGCGGATGAAGGCAGGGCAGAGCGAAATACCGATTCGACACCGGGCCTCGGTGCCCAGTCCGACCTGTTCATCTCTGCAGGTTGTCAGCTTCATCTGAACGAAGCAAGCGTCCCATCATTCGCGCCTTCATGGCACTGGGGCGCTGTCATGCCAGGGTCACGTTCTGCTGGCACTGAGTGCCACAAGAGGACACGATCCATCGGATCGACCCAGTCTCCCTGTTCGTTGTGACAGTTGCCATCGCACCGCTGATGGAGCAGCCAAAAAGGCCCTGCCTTGCCAGTGCTGACTTGGTCATTCATTGCACTGTCACTGGCCTCTGTTGTCCTTCATGAGGTCCTACGTGAACACGTAGTTGTTGAGACTCGCCGACGTTGTGTGTAATCGCACGGGTTCATGGCGGACCATCTTGAAGGACCTTGGAGTATGAGCAAGTACGACGGCAGTTCCGAAGCAACCTTGTCGAGCGGGTCCGCCCCGGGGCCATTGCAGGTCCCCGCTCCGGATGCCGGCGTGATGAGCGAGCAGGAGCGTCGACAAGTGCTGACGATGTGGAACGACACCGCTTGCGACTACCCGCAGGACCGGTGCATCCACGAGTTGTTCGAAGGCCAGGCCGATCGTGCGCCACAGGCGCTCGCCCTGGCATGCCAGGGCGAGCAGCTGAGCTATCGCGCGCTCGATGAACTGGCCAATCAGCTGGCACACCATCTGCGCGCACTCGGCGTGGGGCCGGACGCGCGTGTCGCGATCTGCATGCCCAGTGGCCTGCAACGCATGACGGCGGTGCTGGCCACCTGGAAGGCCGGTGGCGCCTATGTGCCGCTGGACCCGGCCTATCCCGTCGAGCGGCTCGAGTACATGGTGCGCGACAGTGCGCCCACGGTCCTGCTGACGCATGCCGATGTGGCTGCAGGGCTGCGTGCCTCGCTGCGCGAGGCGTTGCCGCCGCGGGCGGCGATGCTCGACGTGCAGGCCGACGCAGCCGCCTGGTCGGCGCAACCGCGCAGCCGCCTGCCGCGCAGCGCGATGGGGCTCGAGCCGCATCACCTGGCCTATGTGATCTATACCTCGGGCTCGACGGGGCAACCCAAGGGGGTCATGGTCGAGCACCGCGGCGTGTGCAACCTGGCGACGGCCCAGGTGCGCGCCTTCGCGGTCGAGCCCGACAGCCGCATCCTGCAATGCGCCTCCTTCAGCTTCGATGCCTGCCTGTTCGAGATGGTGATGGCCTTGTGCAACGGGGCGTCGCTGCATCTGCCTGCGGCCGGTGCGGTGGTGGCGGGCACGGTGCTGACCCGCCTGCTGGTCGAGCAGCGCATCACCCACGCCACCCTGACGCCGTCCGTGCTGGCGGCCATCGACGACCCGGGCTGCCTCGCGAGCGTGCGGACGCTGGTGGTGGCCGGTGAGGCCTGCCCGCCGGCGCTGGTGGAACGCTGGGCGTTTGGAAGGCGCTTCATCAACGCCTACGGTCCGACCGAGACCACCGTGTGGGCGACCTGGCACGAGTGCAGGCTGCCCGTCGACGGCCGTCCACCGATCGGCCGGCCAATCGCCAACATGCAGGTGTATGTGCTTGACGAGCAGCGGCGTCCAGTGCCAGTGGGCGTGCCGGGCGAGCTGTACATCGGCGGCGCGGGCGTGGCGCGTGGCTACCTGAACCGGGAGGCGCTGACGCGTGAGCGCTTCGTCGAGGACCCGTTCGCGACGCAGCCCGCCGGGCGCCTGTACAAGACGGGCGACCTCGCCTGCTGGCGGGCCGATGGCACGCTGGACTACCTGGGCCGCAATGACCAGCAGGTCAAGTTGCGCGGCCTGCGCATCGAGCTCGGCGAGATCGAGGCGCAGCTGGTGAAGCAGCCCGGTGTTCGCGAGGCCGCGGTGCTGGTGCGCGAGGATGTGCCCGGCGACAAGCGCCTGGTGGCCTATGTGGTCGCCGGCCCGCAAGCGCAGGAGATCGATCCGCATGCCTTGCGCCAGGCACTGGCGCGGACCCTGCCCGAGTACATGGTGCCGGCCGCCTATGTGGCCTTGCCGACGTTGCCGATGACGCCCAACGGCAAGCTCGATCGCCAGGCCTTGCCAGCGCCGCAGCGCCGCGCATTCGCGCAGCGCGCCTACGTGGCCCCGCAGGACGGGCACGAAGCGGCCCTGGCCGACGTCTGGCAGGAGCTGCTGCGGGTCGAGCGCATCGGCCGCGACGACCATTTCTTCGAGCTGGGCGGGCATTCGCTGCTGGCCGTGCAGATGAGCTCGCGGCTGCGCCAGCGCCTGGAGCGGGAGGTGGCGGTCTCGAGCTTGTTCGCCCATCCTGTGCTGCGCGACTTTGCCGCGGTGGTCGAGCAGGCGCCGGCCAGCCAGTTGCCCGTCATCGTGCCGGGCCGGCGGCCCGAGCAGCTGCCGCTGTCCTTTGCCCAACAGCGCCTGTGGTTCATCGCGCGCATGGGCGACGCGGCCCGCGCGGCCTATCACCTGTCGGTCGGCATGCAGCTGCGGGGCGCGCTGGACGAAGCGGCATTGCAGGCCGCACTCGACCGCATCGTGCAGCGCCACGAGGCGCTGCGCACGCATTTCGACCTGGTGGATGGCCAGCCGGTGCAACGCATCGTCGAGGCGAGTGGCCTGGCCTTGGTGCGCCATGACGTGGCCGCCGAGGGTCGCTCGGGTGTGGAGGCCGTGGCGCACTGGCAGCGCATCGAGGCCGAAGCGCCCTTCGACCTGGCCCAGGGCCCACTGATCCGCGGCCGCCTGCTGCGCCTCGGCGCGCGTGAGCACGTGCTGTTGCTGACGATGCACCACATCGTCTCGGACGGCTGGTCGCAGGGAGTGCTGACCAGTGAGCTGGCCCAGCTGTACCGCGCGTACGCGCTGGAGGGCGTGGATCGTGAGGTCGACCCGCTGCCGGCACTGCCGGTGCAGTACGCCGACTACGCGGTGTGGCAGCGCGAGTGGCTGGCTGGCGAGGTGCAGCAGCGGCAGCTGGCCTTCTGGCGCGATCAGCTGGCCAGCGCCCCGGCGCTGGTGACGCTGCCGACCGACCGGCCGCGCCCGGCGGTGCAGGACTACCGCGGGCAGAGTTTGCCGGTCGAGTTCAGCCCGCAGCTGAGCGCGGCGCTCAAGGCGCTGTCGCAACGCCATGGCACGACGCTGTACATGACGCTGCTGGCGGCCTGGGGCGCGCTGGTGGCGCGGCTGGCGGGGCAGGACGAGGTGGTGATCGGCACGCCGGTGGCCAACCGCACGCGGGCCGAGGTGGAGCCGCTGATCGGCTTTTTCGTCAACACGCTGGCGCTGAGGCTGGACTTCAGCGACCGCCCGAGCGTGGCGCAGCTGCTGGCGCAGGTGCGCGAGCAGGTGCTGCAGGCACAGAGCCACCAGGACCTGCCGTTCGAGCAGGTGGTGGAGGCGCTGAGGCCGCAGCGCACGCTGGCGCACAGCCCGATCTTCCAGCTGATGTTTGCGTGGCAGAACGCACCGCGCACGCCGTTCGAGCTGCAGGGGCTGAGCCTGGAGGAGATGGCGGTGCAGCCGGCCAACGCCAAGTTCGACCTGACGCTGGAGCTGCAGGAGGCGCAGGACCGCATCACCGGCACCTTGTGCTTCGCGACGGCGCTGTTCGAGGCGGCGACGATGCAGCGGCATGTGGGCTACCTGGAAGCGCTGCTGCGCGGCATGGTGCAGGACGAGGCGCAGGCGGTGGACGCGATCCCGATCGTCGGCGAGGCGGAGCGGCAGCAGGTGCTGCTGGCGTGGAATGACACGAAGCGCCCGTATCCGCAGGGCCTGTGCGTGCATGAGCTGTTCGAGCGGCGGGCGGCTGGCACGCCCGAGGCGGTGGCCGTCGAGCACGAAGGCCGGCGCCTGAGCTACCAGGCGCTGGATGAGCAAGCCAACCGGCTGGCGCATCAGCTGCGGGCGCTGGGCGTGGGTGCGGAGGACCGGGTGGCGCTGTGCCTGAGGCGCGGCCCCGAGCTGGTGATGGCGATGCTGGCGGTGCTCAAGGCCGGCGCAGCGTATGTGCCGCTGGACCCGGCCTACCCGCCGCAGCGCTGGCAGCACATGCTCAGCGACAGTGCGCCGCGGGTGGTGCTCACGCAGGTGGAGCTGGCTGCCAGCGGCCACCTGTCGGGCGAGTGGACGGTGCTGGAGATGGACGGCGAGCAGCGCCCGTGGGAGGCGCAGCCGGCCACGCCGCTGCCGGTCACCGAGACCGGCAGCGCGCCGGAGCGCCTGGCGTATGTGATCTACACCTCCGGCTCCACCGGGCAGCCCAACGGGGTGATGGTGGAGCACCGCAACCTGGCCAACCTGATCGGCTGGCACAGCGAGCAATTCCCGCTGGCGGTGGGGGAGCGGACCTCGTCGACGGCGGGGGTGGCGTTCGATGCCTGCACCTGGGAGGTGTGGCCGGCGCTGTGCATGGGTGCGACGCTGGTGCTGCCACCGGCGGCGACGGTGGGCGACCCGGCGGCGCTGCTGGATTGGTGGCAGGGCGAGGACCTGCAGACCAGCTTCCTGGTGACGGCGCTGGCGGATGCGGCGCTGTCGCGCGGGCAGGCCGATCGCCGAGGGCTGCGCCAGCTGCTGACCGGTGGCGACCGGCTGGGGCGGTTGCCGGCGGCGGGGCTACCGTTCGAGCTGGTGAACAACTACGGGCCGACGGAGGCGACGGTGGTGGCGACCTCGGGCGTGAGCCGGCCGGAGGATGCGGTGATCCACATTGGGCGGCCGATCGCCAACACGCGGCTGTACCTGCTGGACCGCCATGGGCAGCCGGTGCCGGTGGGGGCGCCCGGGGAGCTGTACATCGGCGGGGTGCAGGTGGCGCGCGGCTACCTGAACCGGCCGGAGCTGACGCGCGAGCGCTTCGTGGCCGACCCGTTTGCGGGCGAGCCCGGGGCGCGGATGTACAAGACCGGGGACCTGGGGCGCTGGCTGCCGGACGGCACGGTGGAGTACCTGGGGCGCAGCGACCACCAGGTGAAGATCCGCGGGCTGCGCATCGAGCTGGGCGAGATCGAGGCGCAGCTGGCGCGCCAGCCGGGCGTGCGCGAGAGCGTGGTGCTGGCGCGCGAGGACGTGCCGGGCGAGGTGCGGCTGGTGGCCTACCTCGTGGCGCGCAGCGAGGCGGAGAAGCCGCAGGCGCAGGCGCTGCGCGAGGCGCTGTCGAAGGCGTTGCCGGAGTACATGGTGCCGGCGGCGTATGTGGTGCTGGAGGCGCTGCCGCTGACGCCCAACGGCAAGGTGGACCGGCGGGCGCTGCCGGTGCCGGACGGCACCGCCTTTGCGCAGCGGGCCTACGAGGCACCGCAGGGTGAGGTGGAGGTGGCGCTGGCGCAGATCTGGAGCGAGCTGCTGCAGGTCGAGCGGGTTGGGCGGCAGGACAACTTCTTCGAGCTGGGTGGCCATTCGCTGCTGGCGGTGCAGCTGATGGAGCGCATGCGTCGCCAGGGCCTGCACGCCAACATCAGCACCCTGTTTGCCAGGCCCACCCTGGCTGCACTGGCACAGGCCGTGCAACAGGCCGGGCAAGCCGGCGTGCGCGAAGTGGTGGTGCCCCCCAACGCCATTCCGGCCGGGTGCCAGGCCATCACGCCCCAGATGCTGCCGCTGCTGGACATCGACGCCGAGCAGATCGCGCGCATCGTCGCCGCGGTGCCCGGCGGCGCGGCCAATGTGCAGGACATCTACCCGCTTGCGCCGCTGCAGCAAGGCATCCTGTTCCACCACCTGCTGCAGCAGCAGGGCGACCCGTACTTGCTGTCGTTCACGCTGGCCTTCGACACCCGGCAGCAGCTCGACGATTTCGCGCAGGCGCTGCAGCAGGTCATCGACCGCCACGACATCCTGCGCACTGCCGTGCTGTGGCAGGGCCTGGACGTGCCGGTGCAAGTGGTGTGGCGCGAGGCACGGCTCGACGTGCAGACGCTGGACGTGGCCGACCCGGACGTGCCGGCCGCGCTGAACCGCCGCGCCGATCCCGGCCACATGCGGCTCGACCTGCAGCGTGCCCCGCTGATGCAGGGCGTCGCGGCGTTCGACCCGCGCGGTCAGCGGTGGTTGCTGCAGCTGGTCCACCACCACCTGGTGCTCGACCACACCGCACTGGACGTGCTGTTCCAGGAGATTGCACTGATCCAGTCCGGGCGCGGGCAGGAACTGCCGGCACCGATGCCCTTCCGCAACTTCGTGGCCCAGGCCCGCCTGGGCGTGAGCGAGCAGGAGCACGAGGCCTTCTTCCGCCAGATGCTGGGTGACGTCGACGAGCCGACCGCGCCGTTCGGCCTGCTCGACGTGCACGGCGGCGGTGACCAGGTGCACGAGGCGCAACTCGAGCTGGACGTGTCGCTGTCGCGGCGCCTGCGGCAGCAGGCGCGGTCCCTCGGTGTCAGCGCGGCCAGCCTGTTCCATTGGGCCTGGGCGCAGGTGCTCGCGAAAACCACCGGCCGCGAAGACGTCGTCTTCGGCACCGTGCTGTTCGGCCGCCTGCAGGGCGCTGCGGGGACCGACCGGGCGATGGGACTGTTCATCAACACCCTGCCGATCCGGGTGCGCCTGGGCGACACCCATGTGCGGGAGGGCGTGCGCCAGGCGCATGCAGCGCTGTCCGGCCTGGTTCAGCACGAACATGCCACGCTGGCCCTGGCGCAGCGTTGCAGCGCCTTGCCGGCGCGCACGCCGCTGTTCTCGGCCTTGTTGAACTACCGCCACAGCGCCGAGACCGCCGATGGCGCGGGCAAGCCGGGCTGGACGCACGGGCTGGACGTGGTATCCACGCAGGAGCGCACCAGCTACCCGCTGGACCTGTCGGTGGACGACCTGGGTGAGAACTTCGGCTTGAGCGTGCAGGTGGCGCAGCCCATCGACGCGCGGCGCGTGTGTGGCTACATGCAGCGTGCCCTGCAGGCGCTGGCCGATGCGCTGGAGCAGGCACCGCAGACGCCGTCGTGGCGCATCGACGTGCTGGACGAGGCCGAGCGCCACCAGGTGCTGGCAGGCTGGAACGACACCCGCAACGAGGCAGGCCCGGCCGCCTGCATCCACACGTTGTTCGAGCAACGGGCGGTGGCCACGCCCCAGGCCACGGCGCTGGAGCACGAAGACCGGCGCCTGAGCTACCAGGCGCTCAACGAACGCGCCAACCAGCTGGCGCATCACCTGCGTGGCCTGGGCGTCGGCCCGGACGAGCGGGTGGCCGTGTGCCTCTCGCGCAGCATCGAAATGGTGGTGGCCATCCTTGCGGTGCTGAAAGCCGGCGGTGCCTACGTGCCGCTGGACCCGGCCTACCCGCGCGAGCGGCTGCAGCACATGCTGCGCGACGCCGCGCCGCGCCTTGTACTGACGCAGGCAGGGCTGGACGCCGCACACGGGCTGGCCGGCGAGGTGAGCGTGCTGGAGCTCGACGGCTCCCGGCGGCCGTGGGAGGCACTGCCCGCAAGCAACCCGTCGGCGGGCGAGATCGGCCTGGCGCCGCATCACCTGGCCTATGTGATCTACACCTCCGGCTCCACCGGGCAGCCAAAGGGGGTGGCGGTGGAGCACGGGCCGCTGTGCCGCCGCATTGCGGGACTGGCCGGCCGCTATGGCTTGCAGGCCTCCGACCGGGTCCTGCAGTTCGCCTCGATCAACTTCGATGCGTCGGTCGAAGAGATCCTGGGTGCACTGACCCAGGGTGCGGCCCTGGTGTTGCGCACGCAGGAGTGGCTGGGCAGCGGCTCGGCGTTCTGGCGCCTGTGCGCTGCCTCGCGCATCACGGTGGCGGACTTGCCGACGCAGTTCTGGCATCACATCGTGGGCGATCCCGCTGCCGTGGTGCCGGACAGCGTGCGCTGCGTGATCATCGGCGGCGAGGCGGTGGATGCCCAGGCGGTCGCTCACTGGGTGGAGCGCGCCGGCCACCGGCCGCGCCTCTTCAACACCTATGGCCCGACCGAGACGCTGGTGGTGGCGACCGTGCAGGAGGTGCAGCAGCGTGAGGACGTGCACATCGGCCGGCCTGTGGCCGACACCGCCATCTACCTGCTCGACCGCCGCGGCGAGCCGGTGCCCATCGGCGTGCCGGGCGAGATCCATATCGGCGGCGCGGCACTTGCGCGCGGCTACCTGAACCAGCCGGGCTTGACCCGCGAGCGCTTCGTGCCCGACCCGTTCGCGGCTTCGCCGCAGGCACGCATGTACAAGAGCGGCGACCTCGGGCGCTGGCGCGCGGACGGCACGCTGGAATACCTCGGCCGCAACGACGAGCAGCTCAAGATCCGCGGCTTCCGCATCGAGCCGGGCGAGATCGAAGCGGCGCTGGTGCAGCAGGCGGGCGTGCGCGAGGCGCGCGTGCTGGCGCGCGAAGATGCAGCCGGCGGCCAGCGGCTGGTGGCCTACCTGCTCGGCACGCCCGGGGCCGGTCTCGATCCGCAGGCCTTGCGCCAGGCCCTGGCGCAGCAGCTGCCGGACTACATGGTGCCGGCCGCCTACGTGGTGCTGCCGGCATGGCCGCTCACGCCCAACGGCAAGCTCGATCGCCGGGCGCTGCCGATGCCGCAGGACGCCGCCTTCGCGCAGCGCGCCTACGAGGCGCCGCAAGGCGAGGTCGAGACGGTGCTGGCGCGCATCTGGAGCCACCTGCTGCGTGTCGAGCGGGTGGGGCGCAACGACAACTTCTTCGAGCTCGGCGGCCACTCGCTGCTGGCAGTTCAATTGATGGAGCGGCTGCGGCGCGAGGAGCTGCATGCCGACATCCGCACCCTGTTCGCCCAGCCGACGCTGGCGGCCCTGGCCCGCGCGGTGGAAGCGGCCCGGCGTGCCGGCTGGCGCGGCACGGTGGTGCCGGCCAACGCCATCGAGCCGGGCTGCCGGGCCATCACCCCGGCGATGCTGCCCCTGGTGGAGCTCGACGCGGCGCAGATCGAGCGCATCGTCGCCAGCGTGCCAGGCGGCGCGGCCAACGTGCAGGACATCTATCCCCTGGCGCCGCTGCAGGAAGGCATCCTGTTCCACTACCTGTTGCAGACCCGCGGCGACCCCTACCTGCTGACGAGCACCTTGTCCTTCGAGTCGCGCGAGCGCCTGGACGGCTTCGTGCAGGCGCTGCAACAGGTCGTCGACCGCCATGACGCGCTGCGCACTGCGGTGCTCTGGGATGGCCTGGCCGAGCCGGTGCAGGTGGTCTGGCGCGAGGCGCGGCTGCAGGTGGAGACGCTTGACCTGCGCGGCGGCGACACCGCGGCCAGGCTGGCCCGGCATGCCGATCCCCGCCACTACCGGCTCGACGTGCGGCAGGCACCGCTGATGCGTGGCTTCGCCGCCTTCGACGAGGCCAGCCAGCGCTGGCTGCTGCAGCTCCTGCAGCACCACCTGGTGATGGACCATGTCACCGGCGACCTGATGCTGGAGGAGATCGGGCTGATCCAGGCCGGCCGCGCCGGGGAGCTGCCCGCGCCGGTGCCGTTCCGCAACTTTGTGGCCGAGGCCCGCCTGGGCGTGAGCGAGCAGGAGCACGAGGCGTTCTTCCGCCAGATGCTGGGCGACGTGGACGAGCCGACCGCACCGTTCGGCCTGCAGGATGTGCATGGCGACGGCGAGAACGTGCACGAGGCGCAGGCCGTGCTGGCGCCGGCACTGTCGCAGCGCCTGCGCCGCCAGGCCCGCGTGCTGGGTGTCAGCGCGGCCAGCCTGTTCCACTGGGCCTGGGCCCAGGTGCTGGCCAAGACCACCGGCCGCGAGGACGTGGTGTTCGGCACGGTGCTGTTCGGCCGCCTGCAGGGCGGCGACGGCACCGACCGTGCCATGGGCCTGTTCATCAACACCCTGCCGATGCGGGTGCGGCTGGGCGAGCTCGGGGTGCAGGACGGCATCCGCCAGACCCATGCGACGCTGTCGGGCCTGGTGCGCCACGAGCATGCACCGCTGGCCCTGGCGCAGCGCTGCAGTGCCCTGCCGACGGGCGTGCCGCTGTTCTCGGCCCTGCTGAACTACCGCCACAGCACCCCGGCCGGTGGCGAGGCCGCCACGCCGGCCTGGGCGCAGGGCGTGGACGTGCTGGCGGTGCAGGAGCGCACCAACTATCCCTTCACCCTGTCGGTGGACGACCTGGGCGAGGACTTTGCGCTCAGCACCCAGATCGCCGAGCCGGTGGAGGCGCAGCGCGTCTGCGAGTACATGCACAACGCGCTGGAGCGGCTGGTCGACGCCCTCGAGCAGTCGCCGCAGACGCCGTCGTGGCAGATCGACGTGCTGGGCGATGCCGAGCGCCGGCAGGTGCTGGCTGGCTGGAACGACACGCAGCAGACCTGGCCCTGGGGCGAAGTCTGCATCCACGAGCTGTTCGAGCGGCAGGCCGCCGCCACGCCGCAGGCCATTGCCCTGGAGTGCGAGGCGCAGCGCCTGAGCTACCAGGCGCTCAACGAGCGGGCCAACCAGCTGGCCCACCACCTGCGCGGGCTGGGCGTCGGTCCCGACGAGCGGGTGGCGATCTGCCTGCAGCGCAGTGTGGAGATGGTGGTGGCCATCCTCGCGGTGCTGAAGGCCGGGGCTGCCTATGTCCCGCTCGACCCGTCCTATCCGCGCGACCGGCTCGACCACATGCTGAGCGACAGCGCGCCGCGCGTGGTGCTCACGCAGCTGGGCCTCGAAGTGGCCCGCGGCGTGGCGGGCGAGGCGGCGGTGATCGACCTCGACGGCCCGCAGCGGCCCTGGGAGTCGCAGCCGGCCACCAACCTGGCGAGTGCCGACCTCGGGCTGGCCCCGCAGCACCTGGCCTACGTGATCTACACCTCCGGCTCCACCGGCCTGCCCAAGGGGGTGATGGTCGAGCACGGCGGCGTCGTCAACCGCATGGCGTGGATGCAGCAGGCCTATGGCATGACCGCCGGCGACGCGGTGCTGCAGAAGACGCCGTTCGGCTTCGACGTGTCGGTGTGGGAGTTCTTCTGGCCCCTGATGCAGGGCGCGCGGCTGGTGATGGCCCGCCCGGAAGGCCACAAGGACCCGGCCTACCTGGCGGAGGTGATCCAGGCGCACCGCATCACCACGGTCCACTTCGTGCCTTCGCTGCTGCAGGTGTTCGTCGACAGTGAGGGGGCCTCCCGGTGCGACAGCCTGCGGCGTGTCATCTGCAGCGGTGAGGCCTTGCCCGGCGTGCTGGCTCGGCGCGTGCGGCAAGTGCTGCCGCAGGCCGGCTTGCACAACCTCTATGGCCCGACCGAAGCGACGGTGGACGTCACGGCCTGGACCTGCGACGCGCCCGAGCTGCCCGACAACATCCCGATCGGCGCCCCCATCGCCAACACCGCCATCTATGTGCTGGCGCCGCACGGCCAGCCGGTGCCGGCGGGTGTGGTCGGCGAGATCCACATCGGCGGCGTGCAGGTGGCGCGCGGCTACCTGAACCGTCCCGAGCTGACGCGCGAGCGCTTCGTGGCCGATCCCTTCGCCACGCGGCCGGGTGCGCGCATGTACAAGACCGGCGACCTGGGCCGCTGGCTGCCCGACGGCACGGTGGAATACCTCGGCCGCAACGACCACCAGGTGAAGATCCGCGGCCTGCGCATCGAGCTGGGTGAGATCGAGGCGCAGATCGGACGGCAGCCCGGCGTGCAGGCGGTGGCGGTGCTGGCGCGCGAGGACGAGCCGGGCGACAAGCGCCTGGTTGCCTACGTGGTGGCGGCGCCCGCTGCGGCGGTCGATCCGCAGGCCCTGCGCCAGGTGCTGGCGCGGCAGCTGCCGGACTACATGGTGCCAGCCGCCTGGGTGGTGCTGGACGCCCTGCCACTCACCCCCAACGGCAAGCTCGACCGCAAGGCGCTGCCCGCGCCGCAAGGCGCGGCCGCCCCGTCGCAGCGTGACTACGCCGCCCCGCAGGGCCCGGTGGAGTCGGCGCTGGCCCTGATCTGGGGCGAGCTGCTGCGGGTCGGGCAGGTGGGACGCAACGACCATTTCTTCGAGCTGGGCGGACATTCGTTGCTGGCAGTGCGGATGATCTCCCGCCTGCGCCAGCGCTCGGGCCTGGATGTGCCGCTGGCCAGCCTGTTCGCGCATCCGGTGCTGCACGACTTCGCCCGCGTGGCGAGCGAGACCCAGGCCACCGCGCTGCCGCCGCTGGTGCCCAGCGAGCGACCCGAGGCCATCCCCCTGTCATTCGCCCAGCAGCGCCTGTGGCTGGCGGCCCAGCTGGGCAAGGAAGCCAGCGCGGCCTACCACATGCCGATCGGTCTGCGGCTGCGCGGCCGGCTCGACGAGCCGGCGCTGCAAGCGACGCTGGACCGCATCGTGCAGCGGCACGAGGTGCTCCGCACGCATTTCGAGCGGGTGGACGACCGGCCGGTGCAGCGCATCGGTGCGACCGCGCGCTTTGCATTGGCATTCCAGGACCTGCCCGTCGAGGCCGGCCAGCGCGACGCCGTCATCGAGCACTGGAGCCGTGTCGAGGCACGCGAGCCCTTCGACCTCGGCCGCGGCCCGCTGATTCGCGGCCGCCTGTTGCGGCTGGACGCGCAGGACCATGTGCTGCTGCTGACCATGCACCACACCGTCTCCGACGGCTGGTCGCTGGGTGTGCTGGCCGAGGAGCTGAGCGCGCTCTACCGCGCCTACGCGGCCGATGGCGTCGCCTATGCGCAGGACCCCTTGCCGCCACTGCCGGTGCAATACGCGGACTACGCCCTGTGGCAGCGCCGCTGGCTCGATGCAGCGACCCAGGAGCGCCTGCTCACGTACTGGTGTGGCCAGCTCGCCGGCAGTCCCTTGCTGTCTGCGTTGCCGACCGACCATCCGCGCCCGCCGGTGCAGGGGTTCGTCGGTGGCATGGTCTACGGCCAGGTGCCGGAGGCGACTACCGCCGCCTTGCACGAGTTGGCCGGGCGCCACACCAGCACGCTGTTCATGGTGCTGATGGCGGCCTTCAACGTGCTGCTGTCGCGCTACACCGGGCAGACCGACCTCAATGTCGGCACCGTGGTGGCCAACCGCAATCGCAGCGAGCTGGAGCCGCTGATCGGGCTGCTGCTCGATACGCAAGTGATCCGCACCCGGCTCGATCCCGCGCAGAGCTTCGAGTCGCTGCTGCAGCAGGTGCGCACGACGCTGATCCAGGGCTACCTGCACCAGGAGCTGCCGTTCGACACGCTGCTGGACCGGCTCAAGCCGACGCGGCTGCCCGGGGTGCCGCCCTTGTTCCAGGTGATGCTGCAGATGCAGAACATGCCCGACCAGGTGGTGAGCCTGCCCGAGCTGAGCCTGCAAGTGCTGCCGCCTTCGGAATACACGGTGAAGTTCGACCTCACGCTGTATGTGACCGAGCGCGACGGCGGCCTGCAGGTGGCCTACGAGTACGACGCGGCCTTGTTCGAGGCCGCCACCATCGAGCGCCTGGCGGCGCGCTTCACGCGGCTGCTGGAGGCGGTGGTTGCCGCGCCGGCGGCGCGCCTCGACGAGCTGGGACTGCCCGAGCCCCTGCCGGTGGCGGCATACGAGGTCATCGCCGCCGAGCCGGCCTCGGCCCGCGCCGGCCTGTCGCCGCACCAGCAGCGGCTGTGGTCCATCGACCGGGCCGAGGCGGGCGTGGTGTACGAAGCCGCACCGACCTATCACAACCTGCCCTTGCTGCTGGACCTGGGTGAGGCGGTCCAGGCCGCACAGCTGGAGGCAGCACTCAACATCGTGGTGGCCCGCCACGGCGCACTGCGCGCCCGCATCGGCAGCGAGGGATCGACGGTCTGGCAAAGCGTGGAGGACGAGGCGCCGCTGGTGCTGGAGCCGATCGAGCTGGCCGAGGGCGATGCGCTGCTGGCGCGTGCGGTCGCCGAGGTGCAGCGGCCGTTCCGCCTCGATGGCGGCCGCCTCGTGCGGGCGGCCCTGCTGCGCAAGCCGGGCGAAGCCAGCTGGCTGTGCGTCACCACCCACCACATCGTGGCCGACCGGCGTTCGCTGCAGCTGCTGGCCCACGAGCTGGTGACCGTGTACGCGGCGCTCGTCGAGGGCCGCATGCCGGAGGTGCCGGCGCTGACGCTGGGTGTCGTCGACCATGCGCGCTGGCAATCGAGCCTCGGGCCGGAGGTGGTCGAGCCCTGGCTGCTGTACTGGAAGCAGCAGCTGAACGGCAGGCTGCAGGCCATCGAGCTGCCGCTGAGCCGGCCACGGCCGGCGACCCACCGGTTCAGCGCCGGCCGCCATGGCTTTGCCATCGACGCCGAGCTGGGAACCCGCCTGCGCGCGGTGGCCCAGGACGGCGCGCTGTCCATCGAAGACGTGCTGCTCACCGGCTTCCTGGCTGTGCTCAGGCGCTATGCCGGGCATGACGAACTGGTCATCGGCACCAGCGTGGCCGGCCGTGACGCGAACGGGCTGCAGGGCGTGGTCGGGCCGCTGTCCAACCTGCTGGTGCTGCGCCACACGGTCCCCGCCGAGGCTGATTTCGCGGCCCTCATGGCCCAGGTCGCGCGTACCCGCACGCGGGCCGTGCAGCATGGCGGCATGCCGTTCGACCTGCTGGTTGCCAAGCTTGGCCAAGCGCAGGCCACCCGCTGCGGCACGCTGTTCGACATCGTGTTCCAGTACGACGAGGCTGCCGGCCAGGCCATCCGCAGCGGCGCTGTCGTCGCCCGGCCGGTGGAGACCAACCTCGGCCATGGCAGCTATGACCTGCACCTCTGCATGTTCCCGAGGGACGGCGGCTTCGAGGCGCGGCTGGTCTATAACACCGAGCTGCTCGAAGAGGCGCTGGTGGCGCAGATGATGCGTCACTTCGTGCGCCTGCTGCAGACGATGACTGAGGCGCCGCAAGGCCGCATCGACCAGGCGCCGATGCTCGACGACGCCGAGCGCGAGCGACTGTGCGGGGAGTGGAACGCCACGGATCGTGCGTATCCGCAAGACACCTTCCACGCCCGGTTCGAGGCGCAGGCGGCGCGCACGCCCGACGCGCCGGCCCTGCGCTACCAGGAACAGGAACTGAGCTACGCCCAGCTCAATGCCAAGGCGGACCGGCTGGCGCGCTACCTGGTCGACGCCGGTGTCACACCCGGCGCACGGGTGGGCATCTACCTGGCGCGTTCACCGGCGCTGGTGATTGCGCTGCTGGGCGTGCTCAAGGCCGGCGGTGCCTATGTGCCGCTGGAGCCCAAGCTGCCGAAGGACCGCCTGGCCTACATGGTGCAGGACGCCGGCATCGGCTGGGCCCTGCTGGAAGCCGACACCATCAACGACCTGCCGCTCAATGGTGTGGACGTCGTCCTGATGGACGGCGCGGCGACCGAGCCCGACTGGATGGATGACTATGCCCAGGGCGAGCTGCCGTCGGTGGCGGCAGACGACCTGGCGTATGTGATCTACACCTCCGGCTCCACCGGGCGGCCCAAGGGGGTGATGATCGAGCACCGCGGTCTCGCCAACTACCTCTCGTATGCGGTGGAGACCTACCTGCCCGGCCTGGCCGGGTCGGTGGTCAGCTCGCCGCTGTGCTTCGACGCCACGCTCACCACCCTGCTGCCGCCCCTGCTGGCCGGCAAGCCGGTGTGGCTGCTGCCCGACGACGAGCACACGCTGGCCCACCTGTCGGCGCGCCTGTTCGCGCCGGGCGAGGGCTGGCTGTTCAAGATCACGCCGGCGCACCTGGAAGCCTTGTCCTACCTGGAGCGCGAGGCAGCGTCCGGCCCGGCGCCCCACTGCATCGTGGTGGGCGGCGAGCAGCTGAGCTCGGCGACGCTGCAGCGCTGGAAGGGCGAGCTGCTGCCGCAGGCCCGCTTCGTCAACGAATACGGCCCGACCGAGACGGTGGTGGGTTGCAGCGTGTGGACGCTGGCGAGTGCCGGGCAGCTGCCGTCCCTGGCCGGATCGGCCGCGGCGCCGATCGGCCGGCCGATCGCCAACACCCGGCTGTACGTGCTCGGGGCGGCGCTGCAGCTGCAGCCCGTCGGCTGCGTGGGCGAGCTGTACATCGGCGGGGCCGGTGTGGCGCGGGGCTACATCAACCAGCCGTCGCTGACGCAGGAGCGCTTCATTGCCGACCCGTTCGGCGAGGGCCGGCTGTACAAGACCGGCGACCTGGTGCGCTACCGCGGCGACGGCGAGCTGGAGTTCCTGGGCCGCATCGACGAGCAGGTGAAGATCCGCGGCTTCCGCATCGAGCTGGGCGAGATCGAGGCCCAGCTGATGCGCCAGCCCGGCGTGCGCGAAGCGGTGGTCCTGGCACGCGAGGATGTGCCGGGCGAGCGGCGCCTGGTGGCCTATGTGGTGGCGAACCACGGCGCGGAACCCGACGCGCTGCGACTGCGCGAGGCGCTGGCCCAGTCGCTGCCCGACTACATGGTGCCGGCGGCCTACGTGGTGCTGGCAGCGCTGCCGGTGACGCAGAACGGCAAGCTGGACCGCCGGGCGCTGCCGATGCCCGAGGACGCGGCATTGGCGCAGCGCGACTACGAGGCGCCGCAAGGCCCGGTCGAGACCATGCTGGCCGGCATCTGGAGCGAGCTGCTGCGGGTGGAGCGCGTGGGGCGGCGCGACAACTTCTTCGAGCTGGGCGGCAATTCGTTGCTGGCCTTGCGATTGATGGGCCGGCTGCGGCGCGAGGAGCTGCAGGTCGACACCAGCGCGCTGTTCGCCCACCCGACGCTGGCTGCACTTGCCGAGGCGGTGGAGGAGGCCCGGCGTGCCGGCTCGCGCGAGGTGGTGGTGCCGGCCAGCGCGATCCCGGCGGGCTGCCAGGACATCACGCCGCAGATGCTGCCGCTGATCGACCTCGACGCGGCCGACATCGAGCGCATCGTCGCCACGGTCCCGGGTGGCGCGGCCAATGTGCAGGACATCTATCCGCTGGCGCCGCTGCAGGAAGGCATCCTGTTCCATCACCTGTTGCAGGCGCAGGGGGACGCCTACCTGTTGTCGACCATCCTGGCGTTTGACTCGCGTGAGCGCCTGGACGGGTTCGTGCAGGCCTTGCAGCAGGTCATCGATCGCCATGACGTGCTGCGCACCTCCATCGTGTGGGCGGGCCTGCGCGAGCCGGTGCAGGTGGTGTGGCGGCAGGCCCGCTTCGAGGTGGGAACGCCCGACCTGCCGGAAGGCGATACGGCCACCCGGCTGGCCGAGCAGGCCGATCCACGTCGCGTGCGGCTCGACCTGCAGCGGGCACCCCTGATGCGGGGCAACCTTGCCTTCGACCGCAACGGCGGTCGCTGGTTGCTGCAGCTGCTGCACCACCACCTGGCGCTGGATCACCTGGCACTGGACGTGTTGTTGCACGAGATCGGACTGATCCTGTCCGGCCGGGCGCAGGAGCTGCCGGCGCCGGTGCCGTTCCGCAACTTCGTGGCGCAGGCGCGGCTGGGTGTGAGCGCGCAGGAGCATGAGGCCTTCTTCCGCCAGATGCTGGGCGATGTGGACGAGCCCACCGCGCCGTTCGGCCTGCTGGACGTGCATGGCGACGGCAGCAACGTGCACGAGGCGCACCTGGGCCTGTCGCGGGCCTTGTCGCACCGCCTGCGCCAGCAAGCCCGGACCCTGGGCGTGAGCACGGCGAGCCTGTTCCACTGGGCCTGGGCGCAGGTGCTGGCCAAGGCCACCGGGCGGGATGACGTGGTGTTCGGCACCGTGTTGTTCGGCCGCCTGCAGGGCGGGGCCGGCACCGAGCGGGCGATGGGCCTGTTCATCAACACCTTGCCGATCCGCGTGCGGTTGGGCGAGCTCGGCGTGCAGGACGGGGTGCGCCAGACCCAGGCCGCCCTGTCGGGCCTGATGCGCCACGAGCATGCCTCGCTCGCGCTGGCGCAGCGCTGCAGCGCCTTGCCGGCCGGCACGCCGCTGTTCTCGGCCTTGTTCAACTATCGCCACAGCGCGGAGGCTGCCGAAGGCGCACAGACGCCCGACTGGGCCCATGGCCTCGACGTGCTGACGGTGCAGGAGCGCAACAACTACCCGTTCATGCTGTCGGTGGACGACCTGGGCGAGGACTTCGAGCTGAGCGCGCAGATTGCGCAACCGGTCGAGGCCCGGCAGGTGTGCGCCTACATGCACCAGGTGCTCGAGCGCCTGGCCGACGCGCTGGAGCAGGCGCCGCAGACGCCGTCCTGGCAGCTCGACGTGCTCGGCGAGGCCGAACGCCGCCAGCTGCTCGCCACCTGGAACGACACGCGCGCGGACTGGCCGCAGGAAGCCGGCTGCCTGCATGAGTTGTTCGAGCGCCAGTCCGCAGCCACGCCGCATGCGACCGCGCTGGCGCATGAGGATCGGCGGCTGAGCTACCAGACGCTGAACCAGCGGGCCAACCAGCTGGCCCGTCATCTGCGGGGCCTGGGTGTCGGACCCGATACGCGAGTGGCCCTCTGCCTGCAGCGCAGCGTGGAGATGGTGGTGGCCATGCTGGCGGTGCTGAAGGCGGGCGGCGCGTATGTGCCGCTCGACCCGGCCTACCCACGGGAGCGCTTGGAGTACATGCTGCGCGACAGCGCACCTCGCGTGGTGCTCACGCAGGCTGCGCTGGACATGGCGCGCGGCGAAGGCACGGTGCTGGAGCTGGACGGCCCGCACCGGCCCTGGGAGGCGCTGCCGGCCGACAACCTGCCGGCGGCCGAACTGGGCCTGAGCCCCAGCCATGGCGCGTACGTGATCTACACCTCCGGCTCCACCGGGCAGCCCAAGGGCGTGATGATCGAGCATGCCAACGCGGTCAACTTCATCCTCTGGGCGCGCCAGTCGTTCTCGGTCGACGAGCTGCGCCACACGCTGTTCTCGACGTCGCTGAACTTCGACCTCGCGGTGTTCGAGTGCTTCGCACCGCTGAGCTGCGGCGGCTGCGTCCACCTGGTCGACAACATCCTGGCCCTGGCCACGCGGGCGCTGCCGGTGTCGCTGATCAACACGGTGCCTTCTGCCTTGCAGGCCGTCGTCAGCCAGGGCGCGGTGCCGGCCAGCGTGCGTGTCGTCAATGTCGCGGGCGAGCCGCTCAAGCGCCACCTGGTCGAGGAGCTGTTCAACACCACCGGCGTGGCCAGCCTGTGCAACCTCTACGGCCCTTCGGAGACCACGACCTACTCCACCTGGACGCGCATGGCACGTGCCGAGGGCTTCGATCCGTCGATCGGCCGGCCGGTGGCCAACACCACCGTCTACCTGCTCGACGCGCGGGGCCAGCTGGTGCCGCCCGGCGTGGTGGGCGAGATCTTCATCGGCGGGGCCGGCGTGGCGCGTGGCTACCTCAACCAGCCGCAGTTGACGCGTGAACGCTTCGTGGCCGACCCGTTCGCCACCGAGCCCGGCGCCCGCATGTACAAGACGGGCGACCTCGGCCGCTGGCGTGCGGACGGCAGGCTCGACTACCTGGGCCGCAACGACCATCAGGTGAAGATCCGCGGCTTCCGCATCGAGCTGGGCGAGATCGAGGCGCGGCTGCTGGCCCAGCCTGGGGTGCGGGAAGCCCTGGTGCTGGCACGCGAGGACAACCCGGGCGACAGCAAGTACCTCGCCGCCTATGTGTCCGGCACCGCGGGCAACGAGCTCGACCCGCAGGCCCTGCGTCGCGCCCTGGCCGAGGCCTTGCCTGACTACATGGTGCCGGCGGCATGGGTTGTCTTGCCGGCCTTGCCGCTGACGCCCAACGGCAAGGTGGACCGCAAGGCGCTGCCTGCGCCGGCCGACACCGGGCTCGCACGCAGCGCCCATGAACCGCCGCAGGGAGACACGGAGACCACGCTGGCGCAGATCTGGAGCGAGCTGCTGCGCGTGCAGCGCGTCGGGCGCAACGACCACTTCTTCGAGCTGGGCGGGCATTCGCTGTTGGCCACGCAGTTGATCTCGAGGGTCCGCAGCGAATGGGACATCGAGATCTCGCTGGCCACCCTGTTCTCCAAGGCCCGGCTCTCGGAGTTCTCCGACGCCATCGTCGACTACCAGCTGGCGCAGTTCGATGCCGACGCCCTGCAATCGATCGTCGCCCAGCAGAAAAGTGGGATGCAATGAACAACCCGACCCTGGAAAACATGACTCGCGCCGAGCGCGAGGCCGTCCTTCTCCTGGCCAAGGCCGCGCGGGCGAAGACCAAGCCATCGGCGCGTCCAGCGGGCATTCCGGCGCGGACCGCCCCGCGTGAGCATTGGCCCCTGTCGTTCGCGCAGCAGCGCCTGTGGTTCATCGCGCAGATGTGGCCAGCGGCGCATTCGCTGCCGTTCGGACTGCGCTTGCGCGGCCCGCTCGACGAGGCAGCGCTGCAGGCGGCCCTGGACCGCATCGTGCAGCGGCATGAAGCCCTGCGCACGCAGTTCGACGTGGCCGACGGGCAGCCGGTGCAGCGCATCGCGCCGACCGGCCGCTTCACGCTGCTGCGTCATGACCTGTCGGTCGGGGAGCAGACGGGCGACGCGGCCATCGAGCATTGGCGAGGCGTGGAGGCGAGCGCGCCGTTCGACCTGGCGCAAGGGCCCCTGGTGCGCGGCCGGCTGCTGCGTCTGCACGAGCAGGACCATGTGCTGTTGCTGACGATGCACCACATCGTCTCCGACGGCTGGTCGCTGGGCGTGCTGGCCCATGAGCTGGGCGAGCTGTACCGCGCCTATGCGGTGCAGGGGCTGGCGCATCAGGTCGATCCGCTGCCGCCACTGCCGGTGCAGTACGCCGACTACGCGGTGTGGCAGCGCGAGTGGCTGGCTGGCGAGGTGCAGCAACGGCAGCTGGCCTTCTGGCGCCAGCAGCTGGCGACTGCCCCGGCGCTGTCGACATTGCCGACCGACCGGCCGCGCCCGGCGGTGCAGGACTACCGCGGGCAGAGCCTGCCGGTCGAGTTCAGCCCGGAGCTGAGCGCGGCGCTCAAGGCGCTGTCGCAACGCCACGGCACGACGCTGTACATGACGCTGCTGGCGGCCTGGGGCGCGCTGGTGGCGCGGCTGGCGGGGCAGGACGAGGTGGTGATCGGCACGCCGGTGGCCAACCGCACGCGGGTCGAGGTGGAGCCGCTGATCGGCTTCTTCGTCAACATCCTGGCCCTGCGGCTGGATTTCAGCGACCGCCCGAGCGTGGCGCAGCTGCTGGCGCAGGTGCGCGAGCAGGTGCTGCAGGCGCAGGGCCACCAGGACCTGCCGTTCGAGCAGGTGGTGGAAGCGCTCAAGCCCGAGCGCACGCTGGCGCACAACCCGATCTTCCAGCTCACCTTTGCCTGGCAGAACACGCCGGACGACGGGCTCGACCTGGGGGGCTTGAACCTGCAGGGCCTGCCGGCGCGCGCCGGCCAGCATGTCGCCCAGTACGACGTGACACTGGAATTGCAGGAAACCCGCGACCGCATCGTCGGTACGCTGAACTTCGCGACGGCGCTGTTCGAGGCGGCGACGATGCAGCGGCATGTGGGCTACCTGGAAGCGCTGCTGCGCGGCATGGTGCAGGACGAGGCGCAGGCGGTGGACGCGATCCCGATCGTCGGCGAGGCGGAGCGGCAGCAGGTGCTGCTGGCGTGGAATGACACGAAGCGCCCGTATCCGCAGGGCCTGTGCGTGCACGAGCTGTTCGAGCGGCGGGCGGCTGGCACGCCCGGGGCGGTGGCCGTCGAGCACGAAGGCCGGCGCCTGAGCTACCAGGCGCTGGATGAGCAAGCCAACCGGCTGGCGCATCAGCTGCGGGCGCTGGGCGTGGGTGCGGAGGACCGGGTGGCGCTGTGCCTGAGGCGCGGCCCCGAGCTGGTGATGGCGATGCTGGCGGTGCTCAAGGCCGGCGCAGCGTATGTGCCGCTGGACCCGGCCTACCCGCCGCAGCGCTGGCAGCACATGCTCAGCGACAGCGCACCGCGGGTGGTGCTCACGCAGGTGGAGCTGGCTGCCAGCGGCCACCTGTCGGGCGAGTGGACGGTGCTGGAGATGGACGGCGAGCAGCGCCCATGGGAGGCGCAGCCGGCCACGCCGCTGCCGGTCACCGAGACCGGCAGCGCGCCGGAGCGCCTGGCGTATGTGATCTACACCTCCGGCTCCACCGGGCAGCCCAACGGGGTGATGGTGGAGCACCGCAACCTGGCCAACCTGATCGGCTGGCACAGCGAGCAATTCCCGCTGGCGGTGGGGGAGCGGACCTCGTCGACGGCGGGGGTGGCGTTCGATGCCTGCACCTGGGAGGTGTGGCCGGCGCTGTGCATGGGTGCGACGCTGGTGCTGCCGCCGGCGGCGACGGTGGGCGACCCGGGGGCGCTGCTGGACTGGTGGCAGGGCGAGGACCTGCAGACCAGCTTCCTGGTGACGGCGCTGGCGGATGCGGCGCTGTCGCGCGGGCAGGCCGATCGCCGAGGGCTGCGCCAGCTGCTGACCGGTGGCGACCGGCTGGGGCGGTTGCCGGCGGCGGGGCTGCCGTTCGAGCTGGTGAACAACTACGGGCCGACGGAGGCGACGGTGGTGGCGACCTCGGGTGTGAGCCGGCCGGAGGATGCGGTGATCCACATTGGGCGGCCGATCGCCAACACGCGGCTGTACCTGCTGGACCGCCATGGGCAGCCGGTGCCGGTGGGGGCGCCCGGGGAGCTGTACATCGGCGGGGTGCAGGTGGCGCGCGGCTACCTGAACCGGCCGGAGCTGACGCGCGAGCGCTTCGTGGCCGACCCGTTTGCGGGCGAGCCCGGGGCGCGGATGTACAAGACCGGGGACCTGGGGCGCTGGCTGCCGGACGGCACGGTGGAGTACCTGGGGCGCAGTGACCACCAGGTGAAGATCCGCGGGCTGCGCATCGAGCTGGGCGAGATCGAGGCGCAGCTGGCGCGCCAGCCGGGCGTGCGCGAGAGCGTGGTGCTGGCGCGCGAGGACGTGCCGGGCGAGGTGCGGCTGGTGGCCTACCTCGTGGCGCGCAGCGAGGCGGAGAAGCCGCAGGCGCAGGTGCTGCGCGAGGCGCTGTCGAAGGCGTTGCCGGAGTACATGGTGCCGGCGGCGTATGTGGTGCTGGAGGCGCTGCCGCTGACGCCCAACGGCAAGGTGGACCGGCGGGCGCTGCCGGTGCCGGACGGCACCGCCTTTGCGCAGCGGGCCTACGAGGCGCCGCAGGGTGAGGTGGAGGTGGCGCTGGCGCAGATCTGGAGCGAGCTGCTGCAGGTCGAGCGGGTCGGGCGGCAGGACAACTTCTTCGAGCTGGGTGGCCATTCGCTGCTGGCGGTGCAGATGATCTCCAGGCTGCGGCAGCGCCTGGGCCTGGAAGTGGCGGTGTCGAGCCTGTTCGCCAGCCCGGTGCTGGGCGATTTCGCCGCCTTGACGAACCAGGCGCCTTCCAGCTCCCAGCCCGACCTCGTCCCCCTGGCGCGGCCGGAGCACCTGCCGCTGTCCTTTGCACAGCAACGCCTGTGGTTCATCGCCCAGACCGGGCTGCAGGCGAGCACGGCCTATCACATGATGGGCAGCCTGCGCCTGCGGGGGGCCCTGGACCCAGCCGCGTTGCAGGCGGCGCTGGATCGCATCGTGCAGCGCCACGAGGCGCTGCGCACCCGCTTCGAGGTGATGGACGGCCAACCGGTGCAGCGTATCGCGCGCAGCGGCCGCTTCACCCTGCTGCACCACGACCTGAGCGGAGCGCCGGGGACGCTGGAACACTGGGTGGCGGCCGAGGCCGAGGCGCCGTTCGACCTGGCACAAGGGCCGCTGGTGCGCGGCCGCCTGCTGCGGCTGGGCGAGCAGGACCATGTGCTGTTGCTGACGATGCACCACATCATCTCCGACGGCTGGTCCCTGGGTGTGCTGACCGGCGAGCTGAGCGAGCTGTACCGCGCCTATGCGGTGCAGGGGCTGGCGCATCAGGTCGACCCGCTGCCGGCACTGCCGGTGCAGTACGCGGACTACGCGGTGTGGCAGCGCGAGTGGCTGGCTGGCGAGGTGCAGCAGCGGCAGCTGGCCTTCTGGCGCGAGCAGCTGGCCAGCGCCCCGGCGCTGGTGACGCTGCCGACCGACCGGCCGCGCCCGGCGGTGCAGGACTACCGCGGGCAGAGCCTGCCGGTCGAGTTCAGCCCGGAGCTGAGCGCGGCGCTCAAGGCGCTGTCGCAACGCCATGGCACGACGCTGTACATGACGCTGCTGGCGGCCTGGGGCGCGCTGGTGGCGCGGCTGGCGGGGCAGGACGAGGTGGTGATCGGCACGCCGGTGGCCAACCGCACGCGGGCCGAGGTGGAGCCGCTGATCGGCTTTTTCGTCAACACGCTGGCGCTGAAGCTGGACTTCAGCGACCGCCCGAGCGTGGCGCAGCTGCTGGCGCAGGTGCGCGAGCAGGTGCTGCAGGCACAGAGCCACCAGGACCTGCCGTTCGAGCAGGTGGTGGAGGCGCTGAGGCCGCAGCGCACGCTGGCGCACAGCCCGATCTTCCAGCTGATGTTTGCGTGGCAGAACGCACCGCGCACGCCGTTCGAGCTGCAGGGGCTGAGCCTGGAGGAGATGGCGGTGCAGCCGGCCAACGCCAAGTTCGACCTGACGCTGGAGCTGCAGGAGGCGCAGGACCGCATCACCGGCACCTTGTGCTTCGCGACGGCGCTGTTCGAGGCGGCGACGATGCAGCGGCATGTGGGCTACCTGGAAGCGCTGCTGCGCGGCATGGTGCAGGACGAGGCGCAGGCGGTGGACGCGATCCCGATCGTCGGCGAGGCGGAGCGGCAGCAGGTGCTGCTGGCGTGGAATGACACGAAGCGCCCGTATCCGCAGGGCCTGTGCGTGCACGAGCTGTTCGAGCGGCGGGCGGCTGGCACGCCCGAGGCGGTGGCCGTCGAGCACGAAGGCCGGCGCCTGAGCTACCAGGCGCTGGATGAGCAAGCCAACCGGCTGGCGCATCAGCTGCGGGCGCTGGGCGTGGGTGCGGAGGACCGGGTGGCGCTGTGCCTGAGGCGCGGCCCCGAGCTGGTGATGGCGATGCTGGCGGTGCTCAAGGCCGGCGCAGCGTATGTGCCGCTGGACCCGGCCTACCCGCCGCAGCGCTGGCAGCACATGCTCAGCGACAGTGCGCCGCGGGTGGTGCTCACGCAGGTGGAGCTGGCTGCCAGCGGCCACCTGTCGGGCGAGTGGACGGTGCTGGAGATGGACGGCGAGCAGCGCCCGTGGGAGGCGCAGCCGGCCACGCCGCTGCCGGTCACCGAGACCGGCAGCGCGCCGGAGCGCCTGGCGTATGTGATCTACACCTCCGGCTCCACCGGGCAGCCCAACGGGGTGATGGTGGAGCACCGCAACCTGGCCAACCTGATCGGCTGGCACAGCGAGCAATTCCCGCTGGCGGTGGGGGAGCGGACCTCGTCGACGGCGGGGGTGGCGTTCGATGCCTGCACCTGGGAGGTGTGGCCGGCGCTGTGCATGGGTGCGACGCTGGTGCTGCCGCCGGCGGCGACGGTGGGCGACCCGGGGGCGCTGCTGGACTGGTGGCAGGGCGAGGACCTGCAGACCAGCTTCCTGGTGACGGCGCTGGCGGATGCGGCGCTGTCGCGCGGGCAGGCCGATCGCCGAGGGCTGCGCCAGCTGCTGACCGGTGGCGACCGGCTGGGGCGGTTGCCGGCGGCGGGGCTGCCGTTCGAGCTGGTGAACAACTACGGGCCGACGGAGGCGACGGTGGTGGCGACCTCGGGTGTGAGCCGGCCGGAGGATGCGGTGATCCACATTGGGCGGCCGATCGCCAACACGCGGCTGTACCTGCTGGACCGCCATGGGCAGCCGGTGCCGGTGGGGGCGCCCGGGGAGCTGTACATCGGCGGGGTGCAGGTGGCGCGCGGCTACCTGAACCGGCCGGAGCTGACGCGCGAGCGCTTCGTGGCCGACCCGTTTGCGGGCGAGCCCGGGGCGCGGATGTACAAGACCGGGGACCTGGGGCGCTGGCTGCCGGACGGCACGGTGGAGTACCTGGGGCGCAGTGACCACCAGGTGAAGATCCGCGGGCTGCGCATCGAGCTGGGCGAGATCGAGGCGCAGCTGGCGCGCCAGCCGGGCGTGCGCGAGAGCGTGGTGCTGGCGCGCGAGGACGTGCCGGGCGAGGTGCGGCTGGTGGCCTACCTCGTGGCGCGCAGCGAGGCGGAGAAGCCGCAGGCGCAGGTGCTGCGCGAGGCGCTGTCGAAGGCGTTGCCGGAGTACATGGTGCCGGCGGCGTATGTGGTGCTGGAGGCGCTGCCGCTGACGCCCAACGGCAAGGTGGACCGGCGGGCGCTGCCGGTGCCGGACGGCACCGCCTTTGCGCAGCGGGCCTACGAGGCACCGCAGGGTGAGGTGGAGGTGGCGCTGGCGCAGATCTGGAGCGAGCTGCTGCAGGTCGAGCGGGTTGGGCGGCAGGACAACTTCTTCGAGCTGGGTGGCCATTCGCTGATGATCACCCGCCTGGTTGACGTCTCACGCCGCCGCGGGCTGGCGATGGACCTGCGCCAGATCTTCGATGCGTCGACGCTGCAGTCGCTGGCGGCCGTCGTGAAGCCCGGGCGGGCCGATGTCGCCATGCATGCCACGCTGGTGCCGGTCCGCACCACCGGATCGCGGCCGCCGTTGTTCTGCCTGCATGAAGGGTTTGGCACGGTGCTGGTCTACGACCGGCTGGCCCGCTTCATCGATGCCGACGTGCCCGTCTACAGCCTGGAGGCCTGCGCGCTGCATGAGGACCCGCCGGTCTACCGCTCGCTCCCTGACATGGCAGGCGCCTACCTGAGGCAGATCAAGACGGTGCAGCCGGTCGGGCCTTACCGCCTGGCTGGCTGGTCGGGTGGCGGCATGGTGGCCTACGAGATCGCCCACCAGCTGCTGGCCCAGGGGGAGGCGGTGGAGTTCCTGGGGATGATCGACACCTACAACGTGCAAGCCGAGGACCTGGAGAACGACATCGCCCAGGCCAAGCACTACCTGATCCGCATCCTCGAATACATCCGCCCGGACCTGCCGCCGCAGGTGCTGCGCGCGCTGCTCTCCCTGGACGACCTGGAGGCGATGGTGGCCGAATGCCGCCGCAACGGCTGGGTGGCCTCCGACATGACGGCCCACGAAGTGCGCCGGCGCTTCAAGGTGGCCAACCTCATCGCCCGCGCCTGCATGGAGTACGTGGCGCCGGCGCTGGCGCTCGACGTCGACCTGTACAGCGCGCAGGAGCCGGCACGCGAGGACCGCAGCAACGGCTGGGCTCGCCTGCTCGGGTCGCGTTTGAAGATTACCCCGGTGGGGGGCACCCACATGTCGATGATGCAGGACGAGGCGCTGATTCCCCAGATCGCCCACCCGATGAACCGCGCCCTGCTGGGCCCACGCGCTGCCGCACCCAACCGGCCGCGGCCCGCGTTGCGCCTGTCCGATACCGTGCTTTCCTGAGGAAGGAACCTACTCTTGAAGACCTTCAAGCTGCTCGCATCGAACCTGCGCAGCATCGATCCGGAGCACTTCGTGATGTGCTCGACCGGCACGCAACAGCGGCCGGCGCGCGACACCGGCATGGTCCGCGGCGCAGTGCTGGCACTCGCCCCCGCGGCGGGCAGGGCGGCCAGGGGCCGGCGACCGGCCCTGCCGGGGCAAGGCCGGCAGGCACCCGACCTGTGGCGCGGGCTGGAGTCGCTGTCATGAGCCGGGCCCGTTCCTCCTATGGATCGCTGTGGCAGCTGCTGCGCCTGGCCCGTCCGCCCGGCCTGCTGCTCGCGGCGGCCACCGGCATTGCGGTGCTGTCGGTCGCCGGCACGCTGGGCTTCCCGGTGTTGACCCGGCAACTGGTCGATGAGCTGGCCGGCGGCATGGTGAACCAGGCCAGCATCGTGCTGCTGGCGGTGGTGATGCTCGGCTCCGCGCTGGCCTCCGGGCTGTCGTCCTACCTGCTCGGTCGGGTCGGGCACGAGATGATCGCGGCGCTGCGCAGCTTGTTGATCGACAAGCTGCTCAGGTTGCCGGTCGCCTCGTATGACGAGGAAAGCACCGGTGAGCGTGTCAGCCGCGTGCTGAACGACTGCCAGTCGATCTCGGAGCTGGCGACGCGCCAGGCCATCAACCTGTTGACGGGCGTGCTGGTGCTGGCCGGGTCGGTGGTCGTGCTCCTGTACCTGGACGTGCGGCTGACGCTCACCGTGCTGGGCTGCGTTGCCGCCGCCTTTGCGGTGGTGATTCCGTTGGCGGGCCTGCTGGAAGGCCTGGGGCGCAGCACGCAGGACCGCACCGCCAAGCTGGGCGGCATCCTCACCCATGTGCTGTCGGAGATCCGCCTGGTCAAGGCATTCACCGCCGAGGCGCGCGAGCGCGAGCGCAACCGGCAGGAGATCGAGGACATCCGGCGGCTCGGCTTCCAGGTGGCGAAGATCAACGCCGCGCTTGAGCCGCTGATCAGCCTGTCGCTGACGGCGGCGGTGCTGTTCATCCTCGTCTACGGCAGTGCGCGCGTGAGCAGCGGCAGCATCAGCATCGGCACGCTGACCGCGTTCATCCTGTACATCTTCAATGTCGCCGTGCCGCTGATCCAGCTGACCAACTTCATGGCGGAGCTGCAGAAGGCCAAGGGCGCGTCCACCCGCATCGCCGCGCTGCTGCAGCATGGCGAAGAGGAGGGCCGTGAGGGCGAGGCGGTCGGCAACACGCACGGGACGCTGGAGTTCCGCGAGGTGTCGTTCTCCTACCCGGGGCGCGATGCCAAGGTGCTGCACGGCATCAACCTGGCGTTCCGGCCGGGCACGACCACTGCGCTGGTGGGCGCCAGTGGCAATGGCAAGACCACCATCCTGTCGCTGATCGAGCGCTTCTATGCGCCCACCGAAGGCGCGGTGCTCTATGACGGCAAGCCGATCGGCGACTTCTCGCTGGGCGCCTGGCGCGAGCGCATCGGCTACGTGGCGCAGAGCGCGCCCATCATGCCGGGCACCGTGCGCGACAACATCCTCTACGGCCTGTCCGGCGCCTACAGCGACGACATGGTGCGCATGGCCGCCGAGAAGGCCGGCGCGCTCGAGTTCATCGAGCAGATGCCGCAAGGCCTAGACACCGTGCTGAGCGAGCAGGGCGGCAACCTCTCGGGCGGGCAGCGGCAGCGCATTGCGATCGCCCGCATGTTCCTGCGCAATCCCGACATCCTGATCCTGGATGAAGCGACCTCCAGCCTGGACAGCGAGACCGAGCACCGCGTCAAGGTGGCGCTGGAATCGCTGATGCAGGGGCGCACCAATATCGTGGTGGCCCACCGGCTGGCCACCGTCATCCATGCCGACCGCATCTACTTCCTCGAAGGCGGGCGCATCTCGGGCTCGGGCAGCCATGAAGAGCTGTTGAACTCGCATCCCTACTACGCGCGCCTGGTGGCGCGGCAGTTCCGCAAGCCGGTGCAGGAGGGCGTGGAGCCGCTGCTGGTCGGAACCGGTACGAATTGAGGAGAGAAGTTGTCTATGAATCTACGCAATGAACTTCAGGAAATCGCCGGGCGCAATATCCTTCTCCAGGTGAAGCCGCTCACCCATTCGCTCGACTGGGCCAGGCAGAACAAGGAGCAGGTGCAGTCCCTCTTGCATGACCAGGGTGCCCTGCTGGTGCGCGGCCTGCGCTTCCACGGCAGCAAGCAGTTCGGCCAGTTCCTCGAGGAGCTGTTCGAGCATTCGCTGGCCGAATACACCTACCGTTCCACCCCGCGCACCAAGCTGGGGGGCAACGTCTACACCGCCACCGAATACCATCCCAGCGAGACGATCCCGCAGCACAACGAGTCGTCCTACGCCAATGCGTGGGCCATGCACATCGGGTTCTTCTGCATGATCCCGCCGGGACCCGGGATGGGGGGAGCCACCCCGCTGGCCGACAGCCGGGAAGTGCTGGCGAGGCTGCCCGCGGCGCTTGTCGAGAAGTTCGAGAAGAAGAAGCTGCAGTACGTGAGGAACTACGGCAACGTCGACCTGCCGTGGAGCGAGGTGTTCCAGACGAACGACAAGCGGGAAGTCGAGGCCTTCTGCGAGAGCAACGACATCGCGTTCGAATGGACCGACAACAACGGGCTGCGCACCCGGCAGACCACGCCTGCCACGGAGGTGCACCCGGTCACCGGCGAGAAGGTCTGGTTCAACCAGGCGCACCTGTTCCACGTCTCGGGGCTGGCCGGCGAGGTCGGCCGCGACATGCAGGCGCTGTACCGGGTGGAGGACCTTCCGCGCAATGTCTATTTCGGTGACGGCACGCCCATCGACGTCGCCGATCTCGACCAGATCCGCGCGGCCTACGATGAGGTGAAGTTCCATTTCGAGTGGCAGAAGGACGATATCGTCCTCCTCGACAACATGCTCTACACGCATGGCCGGCAGCCCTATTCGGGCGCGCGAAAGGTGCTGGTCGGCATGGCCCGGACACGCACCCGGACGTGAGACTCGCCACGGTGATGGGCCAGCGGGTGATGCCCGGCCCGTTCTTGCAGATTTAGCTCGGCAGCAACAAGGAAGGCCGGATTGCGGATGGCTACCAATACCGAACTCGAGGTGTCGCGACACGTCGAAGCGACGCTGGAATTCCTGCATGAGGACTTGAAGCTCAAGCGGCTTCTGGCGTTGACCTACTCGCGCGCCGAGGCAGGGCAGGCCGCCATCGACCTGGTCTTGCCTCTCTTCTGTGGGCCCCGCACGCCACCGTGGCACCTGGTCCACCTGTCCGGGGAGGCCTCGGTCACCTTGAAGATGCTGGACGACTGCCTGGCGGCCTTCGAGCAGCTCAGGATGTGGAGCGCCTGCGACATCGAGAGCGCCATTGCCGGCACGGCGGCGTCGCTCCAGACGTCCACCGCCAAGCTGAGCGCGCTCATCTCCTACATGGTCTTCGGGAACCCGCCCGGCATCCCGATCGGCGACCTGCTGGAGTTCTTCGGCAAGAGCCAGTCGCTGTCGACGCTGCGCCGGAACACCGAGACCTTCCGCAGCATGAACCTGATTTCCTGACACCAGGCGTGCACCGGCGGCGCGCTGTGCGGCGCGACAGGCCGGTCTGCCCGAGTGGCGCATCGCCGTTGCCTGCCTCGGCGCTGCGGGCCTCGCAGGCCGGCGCCGCCGGCCCGGCAGCCGATGCCGCCACAGGGCGGTGAAGCCATCCTCAGCCGGCACGCCTGCGGCGTGTGCCCAGGGCCACCAGGCCCGCCACCGTCAACACGACGGTGGCCGGCTCCGGCACCGGGCTCAGCGCCAGGGTGTGTTCGGCGGCCAGCTCGGCGGGGCCGGCAATGAGGTAGTTGAGCCCGAGGTCGAGATCGCTCGCCTCGCTGAACACGCGAAGGCGGGTCACACCGGCGTCCAGCACCCGAAAGCGCAAGGTCCCAAGCGCCAGTACTTCCGTCCCCGGGTCGGCCACACCGGGGAAGGCCGACGCGCCGTAGCGGCCGGGGCCGAGCCAGGGGCTGTCGTCGTTCCACCCTTCGGCGGGCAGGAACTGCAGCAGCTGCAGCCGGCTGGCATCGAAGTCGAGCCGGAAGCCGAAGGACAGCAGCAGCTCGGCCGGATCGAGCTGCGCGAACGGATGGCGCAGCCGCAACTGCAGCGCGAAGGACTGGCCGACGCGCGGCTCGCCGGTCAGCTGCAGCGCCGCACCGGCGGCCCGGGCGAACAGCGGGCTGGCGGCCAGCAGCAGGCTGGCCAGCAAGGAGCGGTAGTTCATGGTGGAGGGTGTGGTGCAGGCGTGACGCGGCTCAGCGAGCCCCGCCATAGGCCTGGTACCAGGCCCGGTAGTCGGCCTGCGTCACGCAGCCGTCGGCATCGAAATCGGCCAGCGGCTCGAAGCGCGCCTGCCCGGTGCAGCTGGCGAGCGCCTGGCGCAGCGCCTCGCGGTCGGCCGCATCCACTGCGCCGCTGGCGTCCAGGTCACCGGCCGCCAGCACCCGCAGGGCGGCGCGCGGCGCCGCCTCGGCATAGCCGTCGTCCAGGAAGAGGCCGATGAAGTACTCGCCCTCCTGCAAGCCGGCCACCGCCTGGCTGCCCGCGGCGCTGGCAAGGTAGTTCCAGGCCAGCGAGCCCTGCACGCCCGGGGTCTGGCCCTTGCGGTAGACGCCGATCCAGTGCCGGCTACCGGGTGGCAGGCCTTGCCACTGCACCTGCGCCGCCTGGCCGGCACGGATGCGTTCGCTCTGCAGCCGCAGGCTGGCGGCGGCCGGTGGGGTGGGGGGCAGCACGGGCGGCGGCGACCAGGTGACGCTGGCCAGGCCATTGAGCACCGGGTCGGTGGCATCCAGGCCGGCGCCTTCCAGATGGCCGGCCAGGCGGCGCTGGTAGCTGGGGTCGCCGTCCACCGTCACCACCAGGTCGTACCAGCCGTGGCTGGGGGAGACATCGCGCGGCTGCACCCGCGTCTGGCCGGGCGGCACATCGATGCTGATCACGGTGCGGTCGCCATAGGCGTTGTCCACGCAGCGGAAGCGGCAGGTGCCGGCGCCGCCGTTGAAGAAACTCAGGCGCACCACCCGCGCGGCAGCGTCTTCTTCCAGGCCCACCTCGGCGCGGGCCGCGGCCGATGCCAGGTTGCCGCGGAACTCGCGCAGGAAGCCGTTGTGGCTGTGCACCGCGAGGTGGTAGGCCGGCGTGCTCCAGTTCCACACCTCCCGCTCGATGCGCTTGCCGGCCTCCACCGTGTAGTGCCAGGGCCCGTCGCTGCGCAGCGTGGAGTAGACGATGTAGGCGGCTGCCGGCGTGCCGGCCGCGGCGGCATTGCCGAAGTCGAGCGCGAACTGGCTGGCGGGCAGGGCGGTGCCGTGCAGCTGGCAGCGATAGGTCAGCGGCATGGCCGGGCGTGGCCTGCCACTGGCGGAGCGCTCCTGGCGCGGCAGGGCCTGGCGGGCCGGCGGGAGCGCGTCGCGGCTGCCCCAGCCCTTGAAGTAGACGGCCGAGCGCGGCACGCTGTCCGGGAAGCCGGCCGGCGGGGCCGCGAAGTCGAAGGCCTGCGTCAAGTCACCACAGACCGCGCGCCGCCAGGGCGAGATGGCGTCGCAGCGCACCCTGGCCGGCTCCAGCCCGCGGCCGTGCACCAGCCAGGTCTCCAGCAGGCGCAGCAGCGAGGTGTGGTCGAACAGCTGGGAGCACACCCGGCCGCCCTTGCTCCACGGCGACACGACCAGCGCGGGCACGCGCGGCCCAAGCCCGATCGGCTCGCTGCCATGCACCTCGCCCTGGGTGGCGTTGCCGAGCGTGGTGCGGCCGCGGGCGACGCCCAGCGGCGGCACGGCCGGCGGCATGTGATCGAAGAAGCCGTCGTTCTCGTCATAGGTCAGGATCAGGGCCGTGCGTGACCAGACCTCGGGGTGCGCCACCAGCGCCTGCAGCAGGCGGGCGGTGAAGTGTTCACCGGCATTGGGCGTCTGGTCCGGGTGCTCGCAATACTCGGTGGGTGCGCAGATCCATGACACGGCCGGCAGCCGGCCGGCCGCCACGTCGGCCGCGAAGTCGTCGATCAGCCATTGCCCGGTGGTGCCTGCCGCATTGGTGGCGTTCGAGCCGGGCGCCATCGCGCGGCCGCGCCGGTAGAGCGCCGAGTCGGGCGTGAGCGGCCGGCCGCTGGCGTCCACCCGGAAACTCCTGAAGTACTGCAGGTAGTTGTCGCCGTAGTTGTCCCACTCTTGGTAGACCTTCCAGCTGATGCCGTTGGCCTCCAGCAGCTCGGCATGGCTGCGCCATTCGATGCCGCGGGCCGAGGGCGCGTCATTGGCGATGTCGGCGTTGTAGGTGCCGTTGTTGACGTTGTAGAGCCGGGCGTCCGGGATGCCGGTGACGTGGCCGCCGGCATGGCCGCTCAGCGCATAGAAGCGGTTCGGGTCGGTGGGACCGAAGACCGAGCAGTGGTAGGCGTCGCAGACGGTGAAGGCGTCGGCCAGCGCGTAGTAGAAGGGCAGGTCGCTGCGGTCGAAGTGCCCCATCGTGCGCACGGTCTTGCGGGCGACCCAGGCGTTCCAGTCCTTCCAGGTGGCCTCGCTGCCCTTCCAGCTGTGGTCCAGGCCGACCCGCAGCGCATTGGTGTTGCGGATGTCGAAGTGGTAGGGCAGCACATGGCCGCTGCCGTGGGGCTGCGCCCAGACGGGTTGCCCGCCGGGCAGCGGAATGGGGCGGGGATCGCTGTAGCCGCGCACGCCGCACAGCGTGCCGAAATAGCTGTCGAAGGAGCGGTTCTCCTGCATCAGGAAGATCACATGCCCCAGGTCGGCAATGGTGCCGCTGCGGTGGTGGGCCGGCGTGTCCAGTGCGCGCCGCAGCGTGGCGGCGAAGGTGCTGGAGCCGGCCATGGCGGCGCAAGCCGTGCTCAGGAAGGCTCTGCGGGAGGGCTGGGTCATGGGGCTGGACCTCGGCAGGAGGAAAAGAGGGACGGCGGCGCCGGTGGCAGACCGGGCGCGCCAGGGGCAGCGGCAGGATGGCCTCGCAGCCGGTGGCTGTCGATGATCCGGGCTGCGCTGCCGCTGGCCGGCATGCTCGCCGCCTTCGATGACCCCCTGATGAAGCACCGCCGGGCGGCGCCCGGGGCAGGACCGTCGGCTGCCGCCCCAGGGGCCGCTGTTGCCTATACGCCGCGGCTTCAACCCAGCCAGGCCGGCACCCACCGGTTGATGCAGGCGCCGCCCACCACCAGCCAGGCGAACAGGCCCAGGCCCAGCAGCAGCGGGCGGACGCCGGCAGCACGCAGGGTGTCCCAGCGCGCGCCGAGCCCGAGGGCCGCCATCGCCACGGCCAGCAGGCACTGGTCCAGCGTGGCGGCGAGCGCCAGCAGTGCTGCCGGCACCGGCAGCCAGGTGCGAAGCAGCACCAGCAGCAGGAAGCCGGCGGCGAACCAGGGCACCGCGCCGGGAGCCGGCGAGGTGCGATCGCTGCCCCCCTCCGACCCGGCCTGCGCCGCGTGGGTGAAGCGCGACACCACCAGCAGGAACGGCAGGAGCATGAGCACCCGGGCCATCTTGGTGACCACCGCCGTGTCGGCCGCTTGCGGCCCGATGGCGCGGGCGGCCGACACCACCTGGGCCACTTCGTGCACGGTGGACCCGATGTAGATGCCGAAGGTCCGGGCGTCCGGCGGCAGCACCCGAGCGTGCTGGTTCCATTCGTAGAGCAGCGGATAGAGCAGCACCGCGCCGGTGCCGCAGGCGACCACGCTGACCACGGCCACGGCCACGTCCTCGGCGCGGGCGCGCACGGCCGACTGTGTGGCCATCACGGCGGCGGCACCGCAGATTGCGCTGCCGGCGCCGATCAGCGTGGCGGTCCTGGCGTCGAGCCCCAGCCAGCGGGTGCCGGCCACCCGGGCGAGGAAGATGGTCGATGCCAGCACGAGCGCGTCGACTGCCACGGCGGCGCTGCCGATGTGTGCCAGGTCGCCCAGCGTCAGGCGCAGACCGTAGAGGACGATGCCGCCGCGCAGCAGGGTCTGCCGGCACAGCGCCAAGCCGTCTTCCAGGTGCGCGCCTCCGCCGCCACCCCGCCGCGCCTGCAGCAGGTTGCCGCAGGCGGCGCCCAGCAACATGGCCAGCGTGAGCGGGCTCGTCAGGTGAGACCGCGGGCCGGTCCATCCGGCCAGCAGCAGGGCCGCTGCCGCCAGCGCAAGGCACAGCAGCAGGCCGGGCAGCAGGGCACGGTGGCGGTGCCAGGCCGGGGCAGGGGCGTGCGAGCCCGGGCGTGAGGCGGCGTGGCCGCCGGGAAGCGTTGCCGCAGGCGGCGGTCGATGCAGGGTGAACATGGGCGGCACTCTATGAAGCTCGCATCAAGCCGTCCAACGACTTGTTTGTGTAGCATCGAGCGACCTGATCGCTTGAAACACCGCCGCCCATGGACGTGCTCCGCCTCACGCTGCGCCAGTTGCAGATCTTCGTCGCCGTGGCTCGCCACGGCAGCACCGCCGCGGCGGCCCAGCAGATTGCGCTGTCGCAGTCCGCCACCAGCGCCGCGGTCAACGAGCTCGAACGGCTGCTCTCACTGCAGGTGTTCGACCGCGCCGGCAAGCGCCTGCTGCTCAACGACAGCGGCCGGGCGCTGCTGCCGCGCGCGCTGGCATTGCTGGATGGCGCCAGCGACATCGAACGCCTGGCGCACGACGGCCGGGCCCGGCTGCAGCACATGCGCATCGGCGCCAGCACGACCATCGGCAACTATGTGCTGCCGGGCTTGCTGGGGCGCTTGTTCGCGGGCCTCGCGCTGGGCGAGGCACCGGCGTGGCAGTCGGCCGTGGCCATCGCCAACACCGCCGAGATCGGCCGCCGGGTGGCCAGCTTCGAGCTGGACATCGGCCTGGTCGAGGGACCGGTGCATGAGCCGCAGGTGGAGGCCCTGCCCTGGCTGCGCGACGAGATGGTCATCGTCGGCAGCACGCGGTGCACGCCGGCTGACGGCGTGCTGCCCGCGGCGGCCTTGCGCGAGGCGGTCTGGCTGCTGCGTGAAGCCGGCTCCGGCACGCGGCAGGCGGCCGACGAGGCGGTGCTGCCGCGCTTGCGGGCTTACCGGCGCAGCATCGAGATCGGCAGCTCGGAGGCCATCAAGCACGCGGCGGCGCACGGCGTGGGGCTGGCCTGCCTGTCGCGCTGGGTGGTGGACGACCTGGTGCAGGCCGGCCGGCTCCGGGTGCTGAAGACCGGCTGGCCGAAGGCCTTCCGGCCTTGCTATGTGGTGGTGCACCGCCTGAAGCGGCAGTCCGCAGCGGTGGCGGCGCTGCTGGAGCGCATGGGGGTGGAGGTGGGGCGGCCGGCCATGCCGCCGAAGGGCGGCGCCAGGACCGGGCCTGCACCGTAGGGCCCGCGCTTGCCGCCGCGCATCGGTCGCCGTCGCAGACGGTTGCCCGGGCAGCGGCGCCGGGTGCTCCCGTCACCCTGCCCGCCAGCCGCGCATCGCTCGCTGTCCATCAGGGCGTGGGGATCTCGATGTGGTCGCTCGTCGCGGGTGCTCGGCGAGACGGCTGTGCGCGGCGCCGTTGCACCCTTCGAACCCGCGATCCTTCTGCTTGCGACGGCGAGCGCCGTGCCGCCACGCCGGGGCACCGCAGCGTGGCATCTCCGGGGTGCGTCGCCTCGGCTTGCCGCCGGCGGCCAGTACGGACAAGGCCGGGCTGGGCGTGTGCGCATCGGTGCACGAGCGCCCGAGCCGTACCGGCCATCCGCCAGCGTTCAAAGGTGCCCTGGCCCGGCAAGGTGCGGCACCACCTCGGGCACCTTGCTCGCCGGATACGGCGTCACGGTGTGGTGCGCGCCGTCGGCCTTGAATCGCTCCAGCACCGACGGCTGCACCCGGAAGCCGCCGCGCTCCAGCGCGCCGCGCTCCTCGTTGCCGGCGCAGTCGCGGCCAAGGGCCGCGCGGCAGGCGGCCTGCGCGCCGCTGTCCGGTGTGCCGAGGGGGGCCCACACGCCGCCGGCATCCTCATGCCGCACCAGGGGCGTGTGCACCGACGTGAAGTAGTTGCCCTCCACCAGCACCTGGGCGGGGGCCGTGACGTCGATCGCGTGCCCCTTGCCGCGCTGCAGGTAGTTGTTCACCAACTGCACGCTGGCGCGGCCGGCCGCGGTGCCGATCTTGGGACTGCGGCCCGAGAAATCGTGCAGCCAGTTGTTGGCGAAGGTGATGCTGTCGTCCTTGCCGACCAGCAGCAGCATCCAGTAGTGCTGGCCGTTGCAGGTGGCGGAGGCTGCGCTGCGGCCGTCGAACTGGTTCCACGAGATGGTGACGCGCGAGGCCTTGCCCCAGCCGGAGACGATGTGCTGGCGGCCGATGCGCTGGAAGCGGTTGTGGTCGATCCAGACCCGGTCGGTGTCGTCCAGCGTGATGGCGTCGCCCGCGAAGACGATGCCGGGGTTGATGTCGCTGAAGCTCAGGTTGCGGATCGCGATGTTGCTCACGCCGCCTCTCAGCATCAACCCCTTGCCCTTGATGACGCCGTCATCGCCGATGCCGATCAGCGTCTTGTTGGAGCCCACCAGCAGCGGCGTGCGGCCCGCCGCGTCGAAGGCGACCGAGAAGGTGGGCTTGCCGTCGCAATGGGTGATACCGGGCGCCGCGACGATCAGTCGCTCGCTTTGCATCGGCGCCGGGCAGACGGCCTGGTAGCAACCCGGCTTGTGCTCCGGACCTTCGCTGCCACGGAAGTCGAGGGTCGACGCCACCTCGATGATGCGGGGCGTGGTGTCGGTGCAGGTGGAGCCGCTGCGTGTGCGGCACAGCGCGCTGGCCAGCTCCGCCGGGGTGCGCACGCGCACCCGCTCGCCGCCGCTGCCGCCGGTGACGCTGCTGCCCCAGCCTTGCGGGCGCGCCGCTGCGGCGTCAGGCACCCACAGGCGCAGGCGGAACAGGGCGACGCCCGGGCCGGCGTTGGCCGGCCAGATCGAGCGCGCCGCCCCGTCCGAGGGGAAGCCGCTCGGGCGCGGGATGGGCCGCTCGCTGGCGGGGGCCCAGTCGCTGTCGTTGTAGTCCAGCCGGCTCCAGGGGCCGTTGGCCTCGGCCGCCTCGCCGGCCGAGGCCAACCGGGCGCGCCATCCGCTGTTGCTCACTGCGCGGCCGAACTCCCCTTGCAGCTGTGCATAGGCAAAGGACGCGGCGTCCTGGCTGCGCACCCGCAGCACGATGACGTTGTCGCCCACCCGCAGCGCCCGGGCATAGGCGCTCAGGCGCTGCCGCGCGTCGATGGCCCGGCCCATGAACTGGCCATTGATGAACAGCTCCAGGCGACCGCTGGCCTGGGCGGTGACGCGCGCCTTGGCGGGGTCGATCGCGCTGGCGCTCGCCTCGGCGGCCGTGGTCGCCCCGAAGGCCAGCGGGGACGGGGCGGCGTTGCCGCTCGTCGCCCAGGCCCCGGTGTGGCCGGCAAGCAGGCAGGCAAGGAGATGAAGCGCAAGGCGCGGGGAGCGGGGCATGGGCGGGGTCCGGTGGGTGGGAGTGCAGCGGCAGGCCGGTGGCCGGCGTCGCATCGACCGCGGCATTAGGCCGTTTCTTCGCGCGTTCGCCCGGTTTGCGCAGGCAAATGTTGAAAGTGGACTTTTCCCCGTGGCGGCGGCCCGCGGCAGGGCGGACGGCGGGTGGGGGCAGCCCGCCGGCAGGCAGGGCGATTGCCCGGTCATCGGCTCGACACGCCGGCCCGACAGGCTGGCGGCTTTTGTTGTCTGGACAAAGGAGCTCCCGATGCCACGTTCCATGGTCGCCCTGGCCACATGCGCCGGCGTTCTTCTCGCGCCGGCCGTCGTGCCCGCCGCCACCCCTGCCGAGCTGGCTTATCACCATGCGCCGGTGCACTACCAGGACACCGATTCCAGCGATGCGGCATCGGACTACCTCACCGCCTACGACTACGACGGCGACCGCGTCACCACCAACAACTGGGATCACCGGGGCGACGGGCTCTGGCCGGCCACCGTCTACTACTCCGTGGTGGAGAGCTGCAGCCACTACTTCATCACCTATGCCTTCTATCACCCGCGTGACTGGTCCGACACCATCTTCGACCAGGAGCACGAGAACGACCTGGAAGGCGCCCTGCTGTCGGTGCGCAAGGATGGCTCGGCCTTCGGTCGGCTGGAAGGCATGATCACCGTCTTCCATACCGACTTCTATGCCTATACCCCGCCTGGCAGCCCCTACGTGGGCGGCCACGAGGACATCGACGGCACCTTGTCCTTCGAGCTGCACGAGGGCGTCAGCCGCGTCAAGACGGTGCAGGAGGCCAAGGGCCATGGCCTGAAGGCCTGGCCCTACACCTCCGATTTCAACGGCGCCGCCGACCAGGACGGCGTGATCTACTACCCCAGCCTGGGCACCGCCGGCCATCCGGCCTCGGGCAACGATCGCCAGGTGCCCTATCGCCTGGTCGACATGGCGGCGCCGGGCGGGCTGTGGGCGGCCGCGTTGGACGAAGCCGTGCAGCCGGGTGCGCAGGCGCAGACCTTCAACAGCTGGGGCAGCTTCAAGGGCGACAGCAGTGGCGGCTGCGGTGCCGGCCTCAAGAGCTGCAGCAGCCATTCGGCCAATGCGCCCTGGGGCTGGGACGACGGCAACGACGGCGCCAGCCACCGTGGCGAATTCGCGCTCGACCCGGCCCGGCTGTTCTCCCATTACTTCGGCAACCTGGGGAGCTTCAGCCAGCAGTACCTGAGCCATCCCTTCCTGGCCGGCCTGCGCAGCCGGGGCTTTGCCAGCGGGCAGGTGCCAGCCGGCTTTCCTGCGCAGCTCGACCTCAACACCTTGTACGGCAAGCTGACGGCCGCCTGCTTCTAAGGGGGCCGGCTCCGGGAACCCACTCAGTGCAGGCGCCCGCCGTCCCTCTAGAATGGCCACGTCCTGGCGGACCGGGCGAAGCCCGGCCGGCAGGCGGGATCGACGGTGCCGACGCCTGCCAGCAAGGGGGGCGTGGGTTCAACGGGAAACAGGTGCGCTGCGCTTCGTCGAGCGTGGCAAGGCCTGTGCTGCCCCCGCAACGGTCAGCAGGCAAGGAAGGGTTCAGGCAGGGGCCGGCGGTGCCCTGCAGCCACTGCACGCAGCCGCGTGCGGGAAGGCGAGCCCCTTTCCGCAGGGTGGTGCCGCCTCGGCGCCGCCCGGCTCTGCAAGCCCGGATACCGGCCGTCGTCCCTCACTCGGAAGCCGCGGGAGGGCGGCGTCCGGGCTGTTCCTGCGGCCGGAGCCGGCGCGGGAATGTCCGGGCTGTACCTCTCACGGCATCACGTTCGCCACCCGGCCGGCGGGGACGCCGGCCTGAAGAGGATGTCATGGACCGTCTGCTCCTTCTGCCTTCCCCTCGCACCAGGGCGCCTCACCGTGCCTGGACGGGCGCTGCCGTGCGCGGCGGTGCTGCCGCCTTCGCGGTGCTGGCCTCGCCGGCCTTCGCCCACCACGCCATGGGAGGCGCCATGCCCGGCACCTTTGGCGAAGGGCTGCTGTCCGGCCTCGCGCATCCGGTGATCGGGCTGGACCACCTGGCCTTCGTGCTGGCGCTGGCGCTGTTGGTGGCGCGGCTGCCACTGGCACTGCGGGCCGGCCTGGCGGGTGTGTTTGTCGCCGGCTCGCTGGCCGGCACGGTGCTGCACCTCAATGCCGTCACGCTGCCGGCCGGCGAGCTGCTGGTGGGCCTCAGCGTGGTGGTCGCCGGGCTCGCGCTGCTGTGGCGGCGGGCGTTGCCGGCGGCAGTGCTGTGGACGGCCCTGCCGGTGGCCGGGCTGCTGCATGGCTATGCCTACGGCGAATCCATCGTCGGTGCGGAATCCACGCCGCTGCTGGCCTACCTGTTCGGCTTCGCGCTGATCCAGGCCGGGCTGGTCGTCGCCGTCTCCACGGTGGCCTCGCGGTGGACCGTGCCGCAGCTGCAGCGCGCCGGCCTGGTGGCCGGCACGGTGGTCGGCGTGCTGGGAGCCTACTTCTCCTTCGTGCAACTGGCGCCGCTGGCGGCCTGAGGGAGGGCACGTGCTGACCACCAAGATCCCCGCCACCGTCGTCACCGGTTTCCTGGGCAGTGGCAAGACGACGCTGCTGCGCCATGTGCTGCAGAACGCGCAGGGCCGGCGCATCGCGGTCATCGTCAACGAGTTCGGCGAGCTCGGCATCGACGGCGAGATCCTCAAGGGGTGTGGCATCGGCTGCGACGACGACGGCCGCGAGCGCCCCGGCCAGCTCTACGAGCTGGCCAACGGCTGCCTGTGCTGCACCGTGCAGGAGGAGTTCTTCCCGGTGATGCAGGCGCTGGCCGAACGGCGCGAGCAGATCGACCATGTGGTGATCGAGACCTCCGGCCTGGCCCTGCCCAAGCCGCTGGTGCAGGCCTTCAACTGGCCCGGCATTGCCAATGCCTTCACGGTGGATGCCGTCATCACCGTCGTCGACGGGCCGGCCACCGCGGCCGGGCAGTTCGCGGCCGATCCTGCGGCGGTGGACGCGCAGCGTCGGGCCGATCCCGACCTCGACCATGAATCGCCCTTGCACGAGTTGTTCGAGGACCAGCTCTCGGCCGCCGACCTGGTGGTGTTGAACAAGATCGACCTGATGAGCGAGGCCCAGCGCCGCGAGGCCGAGGTGCTGATCCGGGCGGAGATCCCCGCTGAGGTGAAGATCGTCCCGGCACGGGGCGGGGAACTGCCGGTGGACCTGCTGCTGGGCCAGCAGCGGGCGGCCGAAGCGCACATCCACCTGCGCGAGAGCCACCATGACCACGAGGAGGCGCACGAGCACGACGAGTTCGACTCGCTGGTGCTGGAGCTGCCGGCCGTCGATCGCGAGCGCCTGATGGCGGCGCTCGCCGGCCTGGCGGCGGCCCACACGCTCTATCGCGTGAAGGGCTTCGTGGCACTGCCGGGCAAGCCGATGCGGCTGCTGGTGCAGGGGGTGGGCCGGCGCTTCGATGCGCACTTCGACCGCCGCTGGCGCGACGACGAGGCGCCGTCGACCCGGCTCGTGTTCATCGGCCAGGGGCTGGACGCGGCGTCGCTGCGCGCCGGCCTTGCGCCGGCCCTGGCCTAGGCCGCCGGCATCCCCCCGCGATGCACCTGCTCAGCACCCGCCCCGGCGGTTTCGTCGAGGACGAGGGCGCGGTCATGCGACTCGGCCAGAGCCCGGCCGAGCTGGTGGTGCTGAGTTCGGCCGACACCACCTTGTCGCTGCTGGCCCGGGCCTACCGCGAGCTGCAGGCGGGCGAGCCCGGCTGGCCCGGCCTGCGGCTGGCCAACCTGATGTTCCTGCGGCAGCCGGCGTCGCTCGACTTGTATGTGGACGAGGTGCTGCAGCATGCCCGGGTGGTGCTGGTGGACCACCTGGGTGCCGAGTCGGCCTGGCCCTACGGCGTGCAGCGGCTGGGCGAGCTGGCCTCGGCACGGGGGCTGCGGCTGGCGATGTTCTCGGGCGACCTGCAGGAGGACGTCAACCTGCTGCGCAAGAGCACGCTGCCGGAGGCGCTGTGCCGCCAGTGGTGGCAGTACCTGCGGGCCGGCAGCCTGCACAACGCGCGGCAATTGCTGCGCAGCCTGGCCCACGACGGTCTCGGCTGGGGCGAGCCGCCGCTGCCGCCGACGGCCCTGCCGCAGGTGGCGCTGTACCGGCCGCCCTGCCTGCAGGCCCCGGCGGCCGGCGCACGCCACCACGGTGCTGCCGCCACGCTGGACGAAGTGCGGGCCGGCTGGCAGCCGGGCGCCCCGGTGGTGGCGCTGGTGTTCTACCGCTCCCACCTGCAATCCGGCAACACGGCGGCCTTCGACAGCCTGGCGGCGGCGCTGCTGCAGCGTGGGCTCAATCCGCTGCCGGTGGCGCTTGATTCGCTGAAGGAGCCCCTCTGCCTGGCCGCCTTGCGCCAGCTGTGTGCCGAGCAGTCGGTGGACCTGGTGCTCAACAGCACCGCGTTCGCCGCGCTGTCGGGCGAGCTGGCCGAGCCGCTGGCCGGCGACGCGCCGGTGCTGCAGGTGCTGGTGGCCGGATCGGCCCGCGACGACTGGCTGGCCGACCCCCAGGGCCTGCGGCCCCGCGACATCGCGATGCAGGTGGCCCTGCCGGAGGTGGACGGCCGCATCGTGACCCGTGCCATCAGCTTCAAGGGCCTGGCCTACCGCTGCGAGCTGACGCAGAGCGACGTGGTGGCCTACCAGCCGGACGAGGAGCGCTGCCACTTCGTGGCCGAGCTGGCGCGGCGCTGGGTGCGGCTGCGGCGCCTGCCTGTGGCAGAGAAGCGGCTGGCCCTGGTGCTGGCCAACTACCCTGGCAGCGATGGGCGCCTGGGCAGCGGCGTGGGGCTGGACACGCCGGCCTCGGTGATGGAGATCCTGCGCCTGCTGCAGCGCGAGGGCTACCGGCTCGACGCGCTGCCGGCCGATGGGGATGCGCTGATGCGCCGCTTGCAGCAAGGCATTGCGGCCGACCCCTCGCAATGGCCGCTGCGCCCGGCCTGGCAAAGCCTGGCCATGGCCGACTACCTGGCCGCACTGGCGCGCTTGCCTGCCGGCATGGCGGCCGCGGTCACCGCCCGCTGGGGGGCGCCGGAGCAGGATCCGCTGGTGCGGCAGGGCCGCTTCATGATCGCCGGCCTGCGGCTGGGCCAGGTCTTCATCGGCATCCAGCCGGCCCGCGCCTATGGCGAGGCTGGCGCCGCGAGCTACCACGATGCCGAGCTGGTGCCGCCGCACGGCTACCTGGCTTTCTACTTCTGGCTGCGGCAGGCCTTCGGGGTGGACGCGGTGGTGCATGTGGGCAAGCATGGCAACCTGGAATGGCTGCCGGGCAAGAGCGTGGCGCTGTCCGGCAGCTGCTGGCCGGACGCCATCCTTGGCCCCTGGCCCCATCTCTATCCCTTCATCGTCAACGATCCCGGCGAAGGGGCGCAGGCCAAGCGGCGCGCACAGGCCGTGATCATCGACCACCTGATGCCGCCCCTCACGCGGGCCGAGAACCATGGGCCGCTGCAGGACCTGGAGCGCCAGGTCGACGAGTACTACGAAGCCCTGTTGCTGGATGCCCGCCGCGCGGCCCAGCTGCGCACGCAGATCCTGGCCGAGGTGCGCCGGCAGCGCCTGCACGAGGAACTCGACGCGCCATCCGCCGAAGACGACGACGGCCTGCTGGCACGGGTCGATGCCTACCTCTGCGAGTTGAAGGAAACCCAGATCCGCGACGGCCTGCATGTCTTCGGCGTTTCCCCGCAAGGCCGCCAGCGGCGCGACACCCTGGTGGCGCTGGCCCGCTTCCCGGCCGGCGACGGGCAGGGCCGCCAGGCCAGCCTGTTGCAGGCGCTGGCCCGCGACCTGTTCCCGGGGCACGCATTCGACCCTTTGTCGATCGACGCGGCGCTTCCCTGGCAGGGCCCGCGGCCGCCACTGCTGGCGGCCGTGAGCGACGCCCCCTGGCGCCACGAGGGCGACACCCGCGAGCGCCTCGAGTTGCTGGCCCAGGCGCTGCTGGACGCGGCGGTGCCGCCCGGCCTGCCACAGGCGGCCGCGGTGCTGCAGCGCGTGCATGACGACCTGGCGCCGCGGCTGGACGCCTGTGGCCCGCAGGAACTGCAGCAGCTCTCACGCGGGCTGCAGGGCCGCTTCGTGCCCCCCGGCCCGAGCGGCTCGCCCAGCCGTGGCCGGCCGGACGTGCTGCCCACCGGCCGCAACTTCTACAGCGTGGACACCCGTGCCGTGCCGACCCCGACCGCCTGGACGCTCGGCCTCAAGTCGGCCCGCCTGCTGGTCGAGCGGCATCTGCAGGAGCAGGGCGACTATCCGCGGGCGGTGGGCCTGTCGGTGTGGGGCACCGCCACCATGCGCACCGGCGGCGACGACCTGGCCCAGGCCTTTGCGCTGATGGGCGTGCGCCCGCGCTGGGCGCCCGGCAGCCACCGGGTGGTGGACATCGAGGTGCTGCCGGTGGCGGTGCTGGGGTGGCCGCGCATCGACGTCACCCTGCGCATCTCCGGCTTCTTTCGAGACGCCTTTCCGGCCGCGGTGCAGCTCTTCGATGCCGCGGTGCAGGCGGTGGTGGCGCAGGCGGATGAAGACGCCAGCCAGAATCCCTTGCGTGCCCGGGTGCTGCGCGAGCGAGATGCCCTGACGGCCGCCGGCCTGGCGCCCGAGGCGGCGCGGCTGCAGGCTGGCTGGCGGGTGTTCGGCTCGCCGCCGGGGCACTACGGCTCGGGCCTGCAGCCGCTGTTCGACCACGGGCAATGGCAGACCGATGAAGACCTGCGTGACGCCTATGTGGCCTGGGGCGCCCATGCCTATGGGCAGGACGCCGCGGGGCAGCCGGCGGCCGAGGCGCTGACGCGCCGCTTGCGCGAGATCGACGTGGTGGCGCACAACCAGGACAACCGCGAGCACGACCTGCTCGATTCCAACGACTACTACCAGTACCAGGGCGGCATGGCGGCCGCGGTGCGCAGCCTGAGCGGGCGCCAGCCGGCCCTCTACCACGGCGACCATGCCAACCCGCAGGCACCGCGCATCCGTACCCTGCGGGAGGAGATCGCGCGGGTCGTCCGGGCCCGGGTGGTCAACCCCAAGTGGCTCGACGGGGTGAAGCGCCACGGCTACAAGGGCGCCTTCGAGATGGCGGCCACGGTGGACTACCTGTTCGGCTACGACGCCACCGCCCGCGTGCTGGGCGACCACCAGTACGCGCTGGTGGCCGATGCCTACGTGCTGGATGACGCCACCCGCGCCTTCGTCGAGCGACACAACCCGCGCGCCCTGGGCGACATGCTCAACCGGCTGCTGGAAGCCATGCAGCGTGGCCTCTGGCAGCAACCCGGCGGCTACCGCGAGGCGCTGGAAACCCTGCTGCTGGCCCACGAACAAGAGATGGAAGGAACCGCACGATGACCGCCCCCCACGCGCTGCCGGGCCACGAGCTGCCGGCCGGCCAGGCGGCCCTGCCACCCCTGTTTCCCTTCAGTGCGCTGGCCGGCCCGGCCTCGCTGCGCACCGCCTTGCTGCTGGCGGCGGTGGACCCGGCGCTGGGCGGGGTGCTGATCGAAGGCCCGCGCGGCACGGCAAAGTCCACTGCGGCGCGAGCCCTGGCCGAGCTGCTGCCCGATGCCGCCTTTGTCGCGCTGCCGCTGGGCGGCACGGTGGAGCACCTGGTCGGCACGCTCGACCTGCAGGAGGCACTGGCCGGGCACCGGCTGCGCTTTGCGCCGGGCCTGCTGGCCCGGGCGCATGGCGGCGTGCTGTATGTGGATGAAGTGAACCTGTTGCCCGATCCGCTGGTCGATGTGCTGCTCGATGTGGCGGCCAGCGGTGTCAACGTGATCGAGCGCGATGGCATCTCGCACCGGCATGCCGCGCGCTTCGTGCTGGTGGGCACGATGAACCCCGAAGAGGGCGAGCTGCGGCCCCAGCTGCTCGACCGGTTTGGCCTGTGTGTGCGCTTGTCCAACCTCTCCAACGCGGAGGAACGGGCCGCGGTGGTGCGCGAGCGCCTGGCCTTCGATGCCGATCCGCTGTCCTTCCGCGAGCGCCATGCGCCGGCGCAGGCGGCGCTGGCGGCTCGCCTGGCAGCGGCCCGGGCTCGCCTGGCGCAGGGCTCGGCGCTGCCGTTCGACGATGAGCTGCATGTGCAGGTCAGCCGCCTGTGCATCGCCGCCGAGGTGGACGGCCTGCGGGCCGACCTGGTGATGCTGCGGGCCGCCCGCGCGTTGGCGGCCTGGCAGGGCGCAGCGGCCATCGAGCCGGCCCATGTGCAGCAGGTGTCCGAACTGGTGCTGGCACACCGCCGGCCGCCCGGGGCCGCCCCTGCCGAGCGGACACCGGCGCCCGGCGAGGCAGGGCCGCCGCCCGCAGGTGCGGGGCCCTTGCCTGCAGCGGCGACCCGGGGCGGCGGGGCCCCGGCCGCCGACCCGGTCGCAGCGCCCGGTGCACCCGCGCACGGCGAGGCGGCGCACTGGGGGGCACTGCCTCCCGAGCCGGCCGGCCTGGCGCCGGTGAAGCCCTTGCGTGCCTTGCGCGAGCCAGCTGCAAAAAAAGCCTGAGCCACCGCACCGACCCGGCGGCCCGCCATCGATCGGGCCCGCGGTGGCCAGGACCCGGCCGGGAGCGTCCCGACGCATGGCATTCGGTGACGCCGGACTGGACCCGCACCCTGGCGGCGCGTGGCGCCGCACGCCTGCAGCGGCGCCACCTGCGCTGGCGGGCCGAACAGGCCGGTGGGGGGCGGCTGCATTGCTTCCTGCTCGACGTGTCGGCGTCGATGCTGGCGCATGGCCGGCTGGCGCTGGCCAAGGGTGTGGTGCTGGCGCTCGCACAGCAGGCCTACCAGCGCCGGGAGCGTGTCGCCTTGCTGTGTTTCCAGGCCGGCCGCGTCGAGCTGGTGATCGCGCCTGGCCGTGCCGGTCGATGGCCGGCCGCACGGGTGGCGCCCATTGGTGGAGGTGGCGGTACGTCGCTGGTCACGGGGCTGCAACAGGCCCAGGCGCTGCTCGACCGCGAACGTCGCAGGGCGCGTCAGCAGGCGTGCTGCCTGTGGCTGCTGACCGATGGTCGCTTTCCCGAGCGCCCGCTGCGGCCCGAGGCCGCCGACGAGGTGCGCGTGATCGACTTCGAAGACGGCCGCCTGCGCCTGGGCCGGGCAGCCGAGCTGGCGCGCGACTGGGGCGCCGAGTACCTGCTGGCGGGCGACCTGGCGGCGCAGCTGTGAGCCTGCACGGCCCTCGCCCAGCCGCTTGCGGGTGATGTGGCCACAGCGGCGGCAGGCCAGCCGGCTTGCCGCCGTCGGCCCCGGCGCACCGGCCATGCTGCGTGCTTGCCGGGGGCTGGGGCCGATCTCGTCGAGCGCGACGCACTGGTTTGGGGCGCCTGCAAAGGGCCCGCAAGCGCCGCCGCAGGCGATGGCGCACAGAGGAACAACGCATACCCGGTGGCGGCCGCCGCGAGCGCTGCTGTCGCGCCCTGCTTTCGTCAACCCAGGGACATCCCTTGCCCGGAGCCCGGGCCGCCCCTTGCAGGCGATGGACGGTCGGCACCTTCCGATCGGAGGGCCGGGACCCTGAGGGAATCACCACACAATGCCCTCGCGCATCAGCGCCTGCTCCAAAGCGCCGGTGATGGCACCGCCGCGGAAGGCCGGGCCGCGCGAAGGGCAGTCATTGGCATTCAAAGGGCACAGGCAGAACGCTTCATCGTTGCATCGAAATGGTGCGGCTGCCTGAGCGGCCGACGGGGTGATGGAAGCTTCCAAAGATGGGTTGCAGCGTGTCGAACATTGAAAGATCCCTCCTGGGCAAAACCGCCGCGATGGCGGTGTTGAGCGCCGTACTCTCGGCATGTGGTGGCGGTGGAGGAGGCACTGAAGAGGGCCTCGGCGCGTCCTCGCAGGGCGTGGATGCCGGCTATGTGGAGACGGCCGCTGCCATGGCGGTGGCCGCCGGCGGCAACCTCGCGGTCAGCGCCGATGGCAGCAGCAAGGCCGGCGGGTCGAGCTATGCACGGGTGGTCGACGGCGACACCGACACCTACTGGCAACCCGCCTCGGCGAACGCCCAACGCATCTCCGCCAAGGGCTTCTCGTCCACGGTGGGCTCGGCGAAGGTGCATGAGCTGACGAACAGCGTGGTGCGCTGGCGCCTCGTGAACCACGACAGCGGCAAGCTGCTCGCCTCGGGCACCACGCTGGGGGCGGACAAGCTCATCCGCTTCACGCCGGTGAAGAGCAGCAAGCTGGACCTGTTCATCGACCAGGCGCATGCAGCACCGCAGATCGCGGAGTTCGAGGTGTATGCGCACAACGGCCTCCCGCCGGGCGACGGCGGCGAGCTGCCCCCCGACGACGGCGGCCCTCCCCCGCCCGGCAACGCCGGCCCCGCCACCGGCGCGAGCTGCCAGTCCACCGGCTCGGTGCCCCTCGAGAAGACGTACGTCGTCAAGGCCGGACAGGTCTTCGACGGCCAGTGCCGCACCTACAACCCGACCTTCGGCGATGGATCGCAGGACGAGCACCAGGCGCCGGCCTTCCTGGTGGAGAAGGGCGGTGTGCTGAAGAACGTGATCATCGGCAACAACGGGGTGGACGGCGTCCACGTCTATGGCGACGCCACCATCGACAACGTCACCTGGAGCAACGTCGGGGAAGACGCGCTCACCGTCAAGGCGGCCGGCAAGGTCACGGTGCGCAACATCACCGGCTACGACGCCGCGGACAAGTTCTTCCAGCTCAACGCCGCCACCACCTTCACGCTCGAGAACGTGGTGGTGGTCGGCACCAGCAAGCTGTTCCGCGAGAACGGCGGCAAGTGCTATCCGGTGCAGGTGACGGTGCAGCGCGCCAGGTTGTCGGAGGTGAAGGAAGCCGTGTTCCGCTCCGATTGCGCCCGCAGCAGGTTCGCGCTGAGCCAGGCAGAGCTGAACAACGTCAAGACGGTCTGCTACGCCAAGGGCAAGTACCGCAGCTGCGGCCTGCATTGAACCCGACTGTCCCGGGGGCCTGAAGCGTCCCGGGGCAGCCCGTGCCGCCGCCGCATTGCCGGCGGCAGCCCCGACCGCGTGCGCCGCCTGCCGCGCGGCCCGCGAGCCGCAGCCATGCGGCCGGGCCGGGCGCCTGGCCGCCTTCCCGATCCTCTCCACCATCTTCACCTTTCCACGGCGAGACCCCATGAAGCCTGCCTTGTCCGCATCCCTGCTGTTGTGTGCCACCCTTGCCGCCTGCGGCGGAGGATCGTCGGACACGACCGGCGCCAGCGCCGAAACCGCCACGGCGACCGTGCCTGCGCCGGCATCCGGCGGTGCCGCCGCGGCGCCGGCCGAGCGGGTCGACGATGCAGCTGCCGACGCCTTCCTGGCGCAGACCGAACCCGCCCTCCATGCCGCAACGACGTCCGCGGACGCGAGCGCCCTGGCGGGCTTCTCGCTGCAGGCCGACGACAACTTCTATACCGTCGATACCGGTGCGGGCCTGGTCTTCAAGGTGCGCCGCCGCGACAACGGCGTGAGCACGCAGTCGCCCGGCGACATTGCATCGCTGGTCTACAAGGGTGTGCAGTACCAGGACGCCTCGCGCGGCAGCCAGCTCAATTCGGGCTTCGACTACCTCTACAACGGCGTGTCGGCCGTGCAGGTCGACGCGCTGCAGCTCGATGCGGACCACATCAGGGTGACGGTACAGGCCGGTCCGCTCACGCACTACTACCTGGCCCGACGAGGCCAGCCGCACATCTACATGGCGACCCACTTCACGCGCGAGCCGGACACGCTGAACCTGGCGCGCTTCATCCTGCGCGTGCCGGTGGGGGTGCTGCCGAACGGGCCCGAGGCGTCCGACATCCGCGGCAACGTCGGGGCGATCGAGGCGTCCGACATCTTCGGCATGCCGAATGGCGAGACCCGGTCCAAGCACTACTCGAACATGCGGCTGAAGGACTGGCGCCACATCGGCGCCACCGGGCCGCAGGCCGGGCTGTGGATCGTGCGCGACAACAACGAAGGCAACTCCGGCGGCCCCTTCTACCGCAGCCTGCTGAACCAGGGCACCGACCGCAACCAGGAGCTGACCTACATCATCAACTACGGCGAGGCGCAGACCGAGGCCTTCCGCACCGGCATCCTCAACGCCTATACGCTGGCCTTCACCGACGGCAGCGCCCCGGGTGCCATCGACACCGCCTGGCTGGCTGGCATGGGCTTGAAGGGATATGTCGGCGCCGCAGGGCGGGGCGGCGTGGCCGGGGTCGGCATTGCCGGCCGGGACGCCCGGCATGGCTACACCGTGGGGTTCTCCAGCCCGGCGGCCCAGTACTGGGCCGACGTCGTCGGCGAGAAAGGCCACTACAGGGCCACCGGCATGCTGCCGGGCACCTACACCATGACGGTGTACAAGAACGAGCTGGCGGTCGACACGCGCACGGTCACGGTCAGCCCGGGGCGCACCACCGTGCTGCACACCCTCACGCCTGCGGGCGATCCCGCCAAGGAGCCGGCGCTGTGGCGCATCGGCGACTGGGACGGCACGCCGCTGGAGTTGCTCAATGGCGACAAGCTGACCCGCATGCACCCCTCCGACATCCGCATGGCGCCCTGGTCGGTGCCGCCCTATGTGGTCGGCCTGTCGAAGGCGGCCACCGGCTTTCCGGCGGCGCAGTGGAAGTCGGTCAATGGCGCGGTGTCGGTGCGCTTCAAGCTCACGCGCGAGCAGCTGGGCAGCTACACGCTGCGAGCCGGCATCACCACCGCCCACTCGGGAGGCCGGCCGGTGGTGCAGGTCAATCAATGGACCTCACCGGTCCCGGCTGCATCGGCGCAGCCCAAGACGCGGATGCTGACGGTGGGCACCTACCGTGGCAACAACACGCTGTACAGCTACACCATCCCGGCCAGCGCGCTGGTGGTCGGCGACAACGTGCTGACGCTGCGTGTCGCCAGCGGCTCAAGTGGCGAACGCTTCCTGAGCCCGGGGTTCGCCTATGACGCGATCGATCTGGTGCGCGCCCGCTGAAGCCAGGCGACGCACAGCAGTCGCTGGCCGGCAGGTTGGAGGCAGGGCGCCTGGGTGGGTCGCAACGGCGTCCGCGCATCGGTGCCCGCAGCTGCTCGCGCAGCCGCAGCAAGAAGCCGGGATCGCGAAACATCGAGGTGGGTACAGCGATGCTTCAGGCCCTGCCAGGGGCGCCTGCAGGACGGTGTCGCCCTGATGCAGTCACAGGCGTGGCTGCCGGGGCGTCGCCGGCGCGGCGAGCCACGCTTGCATGGCGCACGGGGCCGCCTCGCCGGGCCCTGCGCGCACCGACGGTCGTCGGTGTCAGTGCCGGGCCTCAGCGCGACCCGGCTTTGGCGGGCAGCTGGAACACCGCCACGGCTTGAACCAGTTGCCGGGCCTGGCCCTTCAGGCTTTCGGCGGCGGCGGCACTTTCTTCCACCAGCGCGGCGTTCTGCTGGGTGGTATGGTCCATCTGGGTCACGGCATTGCCCACTTGCTGCACCCCGGAGCTCTGCTCGGCACTGGCCGACGTGATCTCCGCCACGATGTCGCTCACGCGCTGGATCGAGCCGACGATTTCATCCATCGTCCTGCCGGCCTGGTCCACGAGCACCGTGCCTTGCTCGACCTGTTCCACACTGCGCCCGATCAAGGACTTGATCTCCTTGGCGGCCCCCGCACTCCGTTGTGCCAGGCTGCGCACTTCGGAAGCCACCACCGCGAAGCCGCGCCCCTGTTCACCTGCGCGAGCCGCTTCCACCGCCGCGTTCAGCGCCAGGATGTTGGTCTGGAAGGCGATGCCGTCGATCACGCCGATGATGTCGCCGATCTTGCGGCTGCTGTCGCTGATGCCCTGCATGGTGGAGACGACCTTGCCCACCACGTCACCGCCCCGCGCGGCGACCGACGAGGCACCCAGCGCCAGTTGGTTGGCCTGTGCGGCACTGTCGGCGTTGTTGCGCACGGTGCTGCCGAGCTGCTCCATCGTCGCTGCCGTTTGCTGGAGGGCACTGGCCTGCTGTTCGGTGCGTTGGCTGAGGTCCTGGTTGCCCTGGGCAATCTGTGAACTGGCCGTCGCCACGCTGTCGGCGCCGCTGCGAATGGTGCCCACGACATCGGACAACTGCTGCTGCATGCGGTGCATGGTGCGCAGGAGATCACCTTCTTCACCCGCCACGCCGAGGTCGATCGACTGGTCGAGCCGCCCGGCCGCAATGCCGGAAGCCACGCGGCCCACGTCGCCGAGCACGGCACTGGTGCGCCGGCGCAAATACAGCAAGCCGGTGAACATGATCACGATGAGCGTTGCGGTGGAAGCCATGGCGGCTTGCGACCAGCGCTGGCGGGCAGCCACCGCGGTGGCCAGTTCCGCTGCGGTGCGCTGGTCCAGCAGAACCAGGAACTCATCCACCGGCTTCATGATCTTGGCCTTGTTCTGGTGATACGCCAGGTCATGCATCATCTCGAGTGCCTTGGCCTTGTCCGGCTCGGCCTGGCGGGTGAATCCGCCCTTGCCGTCGTCGTAGAGGCCCTTCACCATGTTCATGGCGATCGTTTCAGTGCGCACCAGGTCGTCTGAATTGGCCTTGGCCTCGGCCAGCTTGGCCAGCTCGTTGTCGGCGAAGCCGGCTTGCTTCATCAGGTCGAGCAGCGGCACCGTCTCGCCGGCCGGGCGCACGTTCTGCACGTCTGCCGCGCGGAAGTCCCAATAGATCCGCTCGTAGGCCTGCGGACGTGGCAGCTTGCCGTTGCGAATGTCGAGGATCTCGAAGTACTGCTTCTCCCATTTGTCTTCACCGCTGGCGACGTAGGTGCGCGCGAGTCGGGTCAGGTCGTCGGAGCTCTGCCGCAGTTCGTCGGCCAACAGGTACGACTGGTATCGCCTGGCCGCGGTCTCGTCAGCCAGCGCGCTGCTGCGGTTGCTCATGGCAGCAGCGCCGATGGTGGCTGCGCCAAGCACCATGAGGAGAGCGGCGCCGTAGCTATATGCGTGCTTGATCTGGAGCTTCATTGCGGTTCCTGGGACGAAGGGCTTGCCCCGGCGAGGGCATTTGACCCGTTATCGGCAGGCCGCCGGAGGGCTTTAGTGGATGGGGCCGGCGCGGCCCGACAGGCCGGGCCGCCGTGAACACCGCCGCACTTCTGGCGCAGTGGCGGGTGCTGTCGTCCACCCGGTCCTGCAGGCGCTGGGGCGACTGGCCCCTTGCGACCGGCGCCACCTCGGCGACACACTGCGTCGCAATCGCTTCAGATCATTGCCGGCGCCTGCTCGTCGCGCGCGACGTGGATTCCCGGCTGAGCGGCCCACCTCCGACAGCCGGACGCACTCGCAGGCCGGCGCCGTTCGGCCCGGAGCGCCTGGTGTGCAGGCCGGCGCGATTTAGAGCGGCTAACAAAACTCTTCTGGCGTCGTTGCGCCGCCTTGCCGTACCGGTCGTACTGTCTGCGGCGGCGCGCCTAGCCAGAACCGCTGCGCTGAGTTTTGTTAGCCGCTCTTAGCCCTCGGACCGCGCCTGCGCTGATCGGGGGGTCGCTGCCGGCGCGCAGCTGAGCACCAGCACCACCGCCATGGCGGCGGCGGTCATCACGCCGAACCAGAGGACCCATCCCTGCGCGGCACCTCGTGCAGCGATGCTGGCGAGCAGGGAGGCCGCCAGCCCCAGCGCGCCGCCCACCCGCAGGAAGGGCCGCAGCCGGCCCGGCTGCCGGCCACGGCCGAAGCACCCTTCGAAATGCCGGTCCATCGCCAGCGCGAGGGCCGTGAAACCCAGGCATGCCGCCAAGCCGGCGAAGGCAAGCAGCGCGCCTTTCACCGGGCGCCTTTCACATCGGCCAGCAGCCCGGTGGCATGGGCCGGCTGCTTGCGGACCATCGGCCGGCCGTCCTTGCGCGCAAGCCACCAGGCACTGTAGGCAAAGGCGGCCCCCATCGCCAGGCAGACCAGATCGAAGCCGGCCACCCGCCACAAGCCGGCCGGCAGCGTCGCACCCAGGTGGGTGTCCGTGGTGAGGGCGTTGAGCAGCGGGATGGCGCCGAACAGGAAGGCAGCGATGCCCAGTTGTGCCAGCCACATGCGGCGGGTGGGCCGTGCCAGTGCGGCGATGGCGGCCAGCGCCCAGGCGGCAAAGAACAGATGGATCTCTGCTTGCGCACGCTCGTGCAGTTGCAGCGGCAGCAGCCGGTTGCCCCAGAAGAACGCCGCCATGGCGATCGGCAGGCCGGCGATCGTGCCCACGTTCAATCCGTCGACCAGGCGCAAGGCCCAGCCCGCGCCCAAGCCGCGCGCCGCGGCCTTGCTGTACTTGTTGCGCTCCTTCACCGCCCACAACAGCAGGCCGGTGGCCACCATCACACAGCCGGCCAGGCCGGAAAGGAAGAACAACGCCCGCAGCAGCGGGTCGCCGAAGCGGCCGATGTGCAGGCCGTACAGCACGCTGCGGGTGGCGGTGGCGGCCCCCGGCTCTTCGCCAACTTCGCTGATCAACCGGCCGGTGGCGCCGCTGAACGTCATGGCGGGCTGGGTGGAGGACATGTCGTGCCCCTCCTGCCGCGACAGGACGATGGTGGCGGCCGCGTCGTTCGGGTTGTTCACCGTGATCCGGCCCACCGGCGCACCGCCCCAGCGGGACGTGGCCTGCGTGACGAGCGGCCCCACCGGCACCATCGGCACGCTGATGCCCGAGGGCTTGGGGTCGCGGGGGCCGTTGGCTGGGAACACCTCGGCGAGAAAGGCGCTCGTGTCGCCCTTGTAGGTCAGCTGCGGACCCCATGGCATGTACATCAGCATCAGCGTGACGAGGCCGGTGTAGGTGATCATCAGGTGATACGGCAGCGCCAGCACCGCGACGGCGTTGTGCGCGTCCAGCCAGCTGCGCTGGCCCTTCCCGGGGCGGAAGGTGAAGAAGTCCGCGAAGATGCGCCGGTGCGTGACCACGCCCGAGACGATGGCCACCAGCATGAACATCGCGCAGAAGCCGATGATCCAGCGGGCCCACAGCGGCGGCATGTAGTGCAGGTCGAAGTGCAGGCGGTAGAAGAACTCGCCGCCGCGCGTGTCGCGGCTGGCCTGGAGCGGCCGGCCCGTGGTGGCGTCCAGCAGTGCGGAGTCGAAGCGCCCGCGCCGGCTCACGCCGGGCTCGGGTGCTGCCTCCGGCTGGCCCCGGGGCACGGCCGCCCGCATCCAGCTCGCGCGCACGCCGGGCTCGCGCTCGGTCGGCAAGGTGACGAACCAGCGCTGGCCCTGGGCGCCGCGCTGCTGCAAGGCGGCAAAGGCACGCTCCGCGACCTCGGCCTGCGGCGGCGCGTGCAGGTCCGCCAGGTGCAGCTCGGGCCGCATCCAGAAGCTGATCTCGTCCTTGAAGTAGGAGGCCGTGCCGGCCGCGAACACCATGAACAGGACCCACCCGACGAGCAGGCCGCTGTAGGTGTGCAGCCAGCTCATCGACTGCCGGAAGCCTTCCTTCATGTGGCACTCCCTGCATGGAGGTGGAGGAGCAGCAAGCCGCCCAGCAGGACGCCGGGCGCCAGCAGGCCCAGCCAGGCGCGCCAGGCGCTGCGCGCGGCGAACACCCACACCACCGCGCCGGTGTAGATGACGAACGACGCGAGCATGCCGGCAACAGCCGCCTCGACCCGGCTGGTAGGCAGGTGGATGGCCATCACCGTGGCGGCAAGCGCCGACAGCGCATAGCCGCCCCCGATGGCCGCCAGCACGCGCGAGGCGACCGCCAGGCGCCGACGCAGGCGGCTGCTTCGGCGAAGAATCGGGCCTTTGCGGCCGTGGCGATGGGGTTCGGGCCTGGACGTGTCTGCCATCGGGACTCTGCTGCGAGGGCGTTTGGCGGTGGGCAACTGCGGCTGGCGTCAGTCAGCCGGGTTCGGGGCGGCCGGCTGGGGCGCCGGCAGGGCGGGGAGCCCTTCGGCCCGCACCAGGGTCAACGAGGTGACGTAGGTGGCGCGATCCCACTTCTCGGCGCCGCGCTCGCCCCCGGCGGTGTCGGTGTGCGCCAGCTCCAGCACATACGTGCCCTGCCACGGCAGGTTCACGGTGAGCCTGCCGGCATCGTCGGCGTGGTACTCGCGCGCCCAGCCCGAGGCGGTGACGACACTCACCTTCGCCTTGGGCAGCGGCTTGCCCTTGTAGAAGGCCTGCACTTGGGCGCTGCCCTGGCTGCCTTGCCCGGTGGGCACGAGGTCAAGCGTCAGCGCCGGCTCCTGCTTGGACAGATCGGTGACGAGCCTGGCGGCCGGTACATACAGGCTGCGGGTGACCGCATCACCCTGCCTGCGTTCTGAGATCGGGTAGGCCGGCTCCTCGGCCACCAGTGATTCGCCGCGCGCGGCGCGGCCGGCGAGCACGAAACCGGTGGCGGTCTTGCTCAACGGCAGCGGCTCGGCCCCCTTGGCCGACAGCTTGCGGCCCACCGGCTTGACGAACTTGTCCAACAGGCCCGGCGAGGCCTCGCGCAGGTTGTCGCCGTACTCGCCGAAATACAGCGTCGCGCCCTGGGTGTCCTGCTCCAGCCAGACCTGGTGGGCCTGGGCCGTCATGGCACAGCTGGCAAGCACCAGCGTGGCGATGGTGAGTTTCATGCTTTCTCCTTGGGAAGTGCTTGGCTTGCGGGGCAGCGCCCGCCGTCAGAACCGCGTGCGCAGCGTCGCACTGATGAAACGCGGCTCGCCATAGTTGGGATAGTCCAGCGTCGCCCAGTAGCGCTTGTCCAGCGCGTTGAACACCGCCAGGTTGAGGCTGGTGGACTCGGTGAAGCGCCAGCTGGCATTGAGGTTGAGCAGGCCGAACGGCGACTGGCTCACCCTGGCCGGCCCGGACGGGCTCGGCACGTTGACCGCATCCATGCGCCCCTGCCACAGCAGCTCCGCGCCCACTTCGAGTGGCTGCAGCGCTGCCGGCAAGCGGTACTGCGTGCCCAGCTTGGCTTGCCATTCGGGCAGGTTGGCATAGGTCAGGTCGGCCGCGTTGCGCTGGGTGCGGGCCCGCGTCACGCCGGCGGTGACGTGCCAGCCGGGCGCGAGCCGTGCCGCCAGGTCGGCTTCCCAGCCGATGGTGCGCGTGCCGTCCACGCCCACGTAGGCCGAGGCGCCGTCGGGCAGGCTGCCGGTCGGCTGGGTGCTGTCGCGCACGCCGTAGTTGTCCTGCTTGACCTCGAACACCGCAAACGAGCCGGACAGCTGCTGCGCCGGCCACTCGCCCTTGATGCCGATCTCGTTGCTCACGCCCTTGACGGGGTCCAGCGGCTGGTTGTTGCGGTCCTTGTAGTTCTGCGGATTGAAGATGCCGGTGTGGCTTGCATAGGCGGACAGATGCGGATTCAGGTCGTACACCACGCCCAGGAAGGGCGACGGCTCGCGCTTGACCGACTGCCGCCCGGTCGTGCTCGCATACGCGCCGGCGGTGTTGTAGTTGTCGGTGTGGCGGCGCCAGTTGGTGAAGCGCACCCCCGTGAGCACGGCCAGCTGGTCGGCCAGCCGCCAGCGCGCCGAGGCATACACCGCGTCCTGGCGCGTGCGCTGCTCGTTGAAGGCCCCGGTGCGGCGGTAGACGGGTCGCGGCGCCGAGCCGTCCCAGGTGAAGACATTGGGAATCGTGTAGCTGTACGTGTTCGGCCCCGAGGACAGGCTGGTGTAGCTGTCAGTGTGGTTGGTGGTGCGCAGGCTGCTGAAGCCGACCGTGACGTCATGCAGGCGACCGCCGAGGCCGACTTTGCCGACCAGGTGCGCATCCAGCGTGTCCTGCTCCTCGGTGCCGCCGCTGACCGCGCCATACAGCCGCACGCCCGCGCCCGTGCTCCGGTCGGGGAAGGGCGCGTTGTTGACGGTGGTGCCATAGCCGTAGGTGCGCAGGCTGAAGGTCTTGCCCTCGGTGTGGTTGTAGCTGGCCTTCAGCGACCACTGGTCGCTGAACTGGTGGTCCACCGTGGCGAACAGGGTGCCCGACTCGCGCGACCAGCGCGTCCACGACGGAGAGAAGCTGGTCGACACCGGCAGCCTGGCCAGCCCGCCGTCCGAGGTGAAGCGCGGGATCGCGCCCCAGATGCCGGCGGTCGGGTCGTTCTTCTGGCGCTGGTAGCCGACCGATGCGACCGTGGACTGGCCCAGGTCGGCCTCCACCACGCCGAGCATGGCGTACTTGTCTTCCTGGTAGCGGTCGCGGAAGCTGTGGCGCTTCTGCGGCGCCAGCACCCAGCGGCTGCGCACGCTGCCATCGGCGGTCAGCGGTGCGTTCAGGTCCAGCTCGGCGCGGTAGTAGTCCCAGCTGCCGACCGACAGGGATGCCGATCCGCCGAACTGGCGCTGCGGCTTCTTGCGGATCAGGTTGATGGTGGCCGAAGGCGTGCCGACGCCGGTCAGGATGCCATTGGCGCCGCGCACGATCTCGACGCGCTCGTAGAGCGCGGTGTCGAACTCCTGGTTGGTGCTGGCGCTATAGGTCGGCAGGCCGTTCGCCTGGAAGTCGGTGACCTGGAAGCCGCGGGCGTAATAGAGCGGGCGCTGCGTGTCGAAGAAGCTGACATGGATGCCGGTGGTGCTGCGCAGCACCGTGTCCACGCTGGTCAATGAGCGCTGTTCGATCTGCTTGCGCTCCACCGTGCTCACCGACTGGGGCGTCTCGCGCACGGTGAGCGGCAAGCGGGTCGAGGCGCTCTCACGGACGCCTTTGACGCTGATGGCGTCCAAGGTCGTGACGGAGGAATGCGCCTCCTGGGCCCAGGTGGTGCAGCACAGGCAGGCCGCGGCGGCGACGGGGATGCATTTGGCGATCCGTCGAGGAGCATGGAGCGCGGTAGTGGCAGGGGCAGGCGGGAGATGTCGCATGGTCTTCAAGGAAAGGCCGGATGGCGCCGTCCACGGCACGGCCCCGAACACCCGAGGTGTTGCGCAGGCACCGTGCTGGCGGAAGAGGTGGGCGCTGTCCAGCGGCTAGGAACTGGCTGCACGTGAAGCAAAGGACACCGGTCGAAGGAGCGCTGTACAGGCAGGTGGGGCTGAGGGCGGCACTATACTTTAAATGCGAATGATTCGTATTATATGTTAACGAAATTTGAGGTGCGTCCCATGCAGGGACCCATCGGGGCCCGGCGTGGCTGGATGCGGCCGATGCGAGGGGCCGGGGTGCGGGGCGCTAACGGGGCTGCCGGGAGTTCCTTGCTCGTTGCCTGGCCGGCATTCGGGGCCTGCGTGGCGGGCGTGGGTCGCTGGTTGCGTGTCCCTTGCCCGGCGGGCGTCCGGCCGAGCTGGCGCGGCGCCGGGCAGGGCTGCTCCTGCGCCCCTGGTTGGCGTTCGAGCAGGCGATGAAGGATGTGGTGGCGATGGGCGCCGTCCCTGCCTCGGCGGTGCCGCTGCTGGGCCGGGCGCCGCCGGGCCCGGATAGAGGCGATCGACCCCGTTGGCCGGCGCTACCGGCAGCTGTCCGGGCGCGAGCAGCAGCGGGTGCAGTGCGCCCGGGTGCTGCGGCCGGTGCTGGCCGGCGCGGCGAGAGGCGCCGCCGGGCAAATCCTATCGTTGGACGGGCCAACGTCCGGCCAGGACCCCCTTGCACCAGCGGCCGCTGATGGCGGCGACACGCGCGCTCGCGCACGAGCACAGAGTGGCGGTGGTGGCTGTGCGGCACGGCCTCAACCTGGCGGCCTGCTGGTGCGCCCGCTTGCTGCAGCTGGCGGTCGGCCTCACCGCGGCTGGCGACCCGCCCGACGGGGTCATGGCGCCCGCCGCGCCGGAACGGGCCTGCGGTGTGTCGGCAGCGGTGCTGCCCCACCCCGACCGGCCCGGGGTGCCCCTGGTGTTGCTGGCCGGTCGGGCCGCCTCGTCACTGCACTGCGTCGGGCGGCCCCTGGCATGAGCGGGCCCGGCTCACGGGCTCACGGGCTCACGGGCTCACGCCGAACCAGGCCGCCCCGGCGGCCTGGTCATGGGGGCGTGCGCGCAGCCTCACTTCGACCGCATCGCGTCCTCCAGGGCTTCCACCCCCACCGGTTTCAGGAAGTGCGCATCGAACCCGCAATCGGCCGCCTTTGCCTGGCCGTCTGCCTGCGGCACCCCGGTCACGGCGAGCAGCACCAGGCGTTCGCCAGCGAGATGCCGCAGCGAGCGAGCTGCCTCGTAGCCGTTCATGACCGGCATGTCGATGTCCAGCACCACGATGTCCGGGCCGAACTCTTCGGCCAGGGCCACCGCATGCCCCCCGTCATAGGCCACCCGCACCTCGTGTCCACACATCTGCAGGACCACCGCCAGGGAGTCGGCGGCATCCCGGTTGTCGTCCGCGACAAGGATTCTCTTGGGTCTGTTCATGGTGTCAGCAGCGGCTGGTGGACGAACGTGCCCGGCCTTGCGACCGGCACAAAGGAAGCGCCTCCCGGAAAAAACGGTGGGGGCGCTCCGGTCCGAGCAAAGCTCGCATGGGTTAGTTCCACATGGTCATGCGCAGCGATGTTAGCGGGGCCGCGACCGGGCTGCTGCCCGGGCGTCTTGTGGGCGGGCCGCATCCGCTGCCCGCGCTGCTGCGATGCGTCGTAGGCCTCGACGATGGGGCCACCAGCGGGTGGCGCACCACGTCCTCCGCGATACCGGCGCACCGCGGCGGCGCCAGCCGTTTGGTAAAGCGCGCTTTACACCCCGTGGGCTTCGGCGCACAATGGAAAGCGTCCTTTACATTTCTTCCAGGAGGCGCGATGCAGCCCACCCGACCCGCCGCACGCTACCGGGCCGAACTCGGCGTCACGATGGTGCTTTATGCGGTGGTGCTCACGCTGGCCATCGTCGCCCTGCGTTCGTGGGTGACCGATGACGCTGCGCTGCGTGCCGGCATCGCCCTGGCGCCGATGGTGCCGGGCGGCTTGGTGTGCTGGGTGGCGCTGAGGCAGCTGCGGCGCATCGACGAACTGCAGCGGCGCGTCCAGTTCGAGGCCATGGCCTTTGCCTTCGCCGGCACCGCCTTGCTGACCTTCGGCTATGGCTTCCTGCAGATGGTGGGCTTCCCGTCGGTGCCGCTGCTGGTGGTGTGGCCGGTGATGGGCCTGCTGTGGATGGTGGGCGTGCTGCTCTCGGCGCGGCGCTACCGGTGAAGAACCACCTCAAGGCCCTGCGGGCCGAACGTGGATGGTCGCAGGGCGATTTGGCGGCGCGGCTGTCGGTGTCGCGGCAGACGGTCAATGCGATCGAGAACGGCCGCTACGATCCCAGCCTGCCGCTGGCCTTTGCGCTGGCGCGGATCTTCGGCCTGCCGATCGAGGCGCTGTTCGAGGACGACCCCGGCGCAGGCGCGCCGCCAGGTGGCTGAGCGGCCGCGTGCCGAATGGCGTGGCGTGCCGGGCGAGGGCCGGCACGCGCCAGGGAGGACAATGGCGGCTTTTCATTCACCGATTGGAGCCACTCGCCCATGACCGAGCCCCGAGACCTGCCTCCGCTGCCCGACCGCCTGTCGATCGACCCCAAGAGCCCGCACCATGTGGCGGCGGTGTTCGAGCATGAAGTCGGCATCCGCTTCAATGGCAAGGAACGCTTTGACGTCCAGGAGTACTGCATCAGCGAAGGCTGGATCCGCGTGCCGGCCGGCCGCACGGTGGACCGCAAGGGCAACCCGCTGACGATCAAGCTGAACGGCAAGGTCGAGGCCTCCTACAAGGAGTGATGCACCGGTGGCCGCCGGCGCGCGCGCATGACCATCATGCCGAGGCCCAGGGTCAGCAGCAGGGCCGTTTCCGGTTCAGGGACCGCGCTCACCACCAGGTCCATGAAGCCCGCACCGTAGACGGCCGAAAGGCGGTAGGCGGCTGGGTCCAGGTTGCTGCTCAACTCGCTGAACTGCGAGAAGACCCCCGCGTCGGCGCTGAGCAGACGGAAGCGGCCGGCAGCCACCGCGTTGTCCGAGAAGGTGGCTTGGAGGGTACCGCCCAGCGTCAGCGATGCCCGGGCGTGCAGCTGGTCGAAGCGGGCCGGTGCGAGGATGTCGACCTCGAACCGCAGCCCCTCCCCGAAGGACGCCTGCTGCAGCAGCCCCAGGCCGACGGTGCCATCCTGGCCGGCGCCGAAGCGTCCCTCGTGCAGGCTGGCCACCCCTTGGAGCTCGCCGTCGAGCCATGTCGCGGCATCGGCGCCGGATTGACCGAACCCGCCAACGGCGCTGAGCCGGCTGTGCTCGCCGATGACGACGGTGCCGGTGTTCGACAGCTGCTGCACGGTCATCGCCGCTGCGTTCAAGAGTTGCAGTTCACCGCGGTTGCTGCGCAGCGCCCCCAGCGGGCTCAGCACCTGCCCCCAGACATTGACGCTCTCCAGCCGTGCATCGGGCCCGTCCAGGATCAGGGTGGCCGCGCTGTCCTCGATGCCGAACCAGGGGTAGGCGTCGATGCCGGCCGGCTGCAGCTGCAGCGTGCCGTCGCGCATGACATACCGGCCGCCCGTCAGGCTGGCCCGGCTGCGGTTCCATTGGGCCAATGGTCCGCGCACCTCGATGCGCGAGCGAACCGCCTCGAGGGTGCCGGTGTTGTCCAGGGCGCCGTGGAAGGCCAGCGTGCCAGCGTCAGTGACCCGCACGATGCCGGTGTTGACGAAGGTGCTGTCGATGTGGGTGCGTCCCGCACCGGTCTTGAGGTAAGTGCCGCGGTTGTCGAAGGCGAACACGCCGATCTCCACCGGGAGCGATGACTGGCCGTCCGTGCTGGGCAGGTCCCTCGGGACGCGGTCCTCGAAGACCGTGCCGGCGGCCACTGCGATGCGGCCGGCGCCCAGCAGGTGGGCATCGCCCGCCCACTGCACGCCGCCGTTGAAGTGGAAGTCGGCCTCGAGATGCTTGGCGGGAAGGGTGCCCTGCGAGTCATAGGTGTGGCCCGACAGTTCGGCCAGTCCCCGCACGGTGGCGGGTCCACGCACCTGCAGCTCTGCGCCTCGCCAGACGAGCCGGTCGACGGTGAGCCGGCCCGACACGTTGAGCACCGAATGAAACCAGCCCAGGTTGGGCTGCAGGTACGGGTCGTCGAGCAGCAGCGCCCGGCTGTCGAGCGAGTCGTGCACCGACACTGAAGCACTCCGCAGCACCTGGATCTCGCCGCGGCCCGACAACACGCTGCTGGGCACCTGGACGATGGCATCGGCGAACTGCAGCACGCCGTCGTTGCGGATGCTGCCACCGGTGAAGTCGACGGGCCGCCAGCGCTCGTCCCTCGGGTTGCTGCTGAAGGTCAGCGTGCCCGCGCGGCCCACCCGCCAGTCGGCGGTGCTGTGGAACAGCGTCCAGGGGCTGTCCACCGACATGCTGCCGCGTGCCACGTCGATCGGCCCGTCGAAGCGCAGGGAGGCGCGGAAGAAGAACATCTCGAGCCGCCCGCCGTCGACCAGGATGCGCCGCCCTTGCTGCTCCCAGGACTCACCCGCCGAGCCGGTGATGGACAGCAGCTCGCCGTCCCGCACCACCAGATCCTCGGCTGCTGTCCAGGCGCCAGGGCCCGGCGCAGCGGACGCTGCCAGGCACAGGCAGGGCAGGGTGAAGGCCACGAGTGTCGATTTCATGGAAGACCTCCTCGAGTCACACAAGGCGGCGTCATGGCCGCACGGCGGGGGGAGGGTCCCGCTCGGCACGAGGCTGGCCTGATCCACCCGGCAGGCAGGGCATCGCCTGCACGACGGCCTGCGGCACGATGCCGCGGCGACGACCAGCGTCCCACCGGGGGGTGCAGAGGTGTGTGACGGTCGGTATGCCGTCGGCACCGGGCCCGCCGTCTCGGTCCCCCCGGGACCCGGCTCAAGTGCAAGCCGCCGTCAGCGGGCGCTTGCCGGAGGCCGGTCGGCCGGGGCGGCACCTGCCAGTGTCGCTGCCGATGCCGCGCCGGCCGGCGGTTTGCAGGGCGGGCCGCCCCAGGCGGCATGCGCCTCGGCCATGAGCTCCGCCTCCCGGCCCCGGTAGCGCGGCGAGAAGTGGAAGGGCTGCAGCGCCCGGGCCCCCAGCCGCCGGGCGATCTCGCCGGCCTGGCGGGCGGTCAGGTGGTTCTTGCGCAGCGCATGGGCCCGGTCGGCGTCGAGGAAGACGCTTTCGATGTAGAGCCAGTCCACATCGGTCAGCAGGCCGGCCAGCTGCTCGAGATTGGCCTCGCTGTGACGCAGGTCGGTGACATAGCCGATGCGGCGCCCGGCCACCGCGTCCAGCACCAGGTGGCGCAATTCGGCCACGCTGCGCGTCATGGCGTGTTCACCGTGGCGGTCGCGCCAGCGCAGGTCGATCGGCGTGTCCGCCGGGGCGCCGGTCAGCAAGGCGCGCTTGAGCGTGCCAAGCCAGGGACCGGTGGTCAGGCCCATGGCGGCCAACCGGTCGGGCGCCACGCGCAGGCAGGCCTTCTCCTCCAGGGCAAAGGCCAGCACCGGCATCTCGTGGTCGACAAATCGGCCGCGCACCCGAAAGGCCGCCTCGTCGTGCAGCAGGTCGCCGTCGAGTGGGAAGGTCGCCTCCTCGGCGCGGGCGAAGGACGCGCGGCTGTCGAAGCAGGCGCGGCGGCCCATCCCGTCGGGGCGGGCCTCGTGCACTTCGATGCGCAGCGGCAGCGGGTAGCGCTGCACCACGTTCCAGGTGTAGGCGCGCAGCTTGTGCTCCACCTGGTCCACGAAACCCGGCCCGCCCCACAGCACCAGCCGCGCCATGCGGCCCAGGGCCACGGCCAGCAGGTGGTCGAAGCCGGCGAAGTGGTCCATGTGGTTGTGCGTCACGAAGGCATGCGAGACGCGCAACAGCACGCGCGGCGGCAGCCGGTCGAGCTCGCCCAGGTCGAACAACAGTGTGCGGCGTTGGTCGCGCACATCGACGATCAGGCCCGGTTCGCGGGCCTCCGGGTCCAGCAGGCGGGGCGACAGCAGGAAGGACATGATGTGTCGCAGCTTAACGGAGCGCGTACTGACGCCCGCTTGGCAGCGCGCGTGGACGCTGCCCGCGTCAACCGGCAGTGAAGCCGCCTCGCCGCGCGGCCCCGCGCCGCCCGGCGTGCCTTGCGCCCCGCCATCGCAGGCGCAAGGCGCGCGGACTTCCCGGCGGGCGGCAACGCCTCGGTGAGCGTGCTGCGAGGCACCGCTGGACAGGCGCGCACGCCCACGGCAGCACCGAAGCGGCGGGACGCTGCCTCGACCGCGTCAGCGACCCGAACCGTCCCTTCCCGTCTCGAGCAGCGGCAGCAGGCGGGCGTCCTCGATGGCGGCAGTGCGGTGCCCGATGCCGGCGAGGTAGCCGGGGTGCGAGGCAAAGGCGAGGAAGGACTGCACGCTGGCCTGCCGCACCAGCATGGCGACGTCCCATCGCTCCTCGGGCGGGCCGATGAGAAATGCACCCCCGCTGCCAAGGAACAGCAGCTCGCCGCCCGATTCCCGCAGGTAGGGCAGGGTGTGCTCGACATACCGCCGGAACGCCTCGGCGCCGCTGACGGGAAGGACGGGGGCCAGCCCGGGCGTGGCCGAGTAGTCCGCGGTGTCGCGCAGCCTCAGCAGGTTGAGCATCACGACCTCGCCCTGCAGATGCCGCATCACCAAGGCACGGCCTGCTTCCTGGGTGGGCTCCAGGAAGCGCTGGGCAGCGGGTGGGAGGGGCATGCGCGAGCCTCCTTCCATCAGTCCTCGCGGCGGCTGCCGGCCTCGCTGGTGCCAAAGGCCAGGCGGGTGGCGTGCTCGCGCACATCGGCGGGCCAGTCGCCGATGAGCTGGCTGAAGCGCGGCCGATCGTTGGCGAACAAGGCGCGCGTCGCTTCCTCGAAGCCGGGCAGGTCGCCGGCAATGGCCGACATGAAGTGGTAGGCGCGTTCCTGCGCCTGACGGCTGCGGTCCTTGTCGGTGCTGGCGCGTCGTGCGTCCTCCACCAGCTTGCGCAGCGCCACCGAGGCGCCACCCGGCTGCGTCGCCAGCCACTCCCAGTGCCGTGGCAGCAGGGTGACTTCACGGGCCACCACGCCGAGCCGCGGGCGGCCGCGCCCGCGCGGCTCCTCCACTGCGTCTGCCGGAGCGGGGGATGCGCCGTCCGGACCGCCCGCGGAGGGCGGCCCGGCCAGGCGCTGCGCCACCTCTTGCGGCGTGCCCCGGAGGTCGACATCGATCGAGCGCCCGGTGCTGTCATCGAAGAGCAACACCGGCCCGGCCGCGCCGGACTCCAGGGCCTGCTTGACAGCCAGCGCATTGGCGGAGAGCGAGCCGGACGCCAGGCGGCGATGGCCGTCGAAGCTCGTGTAGGAGGGGGCAAGGGGGGTGTTCATGGGGCAGGACCTGCTGTGACGATGGACAGATAATACCCGGGTATAAATCGGTTGGCAATTAAATCCGGGTGATATTTCATCGCCCGGGCGCCAAGCGGCGCAGTGCCCGGGCCGGGTTGTCAGTCCAGCCGCTCGGCATCCACCTTGGCGAAGCGGCGCTCGTCGCACCGGTAGCCGCACTGCTCGTAGAAGGCGTGCGCCTCGCTCCGGTGGTCCCCGCTGGTGACCTCCGCGCGCACGCACCCCTGCTCTCGGAAATGCTGGTCCGCCGCTGCCCGCAGGCGACTGCCGACACCGCGTCGCCGCACCGCCCGGGACACCACCAGCGAGGTGATGCGCCCGAGGCGGCCAGGCGCGTGGAAGAGGTCGAGCACATGCAGGCTGATCACCCCGCACCCCCTGCCTTGCGCCTGCGCCACCAGCACCTGGTCGTGCCCGCCGGCGGCGAACAGCTGCAGCTTGTGCTGCAGCAACTCGGGAGTGGCCGGGTAGCCCAGCTCGCCCATCAGGCTGGCCAGGGCCTGCACGTCGTCGCCCACTGCGTCCCGGATGATCAGGTCCACGCTCTGCTCCCGATGAACCGCTTCACCGCCAGCCCAGCACCGCCAGCCACACCGGGATCGACGCCATCCCCAGCAGGGTCGACACCGTCACCAGACCGGCCGTGTAGGGTCCGTTGCCGCCCATGCGCATGGCCAGCACGTAGCAGCTCGAGGCGGTGGGCATCGCGGCGAAGGCCACCACCACCGGCTGCTGGGCCTCGGGCACGCCCAGCAGCACCACGCCGCCCAGTGCCGCCAGCGGCAGCAGCACATGCCGGATGCCGAGCAAGCCGGCCGCCAGCCCGGGGCCGGCCCACAGCCCGCCGAGCTTCAGGCCCGCGCCCACCGCCATCAGCCCCAGCGGCAGGGCCGCCTGGCCGATGCGGCCGAGCACCGGGCCGAGCGGATCGCCCAGCCGCAGGCCACCCAGGTTGGCCAGCAGGCCTGCCACCGTGCTGATGATCAGCGGGTTGCGCGCAATCTCATGCCAGAACCGGTGCCCGCCATGGCGGGCCAGCGGGTAGACGGCGCCGAAGTTGCACACCGGCACGCACAGGGCCACCAGCACCGCCGTCCAGGCCACGCCGTCGGGGCCGGCCAGCTTGTCGGCCAGGGCCAGGGCCACATAGGAGTTGAAGCGGAAGGCCACCTGCGCGCCGGAGGCATGCAGCTGCGGGTCCACGCCCGGCAGGCGGCCCAGGGCATAGGACGACGCGATGCCGAGCAGCGCGATGCCGAGCCCGGCGCCGGCCAGCGGCGCGGTGGTGCTGAAGTCCAGCGGGCTCTTGACGATGGCATTGAACAGCAGCACCGGGAACAGCAGGTAGTACACCAGCCGCTCCACTGCGTCCCACACCGGACGGTCGAGGGCCGAATAGCGGCACAGCACGAAGCCGATGACGATGAGGAGGAAGTCCGGCAACAGCAGCAGGGCGGTGGCGAGCATCGGCAGACGGCGTCAGGAGGTGAAGGCCGGGCGGCCCAGGGGTGCGAGCATGAGGCCCTCGGGACAGACCCGGGTTCGTAGTTCCCACAATCCCCTGCATGCCCCGCCTCGTCGAGCATACGTCCACATCCGCAAGGACCTGTCGCGGTGCGTGTCCTGCGCGGCTCAAACCCGGCTAGGATGCACCGCTGTCGCCTGTGCAGGCGGTGGCCGCCAGGCCCGTGCCGCCGGACGCAAGTTCGTGAATCCTCACCTTGGAGACTTCCTCTATGCAGCGCAGACATCTCTTGGCCGCACTTTCGATGCCCTTGGCGTTGGCAGCCGCGGGCCCGGCCTGGGCCCAGGCCTACCCCGCCAAGCCGGTGCGGCTGGTGGTGCCCTTCGCCCCCGGCGGCACGACCGACATCATCGCCCGCGTGCTGGCCGACAAGATCGCCCCTGCGCTGGGCCAGACCATGATCGTCGAGAACAAGGCGGGCGGCGGCGGCATCATCGGCGCCGCCGAGATCGCGCGCTCGCAGCCGGACGGCTACACCCTCGGCGTGGCCACCGTGTCGACCACCGCGTCCAACCCGGCCATCAATCCCAAGACGCCTTACAACGCGCTGAACGACTTCACCTCCATCACCAACGTGGCCGCCACGCCCAATGTGATCGCGGTGCACCCGTCGTTTCCGGCGCGCGACTACAAGGGCTTCCTCGCCGAGCTCAAGAAGAACCCCGGCAAGTACAGCTATTCCAGCTCCGGCACCGGCGGCATCGGGCACCTGCAGATGGAGCTGTACAAGCAGCTCTCGGGCACCTTCGTCACCCACATCCCGTACCGCGGGGCGGGCCCCGCGCTCAACGACACGGTGGCTGGCCAGGTGCCGATGATCTTCGACAACCTGCCCTCGGCGCTGCCCTTCATCAAGGACGGCCGGCTGATCGCCATCGTGGTGGCGGCGCCGCAACGCCTGGCGGTGCTGCCCAACGTGCCCACCTTCAAGGAAGTGGGGCTGGAGCCGGTCAACCGCATGGCCTACTACGGCATCCACGGGCCCAAGAACCTGCCCAGGGAAGTGGTGGACAAGGTCTACGCCGCCGTCAAGAAGACGGTGGAGATCCCCGAGGTGAAGAAGCGCATCGAGGAGACCGGCTCCATCGTGGTCGTCAACACGCCCAAGGAGTTCACCGCCCAGACGCAGGCCGAGTACGCGGTCTACAAGAAGGTGGTCGAACAGCAGAAGCTGAAGCTCGAGTGACCCTGCCTCGCCTGCCGCCCCACGCGGCGGCAGGCGTCCACCGCGCATGACCGCCCTCCAGCAAAGCCAGGCTTGCATCGACCGCTTCATCGACGCCGTATGGACCGAGGAAGGCCTGTCGGCCAACACCCTGGCTGCCTACCGGCGCGATCTGGCGCTGTATGTGCATTGGCTCGCCGAGCAGCACGGCAAGCCGCTCGACGCCACCACCGAGGCTGACCTGCTCGGCTACGCGGTGCACCGGGCGGACACCAAGGCCACCTCGGCCAATCGCCGGCTGGCGGTGTTCCGCCGCTACTTCCGCTGGGCCCTGCGCGAGCGCCTGCTCAGCGCCGATCCCACGCTCAAGCTCAGTACCGCCCGCCAGCCGATGCGGGTGCCCAAGACCATGACCGAGCGCCAGGTGGAAGACCTGCTGTCCGCGCCCGACGTGGACACCGCGCTGGGACTGCGCGACCGCACGATGCTGGAGCTGATGTACGCCAGCGGCCTGCGCGTCAGCGAACTGGTCACCCTCAAGACCGTGCACGTGGGCCTGGACGAAGGGGCGCTGCGCGTGATGGGCAAGGGCGCCAAGGAACGGCTGGTGCCGTTTGGCGAGGAGGCGCATGCCTGGTTGCGCCGCTACCTGGCCGAGGCGCGCGGCGCCATCCTGGGCCTGCGTTCGTCGCAGGCGCTGTTCGTCACCGTGCGGGGCGAGGCGATGACGCGCCAGATGTTCTGGAATCTCATCAAGAAGTACGCCCGCCAGGCCGGCATTGGCGCGCCCATTTCGCCGCACACGCTGCGTCACGCCTTCGCCACCCACCTGCTCAACCACGGCGCCGACCTGCGCGCGGTGCAGATGCTGCTGGGCCATGCCGATATCTCGACCACCCAGATCTACACGCACGTGGCGCGCGAGCGCCTGAAGGTGCTGCACGCCCGCCACCATCCGCGCGGCTGAGGCTGGCCGGCGGCCGCCCGGCCCGACCGCGGCGCCGGCCGGCTGCTCAGGCGTTCAGGTGGAAGCCGTCGCGCCCGGCGCCCTTGGCCGCATAGAGGGCGCGGTCCGCGCTTGCCAGCAGTTCGGCCATGCCGGTGTGGCCGTCGGCATCGCAGGCGATGCCGATGCTGGTGGTGACCTTCAACGCCTGCAGGCCGACCTTGAAGTCCTTGCGCACCGCCAGCACGATCTTGCGGGCGACGAACTGCGCCTCGTCGCGGTTGCGCAGGCCTTCGAGGATGATGACGAACTCGTCGCCCGACAGCCGGGCCACCGTGTCGGTGCCGCGCACCGAGCGCTTGAGCCGCAGCGCAAACTCCTTCAGCACCGCGTCGCCGGCCGCATGGCCGAGGCTGTCGTTGATGCTCTTGAACTTGTCGATGTCGAGGTACATCAGGGCCAGCGTCTGGCCGCTGCGCCGGCAGCGCGCCTGTGCCTCCTGCAGCTTGCGCTCGAACTCGTAGCGGTTGGGCAGCCCGGTCAGGCTGTCGGAGCGGGCCAGCTGGTCGAGCCGGGCCTGCACCTCCTTGAGCGCGGTGATGTCCGAGCTGAGCGTGTAGATGCCGGCCACCTGGCCGTTGGCATCGATGTCCGGCACGTAGTCGGTGTGCAGCTGGCGCGTCACGCCGGCCAGCACCGTCTCGCCTTCGAAGCTCACGCGCTCACCGCGCAGTGCGCGGTCCAGCGGCTCACGGCGCTGGGCGTACAGCTGGGGGCCGAGCAGCTCTTCCACCTTGCGGCCGATCATGCTTTCCGGGGCCAAGCCGGTCCAGTCGCGGTAGGTCTCGTTGGTGAAGGTGTAGCGCCTGTCGCGCGAGATGTAGCCGATCAGCACCGGCAGGTTGTCGGTGATGGCGCGCAGCCGCTTTTCCTTGTCGGCCAGCAGTTGCTGCACCGTCTTGCGCTCGGTGATGTCGTGCAGGAAGGCGTGCGCCACCCAGTCGCCGCCCTGGCGCACCGACGCCACCGACAGCTCCACCGGGATCTCTCGCCCATCGCGGTGCAGCGCATTGACTTCCAGACGCTGGTTCACCACCGCGCCCTGCCCGGTGTGGGCAAAGTGGAGCAGGCCGCGGCGGTGGGCCTGGCGTTGCGACGGCGGCACCATCAGCTCGCCCAGGTCGCGTCCGATGGCTTCCGCCGCGGTCCACCCGAAGGTGGTTTCGGCCCGCCGGTTCCAGTCGGTGATGCGGCCTTCGGCATCGATGCTGATGAAGGCGTCCGGCGCATGCGTCAGGATGCTGCGCACCCGCGCCTCGCTTTGCTGCAGCGCCGCCTGCATGGCACGCTGCTCGGTGACGTCTTCCACGGTGCCGACGAAGCCGCCCAGCACCCCGCCGACGCGCACCGGCGCCCCGTGCACCGAGACGGTGACCGCCTGGCCGTCGGCGGGCCGCAGCAGGCGGTGCGTGCCCTGGTAGGGCTGGCCGCTGGCGATGGCCTCGATCCAGCGCTGGCGCACCTCTGCCGCTTCGTCGACCTCCGCCAGCAAGGCGGGCCAGCCTTCACTGCCGGTCTGGTGACGGTCCACCCCGCAGATGCGCAGGTAGCCGTGATTGGCATACAGCAGCCGGCCGCCGGCGTCGGTGCGGAACATGCCGATGGGCGAGGCGTCGTGCACCGCCTCGAGTTCGGCCGTGCTGGCCCGCAGCTGCTGCATCAGGCCGACGAACTCGCGCGTGACGTCGCCGATCTCGTCATCGGAGGTCACGACGGCATTGGCCGGCAGGGGCGCTCCCTGCCGCAGGCTGCGGATGATGCGGTCCAGCGTGCCGAGCGGCCTCAGCATCCACCAGGTGGCGCCCCACACCAGGAGCGCGAAGGCAAAGGCCAGCGTCAGGGTCTCGCGCAGCAAGTCGGCATGGGCATGCTGCAGGGGGCGCATCGCTTCGGCCGCGGGCAGCACCGTGCGCAGCTCCCAGTTCACCTGGCGCAGGTAGCGGCGCGTGACGATGGCGGCTGCCGGGTCGTCGGCTGCCAGGGACTGCAGGCCGCGCACGCTCTCGATGGCGGCCACCGGCTTGAGCACCCGCTCCTTGTCGGGATGCACGACATAGACCGGGTCTGCGCCGCGGGTGGCGACCACGAAGTGGCCGCTCTCTCCCACCTTGGCGCGGCCCAGCGCACCGATGGCATTCGGGTTCTCCAGGTCGAGCGAGCCGACGAGCACCGCCCGCACCCGCCCGTCCAGCCCGATGACCGGCGCGGCCATCAACACCACCGGCCGCCCGCTGAGGCGGCTGACCAGGGGCGGGGAGATGTTGGCTTCGCCGGCGTCGCGGGCAATGCGGAAGTAGTCGCGGTCGCTGATGTCGATCGGCGGCCGGCTGCCGTCGCGCCGGCTGGCGGAGACGCGACCCTCCAGGTCGGCCAGGTAGACGGTGGAGAACAGGGTGGCCGCCGCCGCCAGCGGCGGCTGCACCACGCTGCGGTCGTTGAGGTCGGCGGTCCCGAGCGATTCGGCGGCGCGCTGCAGCACCCGCAGCTGCATGTCCAGCTTCTCCGCCAGCGCGTTGGCGGTGGCGTCGGTCAGCGTTTCCTGCTGGCGCTCGATCAGCTGGAGGTAGTCCTGGCTCATGCGCTCGCGCTGCAGCCAGCCCGCCAGCAGGCCAGCCAGCACCGCGACCACGGTGGTCGCGAATGACAGCTTGAACTTGAGGGTGGCGCGCACGGTCGACGGAAGAGGCTGGCTGCGGGGACGGTTCTTGGCGGTGCACAGCGTAGCCGGCCGGCGTGGCGGGCGATCGCCGGAAAAGCCGCCCTCTGACCCGCCTTCATCCGGCGGCGGCGGCATGCATTGCGGCCGCCGCCAGCTGCCGCGTGACGGGTCTGGCACCACACCGCCCGCGCCAGCCCTGCCAGAATGGCTGCATGGACCACACCTTCGTTTCCGCCTTCATCCTGCTGCTGTTGGTGCTGGACCCCTTCGGCAGCCTGCCCATCTTCATTTCGGTGATGCGCAACGTGGCGCCGGAGCGGCGCCGCTGGGTGGCGGTGCGGGAAGTCCTGCTCGCCTTCGGCGTGCTGCTGGCCTTCATGTTCTCCGGCCGGGCCTTCTTGCAGCTGATGCACCTGTCGGAGCGTTCTCTCGAGGTGGCCGGCGGGGTGATCCTGCTGATGATCGCGATCCGCATGATCTTCGCGACCGGCGGATCGCTCTATGCGGCGGAAGACGATCGCGAGCCCTTCATCTTCCCGCTGGCGGTGCCCTTGATGGCCGGCCCCTCGGCCATGGCGACGGTGCTGCTGCTGGCCTCCCGGCAGCCGGACCGACTGATGGAATGGGCGACCGCGCTGACGGTCGTGATGGTGGTGTCGGGCGCGGTGCTGCTGGCCGCCGACCGCATTCGCCGCCTGCTGGGCGACTCCGTGGTCAGCGCGGTCGAGAAGCTGATGGGCCTGGTGCTGACAGCCATCTCGGTGGAAATGATCCTGGCGGGGCTGAAGCGCTATTTCTTCGACTGAGGCCGCCCGGCATCCTTCCAGGCCCCGGGCCTGGGCCGGCAGCCGGCGGCCACCGAAGGCATGGCGGCGGCAGCCCTCGCTCAGACCGCCGGCTCCCGCCGCCGGCCGAAGCCGCGCAACCGCACCCGTTCCACCGGCGCGAACAGCAGGCCCAGCGCCACCGTGGATAGCACCGCCAGCGCCCAGGTGGCCGGCCACGGCAAGTGCAGGCGGGCGGCCACGGCCATCGCGGCGGTGTAGCCCATGCCCTGCCACAGGTAGAGCGAGTAGCCGTTGCGCACGAACGGCCTCAGCCAGGCGGCTGCCTCCAGGCGGGCCAGCATGGAGGACGGCATGCGCCGGGCCAAGGGCAGGAGCAGGCACATCCAGGCCGAGGTGAAGAACACGAAGACGGCATTTGGCGGGAACTTGTTGTCCTGCATGTCGAGCGGCGCCTGCAGCAGCGCATGCAGCCCCGCCACGCAGAGCATGGCCAGCCCACCGGTGGCCGCCAGCTCGCGCGGCTGGAGGGCCAGCCGGCCATCCAGTGCATAGCCGAGCACCGCCCAGGCCAGGTAGAACAGGGTGGTGCGCAGCTGGTAGCCGCCCTTGATGTCGCCCTGGCCGAGCAGGAACAGCAGTCCGGCCAGCAGGAGCATGCAAACCCACAGCGGCGGTCGCCAGGGCAGCTTGAGCCGGGTGACGACAGGCAGCAGGGCCGTCACCAGCAGGAACGGCGTCAGGAACCAGAGCTGGCCGTTGAGCACGCCCAGCGTGTGGCCCTCGCCGTGCCGCAGCGGGTTGAGCCAGGCGAGCAGGGTGGCCGAGACGGCGGGCGCCCCAGCCGCATCGTGCCGTTGCTGCAGTTGATGCCAGAGCAGCGCGCAGGCAGTGGCGTAGACCAGGTAGGGCAGCAGCACCCGCACACCGCGGCCGGCCAGATAGGCCAGGTAGCCAGACCCCTGCGGCCCGCCCGGCCGGCCCCCGGCCTGGGCGCGCTCGTACAGCGAGTAGGCGTAGCCCGAGACGACGAAGATGCCGGGCATCTCGAACAGCCACCACGAACTGAAGGACTGGGGCAGCAGCTGGAGCCAGAACACCGCGTGCACGACGGCCACGATGTAGAACATCAGGAGGCCCCGCGCGAGGTCGAGGCCGGGATGGCGGGATGGCATGGGTGGGTGCATTCTGGAATTCCGGTAGGACGGCATTGTCGCCACCGCATGACCGGTTGGATGGCATGCGCCCCCACCCGGCTCATGCCGGCACGTCATTCCGCCGAGCCCAGGCGATCCCAAGACCGATCGATGCACCGGGCGCGCTGGCCCCAGGGACGGTGCCGCTTAGCCGCTTTGGGTAACAAAACGAACACGGTGATTGACCAATGTCAATGCTGTCCCGGCGTGCGCGAGGGGGTGGTCGTGTTGCTTACGGTTTCAATTTCGAGAGGGTTGGCGCTAAACCGCGGCGCCAAACGCTGGATATCCATGTGGGATAGCCGACGCCAAAGAGCGTCGAGGTGTGGCCAGGCCGTCAGCAATCGGGTGGGCCCCGCCACCTTTACAAGACAGCCGCCGCTGGTCATCGCCAGGGTGCGGCCCACAAGGGAACAAGAAGATGACGGCAATCGTTGCAGGCCAGGGCCTGGGTTGGATGACTTCGTCGCTGGGCCAGCTGGGGGCGGGAGGGCAGCTGGGGCAGGCAGGGCAGGGGCGCTCGGGCGAGCGGGTGTACGTGAATGCGGGCACCGGCAACTTGGTGGTGCAGCAGCAGGACGAGTGGCTGATGGGCGCCGGCCCCGATGTGGCGCTGCTGCGGACCTACAACAGCCTGGGCGGGGCCGACGGCGACAACAACGACCAATGGCGGCTGGGGCTGAGCCGGCGCATCACCGGCTACAACGCCACCGACAACACGGTGCGCCGCATGGCCGAGGACGGCAGCGAGGCGCTGTACCGCTGGGACGCGGCGCGCAACCTCTATGTGAACAAGGACGGCACCGGCGCCTTCGACACGCTGGCGTGGAGCGGCAGCGCCTGGACCTACACCGATGGCGACAGCCAGCGGCGCGAGGTCTACGAGGTCACCAACGCCACCACCCGCGAGGCGCGGCTCAAGAGCGTCACCGAGGTCGACGGCAAGAGCCTGACGCTGGGCTACAGCGGCGCGCTGCTGACTTCGGTGAAGACCGCCAGCGGCGAGACGCTGTTCATCGACTACGACAGCGCGGCGGGCAAGACGGCCAACATCACCCAGCTGCGCACCGTCAAGGCCGACGGCACGCAGACCCGGGTGCGCTACGGCTATGACAGCGCCAACCGGTTGAGCACCGTCACCGTGGACCTGACGCCGGCCGACGGCACGGTGGCCGACGGCCAAACCTATGTCACCACCTACACCTATGTGGACGCCACCTCGCGGCGGCTGGACACGCTGGTGCAGAGCGATGGCAGCAAGCTGGACTTCGACTACGACGACAGCGGCCGGGTCAAGACGATCAAGGAGACGGTGGGTGGCCAGGTGCTGAGCACCAGCTTCGACTACGCGACCCCCGGCATCACCCGCATCACCGACGCGCTGAGCCAGCGCACCGACCTGAGCTACGACCCTGCCAGCGGGCGGCTGCTGAGCGTGAAGACGCCGGCGGTGGGCACCACCCAGCTGAGCCGCGAGTACCGCTACACCGCGGACGGGCAGGCGCGGGAGCTGGTGGACGGGCAAGGCAACGTCACCACCTACGGCTACGACGCCAACGGCAACCGCCACTACGAGCGCGACGCCCTGGGCCACGTGGTGGAGCGGCAGTACGGCAGCCGCAACGAGCTGCTGAAGGAAACCCGCTACCGCCAGGGCGACCCGGACGGCGCGGGCCCGCAGCTGCCCACCGAGCCGATGAGCACGCGCTACGCCTACGACGCCCAGCTGCAGCTGCGCTTCGTGGTGAGTGCCGACGGGCGGGTGGTGGAGCACCGCTACGACAGCCAGGGCCAGCGCACCAGCACCCTGCAGCACGGCGGCGGCGTGTACACCGCGTCCGCCAGCGACTTGGCGGCGCTGCAGGCCTGGGCGGCCAGTGTGGCCAAGGCCGGCAGCCAGCGCACCGACTACAGCTACGACTTCCGCGGGCAGCTGAGCACGACCACCACCTACGGCCAGCTGGATGCCAGCGGTGCCGGCGTGCTGGACGGCACGCAGAGCGTGACGCACTACGTCTACGACCCGTCGGGCCTGCTGCTGCAGAGCATCGAGGCGCGCGGCGACGAACTGGCCACCCGCAACACCGACTGGGCGCTGCAGCAGCGCAAGGCGCTGGGCCTGGTGGACGACAAGCAGGCCCCGCTGCAGGCCGAGGCCTTGACGGCCGGGCAGAAGCAGGCGCTCAAGCAGCGCTATGTCACCACCTACCAGTACGACGGGCTCAACCGGCTGGTCAAGCAGACGGATGCGGCCGGTCAGAGCACGCTGACCGTCTACAACGACCGGCTCAGGCAGACGCGGGTGACGCTGGCCAACGGGCTGGTGCAGCTGAGCCTGTTCGACGAATCGGGACGGTTGCTGAAGCTGGAGCAGCAGGACCCGAGCCAGGCCACGCCCTCGCTGGGTGCCACCACCTACGAATACGACAAGCTGGGCCGGCTGGTGAAGGCCACCGACCCGACCGGCGTGAGCCGCTACACCTTGTACGACCGGGCCAGCCGCAAGGTGGGCGAGGTGGACGGCGAGGGCGCGCTCACTGAGTACTTCTACGACCGCAACCACCGGCTGACCGGCACCAAGCGGTATGCGACACCGCTGTCGCCGGCCCTGCTCGAGGTGCTGAAGGCGGATCCCACCGGCGTGTCGCTGCTGGCTGAGCAACTCGATCCCCGCCTGAGCAGCTGGAGTCCAGGCAACGATGGCCCGGCCACTGGCTTCAGCTTCGGCGAGGATCTGAGCTCGCAATGGACTCTGGCCGGCGAAACCACTTTGTGGATGAAGCAGGTCGGCACCGCCAGTGTCGCCGCGCACCTCACGTCGCCCCGCCTGAGCGTCGCGGCCGGCAAGAACTATGAGGTGTCAGCCTACACCGGCGCGCATCGGGCGACGGTGTCGTTGGAAGTCGTGTTCTACGACGTCTCTGGCAACCGGATCGGAGCGGCCTTGGTGCCCAGCGGCGGGGTGGCCGTCAACAACGCAGAAAAGAACGGCGGCCCGCAGCTGGCCGGCTACAAGCGCCTGTGGGGCTTCGTCACCGCGCCGGCCGGCGCGACGGCGGCAAGCGTGGTGGTGCGCAAGGCGCCCACCGCCACCGGTCAGGCGGATTCCTACCTGTTCCTCACTCGGCCGCACTTCGCCGAAGTGCCGGCGGGCAAGACCCTCGCCAGCCCGGTGAACCTGCGTCCGCGCGCCTCCCAGCTCGACCGCATGAGCTTCCAGCTCTACGACCGGGCCGGCCGGTTGGCGCGCACATTGCAAGCCGACGGCAACGGGGCGACCGTGGTGGACCATCGCTACGATGGCGCCGGCCGCCTGGTCGAGACGGTGGCCTTCGGCGGCCGCTTGAACGCAGACCGGTTTGGCTCGCTGGTCGACGCCGCGACAGGCGGCCTCCTCGACCTGCCGCTTGCGCAGTGGCAATCGCTGTCCGTCGAAGACGGCATGTCCGACCGCCGAACCCGCCAGTTCTACAGCGACGCCGGCCTGCTGCTGGGCACGCTGGACGGCGACGGCTACTTGACCGAGCACAGCTACGACGCGGCCGGCCGCCTGCTGCGCACGCGCCGCTACGCGAAGCCGACCGCGAACGAACTGCAGGCTGGCGGCACGCTGGAGCAGCTCCGGCCCGCGGCCGACCACGTCAACGACACGCTGGTGGCGTACTTCTACGATGCCAAGGGCCAGCTGGCGAGCCGCTTCGATGCACAAAGCTATGCCAAGACGGCCGCGGTGCACCAGGGCTACCTCACCACCTTCCAGTACGACGGCGCTGGCCGCAAGGTCGGCGAGATCCGCCATGCACGGCTGGCTGCCTATGGCGTGGCGCATCCCGCGGCCGCTCCGACGGTCGCCGAACATGTCCAGGACCGCATCACGAGCTATGAGTACGGCCAGGATGGCCGCCTGGTGCGCGAGGCGCAACGCGAGCGCACCGAGCCGGCGGCCCTGGTCACCGAGTTCAGCTACGACAGCTTGGGCCGCCTGCTGCAGACCACGCGGGGCGCGGGCTTCACCGATGCGCGTGTCACTGGCAGCCGCTACGACAAGCAAGGCCGCCTCATCGCCGAACTGGGCGGCGAAGGCCACAAGGCGCTGGCAGCACTCGGCGCCGCAGCCACCGAGGCACAGATCGAGGCGGTGTGGCAGAAGTGGGCCACCTTCCACAGCTACGACCAGGCCGGCCGGCGCATCGCCACCGTCACGCCGAACACGGCTGGGACAGGCGACAAGACGGTGTACTACTACGACGGCGAGAGCCGGCTGACCCACACCATCAACGCCGAGGGCGAAGTCACCCGCTACAGCTACGACGCCTTTGGCCAGCAGTTGCGCGAGACCTGGTACGGTGCCCGCCTGGCGCCGACGGCGATCGGCGCCGGCGGGCGCCAGTCCGCCATCGCCGCCGCAGTGGCTGGCCTGGCAGGCGGTGTGGACACCGCCCGGCGCGTCTACGACCGGCAAGGCCGGCTGAGCGAGTGGTATGACGGCCGCGGCCGCCTGCTCGGAAGCCAGACGTACACCGCCTTCGGGGAGGTGGAGCGTCGCACCGAGCACCTGCGCGATGGGAGTGCACCGCAGCAGCTGAGCACGAGCTACCGGTACAACCGGCGCGGGCTGCTGGAGCGGCAGACCCAGGACGAGCTGGGCCCGCTTCAGCGGGAGACCAAGACGGTCTATGACGCCTTCGGCCGGGTGATCGAAACGACCGACGCCCGCAGCGGTGTCGCCAAGCGGCGCTATGACCGCCTGGGCCGCCAGGTCGGCAGCACAGACGCGCTCGGCGCGGCGCGCAGCATCACCTACGACGCCTTCTCCCGCGTGCTGACGCAGACGGACGCGCAGCAGCGCACGACCACCTACACCTACGACCCGGCCACCCGCAGCATGACGCTGCAGACGCCCGAAGGCATCAAGCAGGTCACCCAGTACAACGCATGGGGCGAACGCATCAGCGTGAGCGATGGGCGCAGCCGCACCGAATACGACTACGACCGCGATGGCCGCTTGCTGGCCACCCGCATCGAGGTGCAGGCCACCGGCGCCATGGTGACCCGCAGCACCACCAGCTACGACGCCGCCGGCCGTGTCTTCGAGACCAGCGACGGGCGCGGCACCGTCACCCGTCACACCTACGATGCCGCCGGGCGCGTGCTGACCCGGGTGGTCGATCCCAACACCCTCAAGCTGACCACCGCCTACCGCTATGACAGCCGTGGGCAGGCGGCTTGGATGCGTGACGCCAACGGCGTGTGGACGCAGACCGAGTACGACCCCGAGGGCCGGGTGAAGGCGGTGGTGGTGGACCCCAAGTGCGGGCCGGACTGGGTGACGGACGCGCCCCCCGACAACCCGCAGGGGCTGGCACTGCGCACCGAGTACGAGCTGAACCTGGCCGGCCGCGTGCTGCGAGTCACCGAAGGCGCGGGCTCGGCCCAACCGCAGGTGACGGAGTACGTGTACGACGCCCTGGGCCGCCGCATCGAGGAAGTGGTGGCCCCCGGCAGCCTCGACATCCGCACCGTCTACACCTATGACGCCAGCGACAACGTCACCGCCAAGAAGGACGCGCGTGGCTTCGTGACCCGCTATGTCTACGATGCCGAGGACCGCCTGACGTGGACGGTCGACCCTACTGGCGCCGTGCGGCGGACCGAGTACGACGCTGACGGTCGCGTGAGTCGCACCACCGCCTACGCCGTCCGGGTGCGCGCCGCGGAACTGACCACGCTGAGCCTGGGTGCCAGCGAAGCTGACCTGACCACCGCGCTGGCTGCGGCCAGCGCCGGCTATGCCGGGCATGAGGACAACCAGGTGGAGCGGCGCGTGTACGACCGTGACGGCCGCCTGACCCACAGCATCGACGCGATGGGTTTCGTTACCCGGCGCGAATACGACGGCAGCAACAACGTCGTGAAGCAAACGCGCCATGCCAAGCCGCTGCAGGGCAGCATGGCGCCTGTGACGCCGCCGGCAGGCGTGCCCGCCTGGTCCGTGAGCTTCGCGGCGCCGGCGTTGCTGGCCAAGGGAGATCCAATACCGTCGGGTGCCTACCTGGAGCAGGACGCTGACGACCAGGTCACGCAGACCTTCTACGATGCAGCCAACCGGCCCGTGTTCAACGTCGACGCCGCCGGCGGCGTGACTCGGCGCCGCTTCGACGGCAACGGCAACGTGCTGGAGACCCGCCGCTACTTCAATGCCATGACGGGGAGCAGCGTCGTCGATGGCCTGACCACCGTGAACGTGGTCGCCAACGACGAGAAGGACCGCGTCGAGCGCAGCGTCTACGACCGCGGCAACCGACAGCTGTTCTTCATCGATGCCGAGAACGCCGTCACGCAGAACGAATACGATGCGATGGGGCGGGTGAAGGCGACGACCCGCTATGCCAACCGGCTGCAGGGTGCGTTCGCCGAAGGCCAGACCCCGGAGGTGCTGGCAGATGGCGGCACGCCCAAGGCCACCAGCAAGAGCTGGCTGTTCCGCTCGGCTGCTGGGGCGGTCGAGCGCGATGCACGTGTCGTCAACACCTACGACGATGCCGGCCGGCTGGCCGAGGTGCGCAACGCCGAGGACGTGCTGACCGTGCGCAGCTACGACGAGGTGGGGCGCCTGAAGGAGTTGAAGGAAGCAGCCGGCACGGCCGCCCAGCGGCGCACCTCCTACAGCTACGACATGGCGGGCCGCCTCGGCAAGGAAACCCGCTTCGGCGCGAACGGCGAGACACAGGTGACGCGCTACGCGCTCGACAAGATGGGCAACCGCGAGCGCATCATCGGCCCACTGGGAATCGAGCTGGCGGAGAGCGACAGCGACTGGGCGGTCAAGATGCGGGAGCAGCTGGGTTATGGCACGGCGTCATACACCAAGCTCTCGTCCACCGACAAAGCCAAGCTGTGGTCGCTGTACACGACGACGCAGGTTTTCGACGCGCTGGGTCGCGTGACCAAGGCGACCGATGCCGAGGGCGCATCGACCAGCACCCTCTACGACGCTTTCGGCAATGCGGTGAAGATCACCGATCCGCGCGGCAACGTGGGCTACTTCTACTTCAACCGCCGTAACGAGGGCCGGCTGCACGTGAACCCGGACGGCGGGGTGGTGGAGACGTTCTACACCGCCTTCGGCACCGTCGACCGCATCATCCGCTACTTCCATCGCGTGTCCGTCGCTGGCGATGCGACCCAGCACAAGCTGAGCGAGACCAACCCGCCCGAGATCCTGGACAAGACACCGACCGAAGGGGTGCACCTGGTCCGGCGGCCCGAGCTCGACCAGGTGACCCGCATCGGCCACGACAAGCTGAACCGCCAGACCAGCATCACCGATGGCGAGGGCAAGACCGAGAAGACCGAGTACGACCGGCTGGGCGACAAGTGGCGCTACACCAACAAGGCCGGCGGCGTCTTCGTCTACACCCATTACCGGGATGGCCGGGTGAAGACCGAGACCTCGCCCGAGAAGACCGCCAAGCTCGGCGCCAACGGCCGGCCGGTGGTGGGCAGCGATGGCAAGCCGGTGATGGTGGACGTGGTGACCACCCACGTCTACGACACGCGCGGCAACCTGCGGTACAAGACCGAGGCCACCGGGCTGCAAGAGGAAAGGGTGACCGAGTTCCAGTACGACAGGCTGGACCGGCAGGTGAAGCAGATCGGCCAGAAGACCCGTGTCTATGACGGTGCTGCACGGCAGGAGAGCGATGTCGAGCCCACCCTCAGCACTGCCTATGACGCGATGGGCAACGTGGTCGAGACGCTGGACGCGCGCGGCGGGCGCTCCCTCTACTACTACGACCCGCTCGGACGCCAGGTGGGACGTGTGGACGCGGCCGGCGTCTACACCACCTGGACCTACGATCGTGCCGGCAACCGCATCTCGCAGAAGATCTTCTCGAACGTGGTGCAGGAAGCGGGCAGCGCCAAGCTCGGGGCGGCGGTGTCGCCCAAGGTGCTCATGGACCCGCCGGCGGCGGGCACCGCCATGGTGTATGTCATCGCCGACAAGACCGACGCGGCCGACCGCTACGACCGGGAGGTGGTCTACCTCTACGACAGGGTCGGCCGGCAGACCGGCACCCGCATCGACGGGATGCGCTTTGGCTCCTACCTGATCAATGCCAAGCCGCCGCGCTACGAGCATCGCAGTGGCTCCATCGCGACATCCACGGTGTATGACGGCGCGGGCAACGTCGTGAAGCAGGTCGACGGCAATGGCAATGCCACCCGCTTCTACTATGACCGCGCCGGACGCAAGCAGGCCCAGCTGGACGCTGGCCTGCACCTGATCGTGTGGGACTACGACGGGCAGGGCAACGTCGGCAAGGAAACCCGGTATGCCAACCCGGTGCGCGGCCTTGCCGTCACCGACGCCACCACCTTGCAGCAGTTGAAGGACGCGCGCTACCTGGTGCCCAGCGCCGACGACCGCGTGACCGCCTATGCCTACGACAAGCTCAACCGCATCAAGAGCGAAACCCGCAAGGCGGTGCAGGCGGGCAAGGTGGACGCCAACGGGGTGCTGACGCCGTCGACCGAGGATGCGGTCACGGCGTATGAGTACGACGCGCTCGGCAATGTGAAGCTCAAGACCGACGCCACCAAGCTGGTGACGGAATGGCGCTTCGACACGCTGGGCCGGCAGGTGTCGGAGATCCGCCCGGAGTTCACCGACTTCGAGGGTGAGAAGGTGCGGCCCACCACGGACCGTGAGTACGACGGGCTGGGCCAGCTGCGGCGGGAATTCCGCCGTGCCAAGGCCGACCGGGCGGACGACCGCATCACCTACTACGACTACAACAGCCACGGCTGGATGACGAGCCAGACGGATGCGAGCGGCGCGCGCACCGAGTACCGCCACGACGCGGCCGGCAACGTCACCCGCAAGGCCTTGATCGGCCGGCGCAATGCGGACGGGCAACGGGTAGACGACGTCGTCTACTACGTGCACGACGCGCTGAACCGCGAGGTGCGCCAGACCGACCATGCCAGCGGACGCGTCATGGAAACCCGCTACAACGGCTTCGGCGAGGTGAGCGGCCGGCGCACCAACGGCGGCGGAGCCAATGGCAGCTGGCAGGAAGTGGCCGAATACGACCGTGCGGGCCGGGTCTGGAAGACCAATGCGGGCGATGGCGTCGTCAAGCTGCACCTGCACGATGCGGCTGGCAACGCGACGCTGACCAGCGTCTCCGGTGCCAGCCTGGCCGAGATCCGGTGGTCGCAGATGGCCCAGGTGATCGACCGCGACGATACCGCCGAGACCTACACCGTCTTCAATGCGCTGAACCGGGCCACCGACACGGTGGAGGCCGCGATGGATGCCAAGAAGGCCAGCGCGTCCATCCGGCCGAACACAGCGGGGCAGTCGGTCTTCGTGTCCGAGACTTCGCACATCGACCTGCGCGTGGGCTCGGATGGCACGGGCCGGACCACCAACCCGGCGACCGCTGGATATGTCGAGGCCAGCAGGGCGGGGACGGTGTCGGTGTGGCAGTCCCCCACCTGGGAGGACGCATACGACCTTCCATCGCCGGCCTACGTGTCCATCGACGTCACGGTGCCGGACACCAGCGCCTGGGGCGACGAGGACGTGTATGTGATGCTCGACATGCCGATCAGGGACTGGCGGTATCCCAACGGCAATCCTGACGCTCCCCCTCACACCAGGTCGGTGTCGAAGGCGGGCGGCGCGGTGAAGTTTGACCGCCTGTTCCTGGGCTATGACGACAGAGTGACCGGCCATATCGGCTACACGGTCTACAAGAACACGGCCCAGGGCCGCCTGGTGTTGACGCAGCTGTCCTTGCCGCTCATGCTGATGATCGACAACGAGGCCCACGAGATCTGGGGTGCCGACCCCAACGGCGGCTCGTCAACGATCCCGTCGCGGTTGATCATCAACGGGCAGTCGCCGTTGGCCGATCGGCTGGTCTTGTTCTACCGGCCCGAGGGGTCCACCGGGCCCTACAACTGGGTGTGGGTGCCCAAGCAGCAGAACGGCGCCGGCAATGCCATGGACAGCCGCTTCGTGCAAGACCCCGCCGTTTTCGGCCAGGGCAAGTTCGAGTTCGAGTATGTTGCGCTGGGCGCCAATGGCGAGGTGCTCAACAAGCAATCAGGCAAGCTCGACCTGAGCAATCCGGCAGCGCCCGGCTTCTCACAGAACGGCCACAGCGTCGTCAGCGGCCTGCCAGGCCGCGGCCTGCTGCACAACAACGGCTGGCTGCATATCCTCGACCAGGGCAATGCCAACGAAATCACCGTGCGCTACCGCCCGAAGCAGGGCAACGGAGAGTGGCTGGTGCTCAACGACGCCGCGCGTGGACCGCGGCTGGCAGCCATCGGCGGCCGCGGCACGCCGGGCTGGTTCGAGATGGGCTGGGACTTGCTGCCTGTGGGCGAGTACGAACTGGACATCCAGACCCGGCGCGACGGTGTGGAGGTCAACCGGGCCTGGGTGGAGTTCGGCCGCAACGCCAACGGCAGCCCCTGGATCGGCGAGTTCCTGCCGTTCGAGTCGCGCCCGGGCATGGTCCGGCTCGGCATGCCCGAGTCGACGCAGTCTGTCGAGGTGAAGTACCGCGAGGCCAACACCTCCGGACCGCTCCTGTCGGTGCCCGCGTCCTTGCTGCTGAACAAGGGCGATGGCAACTACCTGTGGGACGGCACCCGCCTGCTGCCGGATGTGCGTACCAGCAAGCTGTTCGACGTGGTCATCACGAGCTACGGCCCGGGTGGGTTGGTCAGTAGCGTGACGAACGCCAAGCTCCTGCTGGGGCCCGACCCCAAGGTGCAGGAGGCCCACACCGAGGTGCAGCCGATGCAGCTGCGGCTGACGCCGCCGCAGGCGGGCGTCAAGTCCGTGCAGGTGGCCTATCGACGCCGGGACAGCGACGAGGACTACAAGCCCCTGGCGGCAGTGCTGGAGGGTGGGGCGTTCAAGGTCGTCCTCACCGGCTTGGAGCCGCCGGCCAGCGGTGAAGTGGTGTACGAGTACATCTACGACACCTTTGACGGCACCGGCAAGCCCCTGGGGCGCAACGAGGCCATCTTCACGCTGCGGCCCACCGGCGGCAGTTCCTCGCGCCTGGAGTGGGTGATCCTGGGGCCCAAGGACCCGGAGAAGGATCAAGTCCGCCGCAAGATCGGCTACAACGCCTTCGGCGAGGTCAGCTTCGAGGAGGATGGCCGAGGCAACCGCACGGACTTTGCCTACAACACCGCCGGTTCCATGGTGCGCCAGCAGGCGCCGCTGACGGCCATCACACATGCGAACGGCTTCATCGAGCGCGACCGGCGGCCCACCACCGAGAACGTCTACGACCTGGCCGGCAGGCTGGTGGCGGTGAAGGATGCGGAGGGCAACACCGTGCGCCAAGGCTGGCTGCCCGGCGGCAACGGGGCCCAGATTGCGCTCGAGGCGCATGCCAAGGGCGTGCGGCGGCACAGCTTCGACATCTTCGGCGACAAGCGCTACAGCTACAACGAGCTGGCCAAGGGCGCCGACGACCGCAGCGCCCGCACCGAGTACGACTATGACGCCATGGGGCGCCTGGTCGAGGTGCGGCATCCGGAGCGGGCGGCCCAGACGCCGGGCAACACCGGAAGCAGCCCGGCGCGCACCCGCGACCGCTACACCTACGACGAGGCCGGACAACGCATCACGCACACCGGCGCCTATGGCGACGTCGAGAAGACCTGGTACGACAGCCTGGGGCGCGTGACGAAGACCCGCAGCTTCGCCGGCGCCGAGGTGAAGTACACCTACACCTACCTCGCCTCCATTGCCGGTGCCGGCGGCATCCAGGTGGGCGGATGGAAGCAGAGCACCGTCGATGCGATGGGCCGCGAGCTGGTGGAGCACACCGACCTGTTCGGCCGGCTGAGCTGGAAGAAGGACCTGGGCGGGAACACCTTCACCTATACCTACAACGCGGCCGGCCGGCTCACCGCGCAGAGTGGCTCGTCCAAGCAGGACATCGTCTACGACCACTACGCCAACGGCTACATCAAGAGCATCTGGGATCGCTCGACCGGCGCCTACACCTCCTACGAGTACGACAAGGCGGGCAACCGCACGCTGGAGGCGTATGTCTCGCTGAAGGATCCGAAGAACCTGCTGGGCGGCGTGCGCGACCATCACCAGTACGCACGGATCACGTATGACGAGCAGAACCGCATCCAGACGGTGCAGGACCCGAGGGCGACCATCCAGTACGAGTACGACGCCGTGGGCAACCGCCGGCGTGTCTACAGCTACTACCACGACGGCGTGGACGGCAGCCGGCGCGAGCAGGACTACTGGTACACCTATGACGAGCTGAACCGGTTCACCCTGACGATGGGCCGGCTGGCCGGCAAGCGGGGCACGTCGCTGACCGACAAGTCCGGCGTGATCGAGCGCGGCACCACCGGCGTGTCGGTGTGGTACGACGCCGCGAGCCGGCGGCAGGAGGTCATCAACGGCGAGGATGGCACGCACGAGCGCTACACCTACACCGCTGACGGCTACCTGGAGGACACCTACCTCAACGCCAAGCACCGGTCGCGCCGCAACGTGGACCTGCTGGGCCGGGTGCTGAAGTACACCGAGCTGAACGAACAAGGGGCGGTGACCTACGAGCGCAAGACCGATTACTCCCTTGACCACCGTATCCGCTGGCAGGAGGACAACCAGGGGCGCACGGACTACTTCTACTACCTGGACAACAAGGAAGACGCGGCTGCTGCCACGGCGGACGGCCATGGTGCACTGGCCCGGACCGTGCACAAGGACAAGGCGAGCAAGCCAACCACCACCAACACCTACTACGCCTATGAGTACTGGGACACTGCCAAGCAGTTCGCCATCACGAACCAGGCCTACAACCCCTCGCTGAAGGGCAACAACGCGGCCTGGGGCAAGGGCTTCTCGAACCTCGAGTACGACGTCAACGGCCACATCAAGATGGCCATCGACGTGAAGGCCAACCGCCGGTTCCGCTACATCAGCGATGCCCAGGGGCTGATCCTGGTGCGCGACGAGGTGGTGGACGACGGGCGGGTGAACCAGGTGCACCGCTACTACTACGTCAACGGCCAGCGCGTGGGCGATGTCGGCAACGATGGACCGACCCGGGTCGACTATGCGCAGGCGCTCGCCAACCGCGGCAAGGCCAAGCCCGACTACAAGTCGTGGCGGCCGATCGCATCGGCGGACTTCGACCAGAACTACGAGCCGATCGGTCCCGACTATCCGTCCAGTGCGCCGTCGAGCTACACCGTGCGCGACGGCGACGACCTGCCGTCGGTGGCGGCGGCCCTGTGGGGCGACCGGGCGATGTGGTACCTCATCGCCGATGCCAACGGCCTGACGGGCACCGAGAAGCTGGTGGAAGGACAGCGGCTGATCATTCCGCCCAAGGTCACCAACATCCACAACAACAGCGGGACCTTCCGCGTCTACGACCCGGCCGAGGCGATGGGCAACGTGCATCCCACGCTGCCGCCGGCGCCACGACCGCCGGGCGGGGGCTGCGGGGTGCTGGCCATTGTCGTGGTGCTGGTGGTGGCCGTGGTGGCAACGATCATGACCGCCGGAGCGCTGGCGCCGCAGCTCGCTGCAGCCGGCACGAGCGGTCTGGGGACCTTGTTCAGCGCCGGCACGGCGGCGCTGACCGGAGCAACCGGCGGCATGACGGCCGCGGTGGTCGGCGGTGCGGTGGGCTCCATCGTCAGTCAGGGCGTTGGCATGGCGCTGGGGGTGGTGGACGAGTTCTCCTGGTCCGGCGTGGCGCTAGGCGCCATCGGCGCCGGAGTGGGCGCTGCCATCGGGCCGTCCTCGTCACTGGGCGCGTCGCTGGGCAAGGGCGTGGGCGGCGCCGTGGCGCGGGCAGCCATCGGCAATGCCGCGACGCAGGGCATTGCCGTGGCGACCGGGCTGCAGCAGAAGTTCGACTGGCGCAGCGTGGCCGCATCGGCGGTGGGTGGCGCGGTGAGCCATGGGGTAAACAAGTTCATCGGCAATGCGCAGGTGGAGGCGGCGCGGGGAGCGGGCATGTCCCTGGCGGAGGCGCAGCTGTCGGTGCGCAACGACCTGGTGGGCGGTGTGTTGCGTCATACCGCGAGCGGACTGGCCGGCGGCAGCGTGCAGGCACTCGTGCAGGGCTACCGGCCGAACTTCGTCGCCATTGCGGCGCAGAGCTTTGGCAGTGCCGTGGGCGACACCATGGTGGACGGCGTCATCCAGTCCGACCTCGATCGCCATGCCAAGTATGGTTTCGGTGGGCTGGGCGCGGTGCTGGGTGCAGGTGGCGGATCGATCGCACTGGGCACCGGGGATGACGGCTCGGGCATCAACATGTACACCGGTGGGGACGACTGGGCGGCGGATGTACTGCGGCGCCGGGCCGGGATGCAGGCCCTCCAGGTCGATGGCTTTGCCAGCGGTGGCATGGCCGTACAGGCGGGGCAGGCCGACGGTACCCGCACCGTGACGGTTGCCAAGGGGCAGGTGCTGTCTCGCCTGGTGGGGACGAGCAACGCCGATACGCTGGATCGCGTGGCCCAGTTCAACGGACTCGCGTCCAGGCATCACTTGCCGACCGGCATGACGCTGCGGATTCCGGACGAGGCGACGTTGGCCAACGTGGACGTTGGCGCAGACGTGCAGCGGCTGGGCGCGGCAGGGGCGAAGTACTTTGCACAGCGGCAGGCGGGGCAGGCCGCCGCGGCACAGCGGGCGAGCATGACGGTGGTGGACGGGCCGATGTCCGGCGCAGGCGGTGTGTTCCAGCCGGGAGCGTCCTTTGACGAGCTGAGCCAGCCGATCCCCTCGATCCTGCCGGCGGCGCAGGGTGCGACCGAAGCGCCGGACATGGTGAATGGCTTGTTCCGCAGCCACACGACCTACCTGCGGCGCGATTTGTCGCCGGTGCAGAAAGCCCAACTGACGAGCTTGCGTTCGACCAGCTTGACCTTGGCGGCCGGCGGCGCAGTGGCAGCCGCGGCAGGGCCGCTGCTGACCTACGGCGCGGCTGGGGAGGCGGCTGTGTTGGGCCGTGGCTTGTACGTTGGTTTGCGGGGCGTCGTTACGGAGGTGGCAGCGCTGGGGCCCCTTGGTGCGGTACTCGCTAATCCATATGAGGCCACGGTGTTGGGCGTCGGCTTGGCCGAGGTCGGCTTGTTTGGTGGTTCTGGAGCAGCGGCTCCAGGTGGTTTCATGCCCGCGTCACGCTCAGTGGACGCCGCGTCTGAGATGGCTTCGAAAGCGCCAGGCCTCCCTCGCGACACTGTGCTAGACGAGGTGATCGGGGCCGCCGGTGGCTTAGGGCGGCCAAATTTGGTTAACCCAAGCAATGGCCGCTACAACTGCACGGCTTGTGTCTCAGCGAATATCACAAACAAGCTGATGCGCAACGGGCCTGCAGACTTGGTCACCGCAGACATGATTGAGTTGCGATTCGGGCCGACCGGCAGGGAAATGCAATTTTCCGAGGCGCAATCGGTCGCTTACATTGAAAGAGCAACGGGCACGACCGCCGTCAGGACACCAATAGGAGCGCCAAACGCACCAGTAGGAAACTATGCCGTCTACGCTAAAACCGAGGATGGCGGTCACGTTCTATATGGTCAAGTGCTGCCTAGTGGAAAGTACTATTTCTACGACCCGCAACTGGGGGGCGGGGCTATGACGCTCGACCAAGCTAGGGCGGCATACAATCTCCAACGGACTTACTATATGAGGCCGAATCCATGAGCCGATTGTGCGAAATTTGTGGTGCCCCTATTGGGGACCTGGCCGGCATCTGTCAATCGTGTGGCGTTTCCCACGATGCGCTGAATGCCGGCGAAACGATCATGGTGGGCCAGCCGCGTTGGGGCGTCATTATGATCGAATTGCCGACTCAGCCTGCGGAGGCAAGCTCTGCCATTGCCGCTCTTCGGGCGACTTGGGGCGCTCTTGAGGAAAGTGGATTCCAAAAACTCGCGCCCAGTCAGCTTCATTTGATAAATTTCGGACGTTCTTCCCTAGAGTTGGTCGGCCCTTATTCGAGCTTCAAGAAGATTCAGGAAGATCTTGAAGGCCAACTGAAAGTCGACTTCTTGGATAAAAAGCCTTCGGAAGTTGATGACCTTCTAGGCAGAGTTTCTGTCCTGAGCCGCTAATTTGGCAATGTAGAAATTAATAGAACGCCTTCTTCTGCAAACGCAGTTGAACGAGGGAAATTCATATTCCGTGGAGATGGGCGTAGTCCAGAGGTAATTCTTGAGCAGGGCCTGCAGCCGCGGGGTACGAATCAAGATGTGTTCAAGTACGCGCGCTGGAAAACGAGCCCAGCATTTACGTGCCGACGTCCAAATCTCCAACTGCTGCCCGTGAATTTGCGGAGATGCAAGGCGACGGCAATGTCTACACTGTTCGAGGCGAGCCTCAAGGTGTTGACGTCAATGGGTCTTGGGTTCAATAAGCCCGTTCCGCACCGAGCTTGGAAATTGCTGTGCATGGCGGAATCAAACCGACCGACACCATGGGGGCGAGAGACGTGGCACCTAATTGGCAATGCGCTGGGGAGCAGCTTGGCTGATGCAATGCAGCCGACTCAAGGCGAAGGGCAGCGGTCTTCGGCGGACTACCGCAACGGCTCAGACATCGAGAGCGACAACGCCGACTACGACCGCATGACACAGCAGGCTCTGCAGCGCGGTGGTCCGGGTCTGAGGGAGTCGGCAACCAATGCGGAGGTGATGGCGTACCGCATGCGCGAGGCTGGCTTCGATGGCGACATGGTTCCTACTGGTGGGGATATGCCGGCTGGGCCTGGGTTGACGGGGAGGCCACGCCCATTGACGTTCAAGCCGCTGTAGCAGCTCAACGAAGAGACTGGCCTGATGGGCTTCGACCAGGGCAACGGGGTATGGAGCTACCCGGTGCCCGACCGTCGGGCTATCGAAACGAGGCCGCTGGGTGCTGGGGGCTCGGTGTCGTTGCTTCCGGTTGAAAACCTCTACGCACCGCTGGAGGGGTTCTTCGAGAGCCGCTATCGCATGGCGGTGCAGGGGATGACCGATCCCAATGCCAGCCTTCTTGACCAGGGCGCGAACTTGCTCCTGGGCATGGGCGTCGCGCCGCTGGTGGCGGTGGAGGCGCCAGTCACTGGCTTGTACAACGCGACGAACAACGCATGGCGTGCAGGACAAAATTTGGCTCGTGCAGATTTGACGAGCGATACGGACGTTGCAGTCATGTCGAGGCTTGAGCTACTGCAGAACTTGCAGGAGCGTTCCTCGGCTTCGGTGGGCCCGCGGCGGTGATGCAGCCACGGCCATCGCTAGGTGCGCCGGCAACTCGCACCGCGTCAATCGCCGATGACATGTTGGCGGATGGAGCTGCTGAGCAATCGAGCATCTGGCGTGAATGAGCTCGCACCTCGGTCAAATGCCACCTTCGCGAATCGCTTCTCGGAGGATGCAATCGAGCTGCGGCCGGTTCCTTCACTCACACCCTAGCAGGCGCTGAGAATGCCGAAAAACATTCTCTAGGTGGTCAAAGAGGATGGTTCGCTCGTGCTTGCACCGAGGCCCGCTGACTTCTCATACGGACAGGTAGACTTGGCTCGCGGCCAAAATGTTCTTGCTGCGGGTGAAGGCAAGGTTCTGTGGGGAGAGGTCAAATACATTAAAAACGCCTCAGGGCACTATCTGCCTCAAGGGGCCTCTGCGGAAGCTGCCGCGGTGAAGGCGTTTAGCGATTACGGCTTCAAGGTCCCAGAGGGGGCGTATGTGAACAGGTCTACGACTTCAAGTTCGGAAAATGGTGAAGCAGTGATGAGCGGCTCAGTGTTGACTGACTTCGACTTGCTGTGCAACAAGGTGGCCTTGGCGGCACTACCAACGCTTGGCGAGGATGCGCTTGAGCCGCTGTATGAGGAGGTGCTCAGCTTCCTAGGGTGTGTTTGATAGGCGAGCCGATCCCGCCTAGGGTGAACGGGCATAGGTGAGGATCGGAGGAACGGATGGCACATCATCGTCATGAACTGTCAGATGCTGAGTGGGCGGTGCTGGAGCCGCTGTTGCCACCGCGCAAGACGGCGGGGCGACCGTACGGGGAGCATCGCAGGATGCTCAATGCCATGCTGTTCCGGCTGAACACCGGTATTGGGTGGCGCGATCTGCCCGAGCGTTACGGCCCGTGGCAGACGGTGTATTCGCGCTCGCGGCGGTGGTGCCGTTGTGGATAGTGGGACCGGATGCTGCAGGCGCTGCAGAGCGAACTGGACGCGGCGGGCCGCATCCAGTGGTGGCTGTGATGTGTAGACGGCTCCAACGTGCGCGCGCACAAAGCGGCGGCTGGCGCCCCAAAAAAGTCGCCCGGCGCGCGAACCAGCGGACCATGCACTGGGGCGTAGCCGCGGCGGCTGGGGTACCAAGCTTCATGTGGTGAGTGACGGCGCCGGGATACCGCTGGCCGTGAAGCTCAGCCCTGGGCAGGCCCATGAATCGCTGTACGCTGAGTCAGTGCTCGACTCCGTGCGCGTCTGTCGGCCCAGCGGCACAGTGCGGCAAAGGCCCGAGCGCGTAGCTGGCGACAAGGCCTACAGCCAGCGGCGTATTAGGCAATGGCTGCGGCAGCGACACATACGAGCGGTCATCCCTGAACGGAGTGATCAGCAACAGCGTCGCCGGGGCCGACCTCCTGACTTCGACCTTCAGCAATATCGCCGCCGTAACGTCATTGAGCGCTGCATCGGCTGGTTGAAGGAAGCACGTGCCGTTGCTACCCGCTTCGAGAAGCTGGCCTTGCACTATCTCGGTGGCGTCAAGCTGGCCATGATCCGACGGTACTTGCGAGCCGTCTTGTCAAACACACCCTAGAGGCTCATCCTGGGCATCGTGCAGAGTTGTCGCAGTCTCATTGACTTGATGGGTAGGTATCGCTTCGGCCGAGAGAAGCAGGAGCGCTTGCTTCCAAGTGCTGCCATTGCCTACAGTATGCATGTGCTGCGATGGCCGGAAGTGCTTCGGTTCGCGGAGGAAGAGAACCGCGCCTTCTATGCGCCGAAGATGGCTGCATTGATGACAGGCATCATGGCCGCCTTCGAAGACGACTGGGAAGACAGAGGCTTCTATAAGCGCTTCCAGGACAAGGCCTGAAGAGCGTTCGCTACAAGGGGCATGCATCCACGCCCCTTGCCCTCCTGGTACCTCTACACCGCCGACGCCACCTCGGTGCGCCTGCTGACCAACGATGGCGCGCCATCGCCTGAACTGAGCACCGAGCCGGCGCGCACGCTGGCAAAGCTGACCGCGGCCGTCCATACCGCGGCGTGCCGCCTGGGCGAGCACGAGCTGCGGCACCTCGAACTCGTCATCGCGCTGCAGCGCTGGCACCGCTGACGGCAGAGGGCGACTCGTTCCCTTCGCGTGCGAAGGGCGGAGGGGGTCGGCGGCTGTTCATGAGCCGCTGCCGTGAAGGAGCGCCCGCCCCAGCGGGTCGATGCAGCGCTCGCGGGGGCCGACCCCGTGCAGGCGCGGTCCAAGCGCCGGGTCCGCGCCCACGCGGACGCATGAGGTTGGGGGGCAGGGAGCGAACAGCGACCCAAGCCCGCCGCTGACGAAGCGCAGCGCAGGAAGCCACGCCGGGCGATGACGAGGCGTCCAGCCTCGAAGCGAGCGACGGCCACGGAGAACGCTGCTCATGGCGCGGGGTGGCTTCCTGCGCGACCCGCTGACGAAGGCGGTGTGGCGTGCAGGCAGCGGCGTCCCTGACGGACGACGCGATGCGTCCAGCAGCGCGAGTGTGCGTGCGGCCCCAGCCGCCGAAGAGCACACGTTCGACCGTCGGGGCCCGTAGAGGCTGGCAGCGTCTGCTGCGAGCCTCTGCGGGCGACAGACGCGGCGCAAGACGCGTCATCGCTACACCTGGCATCGACCGATGCGAGGTGAAGACCTATGCGAGTGACCAACGACGTGCCGAGCGGGCCGCTGCGTCCGCCGGCACCGCCCCCGAAGCAGCCGACATCGTGCGAGCGCGCGATGGCCAACCGCCCGCACGTGCTGCGCACCGTGGCCCAGCACGGTCACCTCAGATGCGCCGACTCAAGCGCTACGGCAAGCTGCCCGATGCCGTGCTCGTGCGCGGCGACCGCCTGTGGCCCGCCGAATCCGAGTCCGCGCCGAAGTGTCCGCGCAGGAGCTGATGCGCATCGCCGTGCTGGTCGAGCACGTCGGCCGTAAGGTGCGCCCCGAGCTGCCGCATGCTGGCCGGCCTGTTCGTGGTCTTCGACGGCACGCAGAACCACGCCGCGCGCATCGCCAAGGCGGCGGCCGAGCGCTGGCAGCGCTACAGCGCCGCGGATCGCGAGCTGCTGGCCTCGCGTGCGACGCTGGCTCGTGTGGACCTGCGCCTGCCGCTCGCTTGGCGCGGCTGCAGCGAGGACCGGCTGCAACTCACGGTGCGATGAGGCGCGTTCCCGGGCACCAGCCCATGAACACCGTCCGCTGGCCGCATCGCGCCCGCCCGGGCGCGGCCTCACCTCACATCAGCAGGCGGAACGCCCACGCCTCCTCGCGCCGAGCGCTGCCAGGCCGAGGCCGAGCAAGGCCCAGGTGCCGGGCTCCGGCACCTGGGGCACGGTCACCGCCGCGAGTCGTTCCACCGTCAGCTCCACAAAGTCACTGCCGTAGCGCGCGGCCAGTCGGAATTGCGTCGGATCGAGGTCGCTGGAGATGCTGGCGAACGACCCGCCCAGGCCGTCCTCCGCGGTCAGGAAGCGAAAGGTACCGAGCACTGGCCCTGCATCGCCGAAGGCCACCTGCAAGCTCCCGCCGAGCGTCACCTGGCCTGACACGAACAGACGGTCGTACAGCTCGGAGCTGTCGATGTCGAGCAGCAGGGTGGCCTGCAACTCGGCGTGGTCGGTGGAGAAGTGGCCGGTGCCCACCGCATCCATCGCTCCAGCGCTGTAGACGCCTCCGCTCAAGGTCACCTGCTTGGCAGCGATGGTGCCGTCCAGCCAGGTGGCGCTGTCGCCCGGGCCTTCGCCGCCGTCCTGCCGGTACGTCTGCGCCTGCAGCGTGCTGCGGGCACCGACGTGCAAGACGCCGCCGTTGCTCAGCCCTTCCGCCAAGCCCAGATTCGCGCCGTTGAGCACGGCGATCCGGCCTTCGTTGTACGACAGGCGCGACAGGGCATCGACGTCCTCGCCCTGCCAGGAGGTGACGAAGCGCGATTGAGGGCCGTCGAGCACCACCGTCGTCCCTCGCTTGAGCACGGTGATCAGCGCCGGCGCTGCCCCGGACGATGTGTCACCCAGGTTGAGCGCCAGCGTGCCGCCGTGACGGGCAACATAGCTGCCGCCACCCAGCAGCAGTTGCCCGTATTCATTCTCGAGGTACTGCGCCAGCCGGCCCCAGACGATCAGGCGGGAGCCATCCGCCTCCAGCGTGCCCGTGTTGTTGACGTGGCCTGTCAGGCGCAGCGTGCCGGCCTTGAGCACGCGGAACGTGCCCCGGTTGTCGACGTCGGCGGTGATCACGGTTGCGCCTGCGCCCTTCTTCAGGTAGGTGCCTTCGTTGAGGAAGGAGGCCACCGAGATGCGGGTCGGCCGGGTGAAGGGCTCGCCCAGGGACGGCACTTCACGCGTGCCCTGGCTGTTGAGGTCTTCGAAGGTCGTGCCTGCCCGCACGCGGATGCTGCCGGCGCCGTGGAGGTCGGAATTGCCGTCCCACACCACACCGCCCTGGAAGTCGAAGGCGGATGCCAGTTGCTTGCCGATAGGCCGGTCGCTGGGGGAAAGCCAGTACCGGGGGTCTTCGGTGAGGACAGCCCGGCCGCGGACCGTCACCGGACCGCCCGTGTGCAGCGCACCGTCTGCCCATTCCAGCCGGTCGACCGACAGCGGCCCCTCCACCTGCAGCCGGCTGAAGCTGTATCCGAGGAGCGAGCCGGTCTGGTCGTCCAGGTCGGCCCGCGGCTCGCCGATGTACAGCGTGCCAACGTCCAGCCCGCGTCGCACCACGACCCGGCTGTTGCCGAGCACCTCGTAGCGTCCCTGCCCGGAAAGCTCGGCCTCCGGCGCAACGGTGTAGTTGCCGCTGCGAAAACGCACCACGCCTTCGTTGTGGAGCCTGCCGCCCCCGAAGTCCATGTCGCCCTGGCCGTACTGCTGGGAGCCGGCGAACTCCAGTGTGGCGCTCGGCGCAACGAACCACTGGCCGGTGGCGGAGCCACCGACGATGCCGAAGTCCATCCGGACACGGCCCCCGTCGTGGATGTGGAGGCTGCCGTTCTGGCGCAGGCTATTGCGGTAACCGGACACCACCATCTCGGACTGGACGTCGACCCGGCCGGTGTTGGTCCACCCCCCTTCATAACTGTCGATGTACCACCGGCCTTGCTCGATGCGCATCGTGCCGGTGTTGTCGAAGGAGCCGAATTCGTTCCAGACCCGGGTCTCGCCGGCGCCCGTCTTCACATAGCGGCCTTCGTTCACGAACGCGCCTCGGTCGATCGACAGGGTGCGCTGGCCTTGGCTCACGTCGTCGAGGAAGCGCGCCTGGCGGCCGACCCGGATCTCGGCATTTCCGCCGAGCTGCGACGCGCCGTCCACCCAGTGGGCGTTGCCCTCGAAGGTCAGCGCGCCGTGGTAGGCGCCGGTGCTCAGCACACGCCCGCTCAGCACGGCGTCACCCAGCACGGTGATGCGGGGACCGTTGGAGAGGTACTGATCGTTGTGCAGCTGGCCGCCGCTCCACAGGAAGCTGCCCACCGTCAAGGTGGCGGCCGTCGGCCCGCCCGACGGGCCCGGCGCTCCTAGGAGCGAGCCGTCCAGCAGCTCCAGCCGCCCGATCTGCGAACCGGCGCCGGCCAGCGCCAGCTGGCCGCCGGTCATCCTCAGGGTGCCGCGTCCGGTGAGGCGGGTGGCGCTGAAGCGACTGCTGCGCAGGGTGGTGTCGCTGCCACCGAGCGTAACTTCGGTGGACAAGGTGGCCGGCAGGCCGTTGGACCAGTTGTCGGCCAGGTCCCAGAACGCCTGGCCGGAGCCGGCCGCCCCGGTCCAGACGGTCTCCAGTGCGGCGGCTGGCGCCGCCTGCAGCAGGAGCTGGACCGCCGCGGCGGCGAGGATCGCCCTGCGCGGCGCAACGCCGCGCAGTCGGCGAGCCGGCGAGAGCAGGGCACGGGCAGGGGACGGAAGGGAACTTCTCATCTGAAACTCCTTGACGTTGCTTCGATCGGTCGCATCGGTCCTGCCACCCCTTCGCGGGATGGCAGGTGCAAGGCGTCAGGCCTGTCGGCAGTGGACCAACGGCGCCGCCAGGAGCCAGAAGGGCAAGGGGTGGCAGGCGCAACCGGAGCATCGCCAGCTGCGCGGCTTCGCAGGGCGCGAAGTTGCAAACGCTCGTAAGGCCAGCGGGCCGGCATCGCCTTTGGCCAGGGCCGGACGGTCGCAGAAGACCGATCTCCCGGCCCCTGCCGTCCACGCTATCGGGCGGTGACCGGTCCGGCGGCGCATGGGCTGCGAGGAGCGCCCCGGCTTTTCCGTGACGGGGGTTCGCCAATCGCCCGGCGGGTCAGGTTCGTGGCCTTGCATCCGCCGGCGAGGCACGGGATCGGTCCAGGCCTGGCCGTCGACATCCACGATGCGCGTGCGTTCCTTCCAGGTGTGGGTGGTGATCTCGCCAATGCGCTGGATCGGCAAGGCCTTGCCGCCGATCCTCAGCTCCGAACGCGTCAGCTCGATCTCATAGGTGGGGTGCTGCATGTCGCGCGGGCTTGGGCCGTCCTGCCCGGCACATCACGCCGCTGGCCGCCGCCTGCGAGCGTGTGCGTGCTCGTGGTGCAGCCGCCAGCGCGGGGAGCCAGGTGGCGTTCATCGCCGCCTGGTCCAGAGGCGATCCTCAGTTCGCGGCCTTCACCGAGAACCAGTTGAGGTTCCAACCACCGCTCCTGGCGTTGATGCCGAACCGGTGAATGCCGGCAGGCAGCGTGACGGCGGTCCTGATCGTGGTCCAGTTCTGCCAGCCGCCGGTCGGGGGCACCGACACCGTGGCATAGGACGGGCTGCCGCCGGCCTCTTCGAAGGAGAACTGGCCGCCGCCGCCCAGGCTCGCAACGCGGAACTCCAGGGTGTAGGTGCCCGATTTGGGAATGTCGACCGGAGTGCCTGCATACGACAGCCAGTCGCCCGCATCGATGTAGCCCACCGATTGCCCGCCGCCGCTGTCGGTGGTGGGTTCCGTCTGCACGCCGCTCATCGCGGAGAATGCGCTGGCCTTGACGGTGGCCAACGGCGTGCCGCCATGATCATCGGCGTGCTCGACCTTCAGCCAGTTGATGTTAAAGCCCCCCTTGTTGGCCAGGATGGCCAGCGCCTGCTTGCCGGCCTTCAGTGCGACGACGTGGGACACCGTTGTCCAGTTCTGCCAAGCGCCGGTGCGAGGCACGGCCACCTGGCCGAACACCGGCGCGCCGCCCCCTTGCTCCAGTTGCAGGAGGCCGCCTCCTTGCAGGCTGGCGACCCGGTAAGACACCCGGTAGTTGCCGTCCGCCGGAATGTCGACCGCGTACGTCATCCAGTCGCCTGCGTCGATGTAGCTCACGTTCGCCCCGGCACCAGCGTCGGAGGTGCGTTCGGTCTGGACGCCCTTCATCTCGCAGAAGGCCTCTGCCTCGAGCGTGGCGGGCAAGGGCACGGGCGAGCAGGGGGGCGGTGTGTTGCCGGGCCAGTTCCGCACGATATCGCGTGCCAGTTTGCCGGACGCTGTCAGCACATGGTCGGGCCAGCCACCATTGGCCGTGGCACCTGGCGTCAACGCGGCCGAACCTTCCGGCGCATCGTCGAGCGCCCAGTTGGCGTTGCTCAGCTGGTGGGTCTTCATGAAATCGACCCAGGCCTTGGTTTCGGCCGTGGCCACGGCGCCGTTGCCGTCGGCATTGACCGAGCCCCATTCCGTGACGAACAGCGCCGCGCCATTGTTCATCGCGGTCGTGGCCTTGTCGCGCAGGAACTGGCCATGGGTTCCGGCATAGAAGTGCAAGGTGTAGGCGATATTGGCGTAGCCAGTGATCGGGTCGCGCGAGGCGACGTCGACGTCCTGTGACCAGTGCGGCGACCCGACGATGATCAGGTTGTCAGGATCGATGGCGCGGATCGCGGCAATCACGGCTTGCGCATACGGCTTCACATTTCCGCTCCAGGAGACGGAATCCTTCGGCTCGTTGTAAACCTCGTAGATGACGTGATTGTTCTTTCCGTAGGTGCGGGCCATTTCCTGGAAAAACTCGATGGCCTGCGCCTGGTACTGGAACGCGTAGTGCGAATGCCAGTCGATGATGACGTACATGTCATTCGCGATGGCCGCATCCACGACGGCCTTCAGCCGGGCTTTATTCGATGCCGGGTCTTGGAGATATCCGCCGGTGTCCTCCACGCCCATTGCGGCACGCACGAGTTTGGCTTTCCAATCGGTTTTCAGCCATCGCACCACATTCGCGTTGTAGTACTTTTCGCCGGGCCAACCGTTGTTGCTCCAGTAGAAGCTGACGCCAGAGAGGCTGCCAGGGGCGTCGCCGACAAAGACCTTGTTTCCCCGCACCGAGAGGGGCTGCACATTGGCCACCGCCTGGCTGGCCCCCAGCAACGCCAGCATTGCCGCGGTGATCCCCGCCAACAGGGATGAAGCCCGTCCCGGCTTCGATGGGCGCGCCTGGTGGTCGCGCGGAAAAATATATTCGGTAGAAGCCATGAAATACCCGCTTTCCATTGCCACAGGGTGGTTGTCAGACCGATGCTCGCCTGGTCCTGGCAGGCGCGATCGGCGCCCTCCATCTATTACCGAGGCAATACATGTGAAAGCGCTTTCTCAGATGCGTTCGTAGCCTAATGAAGATCGAGTGCCATGGATAGGCCGCCTGCGTAACATTGCTTTTCATCAGCAGCCGCGCGTTCGCGCTGGTGGATGCGTCGCCTGGTGTTCCACAGCTGAAAAATGCGGCGCGCGGGTCGCTCCTGGTCGAGGCGCTCGGGCAACGGATCGCTTGCGACAGGCGAGCCGGCCACCACCCTGGCGAGGAAGTGGGCCAAGGAGGCGAGTCGCGGGTGCCGGCAGGGCTGCTTCACGGGCTCCTGGCGCGGCAGGTCTCTCACTGCCGTGGTGCGCCTTCCCTGTCTCGCGCTGGCGAAGAGCAGCTGCCAGCTGCGGCACAGGCGCCTCCCCGTCACCGCGTCCACGCTCCACGCCCTACGCCCTACGCCCCACTCCGCCACGTCCCTATCCGATCCCACGGTGCCGCAGCCTCCGACCTTCTTCGACAGGCAGCGGGACGCAGCTCCTGCCAGAGTGACAGCCCGTCAAACTCGACAGGATCTTCCGATGCGCACCCAGGTCGACGAACTCTTGCAGCGTGCCTACCGCCCCTACCGCGCCTTGCCCGATCTGTTGCGGGCGCTGGTGCACGAACTGGCGGAGCGTGAGCGATTGGCAGGCGGGTGCTTGCGCCTGCATTGCGGGTGCTCGCTGGACGTCTGCCCGGCCAGGTCGCGAGCCAAGCTGGCGCGTCCGTTCCTGCATCGGACGCTGCCCATCAACTATGCCGAGGAGTCGCTCGGAGAACTGCAGCTCGAATGGTCCCGCGATGCGGCCGCCGAGGCAGCCGGAAGCCTGTGCGAAGACTTCGCGCGGCGCTGCGCCTACCTGGTCAAGCGCTACGAGGTCCAGGCCTGGGCCGAGCAGCGCCTGGGCCGCCCGCTGTTGCTGGTGGGCGTGTGCGAGGCCTTGCACCAGCTGGAGATCTTCATCGAGAAGGCCGCCTACAGCTGCCTGCCGGTGATGCTGAAAGGCGAGTTCGGCACCGAGAAAGTCCAGCTCGCGGCCGCCGTGCATTGCTGCGGTCCGCATCGCGACGGGCCGTTCGTCGAAGTGAACTGCGCCAACCCGGCGGGCCAGCCGGCGCAGTGGTTCAGGCAGGCCAGTGGTGGCACGCTGTTCTTCAACGGCATCGAGGAACTGGCGCCGGCCTTGCAGGGGCAGCTGCCACAGTACCTGCATTCGCGGCTGGGACAGTGGCTGGCCGTGCCAACCGCCGGTGAGCCGCGCGTGATTGCGTCGGCCACCGCGGACCTGGCGCAACGGGTGCGGGAAGGCGGGTTCTCGCGGGCCCTGCTCGCGGAGCTGGACTTCCTGGTGATCGAGGTGCCGCCACTGCGCGAGCGGCTGGACGACATCGAATCGCTGGTGGCCGTGGTGCTGGAGCGCCACGGCTTCGACGTGGGACGCGCGCTGACCGCCGAACTGCTCCACACCTGCCGGTGCCACAACTGGCCCGAGAACCTGTTCGAGATGGAACGCGTGGTCGCCCGGCTGGCGGTGATGGCCGGCGGCCGGCCCATCCGCGCGACTGACATCCAGGTGCACGCGCCCTGGATGCTGGAGGCTGGCGCCCTTGCTGGCCGGGAACAGCCGCCCCGGGCGCCGGTGCGCGTGAACGGGCGTGCACGGTCCGAGAGCCACTGGGTCGAGTGCGCGGTGGCGCGCGACCTCGCCGCGCTGTCGGGCTTGCACGAGGCGCTGCGCAGGGCCCTGCTGTATCTCGGCGAGCACTATGCAAAGCCGCTGTCGCTCGGCGAGCTGGCGCGCCAGGCGCATGTCAGTCCCTCGCACCTGGGCTTCCTCTTTCGCAGCGCACTGGGCACGACCTTCAAGCCGCTGCTGCAGCGCATCCGCATCGAGAAGGCGAAGGAGATGCTCCATGCCGACGAGCACCAGCGCATCACCGACGTCGCGCTGAGCGTGGGCTTCGGCGACCTCAGCCATTTCGAGAAGAGCTTTCGCCGCCTGGTCGGTCGCAGCCCGCGGGAGTTCAGGCGGGCGGCCGGGACGTGACGCGGCGCCGCTCAGGCGTGCGGCAGCAGTTCCCCGAGCACGGCGTACTGCTTCGCAAGCACGGTGTGCACCACGTAGTCTTCCACCAGGGCCCCGGCCGCCTTGCGCTGGATCGCGATGTCGAGGAGCGAGGCATGGCAGATCGAAGGGTCCACAGCATCGGCGCGAAACGGTGCTTCGTCCTCGCTTGCCGTCGTGAGCGTGAGGAAGGCGATCGCCTTGTTGCCGTCGAAGACGACCAGCGTGCTCTCGTAGCTGAGGCCACCCGGCCGCGCCGTGTTGTGCGGCTGGTCTAGCACGCGGGCTGACGCGGATGCGCGGCCGCCCAGCCACTGCGACACCGCCTGCGCGAATGCGGCGAGGTCCAGCCCCAGCAGGTCGTCGTGGTCGACGCGCACGACGGCGGCCATGTCCACGCCGGAGAACCGCAGCGAGTCGACCGCGATGTACGGGTTCCACGCCAGCGTCTCCATGAGCACGAGGTCGTCGCTGAACGCGGCGGACAGGGCCACCGGCGCCGGGAAGGCACTGCGCAGGAGGTCGATCATCGCCCGCACGCCATAGCGCGCGGCCAGGATGCGATCGCGCGTGGCATCGCCGACGCGGCCATTCTGGAAATCGGGCGGTGCCGTCACGGTGCGTTCCCTCACCCTGGCCATCAGCCCGTTCACCAGAACGTCGGAGTCGTCGCCTGCCTGGCCCACGGCGGCGCCGGCCATCGCGTTGAGCACGTCGCGAAAGCGCAGCAGCTGGTTGTTGTCGCGGCAGTAGGCGAAGATCGCGGCCACCCGCTGGCGGCGCTTGGGACCCTTGTCGGCATGGTGCGAGGTTCCGTCGGCGATCTCGCACAGCATGGTGAAGTTCTCGCGCAGGTGATAGAACAGGTCGGGCAGCGGCAGTTGCCAGCGCTCCTGCCTGCCACCGGCCTTGGCGATCGTCAGCCGCCCGCGTTCGAGGTCGGACCATGTCGCAACCGCCTCGATGGTGTCGCGCCGCGGCAGGGTCACGTCGATCAGCTCCATCAGGACCGGCCGCGGGCTGAGGGGCCGGTCCGCCAGGTCGTCTCGCGCGCGCTCGAACTGCTCGCCGTGCCAGGTGTAGCCCAGCCGGTAGATCACGAAGTGCTTGATGGCGTCGTTCAGCACGATGCCGGGGATCAAGTCGGGAAAGGGCGTGCGCTCGTCGCTGAGCTTGCGGCGGTCATCCGTCCACAGGCCCAGGCGGTCGTGGTCGAAGATGCGCCGCAGGGTCTGGGGCTCGTCGCGCTTGAGGATGTAGGCGACGCCGCTGGCCTCGTCGGCATGGTAGAAGGGCGTGAGCGGCGAATCGTCGGGCGGGACGAGCCCCGCCTCGGCCGCGACGCGGATGCCGGCCTCGCGCATCTCGTCGAAGATGATGTCGGCGATCTCCGCGTAGAGCGCATCCTGCACCGGCCCCGGCAGCCAGGGGTCGATGACGACCTGGGTGTCCCAGTCCGATCGCCCGGAGTCGAACAGGTGCTGGTCACGGCCCTGCAGCAGGTCCAGGCAGGCGTTGAACGCGTTGCCGCCCTTGATGTAGAAGCAGGCGAGCGGCCTGTCGCCACGCAGGACGTACTTCTTCCGGAAAGACTCACCGAGCGCCTGGATGCGCGCGTCGAAGGCCGCCAGGGCCTGGACCACCGCAGCGCGGATGTCCGGGTACTTGGCGGCGTTGTTGATCCGCTCGGTCAGCAAGCCGCTGACGGCTCGTCGCAAATCGCGTTGCGCCTCGATTTCCTTCATGTCGGGCCCCCGGTGTCGGATGAGTGGGTGGCGCGCCGGGTCACGGCGCGCTCGGGTCGGGCAGGCTGGAATGGCTGAGGTCGAGCTGCAGGCCATCGCAGGGCGTTCCGGGCAGGGCCAGCACCGCGTTCTGTTCGAACTGCCACAGCGCCGCCTGCGGATCGCCGCATCCGGCGGGGTCGGCCGCCGCCAGTTGCCGGATGTCGCCGAGGTAAGGGTGGGCCGCTGCCGTGGCCACCCGCCAGGCCCAGATCCGGGGCGGCGGCCCGGGGAGGGGCGCCGCCACCTGCGCGAGCAGCGCCGCGGCCAGCTCATGCGAGCAGTAGAGCCCCGGTGCGTAGCCGGCCGCGACGAGCCCGGCCATCCATGTGCGGATGTAGGCCAGCGCGTCGGGGCCGGGGCTGCTGCCGTCCTCCCAGTCGAGGTAGAGGGTCGAGCCGGTGGGGAAGCCTTCGCGGCGGGCCAGGACCGCCGCCTGTGCCCCGTCGCTGCGGCCTTGCGGCCCGGTGGCGTTGCGCGAGCCGGGGCCGGCGGTCTGCTGGCCGAGATAGACCGGTGCCAGGCCCCAGCCCTGCTCGACGAGCGCTGCCCGCTGCCCTCCCCAGCTGGTGTCGCTGTGGCTCGGCGCGGGTGCAAGGTAGTAGCCGCACCACACCAGCGAGGTCTCTGCCTTGAGCCAGGCGAGTGCCCTCATGCCGGGGAAGGCGCCGGTGTCGAAGCCGTTGTAGAAGGTCATCGTCAGTGCTCCTCGGTCGGGGAGTCAGGCAGTCATGAGCTGCAGTGCCACCCAGGCGTACCAGTCGATCAGGTGGTGGTAGTGCTCCTGCCAGTTGAAGTTGAGCCTGGCCGGGCTGGCCGGAGGCAGGCCCGCCCCGATGGCGATTGCGGAAGGCGCGAGGGCTTGGTAGACGCCGAGATGGCGCGGCAGGTCGTCGCTGGCGACGACGCGGACGAGATCGAGTTCCCAGTCCGTCACGCCGGCGCCGTCTGGGCGATCGAAGTTGGCCGGGCGGGGGCGGATGGCGCGGTTGATGTCGGCCGCAAGGGTGGCCAGGGGCGTGCCGTCGGTGACCTGCAAGCGCACCACGCTGTATTGCGGCGCCGCCAGGCTGGCGATGTCGAGCTGCAGGTCGATCGCAAAGCGCACGGTGTCGGCCAGGGACTGGCCGGTTTCCTCGGCGAACTCGCGGCGCGCCGCCACGTCGACCGCTTCGCCTGGATGCAGGCCGCCGCCCGGCAACGCCCACTGGCCGGCCTGGTGCACGACACCGGGCTGCCTGGTGGCCGACGCCGATGCCGCGCTGCCCGCCAGTGTGGCGGCCGTCGCCTGGGCCGTGGCCCACAGGCCGGTGCCGTTGACGGCGGCGTCTACCTGGCTGGGCAAGCTGCTGGCGCCCACCAGGGGCAGGTACTTCACGAGGGTGAAGACCTTCACGACCGCCTGGGCCGCCGTGGTTGCGGCGAGGGCTCTTGACGCCGGTTGGGCCACTGCCTGCCGCGCGTGCTGCAGGGCGAGGTCCAGCTCCGGAAGTGACGCATGCCAGGCCGACAGGGCAGCCCGGCATGCGGCGGCCAGCAGCGAGGTGGTGGCGTTCCAGTCGTGTGGCTGCGGATTCGGGATCTGGGCCGCCTGGACTGCGGCCGCGCTGGCCTCGGCGGTCAGCACGGCCGCGGCGTTCTCTCCCCACCACTGGTTGAAGCACCGCTTGCGGGCGATCAGGTACTGGCCGTGGCCGTCCCACAGCGCGGCATAGACCGAGGGCGTCATGGCGTTGTGTCCCGGCGGCCTTCTACGCAGCGGCGGGCGGGAGGGGCGCGGCACCCGCCTCCGGCAACGCCGTGGCGCTCGCGGCAGCCAGCGCCTGCTCTGCCTGTTGCTGGGCGGCGTCGACGGCGGCGGTCGAGGCCTGGTCGGCCTGCTGCATGGCCTGCGTCGCGCTGGCCATGGCCTGGGCGGCCTGGGTGACCGGGTCCGAGGCGGCGCCCTCGGTTGCGGCGGCCAGCTCCTGCGTGGCGGCCTGCACCGCCTGGTTGCTGGCCACCATGGCCTGCTCGACGAGTGCATTGGCCGCCTGCAGTGCCGACTCCGTGGAGGACGGCGCGGGCACCGGAACCCGGGGCGGAGTGGCCGCAGCGGGCGTCGGCCGCGGTGCGGGTGGCGGGAATGCGTCGGGGTCGGTCATGGCATGTTCTCCTGCGTGTGTCGTGCGGTCGAGGGGAAGCGGGGCCGGAAGGGGGGCGGCCTGCTCATGGGCGGTGTCTTCTGTCGCTGGACGCCTGCCGGCTGCGGCGTCGCTCTGTCCCGCCGGTGGCCCGACGGCGGGCGGCGGTGTCCCGGTGCGCTGGCTGCGCAGCGCGTCGCCCAGGGCCTGTTCGGCCTGGTCAAGGATGTGGCGTGCCGCCGCACGGGCTGCCTCACGGCCCTCGCGCACTGCGGCGCGCACGGCGTCGGCCACACCCTGCGCGGGTGGTGCGGCGGGTGGGTCGCCTGGAGCGGGCATGCGGGTCTCCTTGCGTGTGCGGTGTCCATCGACGGTTCGGGTGCCGCGCCGGGGAGGCGCATGGGGAGCGGGCAGGGGGATCGGAGCCCGGCCCGCGTGCACGGTCGTGCCGGACGGGCCACGGCCCCTGTCCATGCAACCCTTTCCTCTTGGCGCGCGTGGCGGCTCCGGGTGTTCACGACGCCCCCTTCGTGTCGTCCGTGACTGCCGGCAGGCGGGTGCCGAAGTCGCGCAAGGAGATGACCCCGCCGCTGCTGACCTGCAACACCGCACGCAGGTTGCCGGCCTCGACGGTGAACAGGCAGGTGGCGCCATCCTGTCCCAGGCGCCCCTTGCCGAGGCGATTCGCGGCGAGGAAGGCCTGCGCGGACTGCAGGTACAACCGCACCGCGTCCCGCGCACCGTCGTGGGCCTCGCCGGAGTAGTGGGTGTGCTGCACGATCTGCAGCACCGCCAGCGAGATCCGCGCGAAGCCCACCTGCCGCCCGCGGGCGAGCCAGCTGCTCACGGCACGGTCAACCTCTGCCGGCGCCGGCAGGCCGTCGACCTGGGGGCAATCGAGGGAGCCGAGCAGCAGCGGCAGCAGCGCGTGCAGGGTTGCCGTGGCGGCCCGGGCACGGTCGTCCGGCCCCTGGGTGGCCGGCAGTGCCGCCGCGCGCTCCAGGTACATCCGGTGGTAGTCGCAGAACTCCAGCGGCGTGCGTGCCTGCTCCACCGCAAACGCGGCCGCCTCCTGGCGTAGCGCCGAGGTGGCACCGCCGGCGGGCGCCTCGGCGGCGAGCTGGTACAGCGCGAGCGCTTCATCGAAGTCGATGCCCTGGAACAGCGGCGCCGTCGCCACGCCCAGCTCGCCGAGCAGCGCCGTGCCAGCGGCAAGGTCCTGCGCGGTGAGGAGCTCGTAGTCCGCGCAAAGGCGGCGCAGCTGGGTGGCGAGCACCGCGTCCGGGTCGCCGGCCTGAGCCCGTGCCAGCAGGCCCAGGTCGGCCGGGTCGAGCGTCATCAGCTTGACCGGGCTGACCTTGAGCCCCAGCCGCGGCAGCAGCGCAAACCGGGAGGCATGCAGGCCCTGCTGCACGGCGCCAACCAGGGTGGTTTCATCGGCGAACTCATAGGGCGGGACGGGCGCCGCCGCCGCCCAGGCCAGCCACTGCAGGCCGCCGTCGACGAAGGCCAGGGACTGCTGGCATGGCGCGGACAGCATGCTCGCCTGCTGGATCGGACGGCCGGCAACAGAGACGGTCATGGCGATGTCTCCTGTGGCGGATCAACCTGCGGGGAAGCCCTTGAGCACGGAGGCCGCCGCCGAGCCGACGCGCGCGAAGTCCTCCGTCGCCCCCTGCACGAGCGCCTGGGCTTGCGCCATGGCCTTGGCGTACTTGTCGTCGCCCGTCGCGAGGTACTGGGCCATGGCCACACCGGCGGCGGTGGTGGCGATCGTCGAGATATTGCGCAGCGCGTCCGCAGCATCCTGCACCGCAATGGCCGTCGACTGGGCGACCGACTGGTAGGCCTTGCCGGCGCCGCTGGTCAGCACGACCTGCGGGCTCATGGTGGCCTGCTGGACCTGGTTGATGACGTCGATGACCTGGGCGTTGACCTTGGTCGGGTCCATGGGGGCTCCTTGGGGTGGCGGGTGGGCGTCCAGCGTGAGGCATCAGCCGCAGGGCTAGCTTGGCGCGTCCGGCGAGGGCGCGGCCGCCGGCACCGGGCCGGGAGCCGGCGCGAGAGCGGGCGCCGGCGCGGGCGGCTGAACCGGGGCCGCTGGTGCGGCCGGCGTGGGCGCCGGCGGCGGCGCAGCCAGGGCGTGCAGCGCCTGCAGGTCGGCGCTTGCCGTGGCCGCATCGGTCGAGGCGGCCTGCGACTGCGCCTTCAGCACCTCGATGGCACCCTGGCCCTCCGCCATCGCCGCGGCGATCACCGCGGCCGGCGGCGCCGGCACGGGCGGCGGGCCGGGCAGCGGGCTGACCACCGGTGGCGGGCCGGGCTGGGGCGCGGGCGGGGGCGGCGCCACCGGGAACGGGGCCGAGAGCATCTTGGCGCAGGCCGAGGTGACAGCGGCCGCGCCGATCATGCTGGCGCTCTGCTGGCGGTTGACCGCGTTGTACATGGCCATGCCGAGCGTCTCGAGGAGCACGGCATCGAGCATGCCGAGCGACTGGGATGGGGCCTGGCCGCCGGCAAGCGTCACGATGCCGCTGATGGCGTCCACCACCTGGGCGTTCACGCTGCTGCTGTCGTTGGTCATCACGGGGAAGCTCCCTTCTGAAGGATCATTGCGAGGACCTGGGCCACGGCTGCAGCGGCAAGGACCTGTCCCCGCTGCTGGTTGGCGGCCGCGTTCTCCATCGCAAGGCCGATGCTGTCGGCCATCGCGACGTAGGTGCTTGCCATTGCCCATGCAGGCGCTTGACCGATCGTCGCCAAGGCACAGGTGTCGGGCGGGCCGACCAGGTTGGCGACAGCTGGGGTTCGCGCCAAGCGAGTGCTCCGGCGGCCGCGGCTGCGGTTCAGCCTGTGGCGGCCCGGTGTGCCAGGCGCTTTACTTCAAGCCAAGGATCTCGGCGGTCGCGTGGCCTTCGGATGCGGTGTCGATCGAGTACAAGGTGGAGACGCCCTGGGTGGTCGACGCCTGCATCGTCACGTAGGACTGCTGCTGGTTGTTCGTGGCGTTGTGCGCTGCGTTCGACAAGGCCTGGCTGGTGGCCACGAACAGGTTGCCCATGGCCACCGCGGGCGCATCGCCCACGACCTTGGTATTGACCTGCGACACGGAATCGGTGATCTGGCTGTTGACCGAAGTAGGGAATGCCATGGTGATGCTCCTTCAGTTTTGCAAACGGCGGGGAATGGGGCTGGCGGCCTCGGCCGTCAGGCCAGGATCTTCTTCGTCACGGCGCCGGTGGTTCCGACGTCCAGCGAGTACAGCAGCGAGACGCCCATCGTCGTCGCCGCCTGCGACGTGACGTACATCTGCTGCTGGGCCAGGGTGGCGTTGTGTGCCGCGTTGGCCAGCGCCTGGGCGGTGGCCTGGAACAGGTTGCCCATTGCGGTGGCCGGGGCGCTGCCCAGCACCTGGAGGTTGGCCTGCGTCACCGAGTCGGTGACCTGGTCGTTGACAGCGGTGGGGAATGCCATGTGGTCAGCTCCTTGGCTTCAGACGCCGCTCAACTGCCCAGCACCATCTTGGTCGCCACGCCGGTGGAGGCGGTGTCGATCGAGTACAGCGTGGCGACACCCATCGTGGTGGCCGACTGCGCGGTGACGTAGCTCTGTTGCTGCGCGTTGGTGGCGTTGTGGGCCGCGTTGGCCAGCGCCTGCGCGGTGGCCTGGTAGAGGTTGCCCATCGCGATCGCCGGCGCGTCGCCCAGCACCTTGGTATTGGCCTGGGTGACGGAATCGGTGATCTGGCTGTTGACGGAGGTGGGGAATGCCATGTCGTGCTCCTTCTTTCTTGCCGCAGGTCAGCTGCGCCCGCTCAGCCGCCCAGGCCCTTCACGCCGGTGCTCAGGACCTCCTTGGTGGCCACGCCGGTGGACGCCGTGTCGATCGAGTACAGGGTGGCCACGCCCATCGTGGTGGACGATTGCGCGGTGACGTAGCTCTGCTGCTGCGCGTTGGTGGCGTTGTGGGCCGCGTTGGCCAGTGCCTGGGCGGTGGCCTGGTAGAGGTTGCCCATTGCAATGGCCGGTGCATCGCCCAGCACCTTGGTGTTGGCCTGCGTGACGGAGTCGGTGATCTGGTCGTTGACGGACGTCGGGAATGCCATGATTTCTCCTGCAGTGATGAAATGGGGCTTGCCGGACCGGGCCGGGTCGTGACGGGGTTCGGTGCTTTCGACATGCGAGGCGTTGTGGCCCTGTGTCGTCGCCTTTGCGAACTGACTGACATGTACAAATTTCCTTACGCCGTGAAGTCATCCTAGGGAGGGACGCCGGCAGCCGATAGGCGCAAATGACGGAAAAATCCGGCCTGGATGCGGAGATTCGCGGTGGCACGCACTGCCGGCCGGCTGCCAATGCAGGCAGATCTGCCGCAGCCTGCCGTCTTGCCGAGGTGCTTGTGACGGAGGCGCTCCACGGCACTCACGGCGCAAATGCCGATACGCGGCAGATTTGCCGACGGTGTTGGCGGGTCGTTCTCGAGCCCCGCGGCACGGCAGGCGAGGCGAATGGCATGAGGCGGTGGCTTGCTGCCAGCGCGGTGGTTGGCCGGCGGCGCTGAGGCCCGGCGATCTGGCTGAGGTCAGCCTGGCGAGGCCGCGCTACTTGTTGGCATCGAACCCGGGAGGCAGTCGAAAGCTGACGCTCGACGTGCCAGCACGGCCTGTTGGAGCGCAGCCCCACCTCTGACCCTGGAGCGGGGCGAAAACGCCAGCTCCGCTTGTACCCATGGCGTGATCGGGTCGACCACCTTCGCCGAAAGCGTTCCTGGGAACGGTTGGTCCGCCGCCTTCGAACAGAAGCTGTCGACACTCAGGCGGTCGCGCAATGGCCGACCGCTGCGGTTGCCGCGGCTCAGTCGAGCGGCGGTTATGGGAAGACGTCAGGCTCGAGAGGGGCGCCGCGTGCGGGAGGCGCAGATGGCCTGCTTCCCAAAGGCCCGGCAGTCCAGGCGTGGGGTGATAGCGAGGCACCCGCGTCCCCGCTTCCTGGCCGCATGCCCGGCGCGCGCGGCGGGGGCGCGCCTGCCGAGGCCGGCTGATGCCGGCCGATGCCGGAAGGCCGGGGCAGGCGCTTCGCTCGGCCGACGTCAAGCGGCTGGGGAAACCCGGGTGGACTCCAGCACCTCTGCAAGGGGCTCCAGCGCGACCGTGGCCTTCTTGGCAGACACCTTCTTCGGTACGCGGGCCGCCTTTGCCGTCGGTTGCGGGGCCGGCGCGGCGGGTGCCACGGGAGGCGTCGGCGCCTCGGCTGCGGCCCCCTTCGACTTGAGCGAGGGCTTCTCGGCCTTGCGGCGGGCCGGCTTCACCGCGTCTGCGGCCGGCACCGCGGCGTCATTCTGCGCAGCCAGCTTCTTCTCGAGTGCCTTGATGCGTCGCTCGGCTTTTGCCAGAGCATCGCGGGTCTCCTCGTGGGCCGCGCGCTCGGCGTCAGCTGCGCTTGCTTGCTGTGCGGCGAGCTTCTTGTTGTCGGCCTTCAGTGCCTTCAATTCGCCCCGCGCCTTCACCAGCTTGTGCAGTGCTCCTGCCGAGATCTCGACGGACCACTCGCCCTCCTTGTCAGTGACCGAATTGAAGTCCACCTTCTCGCTCACCAGGAAGGCGAGCTTCTTGGGCAGCTCGGCCCGGCCGGCCTCGATGCGAGCACGATCAATTTTCTTTGCCATGTTGTTCCGAAAGAGTGTCAGCAAACAGTTGCCGGGGCGAATGGTACATGCCGTGGCAAGGCGGGCCCCTGATGGCTGCAGCGGCAGATCGTCGGGCGGCGGGCCGCTGGCGAGCCCCTGGCGGACGGCCACAGGTGGCGCATCGCGCCAGGTCGCGAGCCCCTGCCGGGTGACCGCAGGTGGCCTGCCGGTGAGCGGGCTGTGCGCGAGGGCTGCCTACTTGAGCAGGACCTTGGCGAACGGCAGGGGCCTGAACTCCTTGAGCATTTGCTGCGTCTTTGCCCTGGCGCGGGGCGGGACCCGGCCCTCCAGGTCGAGCACGAGCACGCCGGCCTGCGCCGGATCGGCGCTGGCCTGGCCCCAGGTGCGGTGGGTGAGGCCGGTTCTCTCCCGCAACTCCTCGGCCAGCAACTTGCCGTTTCGTGAGCGGTGCAACGTGAAGCGGTGGTCTTCGGGGCGCTCGCCAAGCACGAGGCCGAAGTTCAGCGGGCCGTGGGCTTTCAGCTGGCGAAGACACCTCTGCAAGTGCTTCTTGTAGGCGGGGCGGGCGAGCATGGGGTCTTCCCCGCCAGGGGCTTTCGGCTCGGTTTGAGGGTTCTTCTTCATCTCGATCGTCCTGCTCCCATGGGGTGGCCCGAGGGCCGGTGGACCATGTCCTTGCATACGTGCCGGTGGAGCACCGATGGGCGCATCAAGGCGGCTGTTGCGCATTGTTCTCGGGCCCCAGCCGCCATGGCGCAGGCCGGTGGAGCGTTGAATCCCTGCCATGAGTGGCGCGAGGCCGCGGACGGTTCCGTCGCTGGCCTCGCCTGGTTGACGGTGGCGCGGAGTGACCGGACCGAGCAAGATCGCCCCATCATGGCGGGATGCGTGCCTGACGGCGGTCAGGCGGATGAATCCTCATCCTCGGAGTTCGGCATGCAACAGATGGTGCAGCCGGGCGGCCGCAACAGCATGGCAGCCGGCGGCCTCCGGAGCGGGCTGCAGCGATTCGGGCCGGCCAGCACGTTCGGGCGGTTGCCGCTCGGCATGGCGGCTTCGCACTGAACTCTGAAAATCCAGCCGCCAGCGGTGCGCTGTCTACCGGTCGCCGCGAGCAGCGGCGTCAGGCGGCAGCACCTGCACGCGATAGCGCTCGCCGGTGGGCCCCGACCATTCGATCCACTCTCCCATCCTCGATCCGATGAGGCTCAGTCCCAGTGGCGACAACACCGAGACACGTCCGTTGGCCGGATCGCTGTCCGGCGGATAGCAGAGCACCACCGTGTACGGCGGGCCACCGGCCTCCGCCCGGAGGCTCACCGGCGCTTCGGAAGCGACGATGTCCGCGGTCCACCGCGGCGATTCGACGATGTCGGCGGAATCCAGCAGGTCCTGCAGCGTGGTGAGGAGCGCCGGCGACAGCTGGGTCCCGGCGGAGCCATTCAGGATGGCGGTGAGCCGTGCGTGGTCATGCGATGCAAGCAGGCGGTCTTGCGCAAGTACTTCCATGAAGCACTCCTGTCATCAGTCAGGGCCCGCCGCAGGGACGAGCCGATGTTCGCGCGGGTGATGGCCCGGCGACCTGAAGGAGCAATGCGCAAAGGGGGGATAGGGAGGGAGGTCGCCGGGCTCAGGGATGTGCGGCGAGTGCAGGCGTGGGTCCGGTGCCGACGATGACAGACACGGTGACACCCCCGCCGAGCCGCTGGGCAGCGGGCTGGCAGTCGAGCGTGGTGGGCACGCGGAGGGGGTGGGGGGTCATGGGGGGATTGTAGGGTAGGAGGTGCGATGGTGCCGGGTGCGGCCGACTGGAGCAGCGGGCACCGGGTGGTGCGGCGGACCGAACATGGAGACCGCGCACCCGTTCTGCGTTTCGGCCCCGCTTCTCCGGAGCTCCTCGGTAGCGCTGCGGGGGCCGCCTGCGTAGAGAAAACACGGTCACCCGCCACGGCCATGGACCTCGCCTGCGGGGCCGCAGTGAATCCCTGCGCGGAATGCGGGCGAGCCGACGCCGGCCACTCACCATGCGTTGGCCACTCCAATGGAACTCAGTCCTTGCCGCAACCACTCATGGGCACGCGGATCATCGTCTGATGCGCATGCAGTCTGCCCTGAGCCAGGTATCACCACGGTCGCGGGCCGGCCCGATCGACCCCCATCAAGGAACCACATGACCGACAACTATCTCGGCGAGTTGCATTGGATGCAGTTTGCCAAACGGCAGCAACTCAGCGATTCAAGACTGGTCAAGGCGATGGCGCGAGCCATGGCGGATCTGGAGCTGGCCCAGGAGCCGAAGCAGCAGCTGCAGGCACTCGATGCGATCGAGAAGCAGGCCGCCGCGGTGAAGAAGAGCGTCGAGGAAACCAAGGAGCTGAAGGGCTACCTGAAGGGCCTGCACGAGGCGGTGAACAAGCAGCGCAAACTGAGCGAGTTCGAGGCGAAGAAGGCGGCACAGCAAGACGATGACGACGAGCCCGCCAGCGCGCTGCTCGACCCCGCCACGCTGCTGAAGCAGCTGAAGCTGTGCCGGCAGGACGCCACTCGCCGGGTTTCCTTCGGCTTCACTGACGCGGCGGACAAGGACGGGCTGCCGGTGCTGGCCCTGAGCCCCAAGCTGACCGGCCAGAAGTTGTTCACCAAGCTGAAGGACGAAACCAAAGCCAAGACAGGCGCCCACGGCACGGCCTGGATCCACAACGGCAACGAGCTGATGCTGCAGGTGGACAAGCCCGTGAGCGGACTGGTGAAGAAGGTGCGCGCGCCCGTGCGCGGATGCGGCTTCAAGATCGCCAAGGTGGTGCTCTGCAATTCCGAGGGCACGGTGTTCGAGCAGGACAACGAATCCGAAACACTCGAAGCCGGCGAGCCTGCACAGCAGCCAGCGTCATCCGCAGCACAGGGCGATCCACTTGAGCACCAGAAGTCGGCAGTCAAGGCGTTTCTCCAGACACTGCCAGCAGACATCCGTCTGTTGTCTGGTGCCTCTCCCGACGTTGCAGCACGTTTGAACAAGGACCTGCAGGCGGCAGTGAGCCTGGCGAAAGGCGGCGATATCGCCGGAGCACTTGCTGGACTGGATGCGATCGCCACTGCCTTGGCCGAGACGAAGCGCTCCAACCGCGCCCATGAAGCAGCGCAGGCCATTCCACAAGGCTTGGTGGCTGAGCGGGTCCAGGCCCTTGAGCAGGCCGCGACGCACTGGGACACCGAGTGCATGCGCTCCGTCGAAGGCCTGAACGAACTGGTGGCCACCCTCAAAACAAAGGCCCCTCCGCAGCTTCAAGAAGTAGCGGACTACATCGCTTCTTTGGTGATCCCCCTTCAGGGAACGCTCAGTGAGGGGGTACGAGCGTTGAAAGATGCGGTCTCACGAACCGACACGGCAGGCATTGCCGGTGCGAAGAAGGCCGCGCAGGATGCGCTGCGCGCTTCCGCCGTGTTCCTCAAGGACAACAGCATCGCATTGCGGAATTGCGAAACGAATCCATTCGGGACGCAGCTCTCCATCGTGTTGCCGCTGACCACCGCAATGAAGAGCGTCCACGCGGCCATTGCATCCGTCTGACCCGGAGCGGTCGCCACCGAGGTGCCCCGGGGTGGGTCACCTGCACCGCGCCAGCAGCCCGAGGTGATGGCCTCACGATTCTCTTTCCCCGCAAACCCAGCCTGACCGCTGCACTTAGAGCGGCTAACAAAACTCTTCTGGCGTCGTTGCGCCGCCTTGCCGTACCGGTCGTACTGTCTGCGGCGGCGCGCCTAGCCAGAACCGCTGCGCTGAGTTTTGTTAGCCGCTCTTAGAAGCAGTGCGCGGATTTATCCTCTTGGAAAGCAATATCAATGGACGATTTTCTTGACCTGGACAATCCTGACATCCAGGGCAGTGACGAATTGGAAGTCAAGATCAAGTACGAAGAAGAAGCAATTGCAGAAGTACGTGGCGACCAAAGCGATGCAGCGCTTCTCGAATCGCTTCAGATAAATAACGTGAAGCTGCGCGGTGACTGGACCGACGGGCGGCATCAGGAGTTGATGGCCGAGTGCAATGACGGCGTCAACATCCGAATTTCTCGAAACAATGCTTCGGACACATTCCAAGTGGGTGCACAAGCGGATGGCGTGCGCACGCTTCCGGAACTCCGGGAAGTCAGACCTCCCAATGACCTGAACGGTGCTCAACTGCTAGAGCTGTTCATGACACAGCATAATTTCTGGAGAATGTACGAACAGGCGGATTGCCAGCAATTTGCGCAAGCAGTGCTGGATCGTGTTCGCACGCATGGCGAAGCTGCTGGCGATGACGATGACGATGACGGATTCATGTAGGAATTTGCAGCGATAGAAAGGCACGGCTTGCCACGCAGAGGCGGCGCCGTGCTTTTCTTCGAGTGGCGTGAATGCGGCGCCCGTTGCCACCGGCGTTACGGCGTCGGTCGAGCATCCGATTTGGGAGAATCGGTCAGCCAGCAGGGTCAGAGTACCAAGTGCGCTTCAACACGCCCGCCCGCCAGCGGCGGGCCGACGCAACAACCACGGCATCACTCTCAAGTCAGTGCCGAGACCGTTGAGGCCAGGCCTGGTCCATTGCCGTCGGAGGAGGTCGGGCGCAAGCAGGTCGACACCCACACGAGGCAGGGTCGATGCGGGCTCGAACTTCTCGCGCAGAGGAGCGGGCCGCCGCGCACCGCAAGCGGCTGCCGCCACTCCGAGCACCGCCCTCCTACTGGCCTATGCCTCCACAGCGGCGTTGTGAACCGCTGCATTGCTCCCCGGTGCGAACTGCCCAGCGGCCGTGTTGAGTTGCATCGGCGTGGCAATCACCTCATGAAAAATCCGGCCGGTTTGATCTTCGTTATCGCTCAGGAGCCGCTTGGCAAGATCTTGCAGTTCCTTGACGTACTTGTCGTTCTGCAGGAAGGGGTGTTCACGTGCCTCGGCCAACGCACCTTCGAGGACGGCACCGAGCGCGTTGTTATTCAGCGTGGAAACCGACACGTCATTTTCCGGAAGAAGCCTCGCCAGCAGCTTGCTAGCCATTTCATGAACCGTGGTCAGCTTGCCACTCAGGCCCAACTCCTGCAACAGGCCATCGTAGTCTTTGCTGTAGTTCTCGGCAGCGCGTGGCTCAATGAAGTCCGCGTCCTCCTTGGCCAGGGCGTGCAACTCGCTTGACGCTGTCATGCCGCTTCCAGTCATCGTTTTCTTGACCCAGCTGAGCGTGTGGCCGGCGAACCCCTGCAGATCGAGCTTGTGGCCTTCTGTTTTCAGGAACAGATAGCGGTCATCGCCAAGCTTTGGCATCTGGACCAAAAGCTCCTTGTAGCCCTTGAGGAAACGGTAGTTCTCGGCAGCGGAGCCACCTTTCCCGTCCAGATGGGAACTCAACCGAGGCGTGCAGTGTTCCTTGAACGCCGCCTCGACCGCCTGTTCTTGTTCTGCGGTCAGCTTGATCATGTAGCTGCCCTTCTCGGTGGGGTGGTGCGCCCACGCGGCACAGAACAATGCTTGAAACGACTGTGGACTCCAATCTTCTTTTGCGGCGGAGAGCTGGTCGGCGGGCGAGCCGTTGTGAAGATGCTTGGCGAAGAAGGTGTTCCACTGTTCGGGCGACTGGAACGCCTCTTTGAAGATCTTTTCCTTCCGTGCATCGGACGCAACGAATTCGCTCAATCGGCTGGCGCGCGACCGGAGTACTTCGCCCACGGCAGTACCTTCTACCGGTGCGATTTCTTGGTTTGGCTGGTTTGGCATTTCTCAAGAGCAGATGGTGTTGGAACTAGGGGTTCAATCTCAGATTCCGCTGGTGCAATCTTTTCTCTTCCATGGAAGGGGCACTATGGGACAGGTTCTTCACGAAAGCGCCACGACGACAGAGGCAGTCCGTCGAGCAATACAGAATTGTCAAGAGTGTTCTGGTCAAGTCATAAGGGACACGATGATCGGATGAATGGGGTGCGCTACTGCTCCAGGACTGCGGCCGGCCTGTTCTGCAACTCGAACTTGATGGGCGAGCGGTATCCGAGGCTTGAATGCAACCGCGCGGCGTTGTAGAAGGTCACGATGTAGTCGGCCACGTCGAACATGGCCTCGGCGTGGTTGGCGTAGTCGCGCTGCCAGACACGCTCCATCTTCGGGTTCAGGAAGAACCGCTCCATGACGGTGTTGTCCCAGCAGTTGCCCTTTCTGCTCATGCTCGCGACAAGGCATGGCGTTGCAGCAACTGCAGGTGCTCGGCGCTGGCGTATTGGCTGCCCCTGTCGGAGTGCACAAGCAATCCGTGCGGCGGCTGCCGGCTCGCGATGGCCATCTGCAGCGCTTGGCAAACGAGTTCTGCTGGCATGGCGCAATCCATGGCCCAGCCCACGATCCTGCGCGAGTACAGATCCATGACGGCTGCCAAGTACATCCAGCCGCTACGCGTTCGGATGTACGTGAGATCGCTGACCCATGCCTCATTCGGCTTGCCGGGGTTGAACTGGCGATCCAGCACATTGGCGGCCACCGGCAGACCATGTTTGCTGTGGGTCGTGTGAACGAACTTGCGCTGCCACTTCGGAGTCAGCAGGTTGCCCTTCATCAGGGTGCGGCAACGATGCCGGCCGATGTCGATTCCCTGGCCTCGAAGGGCTGCGCTCAGGCGCCTGCTGCCATAGGTGCGGCCACTGGCTGCAAGCAGTGGACATCACAGCCAGATCGCTTCAAGGTCGATCCGATCCATCAAATGCCGGGGCTGAACACCTAGCGCGTTGAGCAGCCCACCTGAGTATGCTCACGCTCCTTGACCAGGGCTGCGCAGATCAGTGCGCCGCTTCAAGCAGGCGGCGCTAAGCTAGCGCCGCCTGCTCGGCGGCCAGCGCGTCCGCGTCGGCCAGCGCCCGCTCGAGATTCTGCAACGCTAACGCCACCGTGTCGCGGTTCACCTTCTGCAGTGACGCCGTATCGACACCCTTGCGGAGGATGCCGTGGGCCTTCAGCAGGTGCTTCGCGTTCGTGAGGCCACCGACGGCAAGCTTGAAATTCTTAGCTCCCAACCGATCGAACGCATCTTTCACCATCTGGTGCTTGTTAGAGCGGGCCTGTTCTTCTTGCGCTTTGCGGTGGGCGTGTTCCTGCCGGCGCTCTTCGATCTGTTCGGGGGTGAAGCTCTGCTTGTTCAGCATAATGTCCGTCAGTGTCTCCTTGTCGTAAGACGGGTACATGATCTCGATGGAATCAACCACCTTCGTGCTGTTGGTCCACCGAGGCTGCTTCTCCAAGATGTGCCCTTGCGACCCGGCGGCGGTGATATCCAACAGCGCACACTTCCCTGCCCCGCTGTTGCCTGTCAATGGCAGGGCGATGTCAGGACGCGTCCCTCCGCCGAGAATGCTCGTGTCCTGCTCGGTCCACGATCCCTCGTGCGTGCTTTTCAGCAGTTGATAAGTGCGCTCCTCGACGAGGTAGCCTGCAACCCTGTGCAGCATGGCCAGAGCACGATCCTTGGCATAGCTCTGCAGGCTGGCATCTTGCGCGTGCACGGCCTCCCGCGCCCGCCGGAATGCCGATTCATCGAAAGCGCCTGGCCAACCTGCAGCCTGCAGCGCCTTCTCGATGCCTTCGTTGTATTTATTCTTCTCAAGTTGCTTGCGGGCCTGCAAGGTGCGCACCTTCTGGAGGTCGTAGAACATCGCCTCGTTCTTGTCGACGGCCTGCCAGTCACGCTGGAGATCCAGCATGTGCATGAGATGTGAGCCGGTCGAATCCCAATTGTCAAACTCACCGCGTGTGAGCTCGCTGGCTGCCTGGTTCACATGCCGCGCCGCCGCCTCGGCAAAGGAGGCCACGGCCTGCAGCTGCATCTCCGCATCTCCGTTTTGCAGCGTGCGTGCCCCTGCCGACTTGTAGTGGACCAGGGTGGTGCCCTTGTACGTCTTCACCTTCTCGATATTCGCCGAGAACTTGTAGCCCTCGAAGGTGTCGATCTCATCGAAATCGTCCGACGCCTGCGACCCCTCGCCCATGACTTGGTCTGTCGAGGTGTTCTCCGCTTGTCCTTCAAGCGCCCCCGCACTCGCGATCAGCGCCTTCGCTCGGGCAATGACATCAGCCGCGCTCGTACTCCCATTCGCCCGCTCGATCAACCTGTTTGCAATGTCGACCGTGCGTTCGAGCCAATCGCGGCTTTTGCTCTCCGAGGCCGCCTCCAGCAACAGATTGCCGCCACTCAGGATCGTTTCCTCGTCGTACTGGTCATCCGCTTGCAGCAACCTCCTGCACACAGCGCTTGTCTGCTCCACGACCCACTCGCGCTGACCGGCATCGTTTTGCATCACCGTCTGAAGTTCCGTCAGCATGTTTCCATAGGCCTCATCTTTCTCGGCATTCTTCGCCCGATTCTTAGCTTGCTCCGAAATATGTTTACGGATCGGTGCCGGATCCTTGCCTGCGCGATGCACCACATCAACGAGACGTTGCAGCACCGCTGGATCGGTGACTTCTTGCCACTGCAACGACTCGAGCTTCTTTAGAACCTCCTGATGGACCCTATCGGCCTGACCCCCATCAAGCATGTCTGCCGCCGCATGAAGCAACCGATCGGCTTGATCGATTGACGCCTCGACATCCCCCAGATCCGAGGCCGTCGCCAACAGCGGCGAGGCTTCGTTCACAACCTCCTCCGCCTGTTGAGATGCCGATCCTTCCATGTCCGACCGGTCCCTCACTGCGGTTGCGTCCCCGTCGGTGCCTGCGTCACGTCCCAGCCCAGAGCCGAAGGCAACGGATTGGCCCGGCGAGATTGCGCGCCACCGGAGCACTTCGCCAACAGCAGTACCTTTTGCAGGTGCGATTTCTTGGTTTTGCATTTTTCAGGAGCGAATGAAGTTGGAACTAATTGGCCAGGGATTTGCTCACGTGGCCAAGGGCTGCCAGCAACGGCGTGCGGATATCGTCGGCAAGTTCCGAGACGTCGTGCACGACTTCGTCGGAGCGGAGGTAGTTCTGCAGTTCGTCGATTTGCTGTGCCGTGGACGGCTCGGCGGTCAAGTTCTTCACGACCGCCTGGATCTCCACGATCGCGTTGGCCGAGCGGGGGTGCTTGGCGGCAGCGATCTCGGTTGCTACCGATTTCAAGGAAGCTATTGCAGCCGCTCTTGCCGCCTTCCACTGCGCCATCGCATCGCGGGAACCGCCACGCTCGCTCGATCCGGAGGGGGAAGCCGCCAGCAACTTCTCGGTCTCGTCCAGGAGTTGCTGGGCCAGGACGAAGTCGCCCTTGCGCGCGGCCAGCCCCGCCTCGCTGGCCTTGGCCCGAATTTCCTGGGCCGCGGGCTTGACCTTCGGCAGCAAGGCTGCGAACCGGGCATTGAACGCGGCGCCTGGATCTACGCCGCCATCCGCGGCAGTGGCGTTCTCTGGCAGTGACGCCTCTTCGACAGCCTCGTCTTGTTCGAGCACCGTTTCATCAGGGCCGACCAGCACCACCTTGGTAATCTTGAAGCCGCATTCGCGCACCGGCAAACGCACCTTCTTCACCAGCCCGCTCACGGGCTTGTCCACCTGCAGCATCAGCTCGTTGCCGTTGTGGATCCAGGCCGTGCCGTGGGCGCCTGTCCTGGCTTTGGTTTCGTCCTTCAGCTTGGTGAACAACTTCTGGCCGGTCAGCTTGGGGCTCAGGGCCAGCACAGGCAGCCCGTCCTTGTCCGGCGCGTCGGTGAAACCGAAGGAAACCCGGCGAGTGGCGTCCTGCCGGCACAGCTTCAGCTGCTTCAGCAGCGTTGCGGGGTCGAGCAGCGCGCTGGCGGGCTCGTCCTCGTCTTCCTGCTGGGCCGCCTTCTTCGCCTCGAACTCGCTCAGTTTGCGCTGCTTGTTCACCGCCTCGTCCAGGCCCTTCAGGTAGCCTTTCAGCTCCTTGGTTTCCTCGACGCTCTTCCGCACCGCGGCAGCCTGCTTCTCGATCGCATCGAGCGCCAGCAATTGCTGCTTTGGCTCCTTGGCCAGCTCCAGATCCGCCATGGCTCGCGCCATCGCCTTGACCAGTCTTGAATCGCTCAGTTGCTGCCGTTTGGCAAACTGCATCCAATGCAACTCGCCGAGATGGTTGTCGGTCATGTGGTTCCTTGAAATGGGGTCGATCGGGTGGCCCCGTCTCCGCGGTGATACGTGGGTCAGGGCAGACGGCTTGCGCATCAGCTGAGCATCGAACCCATGAGTGAAAGTGCGAGCTCTAGAGTTCCCGCCTGCGTGGAAGGAGATCCCCATCACCCGTGGAGGTGCGGCTCAAATGGCGGGCCTGGGAACCCAGGAGGGCGCCCGATCATCGAGTAACGCTCTCTATGTGATGGGACGCGGGTAGCGCTCCAGCCCGGAGTGGGTAAGCGGATCGGACAGCAAGCGATCAGCGCTTTATGAAGGTGTACCCAGAACGGTCATCGGCATACCTAAACTCCCATTGACCGGCGGCGGCGGTGAAAATGTCCCCCTCGCTCGCCTTATTGATCCTTTCAGCGGTACCGTCACCAAACTTGCCGTCCAACTCCTCCCGTTCGAGGACCTCGCTGACTTCAGGAGGCGGCCGCGACGACTGCGCAGCCTCACGCGCGGCTTCAATGCCTCGCAGACGTCCTCTCGGCCACGAGCGGCCAGCGTCGCCGACACGTGATAACGGACCCGGCCTCCCGGGAGCTGCTCCTCCTGCAGCACTCTGACGTCCCGGTAGTTCGAGGCAGCCACCAGCACCTCAGCCTGCTTGAGGTCGAGTGCATGCGGGCCGCCCCGGCCCTTGCTGGTTGTCGGGGTACGACATGGCCACAATCGGGTAAGAGGGGGAACCGTCATGTACATCAACACCGCGCTTTGCCCCTCGCCGGCCTCGGACATCTTGATGGACTCCGTTCGCTGCCAGGACGCACTCGACGGCAACACGTCGCTGTAGCCGGCGATCAACTGCGTCGACCCTCTGGCCGCGCCCTGGCTGTTCATTGCCGGGATCACGATGCCGCGGTACAGGGTCAAGGGCTTCGTCCGCGGCTTCTCCTGTTCAACTGCGCTGCTGTGTCATAGAAACCTTCGCTGACTTGCCTGGCGGCCTCGTACTCCTTATCGGTCATATCGGTCTTGATGGCATTCCTGTCACGCTTGTTTGTGAGCGTACCGGAGCCACCGCCCGTGATGCGGCGGATCCACGTGTGTGGGTTCTCTTGGCCGAACAGAGGACGGTTCTCTGCAAAGAACTGGAGGTGACCCTTCGCGCAGTCGTAAGCCTCCGGATTGCCGTCAAGGACCTCGCCGGAGTCAATGGCTTGCATGATTTCAAGCTTCGTCTTCGCCGGCAGTGACGAATCCTTCAGCATTCCCTCAAGCTGTGCCTGTGGCACCTTCCGGCTTTCAAGCGCCCAGCCGCTCTGGCCGTCCGCTCCGGGTATGTAGATCCTCGGTCCTTGATCGGACGCCTGACCCGCGGCTCTGACCGCTTCCATCACCTTGCGGACGGCGGTCGTACTGTCATTCATTGGTGGTTCCTTCTGAAGGAGATGAGAGATCGGGGAATTAGCTCACGAGCCATTCGCCCGACCTGTCCCAGACATCGGCAGCGGCGCTTGGATGTCCTCGGGCCGTCACGCATGGCTGCGTCCCCCCTGGGTATCAAGGCTGTTGTGCCTTGTCCCGACCGATATCAGGACTGCCGGCGACAGTCATGACTTCATCTCCCATCGCTTGTCCCTCCGGCGCCACGGCGGAGATGTCAAGTGCCATCCTCTGAGCGGCCGTCAACGACCCAGGCCCAATTCCCTCGACATCTCGCCCTTGAGGCCGCCCCTTGACGCTGCCTCGGCGTGCGTCCACTCAGGGATGCACGTCGAGTCCACGAGTGAACTCGACACGCCAAGAGTTCCATCAGCGAAGCGCCGGCCCGACCAGGAATCCACGCTGCGCAGAGCAGCACTCCGGTGGGCCGGAGAGGAAGTCAATCCAAGGACGCCAGCAATGCGGCGAGTTCCGCATCCATGTCCGGCTCTTCAGGCGAGGCGTTCGCAGCCTCTGCCGGCGCCGGTGCGTCGGACGGCTCGCCGCCATCCAGTTGGGCCAGCAGGTCGTCCAGCGACACGTCATCCTCCGGCACAGCAGGAGCCGTGGCTTCTGCCGCCGCTGCAGCCCCACCCCCCGCAGCCACCATCCTGACTTCCACCGCCGCAGGCGAAGAAGCCGGCGCCGCCTCAGAAGCCGCCACTACCCCCGCCTGCATCACCGGCACCCCCGCCGCCCGCGACAACCCCGCCCCATTCACCGCCGCCAGCGCCTGCACCCGCACCGCCCCTTCGTTCTTCACCGCCAACAAGGGCTGCACGCCAAGCTCCCGCAGCGTCACCGCCATGTCCACCCGGATCAGCCGGTCGGTGCACGGCAGGGCGATCACGTCGCCCTCCTCGTCGCGCATCACCTGCATCGGCATGTCGCGCAGGCAGACGCCGCCGTCCTCCATCCACGCGCACAGTGCCACCAGCGCCGGATGTCCCCACAGCAGCGAACGCAATCCCGCGCGCGGGTCGAACTCCTCGAAGTCGAAGCTGTCGATGGGATCGGTCCGTCGACCATAGGCGTGGCGCAGCATGAAGCGCGGGCCGGCCAGGCACAGGAAGCCGGCTTCCGGCAAGCCGCGCAAGGCGGCCAGCGCCTCCCGCACCTCGGCCGGCGGCGGCTGGCGGCGGTCGGCCAGCGCGTCCGTCGCCATCGCGGTGAACACCGGCGCGCCGGCACGCGAGGCAACGCGGGCCAGACGCCCCAGCAAGGCCGCGTGCGTCGGCGTCGGCTCGAAGGCATGCAGCGAGGCAATGGCCGAATAGCCACCGTCGGCGGCGTCGCCGGGCTGGCTCACCAGCCAGCGGTACAGCCCGGTCTCGGCCAGGTCGTCGCTGCTCGCCAGGTCGGCCGCCAGTTCCGCGGCGCTCACGTCGAACAGATGCACCTCCAGCCGCGCACCCGTCTCCAGCTGCCTCAGCAGCAGGTCCACGCCCCGCCACAGCGATTCGAGCTGCTGGAAGTCGCGGTCGTGCAGCACCGCCCGCAGCCCGTCGGCCATGGCTTCGTCCACCGCGCGGAGCAGCTCGGGCAGCTGCGGCGATGGCGCCGGCCGCACGAAGGGGCCCACCACCCGGCGCAACAAGCCGTCGAGCCCACTGCCTGAGGCTTCGTCGGCCGCAGCCGCGGAGCGACTGCCAGCTGCAGAGGCACCCGTGCGCGGACGCTGCACCAGCCGGGCGAAGTCATCCAGCCCGGCCGCGGCCGGGCCGGGCACCGACTCGGCCCGGCCCGGCCGCAGCGCGGCCCGCGACAGGGGTCGGCCGGCATCCTGCGCCCATTGCTGCAGCTCGGCCGCGGCCGCGTTGAAGGACGAGGGCTGCACCAGCCGCTGCCTCAGCTGGCGCAGGGCCGCGAACATCGGCAACTCGCGGATCAGTGCGTCGGGATGGAAGTCGTCGAGCGAGCGGATCGTCACCGGCACGGTGGAGCCCGCAGGGCCGAGCGGCAGGGCCAGGCGCAGGCCGGCCCGCTCGATGGCGTCGTCCAGCGTGTCGAAGCTGACGTCGCGCGGGCGCCGTGCGGCCAGCGCGGCACCGGTGTCGAGCCGGCCGGCCAGCGCGCCGGCGCTGAAGTCGCCCAGCAGGGCGATCCGCAAAGGCCGGCGTTGCGACCACTGGGGGGGCGTCGAGTCGAGGCGCCCGACGTTGAGGGTGAGTGTGCTCATGGCGTTTCCTTGGCCGGTCGAGGAGGATGGAGACGTCGCGGCGCCGGGCGGCCGCGCCTCATGCACGCACCGCCCAGAGTTCGAGTTCCAGACCGGGGAATTCTCCGCCGACATGCAGCGCCAGGTCGCCCGAGCGCTCCAGCTGCCGCCACAAATCATTGCCGCGGGTGTCCAGCTCGAAGTACGAGAAGCCGGCGTGGAAGGGAATCTGCCGCGGCACCACCGGCAAGGCCCGCAGGGGCACGCCAGGCAGCTGCAGGTTCACCAGGTTGCGGATCTGCTCCACCGTGCCGATCTTCACCTGCGCCGGGAAGCGCGAACGCAGTGCCTCGGTGGGCATCTGCGCCGCAGCGGCCAGCACGAACTGCGCGTTGCGCTGCATCTCGACATCCGGCACCAGCGCCATCCGCACCCCATGCTTGGCCTCCTGCAGCGGGATGGCGATCGCGCCCTGCTCCAGCACCAGCGACAAGGAGCGCCGCAGCACGTCCATCAGCGCCTGGAAGCAGCGTGCCGGATCGTCGTGCACATACACCGGCAGCGGGGCGGGCCGCCGGGCGCCGTCGAAGGCCGCCAGGTCGCCCGCCAGCGACGCGCCCCAGCTGTACACCGCGGAGGGGTGCAGCACCGAGCCCTCCAGCCACCGGTGCAAGGCCGGCTCGTGGCGGTTGACGCAGCCGAGCAGCAGGAAGTCGGCAATGTCGCTGACGCCGGAGCTGCTCGGCTGGGCCAGCCGCGCGGCCAGTGCGTCGCCGCGCTGGCGCAGCAGCCCGCGCAGCTCGCGCAGGTGGCCCGCGAGCAGGTCGTTGCCCAGGGCATCGAGGGTGGGCGGGATGTACTGCGTGTCCAGCACCACCTGATGGTCGGCACGCCGTTCACGCACCCGGCACACGCCGAGCGCCACATGCCCGTCGCCGCAGTCGCGCGCGAGCATCAGCCGCAGGTGGGGGCGCCCCAGCTGCAGCCGGGCCACCCGGGTGCCGTTGACATTGCTGTCGGCCACCTCCGCCTCGTCGACCAGGTAGCGCAGCGGGGCCTCGCCACCGGGCTCCTCCGCATTGGTCTCGGCCAGGCCCGGGCGGGCCAGGGCGAGTGCCAGCACTACCAGCTCGTCGCGCGCATCGGGGGGCACGTCCAGCGCCACCGGCGGCACGTCCTCGCCGGGCAGCGCGATCGCCACGCCGTCGGGCATCAAGCCACGCGCACGCAACAGCGCAATCTTGCCGAGCGCCAGGGCGCTGCGGTCGAGCTGCAGGTCCAGCCATCCCCAGGCATAGGGCAGCAGCGCGGTGAGCCGGGCCTGGCGCTGGTACGCATGATGGCGATCATGCTGCTGGAAGTGTTGGGGTTGGAGGAAGGTGCCTTCCGACCAGATGACGTTTTGATGCCAGGGCATGAGAGGGGTCCGGGAAATCAGGAAAGGTGAGGACAGGGGAAGCGGGCAGCGCCTCAGCGCAGGCCGTAGAAACGGTGGTCGATCCAGGCCAGCCGCAGCGGCAGCTGGCGCGCGTGGCGCTGGTCCTGGGAGCGCGCACGCAGCGCCGGGCGGCCTTCCAGGTCCACGCACTCCAGCAGCCGGCCGCCGGCCAGCGGCTGCAGGGCAAAGCAGGCGGCGGACGGCGTGTCCCACTGCCAGGCCTGCCCGTCGGGCGCGTGCAGGAGGGCCGATCGCAGGCGGTCGTCCTGCTCGGCGTCGTCGCACTGGTACGCGATGGCCAGCTCCTCGCGGGCCAGCCGGGTGGCAGACAGCCAGGGCTCCGCGTCGCCGCGGTTGAGTGCCAGCGCAATGCCCTCGACGAAGGCCAGCGCCTGCGCCTGCAGCACCGGCGTGGGGGCGGTCGCCGGCGCGGTCAGCCAGCTCCAGCGCGGGAACTCCAGCGGCAGGTCCACCTGCTGCCGAAGGGGCGCCGTGGGCGCTGCGGGCGCGCCATCGGGCGCATCCTTCGGGGCCCAGGCCAGCCGGGCCAGGGCGCGGGAGCGCTCGCCGCCGGCCGCGTCGCCGATGCGGGTCAGGTGCAGTTCCAGCGAGGCACCGACCACCGCGGCGTGGGCGGCGGGCGGGTCGCCTGGCAGCGGGTCGATGCGCAGCTCCAGCGAGTTGGGCCCGCGCACCATGAACTCGTGCACCGCCAGGCAGGCCCGCGGCCTGTCGGGGCTCACGCGGGCCACCGGGACGCCGTTCAGGCCGGCCTGGGCGTGACAGCCGGTGGCTTCCAGCCGCAATGTCAACAAGCGCTTCATCAGGTCCAGCTCCATTCGACAAGGCTCACGCCGGGCATCAGGTCGAGCTGCTGCTCCAGCCGGCCGGTCCAGGGATCGGTCTGGGACACGCAGAGCGTCACCGGCTCCAGCACCGCCTCGAAGTACCACTCCAGCCCGGCGCCCTCCTGCCGTTCGCGCAGCCCGGTCCGCCCGAGCAAGGCGGGCGGCTCCCCGGCCCAGCTCCACTGAGCCAGCACCGCGCGCGGCACCGCGTCGGCTTCGGCCGACAGGCTGAGCGGCAGGCGAAACTCGAGCTGCGGGGTCGGCGAGGACGCTTCCTCGCCGGCCTCCCAGTCCAGCCGCCAGTCGGCCCGCCCGTCGATGCGCAGCTGCAGGGCCGTGCGGGTGTCGCCCAGGCGCACGGTGCCGGAAAGCGCCAGGGCCAGCTGGCAGGCGCACAGGTCGAGGTGGCCCGCCACATGCAGCTCGGGGGGCGCGCCCCAGGCCGCTTCGGTGGATCGATAGCCCCAGGTCATGCCGGCCTCGCCGACCAGGGCTTCGGGCCTTGCCTGCAGCCGGGCACCGCTCATCCCCTCGACCTGCTCCCACTCGTTGAACAGGCGTGCCAGGCCCTGCTGCAGCTGCTCATCCAGCAGCGCCAGGCCGCGCTGCCAGTGCGCGGTGTCGTCGGGCTCCCCGTCCGTCTCCAGGGTGATGCGGCGCAGTGAGGCGCCCGGCCGGCCCTCGGGGAGGTTGGCCGTCCGCGGCCAGGCCAGCGCCGGCGGCGCCTCGCGCCGCCAGGCGAGCAGCCGCTGCGCGCAGGGGTAGAGCGCCAGCCAGGTCGATTGGCGCCCCCACGCATGGCCACGCTCACGCAGGCCGCAGCTCTCGACGGACAGGGCCTGCAGCAGCGGTTCGCGCGCCACGGCCAGGCCCTCGGGCAAGGCAACGACCGGCAGCGGGCAGCCCCAGTCGAGGCCCTGCACGCCGCGGCGCAGCTCGACGCCGGCGCTGCTGCCGTGGCGGATGGCCGGGTGCTGGTCGGCCGCGCAGGTGCCCAGCATGCGGGTGCGCAGCCGCAAGGTGCTGCCCTCGGCCGCCGAGGCCGCACCCGGCAGGTGCAGCCGCGGCGGCAGCGGCAGGTCGGCGGTGGACGACCAGCGCGGCGGCGGACCGCCCGAAGGCTCGCGATGCCACGCGCCACCGCGGTAGCGGTACTGCAGCTGTGGCGATGCCCGGCCCTCGTGCAGCCGGTCGATCTGCAGCATCAGCACATCGCAGGCACAGCCGACCGACAGCGGAATGCGCGGGCCCAGGCTGCCCACGCTGCCGCAAGGGCCCAGCCTCTCGTCGATCCGCACCATGGCCTGCAGGAGCGCCTGCGGCGCGAGGCCGGGCGGCTTGCTGCCATGCTGGATCGCTTCGACCGCCTGCCGGCCGAGCTGGTAGGCCTTGGTCGCCTCGGCCGCCGGTCCCTCCAGGATCTGCAGTGCCCAGCCATGGCCGGGCTGCCGTTCGAAGGCCTCGCCGAAGACCAGGCTCAAGGCCAGGTAGCGGCCCATGGACACGGCATGCGAAAGGCCGCAGGCCTGCGCCCGCTGCCAGGTCCGCAGGATCAGTGCCGGCTCCAGCACGCCCTCGTGCTGCACGGCTTCGGCCACGGCGGCGCCGATGTGCGCCAGGTCGTGCTCGCGGGTGCGCGCCTCCAGCCGGAGCTGTTGCGGATGGTTGAGCCGGATCATGTGGCCACCTCGTGCCGCTCGGTGCGCCGGCGGCCGTGCGACATCCGGTGATGGGTCCAGGTCGCGCCCGTGTTCCACCAGAGGGAGGCGAGCCCGTCGAACAGCTCGGCCTCCTGGGCCCGGTCGGCCAGCGGCAGCAGCTCGCGCAGCAGCGCGGGGTCCAGCCAGTCCAGCGCGATGGCCTGGCCATCGGGCAGGACAGCCTGGACGCGATCGCGCGCCCAGGCCCGCATGGCCAGCGGCGCCAGTGGCGACCGCAGCAGCACCCCCCAGTCGCCCTGTGCGGGTGCCGCGGCGGCCAGCAGCCAGTCGGTGAAGGCGCTTTGTGGCGCCAGGGCCAGCAGGTAGGCCGCCTGCGCAGCCCGGCTGTCGTCGAGGGCGCCGCGGGCCAGGCATTCGTACCCGGGCAGCTCGCCGGCCTGGCGGGCCGCGGCCAGCCGGTCCAGCACACCGGGCATGCGCGAGGCCTGCAGCACGGCATAGACCCGCAGCTGCGGGTCGCGCCAGAGTGCCTCGCGGAACTCGGCAAGCGACAGCGCCGCATCCCCGGCGGGCGCGGCCGCGCCGGTGATGCTGTCGGTCTCGAGCACCGTGTCGGTGTCGAACGCGGTGACGATGACGGTGTCGAGGTTCATGGCCGTCCCCCGGTGAGCGGATCGACATGGGGCGGCATCGCATCCAGCGGCTTCGGCTTGGCCGGCGTCGCCGGTGTCGCTGGCGGCACCACGCCGGGCACACCGCCTTTGGGCATGGGGAACAGCCCGCCCACGATCGACACGCCTTCCGGGCCGATGGTGATGAAGGAGCTGCCCACCCGCAGGCTGATCTGCGTTTGTGCCTCCAGCACCAGCGACAGCGCCTGCAGGCTCAGCTGGCCGCCGCTGCCCAGGTGCGCGGCCTGCCCGGCGTCGAGGTGGAGCCGGCCGTCGGTCTGCAAGCTGACCGGGCCTTCCGCCTGCAGCGTGAGCGCGCCGCCCGCTTTGGC